>JBBRMD010000012.1:0-116899 GCA_038231015.1 Candidatus Obscuribacterales bacterium
CAACTTTGCCGAGCATATTTTCAGCAGGTACTCTTACTTCATCAAGGAATAGACTTGCTGTGTCTGATGCTCTCAAGCCGAGCTTACCGTGCATTGCTTGAGCGGTGAAGCCTTTCGATTTGGTATCAACCACAAAGCAAGTGATGCCTTTGTGGCCAAGTGATGGATCAACAGTTGCGAAAATCAAAGCGTGAGTAGCGATGGTGCCGCACGAAATCCAGGTTTTGGAACCAGAAAGAATGTAGTCACCGCCGTCTTTGACAGCGCGAGTTTGTTGGTTAGCAGCGTCTGAACCAGCTTCTGGCTCGGTCAAACCATAACAACCCAAGAAGTCTCCAGAGCAAAGTTTAGGCAAGTAGAATTTCTTCTGCTCTTCAGTGCCCCATTTGAAAATTGTCAAAGCAACTAGGGATGTTTGCACCGAGAAAAGAGTTCTGGTAGAGGAACATACGCGGTTAACTTCTTCAGTCATCAAACCATAAGCGATGTAGTCCATGCCAAGGCCGCCGTATTTTTCTGGCACTGGGCAACCCAAAAAGCCTTCAGCGAAGATCTTCTTAGCAATATCCCAGTCGAATTTGCAAGCGCGGTCGTTAGCTTGAGCTTTAGGAGCAATCTCGCGCTCAGCAAACTCACGCATGTGTTTGCGCATTGCAATTTGTTCGGGTGTGAAATCAAAATCCATTTCTTATCTCCAATTGAATTTCTATTATTCAGCTTTAGCAACGAGTTCGTCGGTATCGATTTGAGCTTTCTGCAAACGACCAGAATAATCTACATATATAGACTTCCATTCGGTGAAGAAGTCGATACAGGCAGTACCGGCTTCTCTGTGGCCGTTGCCTGTTTGTTTAACGCCACCGAAAGGCAACTGAATTTCAGCGCCAATTGTCGGAGCGTTGATGTATACGATTCCTGATTCAAGATCTTCCATAGCCATGAAAGCGCGGTTAACGTCTTTGGTATACATCGAGAGTGAAAGACCGAAGTCAGTACCGTTGGCGACTTCAAGAGCTTCTTCGAAGTTGTCTACTGGAATAATGCAGGTTACTGGTCCAAAGATTTCTTCTTGAGCAATACGCATGCTGGCTTTTACATCGCAGAATACGGTTGGCTCATGGAAGAAACCTTTAGCAAAGATGCCTTCGGTAAGTGCATTGCCACCACAAAGGAGCTTAGCGCCTTCTTTTTTACCAATCTCAACATACATTTTTACTGTATCGAGTTGGCCTTGGTTTACAACTGGACCTACTTGAACTGATTCATCAAGGCCATAGCCTAATTTCAATTCTTCAGTAGACTTTTTGAACTTGGTGCAGAATTCTTCATAGCGAGCTCTGTGAACAATAATGCGGCTGGCAGCTGTACAACGTTGACCAGCGGTACCGAAAGCGCCCCAGAGAGCACCTTCTAAAGCGAGGTCAATGTCAGCGTCTTCCATTACACAGATGGCATTCTTGCCACCTAGTTCGCAAGAAATTTTCTTCATCAACTCGCCGCAGCGGCCGGCAACTTTTTTGCCAACTTCAGTAGAGCCAGTTAGTGAAATTGCATGCACTCTGGCATCTTCAACAAGAGCGTTGCCTACTTTTGAACCAGAGCCAGTAACCAAGTTAAGAACACCAGGTGGCAAGCCAGCTTCGTTGAGAATTTCAACAAACATCAAAGCGCAAAGTGGAGTATCGCTAGCTGGTTTGATTACCACAGTGTTGCCAGCAACCAAGGCTGGAAGTGTCTTCCAGCTAGGGATAGCAACAGGGAAGTTCCATGGAGTGATCAAACCGACAACACCAATTGGCTGTCTGACAGACATGGCAAATTTGTGTGGTAGTTCTGATGGCACAGTTTGGCCAACCAATCGGCGGCCTTCGCCAGCCATGTACTTGGCCATATCAATGGCTTCTTGAACGTCGCCGCGAGCTTCTTTGATGACCTTGCCCATCTCGCGGGTCATGGTCTGAGCTAATTCTTCTTTGCGGCTCTCTAGCAGATGAGCAGCTTTGAGCAAGATTTCAGCGCGGTGAGGAGCTGGTGTGCGCTTCCAGGCTGGATAAGCTTTGGCAGCAGCGTCAACGGCATCTTTAACATCTTTGACAGATGAAGCAGCGAAGTGACCGATTATTTCGTCAGTTTTTGCTGGATTGTAAGAAGCAAATGTTTCGCCTGTTTCTGACTTTACTTGGCGGCCATTGATGTAATTGCCGTAGGTATGTGGCTTTTCAGCTTTCTTTGCAGATGCTTCAGGCATTGTTGATGTACTCATTTAGATTGTTTCTCCCAAATTATTGAAGTTCTAGAACTTCATGCATTTTTCAAGTATTTCCAGAGCCTTATCGCATTCAGCGTCAGACATAGTCAGCGGAGGAATCAAGCGAATTACTTGGCCGGCAACACCGCAAGTGAGAACAATCATTTTGTTTTCTAGACAGCGCTCGGCTACCTTATCGGCATGTTCCTTAGATGGCTCGCCATGAGAATCGTTAAATTCGATACCAATCATCAGACCACGGCCACGAATCTCACCGATGTAATCTTTGCCTTTAGCAAATTCACGGAGGCGATTCATCATTCTTTCGCCCAACTCGTGAGCGCGCTCACAAAGCTTCTCTTCTTCAATTACTTGAATAGTAGCTAGGGCAGCGGCGCAAGATACTGGGTTGCCACCAAATGTGGAGCCATGACGGCCAGCAGGCCACTTATGCGAGTGTTCACTCTTAGAAATGAAACCAGCTAAAGGCAGACCACCAGCCAAGGCTTTAGCCATCAGCATGATATCTGGCTCAACACCTTCATGCTCGATAGCAAACATTTTGCCAGTTCTAGCAAAACCAGATTGCACTTCATCAATGATTAACATAATGCCATGCTTGTCAGCTAACTTGCGCAAGCGAGGCAAGAAGCCGTTTGGTGGCACAACATAACCGCCCTCACCTTGAATAGGCTCAACGATGAAGCAAGCCACTTGTTCAGGGTGTACAAACTGGTGGAAGAGCACTTCGATTTCTTTGAAGGTTTCTTCTACGCACTTATCAGCGTCGCCTTTAAAGTGTGAACGATACTGATAAGGGAAAGGCACAGTGTAGATAGAACCAGGTAGTGGCTCATACTTTTCACGGTAATAAAGTTTAGATGTGGTCAGTGCTGTTGTGAAAATTGTACGACCATGGAATGAACCGCGGAAGTTGATCACAACAGGACGGCCAGTGACGTAGCGAGCCATTTTGATGGCGCCTTCTACAGCTTCAGCACCAGAGTTGGTCAAGAAAACTGAATCAAGTTTTTTCGATGGAGCGATCTCTACCAATTTCTTCGCCAATTCAATGTAGCGTTGATGGTGAGTGGTCACCGATGTATGCATCAATTGGTCTAGCTGAGCTTTTGCAGCAGCAACAACTTTAGGGTGGCAATGGCCAACACTGTTAACAGCGATACCAGTACCCATGTCGAGATAAGCATCACCGTTCATATCATAGATGTACGAACCACTGGCTCTCTCAGCCACGATGCGAGCAGACCGCGACAGAACCGGATTGACATATTTGTCATCCATGTCGAGGTAAGCCTGATTTTTGTTTTTAATTTCCGCCATCACCATAAAGAGCTCCTTGTTTGCGACCACTATCAATTGGCCTATTAGGCACGCTCGTTGGCGCAGATTGAAGAGCGAAAAAGCTCTGTATCCCCCACCAGGTGGCGTCCCTCAGTTATGTAAATGATAGCAACAAAATGTGAAGAAGCTCCTGATGTTTAGGATTCTCTCTGTATTTGAGCCAAGAGGTATTGGCCTAAAACGGCCCCATGACAACACTCTAGCTTAACTGCCAGTGAGCCAGCCACGGGCCCAAATAGATATTTGCTGAATATAAACAGAGTAAATCAATTAACACAGATTAACCAAAGCGCCCTGCAATAGGGCTCCCTCGATTGCCAAGAGTACGGACGTTTTCTCTTTTGTTTTACGTTATTGAATTTGCCGGATCGCTTCTTCGATTTCTGCAGCAGACTGATAGCGCTCATCCTCTGCTAAACAGGTGGCTTTCGCTACAACAGTGATAAAATTCGCCCTTTCACGTGGACAAAGACTTGACAAAGACGACCTTCAAATTACCGAGCCAAATCGGCCCGCTCCTCGCCGCCTTACAGGCGCTTTTGCTCACTGCGACAGCCTGCCCAGCTTTAGCAAAAGACCAGGCGCCAAAGGCAGAGTTCACGCATGCAACCTCTTTCACCAATGACGAGCAGCTGGCCGCTCGTATCAATAAAGCAATCGACAACGCTATAGAGCAGAACCGCATTGTTGGCACAGTGGTTGTCGTTGCCAAAGACGGTCGAGTCGTCTACAAGCGAGCAGCTGGCTTTTCAGACCGCGAAAATAAAAAGCCCATGAAGCAAGATGCCATTTTTCGCCTGGCCTCAATGTCAAAAACCATTGTCTCGGCCGCAGCACTCAAATTAGTTGAAGAAGGGAAAATCAAGCTAGACGACCCAGTGAGTAAGTACCTGCCTAACTTCCAACCAAAGTTAGCAGACGGCTCTGCTCCACCAATTTTGATATCACAGTTGTTGAGTCATACATCAGGCCTCGGCTACGGCTTCGCTGAAAAAAGCGACGGCCCTTATCATCGTGCAAAAGTTTCTGATGGTCTTGATCAACCAGGCTTGAGCATGGCCGAAAACCTAAGTAGACTATCTTCAGCGCCCTTGCTATCGCAACCCGGTACGAAATGGAACTACTCACTCTCAATTGATGTACTAGGTGCAGTATTAGAGCAAGCGGCAAACAGTTCATTGCCAGAGATTGTGCGCAGTCGAGTGACCGCACCACTGGCGATGACCGACACAGATTTCAAGGTGGCGAAAGCTTCGCGCAGCAGGTTAACACGGCCTTACTACGATAATCCGGTGCGCCTAAGAGAGCAGTCAAAACAAGCAGCAACAGCTGCTAATGATACTCAAAATCAAATACTTGAGCCCTTACCCATGCAGGCACTACAGCTGGTATCGTCGGATGGCGGCTGCTATAGTTTTGCCCCGGATCGTCTATTTAACGAAAAGTCCTTTCCGTCTGGTGGAGCTGGCATTTCGGGAACAGCGGAAGACTATCTAAAATTCTTAGAAGCAATACGTACAAGCGACAAGAAACTCCTCAATGCTAATTCAATCAAGCTGATGACGACCAGTCAAATTGGCAAGCTCTCTATCTCTCCAGGCGGCGACTGGGGCTTCACCTATGGCTCATCGGTGCTGTTAAATGGCAAGCCAGAAAAAGGCCCTTACAACAACGGAACGCTGCAATGGGGCGGAGTATACGGCCACCATTGGTTTGTCGATCCAGTTGCTCGCTTGAGCGTAGTCGAGCTTACAAACACAACTGTAGAAGGAATGTCGGGCCCATTCAGTAAAGAAATAGTCAAATCTGTTTACGGAAGTAAGCCATGAGCGCTTCTGAAGAACTTCGACCGCCGCAAGTCTTGAATAAAAAAGCAGTGCTGAGAAGTGCCGCTTTTGTTATCGGCTTGGGCATTGCTGTAACTTTGCTCTACGGTCGCATCTGCCAGGCCAGCTTCACCCTCGACGAGTATAGTCATCTGGTCTATCCCTATCAAACCTTCACTGGCCACCCGGAGGCTCTTCTAGGTAAACTATTTGGTTCGTGGACCAGTGGCGAAGAAGACGGAATTATTGCCTACCGCCCGACCACTTGTGCCTCGTTTGTCATTGATTATGCTATCTGGCAAACCAAAGTATTCGGTTGGCACGTGTCTAACCTGCTCTTTTATGTTGCTGTGAGCTTTCTTACCGGTGCAGTAACAAACGAACTGCTCAAGCGCGCTGTATCAAAAGGTGCGGCTCTAAGCGCGGCGGTTATCGCTGGTGGTCTAATGCTTGTCTATCCCGGTCACCCTGACTCAGTAGCAACCATTGTAGGCCGGGTTGATTCGCTGCCCACCGCCTTCTATTTAGCCTCCTTCTATTTCTATGCTCTGTTCAGAAACCAGCCAAAGGCTGACAGTGGAAAGATCTCGAACAAGTTTATGATTGCTTCGCTCGTTACTTTCTGGTTGGCACTGGGTTCAAAAGAAACAGCGATTACACTACCAGCGGTGCTTTTCGTTGCTGAACTGCTTTCGTTGTTTGGCGCAGAAACAGCAGATACAGAAACAGAAACAGACACAGAAACAGAACAGAAGCCATTGCCGATAGAATCGGCGTCACCGGCAAGATCTATTAAGAACAAGCTGATTGCAGCACTGCGTCAAGTAGCACCTTTCATCGCCACCCTTGCAGCCTTCGCTGTTCTTCGAACAATCGTTCTTCATGGTCAAGTAGGTGGCTACGGAAAAATACACTTGAAGACCATGTTCAAGCAGTTTCTCAACTTTCTCGACGTCAGCACATTGATGAAAATTCTCATTCCCATTAACGAGCACTATCCGCTGCCACAGCCCTACACCCAAGCAATGCTATTGAGCTACGCCCTAGCTTTACTTAACCTGGTCACCACGGCTGTGCGAAACAAAGCGTTTGCTAAAGTGTTAGCATTTTTTGCAATTTGGGGCATCGCTAATGTTCTCCTTACTTTTCAAATCTGGCACATCTATCCAAACCTAGTTGGCTTCAGACTCTTCTTTCTATCATCGGCAGCCTTCTGCGCGATGCTCTCAATGGGCCTAATGATTGACACAAGAAGCACAGCAATGAGCGCTCTCAACGCTCTTGCAGCGGTATTTCTCGGCACCGTGTGGAGTGTTGTTCTACTCAATAACTTGAAGCCTTTTGAAGAGGCAGCAACCATGATGCACACCTTAGAGCAGCAGGTTACTGAGATGAGTATTGCCGCTCAAACTAAACGCGAAAGATTTCTTCTTTTGAATTTGCCACAAGATTTTTGCGGCGCACCGATGTTGGGTAAAGCTGCCTTCTTAGCAGTGATGATGCAACCGCCGCTGGCCGCAAAAGATTGGCGCGCTTCAATCATGGTAAGTGAACCGTTTAACTCAGCGACCGCCGTAAACCTCGACAAGCTAAAAGAAAAGGTATCGGTAGCTACCGGGTGTTGCGGCACCCTCAAATGCTATCGCTGGGACGAGAAGCAGGGACGCTTTGTTGAAGCGCAATTGTCAAACAAATAATAATGTCTACTCTTTCGTGCCAAAGCGATAACCGAGCCCATAAATTGATTGCAGCAAGGTGCTTTCTTCTTCGCCGAGTTTTTTGCGGATGCGCGCAACTGTGGTGCGTACGCCAATTTCGGTAGCGTCAGAATCAGAAGGCCAAACTTTGTTCAATAAGTCTTGAGCAGAAAAAAGCTGATTTTGGTGCCGCATAAAGAATTCGAGAAGTAAATACTCTTTAGGGAGCAGCTTTATCTCTTCTAGGCCGTGGTGGACCTTCCCCGCTTTGCTGTCGAGTTTTAAATTGCCACACTGAATAATTTCAGAGGCAAGCTGCGGATCTCGGCGCAATAAAGCTCTTATACGCGAAGACAGCTCTCGCACATCATAGGGCTTACCCATGTAATCATCGGCGCCCAAATCAAGGCCAAGCGATTTGTCTTCACTCTTTCCTCTGCCTGACAAAATCAACACTGGATTCAAACCACCATTGCGGCGAAACTCTTTCAATACTGATAGTCCATCTAAACCCGGCATAGTAATGTCGAGAATCAAAATATCAAAGCTATAAGCACCGAGCATAGACAATGCGTCATTGCCATCGTGAACCATGTCTACGGTGTGGCGCTCGCCTTCGAGCACATCTTTTAGCAGTTGCGCTGCTAGTGTGTCGTCTTCTGCCAACAAGATTCTCGCCAAAGCTCTCTCTTCCTCTTATTTGCCACGTAATTTGCTAGCTTATTTGCTCGCTATTCTGTTAGCTAATCTACTCACCAATACTCACTGTTTGCCGCTTCACTCTTGGTTATGTACCCGAATCTCTCGCTTATTTTACTTCATGCTTCGAGTGGCAAGCGGAACCAGAATTTAGCTCCACCTTCTGGCAGGTTTTCGCCGCCGAGGGTTCCACCATGGGCCTGAATAATCTCTTTGCAAATGGCCAGACCGAGGCCATTGCTGTTCATCAACGAACGGCTCGACGAACTTGCTCCGCCGGCCTGAACATGACTGGCATAGCGATCAAAAAGACGGTCCTTAATTTCTGGAGGAAGACCCGGTCCATTATCAAGCACCGCAATTTCAATCTGAGCATTTTTCGGGTCGTGTACCAAGCGCGATTCAATTCGCACAACAGATTCTTCCTTCGCACCATATTTGATGGCATTCGAAACAAAATTCTGAATTACTTGAACGATACGTCTCTCATCAGCTGGTACTTCCATCGCAGGAATATTCTCGACAATAATCTCAATGCCTCGCTTGTGGGCCAAGTCAGCGACTAGATCAAGAGCTGACACGATTAGCTTGGTCACCTCACAGCTCTCTTTTCTAAGCTCAAATTTACCTGTTTCCATCTGTTCAATATCAAGGAAGTCATCAACCAGGCCGGCACAAACCTTCAAATTATTTGCCACTGAACGCGCACGGTTGGCTCCTTTCTCACTCAGCTCACCATAGTTGCCTGTGCTCAGAAGCTCAAGGAAAGTCAATTGACTCATAAGCGGCGTGCGCAAATCATGACTTAACATATTGACGAACTCTTGCTTGGCGCGCTCAATGCGCCGCGCGTCAGAGACGTCGCGAGCAACACAATAAATACTGAGACCATCGCGTGAACGGCTTGCATTTATTTGAAACTCAACGCGCGAATAATTTCGCACGTTCAAGACAGCAAAGAAACTAGTATTCGTACCTGGCTCAAGATCGTGCAGAACGTCTCTCACACGCTTTTCGTCTTGTTGATCGATCAATGCAATAAACCGTGTGCCTAGTAAGTCTTGCGGGCTGGTGCCCCAGAGCTGTTCACTGACTCCTCCGGCAGCGCTCAAGGTTAATCCACTAGTCAGGGTAAAAATAACATCGCCAGCATTGGCCAGCATGGCAGATTCTCTTTCTTGCGAGATAGTGAGCTCATTAGCCATCTCATGCAAACTGCGGTCTAACTGCGATATTTCATCGCGCCCTTCTAAGACCGGCTGCATTGGCTTTTGTGCAGCATAGGCTCGCGTGTCAGCATAGATTTTGCCTATTCGCGAAGCAATATCTTTAAAGAAGAAGAAAGAAGCAAACAGCCCGGCCAAGAAGTTTAGAGCAATCCCGGCGAATATCAAGCGACGCTGATCGTCACGCAGCCTCGAAGAAGATTCTGGAGACTTAGTCAGTCGTTCTTGCTCAAGACGAATGATTTTTTCATTGAGCTGAGCAATATTGTTTCTATCAACCAAAATACAGTCTCGCAAATCTCGCGCCAATACTGCGGCGTACTTAGTATTGCCCTCACCCAATTGATTGAGAATCTGACGGAATCTAGAGATATACTCGCCAGTAGCAGCAACGAGCTTCTTCAAGTTCTCAGCCTGCTCTGGCTGCTCTTTCAATGCGGCTTCAAGTGTCTTGAGGCGCCAGCTAAGTTCGACTTGTTTCTCGAAAGCAGTCTGTCGATATTGCTCGCGCCCAAACGAAGTAAATAGAACAGTGTATTGAACCATGTCGTAGTTTGTCTTCTGGAATTCTGTGATGCGTACCAGAATTTCTTTCGAGCGCCGTTCAGCTTTTTCTGCATTCTGAGCAGCCTGCTCTAAAGACAGGAGCCCCGCACTTAAGAATACCTGCACCAACAGGGGGCAGAAAATCAGCAGACATCCCTTGAAGCTAATTCCTAGTTGAGGTGCTCGCAAACGGTCCGTCCTCAGATTCGCCTATTCCAGGCAAGCAATTTGGTCTTTTCCACTTTGCAACAATGCTGCAACAATCTCAGATTAGTCTGAAAGGACATTCACCCCTGAAGCGCAACTTACTAATCTTCCGACCAGTATTTCTATCAGTCCCCTAATCAGTATTCCTATCAGTATTCCTATCAGTATTCCTATCAGACCACTTACCATTCTTCAAGCGAGATTTACCATCATGGGCCAACAGACACTTGACAGACCTAGCGCCGAGCCTAACGAGCACAAGTATAAGGCAGCCGGACCAGACAAAGCGATTGACTGCACAGACCAATATTGTAAGCCCATCTCGATGGAGCAATTGCAGAAGGACCTAGGGCCTGAGCAGTTCAAGAAGTACCAAGCCCACGTCGCCAACGACTCCACCAAGGATGAATACTTTCATCCAGGCAGTGATGCCGACAAAATGATGAAAGATTTCTCGATAGAGAATGACATATTCGACGGCAAACGAAACGGTAGTGAGCCTGGCAAAAAAGAAAGCGACAAGCCTAACGAGCAAACGAAAGCAGACGACAAACCTAAAACAGATTGGGAAAAGAAAATCGAAGCGTCAGGCGCATTCTCGGTCGGCCAAGCGAAAGATGCTTACAACGCTGCAGCCAAAGAAAAAGATGGAGTTGCCATTATCATCGGGGGCAAGGATACGCCCGGCAGTACAGAGTTGCTAGAGAAATTGCCGCAATTGCAGAAAGAAAATCCAAACTTGAAATTCATGTTTGTCGATAAAGATGCTGTAGCGCAAAAACTGGCAGAAAATCCGAATGACAAATCAATGCAAGGATGGGACAAGTGGATCAAAGAAAACCAAAAAGACTGCAATGGGCAGCCAATTGACTTGGCATTCACTAGCGTTCAATCTCTCAAAGTGGATGAGAAAGGCAATGCTGGCCCAGATAAAGTAACTAGTACTCACTGGACTGCCGATATAAGCGCTGGCTTACAAGATCAGAGCCGCTTTGCCTCTGACAACACCGCCAAAAATCTTGCCAACGCCAAATTTGATTTCACACCACCGCAAACTGTGCCGACTGAAAAGCCGACAGAAAAGCCAATAGTGAAGCCTAAAGAGCAGGCTCAAGAACAAACGCAAGAACAGACGCAAGAACAAGAGAAAGAAGAGCCAAAGCAACAAGCGAAAGAAGAAACACTATTCCTAAAAGACGAAAAAGATGTGGCAGAAGCCAAAGTTCAAGCCGCTAAACACGCCCAAGCCGCCAAAGATGCCCAAGCCACTAAAGACGAGAAAAAACCCGATTCTATCGAGCAGCAAGATGCTGCTAAATTAGAAAAAGAGAAGCAAGCGGAAAGACAAGAGCGCATCAAGCAAGCAACAGATCACAAATATAGTGGCGATGATCTTGAGAAAGTAAAACAACTATCTAAAGAACTGGGCCTACCTATCATCATGGAAATCGGATACGACCAAGCGGCTGACAGAAATCCTTGCAGACCATGCATTGCTATCAACGGAGCGATGGAAAGAGGATTAGCAGATGACTTCAAAGGCCGTGCTCTCGTTATGAAAAGTGGTCTCGGCGATCTGAATGGAAATATTAGCCAGCATATTCCTGGATTCCATGAAGGCGGCGGAACTGTTCCCTACTCTAACGCTGGTTATGTTGGCACCGACGGCAAAATCCATACACTTGGCAATGGCGAGCGTGGTTTCTCCGGTGTCGAATCATGGAAAGCGAACCGCAACAACGAAATAAATCAAATCAACAAACTCTATGAACAGCATAGAAAGAACAGATAAGTTTTTCCCGACACTTTGCTTCGGGCAAAGTGAGATTCCAAAGCAGTATCAGGGGTGGTATCGCTAGGAACGACCGATATCAGAAGACCAACACCTTAGAAATCTAAGGGGTTGGTCTTCTGGTATAAAAAAAATTGTAAAATAGTTGGTGATCACATTATCATCACATAGTTGGCCTACGATTACTTTTTTACTCAGATTGAAGCAGCGACCTTGTCAAGCACCGGTACGTGAAACTTCGCTTCCGACTGCTCTATCAGTCAAAACAAATAGGAATCACTTCTGTGGCATTGAGAAATAGTCGTAAAAAAATCGTTTGCGCACTTTTAGCAACATCATTCACAATTCAATCGAACCTTGTTTGCTTAGCTGCGCCAGCCTTAATAGATACAGCAGAGGCCAAAGACTTCCTGACAGAACCAGCAGAAGCGAAAGCTCTTGGTCAGTCAAAGACAGAGATACTAACAGCCGAAGAAGTCGCTATCGAGACAGCCACCGATCCGGTGGAGGCGGAACTAATTCAACCGCTCAACAAGGCCGAGGCTTTTGCAGTCGGCGAGACGGGATTAACCAGCCAAGCTATCGATACCGACGCTAGCAATACGAAAGAAGCTGAAACTAATAATTTCACTTTTACTAATAGCGGAAAAAAAGATACATCAAAGATTGCTTACGGTAACTTCACTCTCAGTGGGCCTCTGGGCAGTCCAGAAACAAACAGTGCTACAGAAGAAGAAGTAGTAGAATCAACCGATGGACCGCCGCAGTTGAATTCAGAAGTACCCACTTTAGCTCAGAGCCCTGCATCTGAACAATTTACTCTGTCGGGTGGTGCATCAATTACACCAGAAGAATCAGTAGATAAGATTGACGATCTGACCAAACAGATTTTACTGAAAGAAATTGAACTTCAAAAATTCAACTTGCACTATAGCCAAGAAGTAGCCAAGCAAGGCCGCTGGAAAGGTTGGCGCTATGCGGGTTTGCAAGAAATCAACGCCGGAACTGGTTTAGCTGGAGCAATTATATCTGTTGCTAACCGCGGTTCCTATTTGCACAGAGCACAAGGTGTTCACCGCCACGTACAAGAAAGTGCGAACTACATACCAATGATAGGTTCGATCATCGGTGCCAGCGCAGCAGTTTTTGAATTTGGTGTTAACGGCTACCACGATGTTATAGCAAGACGTCACGGATTTTCACCCACTGCTGCTACCAAGCATGTAGAGGGCATAAAAAACGACATCGACTCACTAATGGCTCAAAGAGCTGCTCTAACAAAGGTCGAGGCCTCATCTCCAGCACTCAGCGGTCACGTTGAAGTCGACGATGCTGAAGGAAAAGTTTTGAAAGATTTGCGCGATCAGTCGCTGCAAGAATTTCAACGCTTCCACGTTGGTGCGAGAAAACTTATTGCCTTCCAACAATGGCAATACTTCTTTGACTTCGCCAAATACACAACTAACGCCATTGGCTACGAATTTGCTTACCTCTCTCTTCACAGAAAACACAGAATCTGGAACGGCAGAGCTGGTGCACTATTTATAGTATCGGGACAGCTAACTATGTGGGGTCCAATACTCAGCAGAGTGGCGGCTAAAGGGGTGGGCGAACTTACCAAGCATCGCATCAAACGCGTAGTACAAGATTCCAACGAATCTAAAGTACAAGTCTTAGAGTCAGACTTAGCTGTTCTCGATAAGCTAGTTAAACAAGGCAAGGTCTCGAACCTTTCGGTAGCCACAGCTCTTGACAGAGAAGGCATGTATGGCGAGCACCAGAAGGTCTTCAACGACGAAATTCGCGCTGGCCAAAAGAAAAATGCAGCGGCTAAGTTAACTGCCACCCAAAACATCGGAGCCGGTCTCTACGTGGGCGGAACAAAAACTGCGTCAGGTATTCTCTTTGCCATTCCTGGTTTCAATCATCACTACAACGACAAGTCAGTGAGAGCCGGTCGAGTTACAAACGACCTTCTGTTTACAGCTTCTCTAATTGCAATACCGTCATCCGCTTTCTCGATGCTAGATACCTTGCGCATCCAAGTTCGCGGCGAAATCAATCGCCATAAAGCAATGAAAGCTGGCATGCTGCCTGGGCAAATTGCCTCAGCTCGCTTGAAGCAATTAGACGATATGGAAGCAAAACTGAGAGCTAAGTAATAAGCCTGGTCTGGTTGGGCTGAGAAACAGCTGAGCTTCTAATCGAAAATACTTGAGTACTCAAGTATTTTCTAAAACTAGAAACCCTAGTTCTACTTCTTTAAAATAGTTGAGTACTCAACTATTTTCGAGGCCGGAAAAGGCCAGTTTTTCGTAGCAGAAATAGTTGAGTACTCAACTATTTCTGAAACAACAGGTGCGTTCAGGGCTATTTTTGAGAAGCGGCACTCGAAGCATTTAAAATATTTGAAATACTTGAACTACTTGAAACACTTGAACTATTTAGACGAACCAGAGGCTTCGGCATCTGTAGCCTTTAAGCGCTCACGCTCTTCGTCCATCACTTGTTTCATAATATCGGTTAGTGGAGGAGTAATTAGGGCGGTGGTCATTTCCATCGACTCACTCATGACTGCTGGCAAAGCTTGCAGAGTCTTTTTGCCTGTGGGTGTTTTATAGAACGTGATGATATCTTGCATCTCAGACTCAGTAAAATTCTTGTCGTAGACTTGCAAAGCCACCTCTTGCATTACTTTGCTCAAATCGATTTTAGTGACGAACAACTGACGCAGTCTTTCAGATGAACGTACACTTTGCTCTTGCACTTTGGCAATCAACTCTTTCTTCTTTTCTTCAGAAAGATTTGGTGCGGCGTTTACGGCCTGGGCAAACAATGCTGGATAACGACGCTGATGTGAGAGGGTCAATTGATTAATGATGATCTCTACTTGCTTGTCAGCATCGGTCATTTTCAGAAGCTCAAGAATTAGGGCCTTCTTAGCCGGAGTAAGAGTCGTCGAAGCTGTTTTGGTTGTCACTGATGAAGTAGCAGGCGCATCTGCAGCAAAAGCTGGAGCCACCGCAATCAAAAGCGAAGCCGCTGACATAACGACATTGAACAAACGCATATTATTAGAACCTCTTATTTGACCCGACCAAGAGCACTACGTTTAGCACCGCCAACGGTGTTACGCGTTTTTGCGGCTTCGGTTTTCTTTGTTTTATCTTTGAATATCAAAGCAAACACTTCATCAAGGTGAGCGACAGGAACCAGCTCTACCTTCTCTTTAACATAATCAGGAATGTCAGCTAAATCTTTCTCGTTACTGCGCGGCAATATAACAGTCTTGATTCCCGCACGCAGAGCAGCAAGAACCTTCTCTTTCAAGCCACCAATTGGTAGCACGCGGCCTCGCAAAGTAATTTCGCCTGTCATAGCTAATGAGCCACGGGCCGGTCTTTTGGAGATTGCGGAAACAAGGGCACAGCACATTGCTACACCAGCAGAAGGGCCGTCTTTTGGAGTAGCGCCTTCGGGGATGTGAATGTGTATATCGAGAGTTTCATGGAAGTTAGCAGGAATACCAAGTAACTCAGCGTGACTTCGAATATAGCTAAAGGCTGCTTCAGCCGACTCTTTCATAACATCACCAAGCTGACCTGTCAGTTGCAGCTTGCCTTTACCTGGCATGGTGTTAACTTCAATAGATAAAGTCTCACCACCAGTTTCTGTCCATGCCAAACCCATGACGATTCCGACTTGAGGACCTTTTACTTCGTTTTCACGCACGATCTTTGGTGGCCCTAAAAACTTAGGCACCAAATTCGGTAGCAACTTAACTGACTCGACTTCTTCTTTAACAACTTGCGAAGCGACTTTGCGGCAAACATTAGCAAGGTTACGCTCTAAGCTCCGCACACCCGCTTCGCGAGTGTACTCTTGAATAATTTTGCGAAGTGAAGCAGCTGGAATTTTAAGCTGCTTATCGTCTAAACCATGACGATAAAGAATCTTGGGCAGAATATGGTTCTCGGCGATAGCCACTTTTTCTTCTTCTGTGTATCCCGAAATCGAGATGATTTCCAATCGATCGAAGAGCGGCCTTGGCACTTGCTCTAAGCTGTTGGCTGTAGCAACGAAGACAACTTCTGAAAGTGAAAAGGGAGCATCTAAATAGTGATCGGTGAAAGAATCATTTTGATCTGGATCTAACACTTCAAGCATGGCAGCCATTGGGTCGCCTTGATATGAGCGAGTCATCTTCTCAATTTCATCAAGCAGAATAACCGGATTCTTTGTTCCAGCCTGCTTAACGGCTTGAATAATTCGACCTGGCATAGCGCCTATGTAAGTACGTCTGTGACCACGAATCTCAGCTTCGTCACTGACGCCTCCCAAACTAATTCGCGAAAACTGTCTGTTCATGGCTCGGGCAATCGACTTAACCAAACTGGTTTTACCAACACCGGGCGGTCCGACCAAACAGAGAATAGTTCCGGTTGGTTCTTTGGCTAATTTGCGCACAGCCAAATATTCCAAAATACGTTCTTTTACTTTTTCTAGACCATAGTGATCTTCGGTCAAAATCTCTTCGGCCTTATGCAAATCAATTACTTCGCGCGAACGCTTGGCCCAAGGCAGGGCCACTAGAGTATCTAAATAGGTACGAATGACACCGGCTTCAGCGCTCTGTGGCATCATCTTTTCAAGACGGCCTAACTCTTTATTAGCGCGCTCGAGCGCCACACCCGCCATCTTCGACTTTTTAATTTTCTGCTTGTACTCGTTGATTTCACCGAGTTCGCCACCATCCTGATTGAGCTCATCTTGGATGATGCGCAATTTTTCGCGCAGATAATATTCGCGTTGAGTCTTCTCTAAGTTGAAGCGCACACGGTCATGAATTTGTTGCTCCAAATCAGCCAACTCTAACTCGCGAGAGAGCAATTGACCAATGTACTCTAAGCGCTCGGTGGCATCATTTACCTCTAAGCACTTCTGCCGCTCAGCTAACGAGAGGCCTAGATACGTTGCAATGATGTCAGCAAGACGTCCGGGTTGACCGATGCCTGAGACAGCCAGAAGGCTTTCAGGGTTGATTTTCTTTGTCGATTTAACATACTGCTCAAACTTTTCTACTGAAATTTTGATGAGGGTGCGAGTGGTCTCATCATCAACCAAAATCTCACTGCGCTCTTCTACTTTGGCGGTGAAATGCTCAGGAGCATCTTCAGTGACATCAAGAAGAACACGCATAGAACCTTCCACCAACACTTTGACAGTGCCATCAGGAAGTTTCAGCATTTGCATGACTTCAGCTAAGGTGCCGACGGTATAGAGGTCATCGACTTTAGGGTCTTCAGTCTCGGGCTCCTTTTGTGCGACAAGGACTACAAGCCGATCATCGCGCATCAAAGCCTGTTCGAGAGCCGCGATCGAACGCGGCCTCGAAACAAACAAAGGCGTTACCATTTGGGGAAAGACCACAACATCCCGCAAAGGGATGAGGGGGAAAACTTCAGTGCTCAAATCCACCATAAGGCGTTAACTGGCCTCAACGAGAAAAACTGATGCTATTAAAGGAGAATGCTTTTAAAAGGAATACTTACTGAAGTAATACCTTGAAAAGTAGTTCCTTAGCCTTTCAGCTTTAGAAGCGTTTAGGCAATCTCCCCCTTCAGTTTAGCCTTTGGAAGCTGAAGTAGCTCTGCAGTCGATCGTTTTTCGACAAGTTCCTTAGTGATATGGCAGACCTTAATATCGGTTCGCGACGGCACTTCGTACATGATATCGAGCATGATTTCTTCAACGATCGAACGCAAGGCTCGAGCCCCGGTTTTACGTTTAAGTGCTTCTTCGGCTACAGCACGAATTGATTCGGTATCGAACTTAAGTTCAACTCCATCAAGCGATAGCAACTGTTGATATTGCTTGATGATAGCGTTCTTCGGCTCAACCATAATGCGCACTAAAGCTTCAACATCGAGAGCTTCTAATACAGCAGTCACCGGCATACGGCCCACAAATTCTGGAATCAAGCCGAACTTGAGCAAGTCATCAGGAGCAGTGTCCATGAGAATCTTGGAGGAGCGTTGCTCTCTTTCCCAGGCTGTCAGTGGACGCTCACTACCAAAACCGATATTACGGTTAGAAGAAACGCGGGCCTCAACAATTTTGTCTAAGCCTACAAATGCTCCGCCGCAAATAAAGAGAATGTTGGCAGTGTTGATTTGAATGAATTCTTGATGAGGATGCTTGCGGCCACCTTGTGGCGGTACATTGGCAAGGGTTCCTTCAATCATCTTGAGCAGAGCCTGCTGAACGCCTTCGCCAGAGACATCTCTGGTGATGCTGGTGTTCTCAGACTTGCGTGAGATTTTGTCGATTTCATCGATATAAATGATGCCGCGTTCGGCCTTTTTCACATCATAATCAGCTGATTGATAAAGTCTGAGCAGAATGTTCTCAACGTCTTCGCCAACATAACCAGCCTCTGTCAGAGTGGTGGCGTCAGCAACAGCGAACGGAACATCAAGCAACTTAGCAAGAGTCTGTGCCAGAAGGGTTTTACCGCATCCGGTTGGTCCGATCAGCAGAATATTTGATTTTGAAATTTCAACTTGATCAGCCAATTCAGCGTTATGGCTAATTCTCTTGTAGTGGTTGTAGACAGCCACTGAAAGAATTTTCTTGGCCCTTGATTGACCGATGATGTGCTGATCGAGGAAGGCCTTAATTTCTTGAGGCTTAGGAATATCAACCATTTGCGGAGTTGATGTTTCTGGAGCAGGCTGAGCAGCAGCGCCGCCTTCGAACAGTTCTTCATCAAGGATCTCGTTGCAAAGATCAACACACTCATCGCAGATATATACTCCAGGGCCAGCGATCAACTTTTTCACTTGATCCTGACTCTTTCCGCAGAACGAGCACTTGAGTCGATTGTCCGATTGTTTTGGCATTTAGTTTCCCTATCTAGGACCTATAGTTCTACTTAATCACACACTCACCATTCTACAAAGTTAAATGCCCGGGCGCTCGGGCCCGGGCATTAACTAAGAACGATTAGACAGCTGACAGGCTGGGCGATTGCTCAAGTTTAGTAATAACTTGGTCAACCAAGCCGTACTCCTTGGCTTCTTCTGCAGTCATGATGTTGTCACGATCTGTATCTTTCTCGATTGTTTTAACCGATTGACCAGTGTGCTCAGCCATCAATTCATTCAATTGGCGCTTGATGCGAAGAATTTCGCGAGCTTGAATTTCGATATCGGTTGCTTGACCTTGAGCTCCGCCCAATGGTTGGTGAATCAAGATACGTGCGTGTGGAAGCGCTAGACGCTTGCCTTTCTTACCGGCCGATAGAAGGAAAGCACCCATTGATGCAGCTTGGCCCATGCAAATAGTGGATACATCTGAACGGATATGCTGCATGGTGTCATAAATAGCCAAACCAGCGGTAACAGAACCACCTGGTGAGTTGATATATAAACGAATATCTTTCTCTGGATCTTCGCCTTCAAGCAATAACAACTGGGCGACAATTAGATTTGCCACCATGTCATCAATTGCGGTGCCCAGGAAAATAATTCTCTCGCGCAGCAATCTGGAGAAAATGTCGAATGCTCTTTCACCACGAGCAGTAGTTTCAATTACTGTCGGTGCGTAAATAGCTTCAGGGCTGACATAAGGAGTCTGGCTCCAGATCTCATACAGTTGCTTAGAGCTTGGTGGCGACTTAATGATGTTGTTGTCACCGTAATTTTGTGTAGTCATTTTGTCTTCCGTTTCCTAGGATGTCTCTTAGCTTTGAGCAAGTCGCTCAAGTAATATTTTATCGCTCAATTGGCATTCTATCTTACTGAAAAGTGGCAAATACACATTAAACAGCCTCTGAACAGAGAAATTCTCCGTAGGGCTTCTAGTGTATTTGCCACCTCACACGTATTTCAGAAAGCCACTTAACCTAATTAGCGACCGGCAAGTAGCTTATTCAGCTTTCTTGCTGGCTTTCTTTCCGGCTTCAGCTTTGGGCTTTTCTTTGCTTTCAGCAGCGGCCTTGGTTTCGTCTTTATCAGCTTTAGCTACAGCTTTACCGCTGTGGCCATGGGCTGCATGGTCGTGGTCTTCAGTACATTCATCAGGCACGAAGTTAATTTTGGCAGTGCTCACTAAAAGTTCTACAACCTTACCGGTCAAGACTTCTTCAGCAACTTGTCTGCGCACATCTTCGTTGTTGGCAAACTCTTCAAACTGATCGGGGCGCAATTGATAGCGCATGGCCAATTCAGCATAGTAGGGAGCCATTTCTTCATCGTTAACAGTAAGTTTCTCTTCGCGCACTACGGCACCAAGCACCAAAGAGGTGAGCACACGTTGACGTGCTTCTTCTAATTTGGTGGTCTTCATTGAAGTGTATTCGTCTGTAGCTTCGAACTCTTCCCATGGTTGACCATTTTGCTCAACATAGCGTCGCAATTGGCCCAGTAACAGGTCGCGCTCACGCTCAACCATAGTTTCTGGAATATCGACTTGGGCGCTAAGCGCCACCGCCTCTACTACCATTCTTTGTGCGCGAGATTCATTCTCCTGCTTGACCACTTCGTGCAGTTCAGCCTTGATTGACTCTTTCAAGCCATCAAGGTTTTCGTGGCCAACTGATTTTGCCAATTCATCATTAACATCGGGAGTAGACTTCTTGCGAATCTCTTTAAGGTTAACGTCGAACTCGGCTTCTTTACCGGCTACTTCTTTGCGCTTGTAGTTTTCGGGGAAAGTGGCTTTGGCTTTGAATTTGTCTTTGGCATTTTTACCAACGACTTGCTCGCAGAAACCAGGTAAGAACGAACCTTCAACTAAATCGAGCATCAATGAATCAGCTTTGCCGCCTTCTAAAGGCTGACCGTCAACAAAACATTCAAAGTCGATAACAGCAGTGTCGCCCATTTCAGCAGCTCTACCTTCGACAGGTGCGAGTGATGCTTTGGTTTCGGCTACGTTGGTCAAAGCACGCTCTAGGGCGTCTTCTGGCAAGGCAACTTCGGGGACGTTAACTTCGATTTCTTTATAGCTACCGAGTTTTACTTCAGGACGAATTTCAAACTTAGCTTCAAACTTAAGCGGTTGGCCAAGCTTGAAATCGAAGTTGGAATACTCAGGAGCAGTGATGATATCGAGATTTTCTTTTAAAAGAGCCTCGTTGATCAGCTCAGGAACAAGCTTTTCTAAAGCTTCACGCTTAATTGCTTCTTCACCAATTGTCTTCTCAATAATCATTCGTGGCGCTTTGCCCGGTCTGAAACCAGGGATACGCACTTGATGACTGAGCTGGCGACAAGCCATCTCATAAGCACGAGAAACCTTATCAGGTTCAAGCTCGATGCCCATTTTTACTATGTTTTTGCCTTCCCGTTCGAGGGTGACCTTCATGACTTTCTCTCTCAGTGACTATATACGCCGAAATACAAATTAGATTGTGGATTTTAACATGGCTGAAGGCTCGCCCCAGTGACTAGAGCTGGATTATTTACAGTTACCTTAGACTAGAAGCCACAGTTTCAGTCTAGGGCAATTCAGCAGGATACATTGCCGACACGCCCAAAGCTACACCAGCAGCCACATTTACGCAAAGGA
This sequence comes from Candidatus Obscuribacterales bacterium, assembly GCA_038231015.1. GTDB lineage: Bacteria > Cyanobacteriota > Vampirovibrionia > Obscuribacterales > Obscuribacteraceae. Next base: position 21,177 of record JBBRMD010000012.1, read on the forward strand.
AAATGCCTAGAAAGATGCAGCCCATCATCAGCTGCCAACAAATTAAGGCCTGACGCTTCCCAAGAGACGACAAGATTCCAAGACGATAAACCAAAAACATCGTCACAGCTACAGCCAAAACTACATCAGAAATAGCAATGAAGGCCAAGCGCATGCTGGCCATAGGCGTATATACAAGCGACAGCACTTCGGCTATACAGCAAACTAACAAAGCAACGACAGTGACGCGATCTGATGTACGCACTTGCACTTCATCAGTGGCCGAAGCCTGGCCGATATACTGAATCGCGGCCATCGAAGATTGCCACGGTGAACGTCTTTGAGCAGCACCGACATTCGTGTCGACGACAGCTTTAGCGGCGACTTCTGGGCTGGCCTCTACGGCCGAAGGTGAACTAGTATTACTAGCATCACTCAGCTCACTGGGCTCAGAAGTTTCAGCGGCTTTAGAGCCGTCATTGGCTGGATCTTGCACTCCGTCAGTCATTCCGATGTCACTCTCCAGATTTATTTGCGCGCAAAACTTACATGCATCGCTTACATGACTAATATAGCTCAAGCAAGGCAATCTTTTAAATCTGTTAATAGAGCAGAAAAAAGAAAAGCTGCCCAGAGGGCAGCTTAAAAATGGAGCGGGAGAAGAGATTCGAACTCTCGACATCCTCCTTGGCAAGGAGGCATTCTACCACTGAATTACTCCCGCATAACGGCTTCGAGCCATCAGAGAACCAGCGCAGAAAGAAATTATACACGGCTGAAAGATGTTGTGTAGACCTGCAAGCAAATCCTAACGGGATGTTGCGATTGCATTTACACGACGTGGACGAGCAGACAAACGCTTTTCAACATCAGAAAGAACGCGAACCACATGGTAGGCATTATTTGCATCAGTACGAGGACGTTCACCGCGCAAAATACATTGAAGGAAATGCTCGCACTCTAACTGCAATGGTTCGCCAGTTGGATAGTAGGGGTACTCGACGACCATGCGGCCTTCAGGAGTAACACTGTGCAAAGCCAGTTTATCTTCTTGCTGAGTATCGTTGAGAACGGCAGTTTTCTTGGTGCCGTTTACGGTCAAGCGCACTAGTTTTTGGGGATCGATCCAGCTATTGCGCACTTGCCCAGGAATACTGCGGTTGCCCATCGGGAAGGTCAAGTCGAGGTAAGCAACATCTACTAGGCCATCGCCCAGTGTGTCCCAACCACCGACACGGCTCACTTCTGGTGATTCGCAATCAAGTAGATAGCTCATCATCGAAATATCATGGGGGGCCAAATCCCAAAGTACGCTCCAGTCGCGACGTGAATTATTGAAATTCATGCGGTCAGAGCGAACAAATAATAGGTCGCCCAATTCACCTGAAGCAATTAAATCTTTGAGGCAATTAACAGCAGGATGGTAGAGCAACAAGTGGCCCACCATCAGGACAAGATTGCGCTCGGTTGCCAACTCATCGAGTTTTTCGGCATGTTTCACATCGCGAGCCAAAGGCTTTTCAACGTAGACATGCTTGCCAGCTAATAGCGCTTTTTGGGCTAACTCAAAATGCGTATCAGAAGGAGTAGCAATGACCAAAGCGCTCACCATCGGGTCAGCCAGGACACTGTCGTAGTCGCTGGTAACAGCGATACCTTTATGCTCTTTAGAGACGTAATCTAGACGCTTCTGATCAGCATCACAGACGGTCGAGAGGGCACCCAGGTGAGCAAAATTGCGAACCAGGTTTTTGCCCCAGTTTCCGCAACCGATTACTGCAACTCTAGGTAACCCCACTCGAACCTCCTATATGCTCACTCAGGCTTATTTGCCTTTTTTATCTTTGTTTACTGATTCAGCAAACTCTTTACCGACTTTAAAACCGGCAACGCGCTTCGCTGGAATGTGCAATGGTTCATTTGTTTTAGGGTTGCGGCCAGTACGCGCTTTACGCTGACGGGCTTCAAAGGTGCCAAAACCAACCAAAGTAACTTTCTCATCGCGAGCAACATGCTTAATGATGGTATCCATCATCTTGTTAATAACTTGCTCGGCGTCTTTTTTTGTCGTTCCAGCTTCTTTAGCTACGATGTCGACTAATTCTGCTTTATTCAAGACTCTCCACCCCTTTGAAGATTAGAACCAAATTCCTAGAAAATTGAACTTGTGAGACTTCTCTGTAAGAGATACATCTCGGGCTTCCCAAGAGATTCCAAGCCACCAGGGGCTTCTTAAAACCTGAGCCAAACCTAGGTTGACAGCAGTTTTTAACTTTTCACCTTAATTACGACCACTCTCGAAGCCCTTAATGAGCTTGGGTTTAGTGGAAATAATTATTGCTACCGACAGCAATGCTAGCATAAAGTAAAGCTCTACGAAGAGCTTCAAACACTGAGTATGTCGATAATTTACTAATGCTCCCCACACGCCAAGCCAACCTCACATCGATTCGACGCGACGCCTGGGTCGAAGTAGACCTGAACGCCATTGAGCAAAATCTCAAATTCATCCGCAATCGCATCAAGGCCGATATAAAAGGAATGAGCCCAAGCAGTGCGCCACGGCTGATGGCAGTAGTAAAGAGCGACGGATATGGCCACGGCGCATCAAGCGTAGCGGAGCTTCTAGAGGCTTCAAGCGATGGCATAGACTGGCTCGGAGTAGCTTCCATCGACGAAGGGACACAGCTGCGAGCTAGCGGCATCAAACTGCCAGTTCTGATCTTGAGCCCAACACCGTCATGGGCAATCCACACGGCTCTTGAAAACAATTTAGACATCACTATCACTAGCGAAAAACAAATTCGTGACGTGGCCGCTTGTGGCAAAGCGAGAGTACATCTCAAGGTAGACACGGGTATGCATCGCCTCGGTGTGCAGTTCGACCAATTAGAAGACGCCCTCAAGTTAATTAAGAGCTTGCCGACCCTTGAGCTGGTAAGTGTTTATAGCCACTTAGCCAAAGCTGCCAATAAAGAATCTGTGGCTGAACAAGACAAACTATTCAGTCAATCTGTTGAATTGACGAAAAAGTATTTCGCGAATACTTTCTTCCATTTAGCCTCAAGTGAAGCAACTGCCTTCACCGAGGTGCACTACGACTTAGTGAGAGTAGGCCTCTACCTCTATGGCCTGCAACCAGATGCGGTATCGCCAGATTTGCCGCTTAGACCGGCAATGTCTGTGCGAGCACGAATAAATCATATAAATACGATTGCTGCCGGCCAATCGGTTGGTTATAGCTTCACCTGGACTGCCGTTAAAGAAACAGTGCTAGCCTCAATTCCGATCGGTTATGCCGATGGTGTAGATCGCAAGCTTTCTAACCGCATGCAAGGCTTATTAATGGGCAAAAAAGTTAATCAAGTGGGTCGCATAAGTATGGACCAGATGCTTTTTGATATCAGCAATGTGCCCGAGGCCCAAGAAGGAGACGTCATAACTTTAATTGGCAGCGATGGCGACCTCGCCAAAAATTCTGCTGACTGGCAACAGACTTCGCTAACTTTAAGTCAATGGGCCGAAACTCTTGATACCATTACTTATGAGTTAGCCTGTCGATTGCGAACCAGGTTGCCGCGAGTCTACACGCGAACTAAACAAAAATGAGTGAAATCGGTCTATTCTGCGGCACTTTCAATCCCATTCACTTGGGTCATATGCTCATTGCCGAATGTGCCAGAGATCAATTCAATCTCGACAAAGTACTATTCGTCACCTCGCCCCACCCTCCCCATCGGCAGGTCGGCCTTCTGGCAGGAGAGGACCGTCATAAATTAGTTGAAGCGGCTGTAGCCAGCAATCCGTTTTTTGAGGCCTCAAGGCTAGAATTAGAACGCACTGGCCCTTCGTACACAATTGATACAGTCAAGGAAATCATCGCCAGCGGCGTAAGCAGTGTCAATTTAATCATTGGTGGCGACAACGTTCCCTTCCTCAAAGACTGGCATAATTCAAAAGAGCTATTGAGAATTTGCCGGCTTTTGGTTGTGCCTCGCTTACGATATCTCTCTGACGAGCACAACGAGAGCGTCATTCAGACAATCGCCCAAACCACACCAGAACAAATTGAAGGAGCTGACGTCAGAATTGTAGATTTTCCCGGAATAGCAATTTCTGCATCGAACATTCGCAAGCGCATCGGCCTCGGAAAGACGGTACTGTATATGGTGCCACCAGAAGTGAACGTTTTGATCAAAGCCCATAATTTTTACCGAAGCAAAGAAGAATAGAACAGTGCCAAAGACCAAGGAAAAAACGAAAAAATTACCCGGTATTCCTGCGGGCATGACCCTAGAAATTGCTCGCGAATTTGCCCAACCACGAATTTCTAAAAAACGCTTCGATCATGTCTGCGGCGTTGCGGCAGTTGGAGATTTGATTGCTAAAAAAGCGGGAGTCAATCGCCTCTTAGTTGGCCTGGCCTGCTATTTACACGATTGCTGCAAAGAAATAAAAGAAAAAGAATTGATAGAACGAGCCCTAGCTGGTGGTCTCGAACTCTCAGCCACCGACAGAATCAACGGGCACCTATTGCATGGCCCAGTGGCAGCGCTGACAATTAAACACGAGCTAAAAATAAGCAATAAAGAAGTTTTAGCAGCTATCAGCGAACACACATTGGGCAATGTGCCCATGTCCGAAGTGTCCAAAGTAGTCTTTTTGGCCGATTGCTTAGAAGAAAGCCGTCCCAAAGACTTTACTGAGCCGATTTGGAAAGCCTTGTACAGTGATGTTCTTGCCGAACCTAGCAAGAAAGTTAATCTCGACAAAGCTATGTTAATTGCCTGCGATCTCAGTCTCAGCAATCTTATTGACGTCGGCAAACCGATTCACCCAAAAACGGTGGATGTCAGAAACCATTTCCTGGGTATAGTTAGAACTGTTGAAAAATCAATAAATTAGAGGACGTAGGACCAGTTGCATATGAATAACAGATTTATCAGACGCTCATCTGCCTCGGCAGCCCTCGTCGTCACTGCACTCTCGCTGAGCTTGAGCATGCCAGCTTCAGCTCAAAGCGACTCGCAAGGTTCTTCAAATAGTGCTTCAAATAGCTCGTCATCGGCCTCTAGTTCAGCTCAAAGCTCTTCTAGTAGCGACTCCAGCAGCTCAGCAGGGAGCACAGCCAACAGTTCCACTGCTCCTGCTAGCGACACGGCCCCAAGCGGCTCTGTGCTCTGGACAGCTCCTGATTATCAAGTGAAACCCGTCGGCCGCAAGCCTTCTGCCAGCACCCTCCCGCCTGATATTGCTCCGAACCAAGGCTCTGCCGCCGCTGCTGCTGCATCCGGCGGCGACCCGTCGGCGGCTGAAGCAAGCGCCAGCGCTAGCACAGATGGCACGACTGGTCATCGCAAGAGAAGAAGAAAAGCTGATGGCACAGTAAGTACTGGGGTTTACGACGAAAGTGCTGCCAAGGCTTTTTCGCAAGCTGTCAGCAGCGAACCTCAATATGTCTGGTTAAGCCCAGATCGGCCATCACCGGCCAGCCAATCGAAATTTCAACAGAACCGGGTGCTCGCCTCCACTGAGCAGCTAAGCCGCCTAGACTCGTACATCAAAGAGTTAAGCCAATCTATTCAAGGCAATTTGTACGTACCAGGATCGGCTCAACTGGTTGAAACTACTAATCGTAAGTATTCTTACTTGATCAGCTTTGTTGTCAAAAACAATGGGCAAATCACTAACGTTACAAGCGAAAAGCAAGTTGGCACGTTAACTTCGACACCACTTGCTGATGATGATGAAAATGGTCAAGTTGTGAAGGCTATTACCAAGGCCTTAGCCAAAGTCTCGCCAGTAAAGGTTCCGCCAGCCGGTTTTGCGCCATGGTACATGTTGCTCAAGTACGAAGTCAGCTCTGGCAAAGTCTTTGTTGCCTGCCTGAACGCCAAATAAATCTCATTGGCAACTACTCAACTGCAGCAGAAGCCTGACTTGCTTTTAGCTCACTTTCCATAGCCTTGAGCTTATCCATTTGCGCTAGAGAAATCATGGCGACACCGAATAGCGCCATCAATATTCCCCATGGCACATCAAGGTTTAGAGGCAATGAGACCTGCCCAATAAGCATGCTCTCGCTAGGTGGATAAGCATATCCGTAAACGGCTAACATCACGCCGAGAACCAGGAACAGCCAACCTATTGGAAGTCTTACATCAAGCATTGGGCACCCTCAGAATTAGAATTTAGAAGAATAAATAGTTGAGATAAGCAGTCAGGGCCAGCAAAACTACGCCACAGAAGCCAGGACTAGTAAATATCGAAGACTTAGCGGCTGCCGCTTCACCTTTCACATTGATACCCCAAACGAGGCCACGCAGCTCTTCTCTTGCTTTGGGCTTGGTCAAGTAAGAAATAGTGACTGTGACGACAAGACAGACAGTCCAAGCCACTACTGAGCGATGAAAATTTCCGGCCATATCGCTCTGATAATTGAGCTTGTGCTGCAATGTCAGCACATAGTGAACAACGGCAGCCATGGTGCCCGCCAAGAGGCCATAGAACGCACCCCAAGGAGAGGTGCGAGGGAAGAACATACCTAAAAGGAAAGTGGCAAATAGCGGAGCGTTGAAAAATGTGAAAATCAATTGCATGTAGTCCATGATCGACTTGAAGTTCATGCACAAATAGCAAGTGCCCACGCTAATGATGATACCAATAGCAGTGGCTAATTTACCCACATAAAGATAGTGAGCATCTGACTTGTTTTTAGCAATATAGCTCTGGTAAATATCGTAAGTCCAGACAGTATTGAAGGCCGTGACGTTACCGGCCATGCCCGACATAAAGCTAGCTAAGAGAGCCGTTATACCCAGGCCAAACAAGCCATTTGGATACATTACTGAAAGCAAATATGGAATGGCCATATTGTAAGAAAGACCATCATTGTTAGTGCCTAATCCAGGAATTAGAATGACGGCGAGCAAGCCCGGAAAGACTGTCAGTATTGGAAATAGAATTTTAGGAAAAGCAGCAATAATCGGGGTCATGCGAGCAGCTTTGAGATCTTCAGCGGCCAACGCTCTTTGAATAACGAGAAAGTCTGTGCACCAATAGCCGAAGGACAAGACAAAGCCAAGGCCACCAATTAGTCCGATCATATCGACGCCCATCGGATTTTGCACGCTACCCATCTGTTTCCAGAGGTGGGCAAATCCTGGATTTTCAAAGCGATTGCATATGTTTTCCCAGCTTCCGAAGCGCAGAAGACCGAGAATAGAGACTGGTAAGAGGCCAAAGACAATCAAGAAGAACTGCAAAACTTCATTGTAAATAGATGAGGTTAAGCCACCAGTGATGGTGTAGGCCAATACCACCAACGCTGCCACAGCAATAGAGGCATTCATATCCCAGCCCAAGAGCAGTTTGAAGACTATAGCCATGGCGTACAGATTTATGCCAGACATGAGCACAGTCATCACGGCAAAGGAAATGGCATTGAGAGCGCGGGTGGGTTCGTTAAAACGTTTGCGCAAATACTCAGGCACACTGCGAATTTGCGATTTATAGTAAAACGGCATCATGAACACAGCCAAGAAAACCATGGCCGGGATTGCTCCCAACCAATAGAAATGGCAGGTCATGATGCCGTATTGGGCGGCATTTGCAGCCATGCCCATTACTTCGATAGCACCTAAATTGGCAGAGAGAAAAGCTAATCCGGTTACCCAACTAGGTATGCGATGACCAGCCAAGAGAAAGTCATCGCTACTCTTCATATTCTTCTTGAGCTTAAAACCAACGCCCAGTACAAATATGAAATAAATCAAGATGACGGCGTAGTCAATTGGCTGCGCTGTAACCAAACCAGTTTTCAAATCAATCTCTCAGTTAAGCGAAATCTTGGGAGAAATTACCATCACCAGCGTTATCGCGTTTGCTGCCAAGAAGCCTTAGGCCATTAGCGTGAACTATAGGCTTAACGTTCTTGTTTCCGCCATCGTCTGTCCACTTGTTAAAGTCTAGACGACCCTCGATACCAATCAAGCTGCCCTTACGAACATACTCACCGGCAATCTCTGCCTGACGGCCCCAGATTTCGATATCGAACCAATCGGTTTCTTTTTCTTTGGTAGGGCGATTAACAGCCAAACTGAATGTGGTTTTAACCCGTCCCGATTCAAAATAGCGCATTTCTGGGTCGCGCCCAGCTCTGCCTACTAGAATCACAGAATTGACCATAGCCAACTTCTCCTTGAAAACGCAAGCTGGAATACATAACCCTTAATACACAACCTTAAACAGCTCAATAATCGCTCGATAAGGTGTGAAATCGATTTTCTTGCGTTCGATCTTACACAGTAATTAGATTAGCGAAAAAATAGCAGTAAAGATCGAGTGATTAGACGAAATTCTCTCGTTCTTTTGTGCAAGAATCAGATGCTAAGGGCTTGGCAGCTAGCCAGCGCCCATATTTAACCTGTTAACCATAGCGAAAAGACATACAGCGAGTGAAAAGTTCAAAATCGGAGCCGGTCAAAAATCAAAGCGATATCGCTTTAGCTGAAGAGCAAATTCTCCTCGGCAGTCAACAGCAACCAGCCTGGCATGTGGTGGTTTTGTCATTCTTCACCCTGGGCGCTTACAACATGTTTTGGCTCTACCGTAATTTGAACAACCTCAGCCAAGGCGCAAAGCAATTACAAGACAGTATCAATGGAGTTAGCTCTGAAGCTCATCTGCGGCATCTAGAAAGCCCAGCTGAAGCCCCAGAGCCCGACTCTAATATAATGACGGCTCAAGAGTTAGAAGACGCCCATATAAGGCTGGGACGCGCCGGAACCCTGGACACATATCTAAAGTTTTCTCAAGCTCGGCCAATTCTTACGACTGCTCTTTTTGCCATTCCTATAGTTAATCTCTTAGTGCTTCTCGGCTTTGGCCACATGAGCGCTCAACTGGTGCCAGATCGCGAAAGCTTTGTGCGCAAGAACAGCCAATTTAGCGGTTTTGTTGTCGCTTTACTCTTTGGTGCTCTGACCCTACTCTCTGTAAACTTGCTCAAATGGCTTCCCGAGCCATTGCATCTTCTCTATTTGAGCAGTTCCATTTCGCTAGCAGCTGTGCAAGTATGGCTCAATCGCCACTGGAAGCTAGTAGAAGACAACAAGCGTTTAGCTAGACAAGCATTCAGCCCATTAGAGCTAGTGGCCATTGTTCTTGGCGCAGCCTGGATTGGCCTCATAGTTGTTCACCAGGATCTAAAACCTGGCATGTAGCCTAAGAATCTGGCATGTAGCCCAAGAAGCTAGCATGTAGCCTGAGAACCACCTGAAGCCTGAGAGCCTTGCATATAGCCGGAAGGCTCGGCATCTCGAACAGCAGGCCAGAATTTAAACTTAAAAGCCGTGCTTCTTGGCCCAGCGTAATAATTTGTCAGACGATTCAAGCTCTAACTTCTCAACTAGATGATCAACCAAATCGGTCAACTCTTGTTCAGAAATCCCCATACGTTCTGCTGCCTTAAGCAACTTGCCTCGCATAGTCATATAACGCAGCACAGATCGTTCTTGCGCCGTGAGCCTGGTTAAATGCCGAGGCAAACTAGGCGAAATAACAGCCTTTGAACCTTTTGACACCATCAGTAGTGCCATCTTAATCAAAGCCGGTGCGTCATCTTTGAGCACATAACCTGAAGCACCAGCTTCGAGCAAATCTTGCACTTCAGCCGCTTTGCCCTGACTAGCGTAGATCACTACTTTGGTGCGCTTCAATTGACTAAAGCGCTTCAATAAATCAACGGTCGAATAAAGACCAGGTAAATGCAAATCGAGCAAGACAATATCAGGAAGTATTTGTGATGCCACTTTCCAGGCATCATGCGAGGTATCTGCCTCAGCTACAACCTTGAGCAAATCTCCCTGAGAAAGTTGTTTAACAATCTCACCACGGATTTCTGCGTGATCGTCCACCACCATTAGTCTAATCAATGTAATTTTATTACTTGTTAGCGATCAAAACGCGATTGCAACCATCTTCTTTAGCTTGGATGAGCGCTTCAGATGCAGCCTCAAGCAAACCTTGAGGATCATTTGAATGCTGCGGATAACTAGCCACTGCCAGTGATGCCGTAATCTTAATAGGCTTACCTGTCTTCGGCTCTTTCACTTCTAGCATCGAAATGCGACGACGCACACGTTCAGCTACTACAGAAGCACCATCAGCATCGGTCTCATGTAAAACGGTAACCAGCTCTTCACCGCCCCAACGGGCAGGCATGTCGATTTCACGAACAGAACTTTTGAGAATCTTAGCCACTTCAACCAAGACCAAATCACCAACTTCATGACCATACTTAAGATTGATATCGCGCAAATGGTCAATATCGATAAGCATTAGAGATAGCGAATATCCCAATCTCAGTGCCCGTTTAAGCGAATGAGTGAGATGCTCTTTGAAAATATGGCGATTAGGCAGACCAGTGAGAACGTCTTGACCCATCAATTCTTGAAAGCGCGCTTCAGCATTTGCTAGCTGATGGCGCAAACGGTCGATCTCGCGGTCTTTCTCTCTGAGGAGCTTTTCTGTCTGTAGGGTCTGACCCTGTATTCTGCGTACTTGACCAGAGCCTGCGCCGGCAGTTCCTACAGCCACACCAGCGGCATCGGTCTGGCGATGGGTCGCCTGTCCGTGGAAAGTTTGTAGCATCTCTGCGATTCGAGCCTTCATCATCCCCCTCCTTACCTCTGACTCCGAGCCAACAAACAACTAAGTGTCGCCGGAGCTGGTATTAAATCGATTCGGCTGATCCTTGATACAGAAAGCTAATGGGTACTCAATAGATATACGAGTTAGACATTCAGTTCAGATCATGTTTGATCGACTTAGTTATATTAGCTGCATTTAGTAATTAAGCAAATAAAGTCAGTGGGGTAAACCGCAAAAATTATCGAATTTCTGAAAAAAACAGCTATTTGAGGACTAAACAGGGCGGTTGTTAATGAGCTAGCTCTTAACAGAGACGATCAATTTATCGGCACCCGCTTAAACTCATCACCCTTCTTATCTAATAAGACGAGATAGTATTTGTTCTTCGGCAAATCGACGTTGAAGCACAAGGTGTCGGTCTTTTCGGCTTTAGCAGGCACACTGAAGGCATGGCGCAAGCTTCTCAAATCGAGGTGATATTGCACTCCCTTGGCAGAAATCACCCGAAGCATGTTCTTATCTATGACATGGTTACTATTGTTGACGACTGAGAAGGTGACGTAGAGAAGGCGCGCTGACTTATCACCGGTGAAATCATCTTTCTCAAAGCGATGCTGATTGACTGATACGCGTAGGCCTTCAAGAACCTTTTTCGGTGCAGCTGATGGTAAATTGACTGGGTTAAAACCAGGCATGGCTATTGGTTCTGAAGTAACGAGCTTAAGTTCGTCGTTTGGAGAGATAGCTGCAATATCGCCCTTGCGCCAGGCTGCGCACATGATGCCAAAGGTTGCTCCAGCTGCAGCACCAATACCAACTGAAATACCGTGGGTACTGACCGCAACACCGATTCCAGTAGATTGCACAGAAAGAGCAGCACCGGCTACCGCTCCAATGGTGGCAAACTTTGCATCTCTGTATACAAGTTTGCTAACAGAGGCAATTTTGTTGTCGGCACTAGAAATTTTGCACTCGAAAGGCAATTCGTAGTTGCCGTCAGGGCTGACTATCTTGGTTATTCTTACATCAACACGGCCAGGAACGCCGTTGCGACCGGGCTTGGTAGCCTGGGTCACAAAGCCCTGAGCAAACCAATTTCCGGGCACAACAACGCGGTTGCCTTTGCCATCTTTGATGTCTTGAGCAATACGGAAGCTCACGGCGTCACCAGTTTGGGACAGCTCTGAATTGAGATAGACCTGCGAAATCATCGAAACCTTGGTGCCAATAGGCAATGCTTCAACCACACCTTGGATAATCGGTGACTTAGCAGAGTCTTCAACTACTCCACCTCTAAGAATGTCACCAGACTTCAGTAGGCCATTGGCTGGAAGGTTAAAACGTTGCTTTGACTGCTGGGAAATAGCAACAGTTTGATTACTTTCGGAGCCATCATCTGAATTTGTCGCACTTCCTGCAGCAGCCGCGCCAGACTCAACTGTACTGCCACCAGCGCCGGTATTTGAAGTTTCTAGGTTAGTTGCTGAACTACCTTCAACAGAGTCTTGTGAATTTGCTTGTGAACTGGCATCCGCACCGGCTTGTGAGCGAGCAGTTGACTTGGCCGTTTCAACTGCCTGTGGAGGTTCGTCGATAGTTAAAGGCTGGTTTAAATCACTGTCTATCGCTGAAGGTTTAATTAACGTTGAGGCATCGCCGGCGGCGGCAGCACCGAAGGCAGTGCCAAGAGAAAAGAATGAACTAAAGGGACTGGCCAGGGCAGCTAGTGGCAAGCACGACTGGGCACAGATAGCCAAAGATAGCGAAACACAGAATAAATCTCTCGACTTACCCATGGCGTTCTTATTACGACTTTTTTCTGATGTTTCGAACAACACTCTAAATCTTCTTATTGAGAATCTCTTTGATCTGCTGGAAGAGTCCTTTTTTCTTATTATCCGCTTTAACCTGTGCGCTTGCTTGATCTTTCATTAAAGCTTTAAGGCGTACTTCAAGCGAACGAGCTTCTGGATCACTTGAATTAAGCCTCAAAGCGGTCTGAACTTCAGTCATTGCTAAGGTTTTCCAGCCCCGAGCTAAATATACTTCAGCTAAGCGATTGTGATACTTAGGCTCAAGCGGAACCAAGCGTATTGCCTCTTTCATAGCTGTTTCAGCTTCCTGATAGCGCTTTTTCTTAAGCAATTCATCAGCGCGGCCCAGATGCTTGTTAGCCCACTTCACATTAATACTGTCGTCGCCGGGCGTAGCATTGAGTTGCTGGGTCTGCTGACTGTCATTATTGTGCAATCTAACGTCGTCCGGAATCACAGAGCTAACGACAAAAGAGCCCGTAGAGACGACTTCAGAACGGCGTTTGGCCAACTGGCGCAAGGCGTCATACTCGATGCGGCGCTCACCATCTCCGACCACGTCATGGGCATGAGTTACTTTGGCAAACTCAGTCTGGGCAATTGCGCGCTGGTCTGGGTCATTAGGAAAACGGTCAGGATGCAGCCGCTTCGCAAGCGCCAAGTAGGCTTTGCGAATCTCTTCCTGGCTAGCCGTCTCTTCTACTCCGAGAATGGCGTAATAATCTTCCTCAAACTCCTGCATCAAACCTTCTTCTGTTCCAACGCCTCAATCATATATTACAAAGCAAATTGTCGTTTAACTGGGCAAGCGCAGAACAGTCATAAAGAAATTGTGGATTTATTAGCAAGCTATAAGCAGGCTGTCCATAATGCGTATTAGAGACCACGCGCAAGCGCTTGGCCTATCCACTTTGCAACTAAGCTATCAAGCAAGCAACTAAGAAGGGTTAAGCAATATATGAATCTAGATAGATTTACAAACAAGGCCCAAGAAGCCGTTACCGGATGCCGCACATTGCTGGCGCGCTACGGCCACGGTCAAGTCACTCCAGAGCACGTTTTACTCTCATTAATGGAGCAAAAGGACGGACTGGCCGGGAAAATTGCTGAAAAACTTGATGCGAAACCGGCTGAGATTATTGCTGAAACAGAACGATATCTGGACAATCAGCCCAAGGCATCTTCGGTCAGCACGACAAAAGATGAGATTCATGTTTCAACAAAGGTAATGCAGTTACTAGAGGTTGCCGAAAAAGAAGCTGCGCGCTTGAAAGATCAATTCATCAGCATCGAGCACCTGATGATAGCCCTTACAGACGAGAGCAAAGGTCAAGCAGGCACAATCTTAAAACGCAGCGGTGTGACAAGAGATCGCATTCTCAAAGTATTAACAGAAATCCGCGGCAAACAAAAAGTAACTAGCCAAGATCCAGAAGGCACCTATCAAGCGCTGGAGCGCTATGGCAAAGACTTGACCGAAATGGCAGCGAGAGGCAAACTCGACCCGGTAATTGGTCGCGATGATGAAATTCGTCGTGTCATGCAAGTGCTGAGCCGCCGTACGAAGAACAATCCAGTCTTAGTTGGTGAACCTGGGGTCGGCAAAACCGCCATTGCAGAAGGCTTGGCCATCCGCATCACCAAAGGTGACGTGCCTGAAGGCTTGAAGGATAAGAAACTCATCGCTTTAGATATGGGTTCCTTGATTGCAGGCGCCAAGTATCGCGGTGAATTTGAAGAAAGGCTAAAAGCCGTGCTTAAAGAAGTTATTGATTCGGAAGGCGAAGTTATTCTCTTCATCGACGAGTTGCACACCGTAGTAGGGGCTGGTGGAGGCGGCGACGGCGCCATGGACGCCGGCAACTTGCTCAAGCCACCATTGGCTCGCGGCGAATTGCACTGTATCGGGGCCACTACCTTAGATGAGTACAGAAAGTATGTCGAAAAGGATCCAGCCCTAGAGAGACGGTTTCAACAAGTATTTGTTGATCAACCATCTGTTGAAGAAACTATTTCCATCCTTCGTGGCTTAAAAGAGCGATACGAAGTGCACCACGGCGTGCGCATCAAGGATAGTTCACTGATCAGTGCTGCTGTTCTTTCCGACCGCTACATCACAGACCGCAGTTTGCCAGACAAAGCAATCGACTTGGTTGATGAAGCTGCAGCGCGCATGCGCATAGAAATTGACTCAATGCCAACTGAACTCGATGAGCTTGAACGTCGAGGAATGCAGCTAGAAATTGAACGAGAAGCTCTTAAAAAAGAGAAAGACGCCGCATCACTAGAGCGTCTTGAACGGATTGAAAAAGACCTGGCAAATCTCCATGAAAAAGGCGATGGCTTGCGGGCGCAATGGCAATCGGAGAAAGATGGCCTAACCAAAATAGGTACTATCAAAGGCGAAATCGAAAGCACTCGCACTCAGATCGAACAGGCAGAACGGGCCACCGACCTACAAAAAGCGGCAGAACTCAAATTTGGCACGCTCATTGAGCTAGAAAAGCAACTGCGCGAAATGGAAGCTAAATTGACTAGTAATACTGGACCACGACTGCTCAAAGAAGAGATAGACGAGGAAGACATTGCCGAAATTGTTGCCAAATGGACGGGTATTCCAGTCACCAAGCTGTTACAAGGGGAAGTTGAAAAACTACTGACGTTAGAAAATCATCTACACCAAAGAGTAATTGGTCAAGACGAAGCCATTGAAGTGGTATCAAATGCGGTGAGACGTGCTCGCACCGGAATGAAAGATCCCAACCGACCAATTGGCAGCTTCCTCTTCCTTGGGCCGACAGGTGTAGGAAAAACCGAACTAGCTAAAGCATTGGCTGAGTTTCTCTTTGACGACGAAAGCGCTATCGTGCGCATCGACATGTCAGAGTATCAAGAGAAGCACACAGTCGCACGCTTGATTGGTGCGCCCCCAGGATACATAGGCCATGACGAAGGTGGCCAACTGACAGAGGCAGTGCGTAGACGCTCATATTGCTGCGTTCTCTTCGATGAGGTTGAAAAAGCTCATGCGGATGTCTTCAACGTTCTCTTGCAAGTTTTGGACGAAGGTCACTTAACTGATTCAAAAGGACGCACAGTCAACTTCAAAAATACTGTGCTAGTTATGACTTCGAACATCGGTTCGCAGCATATTCTTGACTATCAGCTCAAGGCAGCAGTTGACGGCGATGAGCACTTCTACGATGAAATGAAAGATCAAGTTATGCAATCACTGAGAGCGCATTTCAGACCTGAATTTCTAAACAGAATAGACGAAACAGTTGTCTTCCACGCACTAACTGCAGCAGAGCTAGCAAAGATCGTCGATATTCAACTACACATTCTCAACAAGAGATTAGCCGATCGAAAAATCGTGCTCAAAGCCACAGAAGCTGCCAAAGACTGGCTGGCTACCACTGGTTACGATCCGATTTATGGCGCTCGTCCGCTGAAACGATTGATTCAAAAAGAAATCGAAAACCCCCTTTCGCTAGAAATGCTCAAAGGCAACTATGCTGATGGGGACACAATCTTAATCGATGTAGACAACGAGAACGAAGAACTCGTTTTCGCCAAAGAGAGTAATTTAGTGACAGTCTCATAGCGCATAGGGATTGCGAATATTGAATCGATGCTGATTTGGCCAAGGCTAAGTCAGCATCATTCGTACTGCAGGTACGTTGTAGTGAAGCAGGTCTAAATAGCTAATTGGTGGATGTTTAAGGCAGGCTTTCAGTAAAGTACCCTGGCTCCATGTTCGCCTATCTGAGTGACACCAAAACGCCCCTATATAAACTTGCAGATACTTGTGGCTGACCCCATGAAAATATTTGCGGATGAAAGCAATTGCGCCAGCAACAGCCATGGAGATAGCCAGCTGGCGAGAAGAAGCAGTTAGGAGAATACTGGAGCAATTATTCCCACCTATTAAGGTCATACCGTCGTCAGCGTGATTGGCAGCTTCTGGCTTTTCTGACAACTCTGCGCGGGGATGCTCGTCAGCTGGGGTTTGGCGACTGCGTTTGATAATGGCATCGCTAAAGCGGCGAGAATCAACTTCGATCGCACCCTCATCCATCTGATTTACAATGGCAATTGCGACTTTCTTATTTATATTGAGCGCCGTGCTCTGGGCAATTCCGAGCAATCGAGACAGCTTTAGAGAACTTACCGCAACACCCCACTCCTTGAACCAAATCGCTGCCATCCATGCTCTAAGGCGACTCACACCAGCAAAAAGGCTACCAGCAGTGAACCAGACCTCGCGCTTGCAGCTAACACAAAGGAATGAGCGGGCGCCCGGATCACGAAGAATTTGTGGCCGTGAACAACCGCAATCAATCTCATTATCGTGAAGCATTGATTGAAAAATGGCATCGGCAGCATCATCATCAGAAGTTATCTGCTCACTAAATTGACTCCAGGCCTCAATAAACAAGTCATCATTATCCAATTGCTTTGTCATGGAACCTCCGCGTTTTTCCGTCCCTAGTATTAGAAACGTCATTTCGAGGCATTTAGTTCAATCAAAATCAATGGGAGGAGGTGAGTTTGGATTAGAGCGATATCGGTTTAATTCAACTACTCCGGAACCATCTCGATATCGGTCCATTTCAACTACTCCGGAACCATCTCAATATCGGTCCAATTCAACAACTCCGGAACCATCTCGATATCGGTCCAATTCAACAACTCCGGAACCATCTCGATATCGGTCCATTTCATCAACTCCGGAACCATCTCGATATCGGTCCATTTCATCAACTCCGGAACCATCTCGATATTGGTCCATTTCATCAACTCCGGAACCATCTCGATATCGGTCCATTTCAAAGATTCTCAAAACAGCCGACACGCACCTCCGCCTTTCTTCTTGTAATACTGCTGGTGATACTCCTCAGCCCGCCAAAATACTTTGGCCATGACAATCGGAATGCCAACTTTACCTTTAGAAGCAGTAGCAATCTCACTCACGGCTTTCTTTGCCTCATCCTGCTGCGCAGCAGACAAGCAAAAAATTGCGGTGCCGTATTGTCCAGGAGAGGCATTTGCTGAAGCAAACGAAATGCCAAAGAATGGATTGTGCGCCTTGACGAACTGCTTAATCAGTTGATTGTATGTAGTTACTTTAGGGTCAAAAACTACCTTGACCGCTTCAGTGTGACCAGTTTTACCCGAGCAGACCTGCTCGTATGTAGGATTGTTGGTGCTTCCGCCGATGTATCCGACTTCTGTCGCAGTTACTCCGGGTAGCTTTGCAAGCTCATCCTCTATTCCCCAGAATCAACCAGCTGAAAAAACAGCTACACCGGCCGCCTCGCCTTGGCCAGTCGCCAAACCAGAATTTTGACTAAATATCATGATTAGACTCACATTTGCTAAAACAGTTATAAAACGTAGGAAGTGTTGCCCTGTAATACTCTTGAACGAAACTCGCACCCGATCAACTTTAAGCTTCTGCATTGAAAATCCTTTTTGTCGCGAAGGCTATACAGTCATAGTAACCATCCAAACGTAAATAGCGCAGTTTTTATTCCCGAGACTCTTACTCACCCTCTAATTCTTTCTCTTCAGCTTCTTCGCCACGCATTTTTGCTTCTGCTTCTCTGGCTTTAGTACATTTCGCCACCAGAGCAGGTTGATCAAACATAGAAACAGCAGCTAGCCCCTCCGAAAAGAGCCGCACATCAGCATACTGAGCAGGAATAGCCATGATACCATTGGCGTCAGCGTAGCCCCAAAATTGATTAACAACTATGGGAGTAAGTTCAGCTCCATCAGACGGTATAACTGAGTGTAAAGTTGGCGCCGCTGTGCTTGCAGTCTTGTTAGATTTGCCTGCCTTGGAGGCACCAGTTCTAGAGGCAGAAGAAGAATAGGCCACACCATCAACCAAGATTGTAGTCACTCCCATACCGGGAGAATAAGCCACTGGTAGGGACTTCACGCCAGAATCAGTGGATTGCGAATTTGTAGATGAAGCGGAATTTTCAGTAGCAGAATTAGTGTTGCGTAAAGAAGAAGAAGAAGAAGTGCCCTTGTTGCTTATCACAGAAGTATCAATCGGCGGAATTGCAGAAAGATACCGGTAGATTGGCTTCAATCGGAAAGCACCTGACCTATCGATAATTCCATACTTACCGCCTTCACTAGCAACCGCTAAGCCCTTGTGGAAACCACCAACCGATGCAAACTGAGGCGCAATGACCATCTTATAGGAAGTATCAATATAGCCCCACTTTTTGCCTTGAGAAACACCTGCTAAACCTTCGGAGAAATCAGCGGCATCCTCGAATTTTGGTTCAACAAAAGACCTGCCATCTTGGCGAATGAAACCATAGCGATCACCTCTCTTAATGCAATAGTAACCATCAGAAAGCGGATCGACCGAATCTAAATCGCGACAGATGTACTCACCAGAGCGGTAAATAATTCCTTTCTTCAGGCCATCATTGATAATTGCAATGCCATTTTTAAAGGAAGTTACTTCACGCCACCGAGTCGGCTTCACTAAATAATTACCGACTCTATCGATATATCCCCATACAACGCCTTCCTTGACGGCAGCGAGGCCTTCACTAAAATCTTTGACCTTACTGAACCTGGGCGGCACAACCATTTCGCCACGCTTGTTGACGAAGCCCCATTTTTTCTTAACCTGCACAGCGCAAAGCCCTTCGCTAAAACTACTCGTCTTTTCAAATGCAGGTGGAATAACGCACATTCCACTAGAGTTGATGAAACCATAATGCCGAAGGTGCTGAGTTTGAAGGGGAATGACCTGCTGACCTTCAGTGTCTTCGCCAAGAAGTTGATTGATAAAACTTCCTGCCACCGCTACAAAATACGGATCGGTCGAAACGCTTTCCCCGATTGCACTTCCAAGCGCAATGGTAACCACTGCAGCAACTAAGGTAATTGTTCTCTTCTTGTTCACAGCTAGCTCTCAAGCCTCCATTTTTCGGTTAATCGGGCAGTATCACTAGGCGTCTCAAATGCATAAGACAAAGCAGAAGTATCAAGAAGAACATAGCGCTCACAGATACGATCGAGAAGAGTTTGTCCAGTTTTAAAAGTAAAACAAAGTATCATACCGTAGGCAAAAAAATATGTGCAGACAGCGATGATTGCAACCGGACTTTCAGCTGCAGCGAACACAGCACTAATTGCCCAGGCAAAAAAAATAATCGGATACAGGCTCAAGTAGACCAGGCCTTGATTGAATTGCTTACCAAGAGCCTGACTAAAAGTTATGCGTCGACCGTTAGGACCAGTCACTCTTAGACCAGCAATGATTTTGCCTGGTGTCGCCTGTAGTGCACTAGCCTCAGTAGCAGCAAAGAGAAGCACAGCAGCAATAGAAGCGATAAACGGCAGAAGCACATAGAGAAAGGCAGTGGCGAAAATCGAATTGCCAAAATCAATTCCAACCAACATGCGCGAAGCCAATAACACCATCGGCGCAAGTATCAACTGGAAGATGGCGCAAAAAACAGCAGAGTCAAAAAGCGACGCAACAATGCGATGTTTGACAGTTGCAACTTGCGCCTTATGCGGTCGCAGCAGACCTTCTTCAGGGGCGACTACCTGCGGATATTCTTTTGGCAGAATGAACGAACCAACGCAAGCGTCATGCAGTAGTTGACCGCGTTTACTGAACAGCAAATGCACAAGCGGTACGCAAATCAATATAAAGGAAAAGAACTTCAAGCCGTGGCGGAACATTAGACGTTGGGGCAGAAGCCTCTGACCCAGAGCACCACATACGCTTAAACCCATGGCACGTTTGCCAGGCGTGGCCTGCTGAGCAGAACTCTCATAGACTATGTGATACAAGTGATTGATCAGCAACGGGAAAAGAAAAGCAGGCCAGCCCACTAAGGCACTCAGGCTGAAAAATGCACCAAATGCTCCCGCCAGACTAAGTACCCAACCACAGGCAAAGGCAGAGTCAACAAAACCAATCGTAAAAGCTCAAACGCTGGTCAAGAGCAATATACATGGGAAGAAAGACGGTGAGCTCCAATCAACGTTGGGAAGCCCTGGAATCAGCACAACAAGTGTAGAGAGTGCTCCGACAATTGTGGAGTCGATCAGCAAAGCAATAAAGCGTCTAAAGATGATTGCACCAGAGCTCGGTGGTACTGCCATCGAAGCGCCTACTGCTGCAATTTCAGAATGCTCTGCCATGATCGGGGCTGGCAGTTCACTATTGGCGTCAGCGTGCATGATTATTAAGGTTCACCGTTGCCTGGAGGAGATGCGACTATCTTACCCCGCTGCTTGACAAGTGAACTAATGTTCATATGAAATTAAGAGTTAGTAAATGCCATGCTATTTCGAGACCTTACCTATTTCCCGACCTTGGCTCTTTGAACGGCTCTAAAGTCGGCTAGTCTTTGCTGAGCATCCTCAACCAGCTTAATAGACTCTTTAAACTGAAAATATGGTTCGTCTGCTTCTGAACTAGCATCTTCCACCAGATTTACAACAGCATAGGCAACTGTCTCTTTCAGTCGTACCTTTTCCCATAATATTCGGGCGCACACGGCGCACATTTTCATACCGGTGCCTTCGCCAATATGAACTGTACTACCCAGTGGCAGTTTGTCATCGCAGAATTGGCAGCAGAGCCCTTCTATCTGGCAGGGTGCCTCATCTGAAGTAGCGCATTGGCATTTAGTCGGATCACAATTGCAGCTGTGAGCGGGAGCTGCTTCTTCAATTTTAGCAACCACTTTGGCCGACTTGGTGCCGCTCAAATAGGCGCTCACTTTTTCAAATGGATATTCATACTCATCTGTGTCGATTTTTGGATTAGCTCCGGGCGGCTTGTTGCTCTTTTCGAGCACGGTCTTCATCGCTACCAATAGCGGGGCCAAATCTTGAAACTTATATGTCATGGCCACTTTGCCAATCACTTTTGCTTGTTTCTTGATCGTCTCTGCCACTGCTTTTTCAGAAGAACCCATTTCACGCTCCGTAAGTTATCAACATAGCTACTCAAACTGAAAGCAATTATCACTGATTCAGCCTCACCGTTACAAGACCATACTGCATATTGCTACCCCTTCAAATGCGGTCCAACCTTACTGGCATCGACCATCATATGGGTACTTCTCATGAGAGCCATCGGCTGTCCGTCACGATTTCGCACTTCAGTATCAACCACAGTCATACGCCCACGTCGCACAACTTTTGATTCGGCCCGAATCGGCCCGATCGGATCGTTGGTCAGCAAATTGACACTAAGCTGCACTGAATAGGGAAACTTCTTACTACCCGTGGCATGCTCACCTTCTTCAATTGAGCCGCCATAAGCTGCAGCAGATGCCGCTTCGTCAGCCAAAACGACGATAGCTCCGGCATGAAACACCTGGGTGGGCTGCATCACTTCCTGAGATAATGGCAACTCTGCCAAAGCATAACCATCTCTTACCTCAATCATTGTGCCACCAAGGGCGGTTAAGGTATTCCACTGATATTTCTTAGTCACAATTTACCTGCAGTACTTCTTTACAGCTGTTTGAGTTTATCGTCAATCTGGCGTAGATGGGCATGGTAGGTCTGATAGTCAATCTTCTCACTGATCTTACGACTGACTACGGCATGATCAAATATGGCGCGAGCGCGTTTGTAATAGCTTTGAGCATCAGCCCGTTTTCCCTGAGTACGATACAAATCACCTAAATTCTCAAAAGTTTTGGCCAGGGCAATGCCACCTTCGCCGCTACTTTCTTTCAATGAAACAACTTCATTCAACTCAGCTTCAGCCTGCGTATACTGCGCTGTGGCAATGTGGCACTGAGCGAGTCTTTCAAGATTCGCAGCATAGGCTTGGGGGTTGCTAGTTTTAGAAAGAGAGGGATTGTTTATCAATTTAGTGAGCAACTGCTCGGCTTCAGGATAGCGTTTGCTTTCAATTAAAAGATCAACTAAATGCTGCACTGAGCGATCAGCGTCTGCATCATTCAAACTGTTTGTTGCTTCCCTATGGTCAACAATCTTGCGCAAAACTGCCTCGGCTCGCTCTGGGTCTCCCCAGGTGTCAAAACCCTCTGCTAAAGTGATCATGTCTTTGGTGAAGCGACCGTTGGTTTCAGGCGGATTGCCGTGGGTTCGGGCAGCAGAATCGACAATCTGTTCAGCCTCCCAAAAGTGGCCTTGATCGATTTGCTTTTCGGCCGCACCAAGATACTTATTGAAAATATCAGCCTTGCTGTCAGCCTGATTAATATCAACCTGTGAAACAGTTGCGGCTAACTCATCTACCTTGATAGTTCCAACTGAAAGAGAAGTGATATCGCGAGCATTGACAATTACTTCGCTATAGCTCGAGGTGCCACCTTGATCATGAAATTTGACCGAGACCGTATTAAACTGACCGGCGGCATAATTTACAAGAGCGCGAGCAGCATAGATAGCAGCTTTGCGGCGAGATAGGGCATCGCCTGAGTTATGAAAAACCTCTACCACGGCCTGTCGATTAATCAAACTCACGCGAGCGCCGCTACTAGGTGGAAAGACGCGCGCTTTATGCAGGGCCTCATTGAGGCCTGAGCTAGACTGGGCCAGCCCACACTGTTCAAAAGCTGCACCAAGTAGAACTGCTGATACTAAGCAGCCAGTAAGCAAGACTCTACTTCTATTCATAATTTCTCTTATTCATAATTCTATTATTGATAATTCTATTTTTCATTGTCACGGGGCTCGCTTACTTTGTTTGCAGCAAGAGTCAGACTCTGCATTAATACTTCTTTTAACGACCGTTTTGTACTGCGAGCATTTAACACTACATCATCATATTCTGGATGAAAGTTGACAATCTTGCCATTCAAGTCTCTGCCAATTTTGATTCTTATTGGTGGACCTTCACCCAGCGTAATCTCTTGAAAATTGCGCTCTAAGACAATTCTTTCACAGAAATAGGCACGCACTCCAAGACTAGTAGTTTCGCTCAAAATCAGCTCTTGCAGACGAAAACTATCTTCTTGCTTTGCCACCACAGACAGTTTATGACCCGCTCGGCCTTTCTTCATTGTTTGGGGCACAATGGCAACATCAAGAGCGCCTTCTTCTATTAAGCGTTCCATAGCGTGAGCCAAAATTTGCGGTGAGCAATCATCTAAATTTGTCTCTAGAACGGCTATCACTTCAGAGCGATAGAGAGCACCAGTAGCCTCGTTCGAAGCAAACGATAAGGCCTTAGAGTTGTTAAGGTCTGATGGGCTCTGAACAGAGTCTCTACTGTCATTCGACTCCCCAACTATCAAGCGCACCACATTCGGGTGATTTTGCGGATCGATGCTGCCAGCACCGTAGCCGACACTACTAACCCGAGAGAAAGCAGGATGCTGCCCCCAGCCTTGAGCGATAGTAGCAAGGATAGCGGCACCCGTTGGCGTTAAGCACTCGTATTTGACGTCGAAAGCGCGAGTAGGGGCGCCTACCTCTTTCAATAAATTCAACACCGCTGGACCGGGCACCGGATAGATACCGTGCATAGTTTTCACGGTGCCACCACCAAGTGGCAAGGCTGAAACATAAGCCTTTTCAATTGCTAGTTGATGATAAGCAATGGAAAATCCAACAATATCAACAATGGCATCAATGGCACCGACTTCATGAAAATGAATCTGATCGAGAGAAACTCCATGTACTTGCGATTCAGCCAAGCCTAGTCGATTAAAGATCTTTGAGGCTAGGCCTTTAACTTCTACATTTAGTGTCGACTTCTCAATGAGGGCTAAGATGGCACTGAGTGAACGTTCTGGCTCATGCGCAGCGGAATGCTCAGGGTCATGATCATGCTCGTGCGTATGCCCGTGCTCATGACCGTGTTCATGTGAATGTGAATGCCCGTCATCGTGAGTATGAACTTGACTTAAAAGTTGCACGTCAAATTTTGTCGAGCGAATAAAACAGCGACTGACGGCATGCTTGACCAACTTATAGCTATCGACGGGCATGTTCAGCCCTGCCAATTGCTCTTCTAAATCAGCCAAGGAAGCACCGGCATCTAAGCAGGCAGCCACCAACATGTCGCCGGCAGCACCAAATGAACAATCGAAATAGGCAATTTTCATAGACGCAGGGCACCAATGTTCTGATTCTCACGCACGGTCAAACTATGCTCCACTTTCTTTTCAAGCCTAGGATATTTATTATTGATTACAGTCAACTGCTTGTGACCAGCAGTGAGAATCAGGGTAAAGCCGCCATCCTTCCCTGTAGTTGTTGTACCACTGCCGTGGATTCTCTCAGCTCTCTCCAGGCTCGAGTAGTCAATTTGACTACCATGCTTATCAATTTCGGCCGGACTAACCCTCACCAGTAGGCCTTTTAGCCCTTTGCCGTCATGGGTAATTCGTCCAGAAATCAAATGCCCTAAGTGCATTTCAACGATGAGTTTACGATTTTCGTCACCAGGTACATCGTCCATTAAAGCACTTGCATAGCTGGTTTTGAGGGGTGGCAAAATCTCTAAGGTAAGCCGATTGCAAGGTGGATGTTCGAAATTGAATGAACCATCGCGAGCAGTCTTAGTTGCTAAAGAGAGTTCGCCCTTCTGCTCCCATAGATAGACCGGAATAGCGGCTATGCCCTTGCCCTCAAGATTGACCAAACGCCCAGAAGTGCGCAGCACTGCTAGTGGTTGACTAGCCCAAGCTCGACCAAGTAGAGGAGCGTGGACGGTGCCGATCAAGCAAGCTAATAGACTCGGAAGCAAAAAGGTTGAAGTAAATAATCTCAAATTTTTCCCACGCATAATAAGGCCTCAGGAAGTCTCAGCAAGAATTTTCACCAAGAGGTTTCAATAGGTGTCAGATAGATTATCTGGAACGTAATATTAGTGCCTTAAATCACATAGTAGCGTCATCATCTTGTAAACTCTACTTGTAGCTCAGTGAAATAATGGCATGTCAATCAAGATTGGCCCCTTCACCTTAAATAGTCGCGTCTATGTACCGCCCATGGCAGGCGTTACCGACGTTGTCTTTCGCGACATTGTCAGGCGAGTCGATCCAGAATGCATGATGTCGACTGAAATGGTGAGCTCGCGAGCCCTTCTGGCCAAGCCTGAATCTCGCATTATGGACTTGCTTGAGAACGAACATCCGATAGGCATCCAAATCTTTGGCCACGAGCCCGATGTGATGGCCTTTGCCGCACAGCTAGCAGAAAAGCGCGGGGCCGATTTTGTTGATATCAATATGGGTTGCCCAGTTCCCAAAATCACTAAAGGCAAAGACGGCTGCGCCTTAATGAGAGAGCCCGAGCTGGCCCGCGAAATTATTAGCACGGTCAAAAGCGCCGTCAAGATTCCTGTCACTGTCAAATTCAGATTAGGCTGGGACGACAGCACACGCAACGCCGTAGAGTTTGGGCGCATGGTGGAAGAGTCTGGTGCGTCGATGGTAACGGTTCACGGCCGCACCCGCGCCCAGCTTTACTCTGGCCAAGCCGACTGGAACTTTATTGCTAAGGTGAAAGCGGCCCTGAGCATTCCCGTATTTGGTAATGGCGACGTTTTCACCCCAGAAAACGCTATGAGGCTGCTTGAGATAACCGGTTGCGACGGCGTAGCTGTGGCTCGCGGCAGCTTGGGCAATCCCTGGCTCATTCCGCGCATCACTAAATATCTCGATCACGGCATCTTAGATGATGGCCCTGATGATGTAGAAAAGCTCATCTGTGCCTACTTACACAGTGTCGGACTTGTGCGATACAAAGGTCAGCGCATCGGCGTTAACGAATCGCGCCGCCATGTAATCAACTATACAAAGGGAATTATCGGTGCTGCGCCCTATCGTGCTCGGCTTACCCAAGTGCTCGACTTGCAGTCTGCAGCCGACATATTGGCAGAGCTAGCCTTTGTAGTGGGTGGCAATGAAGGCCAACAGCGCTTTCTACTGGCAGTAGAGCATAATAATTTCGAAAATAGCAAACATCCAAGCGAAGGGCACGGCGACGGAGAAAGCAGTATCCAGGCCCCAGTTGATGTCCGTGCCATCCTGCCAGTCGCAGTACCATAGGATGGCGTTAATGAACGGAGTCGTGGTCCAGCCCATGATGCCAGCCATAAATGCGAATAGTAGCAGTGTTGCCCAGAAGTCCATTTGCTTTGTCGCTAACGCTCACAGAAGTCGATAACAAAAAGAGTTTAGTCCTGCTATTTCGCTTTGGCAACGGGGATTCTCCCATGGCCGGTAGGTTTTCAAGCATTCCTAGCAAAAATTAAGCGCCCTCCTGACGAATCAGAAAGACGCTCATTAAACCCTGATAATTCAGCGCTAATACATGTATTGGCCAGAAGGGGAAATCAAAATTGTGCCATCGCCTTCAGCTGCAACCATTTGTAGGGCCTGGATAACTGCGTTGGCAGTTTTATGCTGCTCACGAGTTTCGTTCTTGATTTGCTTGGCTCTCTGAGCTACTCGAAGCACCAACTCATAACGGTTGACGTTCTCTTTAAGTAACTGGTCAAGGATTCTTGTAGTGCTCATGCGGGAATTCACCCCTCGGGAGTTCGTATACGTAGCCTCTCAGCATACACGATATGAGCCAAATTAATGGCTGCATCCTCAAGTTTGTCGTTCACTACTTCATATTGAAATACATTTTTTTCTTGTAATTCTTGCTTGGCCTTCTGCAAACGAACCAAAATAATCTCAGAAGTTTCTGTGCCACGTGAGCGCAGACGCTCTTCTAGTTCTTTAAAGTTGGGCGGCGATACGAAGATCAAAACGGCAGAAGGGCTCTGGGCATGAATTTGACGAGCACCTTGAACTTCAAGCTCGAGCAATACGTCGTGCCCGTCTCTCAACTGAGCATTGACCCACGACTTCGGAGTGCCATAGCAATTGCCAGCGAACTCGGCCCATTCCATAAACTCATTGCGTTCAAGCATGGCATCAAAGGTGGCACGGTCGCGGAAGAAGTACGATTCTCCCTCTATTTCACCTGGTCTGGGCGCCCTAGTGGTCACTGAGACCGAGCGCACAAGGTTGACCACGCTGGCCATGACCAAATCGACAAGGGTACCCTTGCCGACCCCTGAAGGCCCGGTAAGAACGATTAAATTGCCCATTTTGAGCCGATGATTGGGACCGCCCGCTTTGTGACCAAGTTTTGTAAGCGGTTCGCCGGTGTTCATAAAAAACCCCCGCGAGTTTGATAAATTGTCAGCTATTAAACCTTAAGTATCGTAACCATGCAACCATTTGACGCGCTATCAATTCGAGCCGTGCTGGCAGAAGCCCGCCCACTCATCGTTAACAGAAAAGTAGACCGAGTTTCTCAACTCGGTCGAGATGAAGTCTTGCTCACCCTACGGGGTAAATCGGGCGTCAATAGTTTGTTTATCTCAGCTCAGTCGGTCCACGGCCGCATGTGTTTAGTACAAACCAACCAAATGCATGCCAAAAGCGACCGAGTCGATCCAATCACAGACCGCTATGTCTCGAAATACGCCAGCGGAAGTTCCGTGCCAAACTTTTGCCTTCTACTTAGAAAGCACTTAGCCGGCGCCACCTTAATTGCAGCAGAGCAACCCTTGGGTGAAAGAATTATTGATTTGGTTTTTTCTTGCATTGATGAAGTAGGAACGGCCTCAATCAAAATTCTCACAGCTGAAATCATGGGCCGTCACAGCAATTTGATTTTTTGGGAAAAAGAAGGTGCGAAAATCGTCTCGGCCTCGCACAATGTCACCAAAGACATGAGCAGGCAAAGAGAAATTGCCGCAGGTCTGCGCTACGAGAGACCACCATCCCAAGAGCGCCCTAGCCTCTACACCGTCGAGCAAGAAGCTTTTCTAGCCCTGTTCAATCAAGCTTGCAAGCCGCATTCAGCCACTACTGCCTCGCCTTTAGAACAGATTTCGATAGAGACTTCGACAGAGATTTCAACAGAAAACATCTCACAGAATGTCGCACCAAATATAGTGCCTGTAACAACTACAGCAGTAGCACCAACCACGATTGAGCAATGGATCATTGCCACCTTCACCGGTGCCGGTCGTCACCTTTGCGAGGAGCTCGTTTTAGCAGCCGGCTTAGTCAGCGAAATCGAAAAAGCCGGACAAATTGAAAACGCCGGAGCAAAGCTCTGGCAGCGGGTAGAGCAGCTGCGTGCCAACGACAATTATCGACCTTTCCTCTTTACTGATTTAAGTCGCTACTCAGTTCTTGGCTGGTATCCAACCAGCAAAAACGATCAGGTGGCACCGACAAAATCATTACCATCAGTCAACGATCTAATTGAAGAATATTTTCGTTCTTGCGAATTGACTGAACAATGTAACCAACTGCGTGAGAGACTTCGCACCGATCTCAACCAAGAGCTAAGCAAGATCGATGCCCGCCTAAAAATGGCTGAGCAGCACGTTCTACCTGGTAACGATATCCACTTCCAGAAGAAACTTGGTGATTTGATTCTCGCCAATTTGACTGATATTAAAATCGGTCAAGAGTTACTTGAAGCCGAAGATCTATTTGGGAATACTGGCAAAATCACAATCAAACTCAATCCCAATTTGAGCGCGGCACAAAATGCTCAGATGTATTACCGTCAGTATGCTAAATCGAGAGCCCGCCATACCACAGCCAGCCAGTCTGTCAGTGAAGCATCTGCCCGCAGAACAATGCTTGAAGGCCAGCTGCAGAGAATCGAAGTAGCTAAAGATCTCTATGAGCTACGCCAACTGAAAGAAAATCTCACCGGTCGCAAAGCCCACGAGATAGCAAAGCCTAAAGCCAAACCTAAAAAAGGCAATGACAGCAAAATACTTTCAGTCAATTCGAGTGATGGCTGGACTATATATGTCGGCCGCAATCGCATGGAAAACGACTATCTGCTCTCCCGCTTGGCTCAACCAAACGATCTATGGTTCCACGTTCTCGGTCAGGGCGGTGCTCACGTCTTGATTCGCATACCGTCTTCTAAGCAAGAGCCACCGCAATCTACTATTTTAGAAGCAGCCCAAATAGCAGCACGTCTATCAAAAGCCAGTCACGGGGCCAAAGTTAGAGTGGTTTACACTCAGTGCAAGCACGTTCGCAAGCTGGCCAAAGACAAACCAGGCCTAGTTAAATACGAACAAGAAAAGACTGTCGAAGTTGATACTTCGCAGCCGATGCCAAAGCCAATGAAGCAGCTATTTAATCAATAGCTTTTGAACACACGCAAACTAGTCGCTACATTTTGCGGAAAAGGGCGACCACAGTTCCTTGAATAGTCAAAGTTTGATTGCCTGATACGAATATAGGTTCCATCTCACTGTTAGCCGGTTGCAGACGGAAGCCACCACGCTCTTTATAGAAGCGCTTAAGAGTAGCACTGCCATCTTCTAGCAATGCAACGACAACCTCACCATTATTTGGCGAAGGATTTGGCTTGACGATTACAAAGTCGCCATCATAGATACCGTCTTCTATCATTGATTCGCCTTTAACTTGCAGGGCAAAACAGCCAGCCTCACCGTACTGGCTATCAATTTCAAGAAACTCACGAGACTCTAGAGCATCAATAGGCCGACCAGCTGCAATTGCTCCAGCCATTGGAATACCACGAGAAAGGCCATTCGAGGAGAAATCAGAACCCTTTGACTTGCGACCAGCAAAATCGACTACATTTTTAACAGCTGCACCGGCAGCCTCCGCTCCTGAATTAAAACTCGAACTGGCAGCCGCGGCACCATCTACGATGTCATCGCCAATTTTAAAACTATCAGGAAGATTGTGGCAATGCTTGAAACCTTCAGCCAAAACCCGCAAAGAGCGGTTCAAACCTGGTTCCCAATGCACCAAGCCTTTTTTCTTAAGGGCGGCCACATGCTGATGAACCGTCATGCGGTTCTTCAAACCTAAAGCACTAGCAAGCTCAGCCAAGGTGGGCGGATAGCCGTGCTCGTCGCTTAATTTGACAATCAAATTGATTACATCTTGCTGTCGCGCTGGCAACGGCTTGTCTGTATCTATCACCTAAACGCCCTCTTTGAACAAAGCCATACGTAAGTATAGTATCACATACATACCCCTGATTTGTCGAGCTTTTTCTGTAAATTACCGTTTTAGTGGTATCGGCTCAAAGTTATTTGGCCAGTTTTCCATCTTTAAAATTAGCGGTTTGGCACCATCGCGCTCAGCCTTTAAATGCACAATAAAAAAGCCGCTAAAATAGCGGCTTTTTTATTGATAGTTTTGCACTGAAGAATATTTCTCGACCGCACGGCCTATAAAATATTTTTACCTAGGGCCGATTGAACAAGGTCTACAGCCAATTGTGCGGTGCGATTGCGAACATCGAGAGTCGGATTCAACTCAACAATATCAATAGAGCGCACTATTTTTGTATCAGCTAATAGCTCTAGTGCAAAGTGACTTTCGCGATAGGTCAGACCGCCACGAGAGTCAGTGCTCACTCCAGGAGCGACGTCTGGGTCGATGACATCAAGATCAAAAGATACGTGTAGACCCTGAATATCGCGACCAATAGATTGCAGAGCTTGCTCAGTGATTCTCTTGATGCCCTGTTCATCAACATCGCGCATGGTGAAGGGTAAAACTCCTGAATCACGAACAAGATCAGTTTCAGCTTGGTCCAAATCTCTTATACCGATCAATGAGCAGCGCTTCGCTTTGACCTTAGGCGAGAAACCATTCAAATTGACGAGACTTTCATCACCTTGCCCCAACGAGATAGCAAAGGGCATGCCATGAACGTTGCCGCTAGGGGATGTAGCCGGGGTATTAATGTCACCATGGGCATCAAACCAAACTAGACCAAACTCTTCTTGGCGCTTACGGTAGTAGCTAGAAACTCCTGCAATACTGCCGATAGCTAATGAGTGATCGCCGCCAATCGTTATGGCAACCGTGCCTGCATCTAAGGCCTCTTCGACAGCCTGTGCTACGGCTTGACTGACCTCAGCAATTTCGGGCACGCAGCGACTATGAATGGCGCTAGTATTTTTCTCCCACCAAGTCAAAACTTCTGGTACCGCGATCTCGACTTCTTTGTGGACAACGTAGCCGAGGTCTTTGATACGGCTCACCAGTCGAGCCACTTTCATGGCTCCGGGTCCTAGGGCAACTCCGGCATGTGGGCCACCCAGGTGAATTGGGCAGTAAATCAAGGTTACAGCTCTCTTCAATTTTGTCTCTGTATTGGCTACAAGCGAAGTGCTGCTAGCTTTGGGTCCTGACACAAAAACCTCCAATCAATTGATAGTATTCAGTCTGCTACTAGGTTTCAGCTTTGTGACAATCTAAGTAGATCGGCGGTCACAGAGCATATATAGATTATGCGCTAGTGTATAATCTTCTCTTGGTTTTTGTCTGTATTTTGAGGTTGGGAAAGTGTTGCGACCGTTGATCAAGATTTTCTTCCTAGCTAATGCCGCTTTTGAAGTTGCCAGAGAACGTGTCGAAGACGCACTTGACACCTTCACTGCAAGAGCCGGTGAATATAAGTCTAATGAGTCAGATCGAGTGCAAAAGACTCGCGACAAATTTAAGCAGATGGTCAATGAAACAAGCCAAAACATCTGGAATCGCTCAGATGTACTTGAAGGGCAAGTGCGCGAAAAAATCCGTCGCCAAGTTGCTGATTTCTCTTTGGGCGCCCTCGGCGACTCAACCGAAATCAACGAACTACGGGCCGAAATTGCCACATTGCGTGCAGAGATCGCTGACATCAAGCAAAAGTCGCCCGTTTGAGCTCTCGGCTCAGAACTAACTGAAAACATGTTCGTTTCAACCAGGGGTCAGGCATGAGCGACCCTCAATCCGATGCGATAGCGACCGAAGCAGATAACTCAACTGAGAAAACGCTTCAAAATGCGCTTTCTGAACCATCACAAGTAAAAAACCAACCAAGCAATCAACTCTACGATACAGAGTTAGCTGACAAAGCCATTCGCCTAGAAGTTTTGCTTAAAGACAAGCGCTTCTGGAAAAGCCTTTCGACCCTATCAATGCTTGCCTCTGTAGCTGCTGTAGACCGGCTAGTAGGGGGCCGCTACAAGAAACGCTCAGCTTCTGAAGGGCGTCGGCGAACGGCCAAACTGGTCAAGCAAGCATTGATTGAAATGGGCGCTACATTTATAAAGTTGGGCCAGTTCCTTTCTGTTCGCAAAGATATTATTTCGGAAGAATTGGCTGAAGAACTGGTTTCACTGCAAGACAGAGTGCCGCCCTTTGATTACGAGAGCCTCTGCCAAACTATCGAACGCGAACTGGGAGCGCCACCCGACAAGCTCTTCAAAGAGTTTGAAGAAACCCCAATTGCCTCGGCTTCTATCGGTCAAGTGCATCGCGCCAGACTACAAGACGGACGCCCGGTGGTGGTTAAGGTACAGCGGCCTGATCTGTCCGATATCTTTTACCGCGATCTCGGCTACATGCGCCTGATCGCCAAATATGGTCCTATTATCCGTCCCAACCAAGACTGGAGCGGCTGGTTGGCCCTCTCTGATGAATTTGGTCGCACACTATTCGAAGAAATTGACTATATAAAAGAAGGCCGTAATGCCGATCGCATTCGCCAGATTTTGAAAGAACAAAAGACTTTGCGAGTGCCACGGGTTTTTTGGAAACTGACCGGACGGAAGGTTCTGACGCTTGAATACTTGCCCGGCGTAAAAATCGACAATAAAGAAGAAATTGCCAGACAAGGCATTGACCCAGTGGCCATCGGCAACAACTTAGTGGCCGCCTACATGGAGCAAGTGCTCATGCATGGCTTCTTCCATGCCGACCCCCACGCAGGCAATCTTGCAGTTGGCCCAGATGGCCGCATCGTTATATACGACTTCGGCATGATTGGCGAAATTAGCCAATCTCAACGAGAAGCAATTTTGGGCTGCATCGCCGCAGTAATCAACGTGCATCCTGACGAGTTGATCAAGAATCTCGCCACCCTTGGAATTGTCAAAGAAGGGGCAAAGCAAGAATCGATGGTGCGAGCAGTTCAGCCATTTATTGAGTATTACAAAGGCAAACAAATAAAAGAACTAGATTTCACTGATTTAGAACATGACATCGATCAAATTGCCATGGATCGCTCACTAAAGCTGCCCCCAAGTCTGGCCTATTTACTGCGAACAGGCTCCTCGTTGGAAGGCATAGCCCGCAGTCTCCATCCCAATTTTTCCTTTGTGGAAGCTGCCAAACCTTCAGTCAAAAAATGGGCCCTAGCTAATCCCGCCCAAGCCTATTTTGCCTTAGGTTATTTAACCAGAGGAAAACTTTTCGGTCAAAAAGGTGTATTTAGCGAAGAAGGCCTTGTACGGCTCTTCTCCAGCACAAGTCCTGGTGAGGAAAGTGCCACTGGCAAGCTTTTGCCAAGAGGGAGCAAGCCAAAATCTGGAATGAAAACCGGCTCCGTCAGCCAATCTGAGTTAGAATTACAGAAAGAACACGGTCGAAGACTCCAAGAGATCCGAAAGTTAGAGACTCAAATCTATATTTTGGATAGAGAGGTTAAGAGTCTTTCGAAAAATCGGGTAAATTTACTATGGACTGCCCTGGTGTGGTTTTCTGTGTCTCTGGTTTTTTGGGGCATAACATCTGCATCTTCAGGACGGCAATTTACCGAGTATTATTTGATTGGAAATGGTGTAATGGTGGCTATTATTGTTTGGCAAATAGTAAGACCACTGGGGATGGCTAATAGAAAGCGTTCCAACGGGTCGACTGGGAGACGGAGATAGACAATGCTGAAATGGCGTGCAGCGGCACGAACTGATGCGGGTTGCCAGCGTCAGAGGAATGAAGACAATTTCTATGTGAGCCCTGATAATCGCGTATTTGCCGTCGCAGACGGTATGGGCGGTGCAGTTGGGGGCGCCAAGGCGAGCAAGTTGGCTATGGAAGCCGTCGAGCAACAATGGAAAGATTGTCCCCCTCCGGCCAAGGACAAAGAAGCAATCACTAAATGGCTTACTGAAACGGTCAATTCGGCCAATCATTCAGTTTGGCATTCGGCAGAAGAAGATGCCTCGGTGAGAGGTATGGGAACCACTGTAGTAGTGGCTGTCCAAGCCGATGACAACTATATGCAAATCGCTCACGTAGGCGACTCTAGAGCCTATTTAGTGAGAGAAGGCAAAACCAGGCTTTTGACTAACGACCATTCGGTAGTTCAAGAGATGGTAAGAGCTGGTCGCTTGACTGAAGAGCAGGCTAGAATCAATCCTTACAAAAACTTAATCACTCGCTGCCTCGGCCACGAAGAGAAAGTTGAAATTGATCACACGCCAGTAGATCTTCATGCCAATGACTGGGTTGTCCTCTGTTCTGACGGATTACCTACCGTTCTACGCGATGAGCAAATCGGCGAATCGGTCAAAGACTTAACCGATCCTGAAGGTCTCTGCGAAGAATTGGTCAAACTAACGATTGATGGCGGCGCGCCTGACAACGTTACAGTTGTAGTCGTCAAATTCCATGATGACAGTTCTGATAACGGTAGCAAATAGGCTTCTAACGCGGTGAAATGGCAGCCAATCCCAATCCCAGCGCCCAACAATGTGCAAGGTGCGGAGCGACGTTAGCCCGCCTAGGGGCAGAGTGTAATGTTTGCGGTGGAACCGTTAACATGGGGGTTATGCAGCCTGCTGCAGTGGACATGAAGGACGATCCACAACACGCAGCCTCTGCATTTAGAAAAGAGGCAAAACCAATGAAACCTGCATTTCTTTTCAACAAACTAAGTAATGAGCGCTTTCCGCTAAATCAGTCGGTAAGCAAAATTGGTCGCGATCAGACTAATAACATCTCTGTCACTAACGATCATTACATCTCTAGGCATCACGCCTGGGTTCTTCAGATGCAAGGGGCTTACTGGGTTGAAGACTTGGGCTCTACCAATGGCACTTTGCTCAATGGTGAGATTCTCAGCGAACGTAGGCAAATTTCGCCAGGAGATAGATTGACCTTTGGCAAGACGGAGTTCGTCTTCGTAGTCGAGTAAGTCTTTCATTGCTCATATGAATTTGAAAAATTGGTGCGGTCGCTACGAGCTTTTGGGTGAAATCGGTCGTGGCGGCATGGGCATTGTCTATCGCGCCATTCATCCTGAAACCGGCCAATTTGTTGCTGTTAAGCAATTGGTCCTGGAAAACATCGCTGCCGACAAGAGAACTGAATTTAAAGACCGCTTCAAGCGAGAAGCTCACACGATAGCCCGCCTGAGGCATCCAAACATTGTTGATGTGTTAGATATCTGCACTGAAGACGATTCATTCTTCTATGTCATGGAATTTCTCGACGGTGACAGCCTGCGCAAAGACCTCATTCGCCGAGGCGGAAAAATGTCAGTTGAGCAGCTTTATCCAATACTTTCGCAAGTAGGCGAAGCTCTGTCTTTAGCACATTCAATGAGCATTGTTCATCGGGACGTCAAACCAGACAATATTTTCATTCTCAAAAACGGCACAGTAAAGCTAACAGACTTTGGCATCGCTCGAGCAGCTGAATTTGAAGAGTCAAATCTGACCAAGACCGGCATCATGATGGGCACTCTTAACTATGTCTCGCCAGAGCAACTGCAAGATGCCAAAAGCGTAGATCACCGCGCCGACATATTTTCGCTTGGTATTGTCTGCTACGAAGCCTTAAGCGGCACAACGCCATTCACCGCAGATGGTATCGCAGCAACAATCGTCAAAATCATCTCGCAAGAAGAAAAACCTTTACACATATTAGACTCGAATATCAGTAACGAAATCTCAGCCAGCGTCGGCAGAGCCATGCGCAAGAAGCCACGAGAGCGCTACCGCTCAGTGGCGGAGTTTGTCAAAGACTTCTCAAGCACACTCTCAGACCAGGTAAAACAATCGGTGGCAACACTAGCCGATGTCACTGGGCGCTCCTACGAAAATATTCCGGCAAGCAATTTCCGCCCGGTCAAAACCCAGTTTGGTATCACTTCTATTGACGGTGTAATTACTGACCCGGGCAACAACACAGTAGTAGAAAACCTGTTGCAGTCCACCGCCACAGATTTACAAGCCGCCGAAATGCTCGAGACCAAGCACGAGTATAAAATCGATGCGCTGCAAGCAAAGCCAAAAGTAGAATCGGCAAACATAGTAGAAGAGCCGCGTTTAGTGCCAGCAGCTCCAGTGCAGCAAAATGCCATTAGGCATCTTTTGAGCCTACAACATCAAGGTAGTGGCACTACCAGCAAACGCTTTGAAGAACCAGCCGTAGTTGCATGCCGCGGTGGCAGAGTGGCAGTAGCAGACGCTGTTACTCGTTCAATCAATGTCTTTGCCTACGACGGCAACAATATTGAGCAAACGCTGCGACATTTATATGAAGTGTCGTATAAACCGGCTAAAGGAGTAAACGGCGAGGCTAGCCGCACCAGATGCGGTAGCATAACCAGGCCAGGTGGCTTGGCTTTTGACATGAAAGGTCGCCTTTTTGTTTGCGATGCCAGCGACCAGTTCATTCGCGTATTTGACGGCCTCGGAGCCTATTTGAGCGAATTCAAAAATATTCAGGCAAAAGATTCAGGCTTAGCTGGCATCACTTTCGATTCGAGCGGACTGCTCTATGTGTCAGATTCAGCCAACGCCTGTGTTCAAGTCTTTCAACCAGAAACTGGAGTATGGCTGCGCTCGCTTAGCGGCAAAGTTGAATTAGAAGTTAAGACTAAAAGCATCTATGCTCAAGAGACTGATCAACCTGCTCAAATCAGACTTCCAGCCGGCCTCGCCACTGACCGACTGAATCAGCTTTACCTGGCAGATTATGGTTCATCAAAAATCTTTGTCTTCAATAAACTTGGCAATGTCATCCGCAGTTTTGGCAGCAAGGGCAGCGAGACAGACCAACTCAATATTCCACGTTCAGTAGCGGTCGACCGTTTCGACCGCTCGTATGTTTGCGATTCATTCAACAATAGGCTTTCAGTTTTTGACGCTAGTGGAAGAGTTCTTTATACTTTTGGCGAAAAAGGAAACGGCCCAAATCAATTGGTTAACCCTTCCGACATTGCTATCGACAATCAATTCGGCATAGTCTTTGTTTGCGATCGCGGCAACAGACGTGTGCAAATTTATCAACTAACAGGCGATTTTACCGGATACGAGAACTAGAAATGCCATCATCAGCAGTACCATCACCAAGTCTTATTCTTGCTTCGTCTTCCCCTAGAAGAATTGACCTAATCAAGAACCTCGGCCTGCAATTCGAGATACTACCAAGTGATCTAGATGAAATAGTCAATCCTGCTTTTACTCCTGGTGAAGTGGTGGCCGACTTGGCCAAGAGTAAAGCTGAACGAGTGCTAGAACTTCTAAGAGAACGTGCTGATGCAACTGCTCTGAACCATGTAATTTTAGCGGCCGATACCATCGTAGTTTTTGAAGGCGACATACTTGGCAAACCGCAAGATCGAGAGCACGCCATCGCCATGCTGACACGCTTGGTTGGTCATAGCCACGAAGTTTATACTGGCGTTCATGTGATCTCGATAAACCAATCGGCAGTGTCCGCCCATCACGACATTGAAATAGCCAAAGTCGAATTCAGAAAGCTATCAGCCATCGAAATTGCCAATTATGTCGATAGTAAAGAACCGATGGACAAAGCTGGGTCATACGCACTTCAAGGTATCGGCGCCTTCATGATTAACAAGATCGAAGGCTCGCCGTCAAATATTATCGGCCTGCCAGTAGTTCGCACGCTCGGCTTGCTGCGAAAATGCGGTGTCGAAATCATGGGCGAATAGCCTAGGTACTGGCTTTCAGCCCAGATAAACTGTCTATAAGCTCAAGCCCTCAAATCCACCGTTCTCTTGACTTCGGCAATTTCAGCTGTATGAGAGCACCAATCTGGCTCAAAGCGCCAAGACGGGTTAAAATCTGGCCTAGATTTAGAATCGTCAAAATATGGACAAAACAGCTTGGGCGGTGACCAGTGAAACTCTTTCCAGTTCTTTCAAATCTCTCTTTCAAAGCAGCACTTAGCTTGAGCCTAGTGTTGAGTGTGAGCTTAGGCCATTTAGCCTTGGCCCAGTCAGACAGTGGTGATTTAAAAAGCGAGAGCGAAAGCCAATCTCCTTCTGCTACCGCTCCTGCTAGTGGCGGTGATGATTCAATGAATTCATTGTGGGCAGAACCACAAGATGCTCAGAAGTCTAAGAGTTCCCAACAAAAGAGTTCGCCAGAATCAGCAGACTCTCCCAAGAAGTCAAAATCAAAGAGCAAAAGCAAATCAAAGTCTAAATCAGAGGTTCAGGCTGACAGTAAAAGCGAAATCAGCCCAGTAAGCGATTCAAAGCCAGTGGAGCTTACCCCGACACCAACCACCAACTCAGGTAGCGCAGCAGATTCAGATCTTGCAACACCAATTATGGTACAGCCGGCACCACCAGCAATGGGCGACACTACCATCACCGATGTTGCCGGACTATGTACCCTGGCGGCTTTTCAAAATAGCGAGCTATTGCGTAGCTCGGCCTGGCCTGGAGTTGGCCCCTTCACAGCTGACAGCAACAACAAGTTTGTTGATCCCCAAGAGAATAAGTTGAGAATTCTGGTAGATAGCGATCACGTAACAGGCTGCGAACTACTGCTCACCAATCAAAACGGTTCGAAGCAGAGTTTTCTCAATTTAGAGATGACTTGCGACTTCATGCTCGAAGCTCTAGGAGCCAAAGGCAACAGAATATCTGAATTCAATACCTACTTTGAAAAGAACAAAGATCGCATTAGTAGTTCGAAAGTAAACAGCGAAAGCCAACTAAAGACTAGTTCTGGTGCCTACGTAATTGCACTAGCGAGCAGCGCGCCAAACGCCAGTAACACAGTATTGATTCAAGTGACAAGTAGAAACAAACCAGTGAGCGATGATCAAAGTCTGGCTAGTTTGCTCAACGCAAGTAAAAGCGACAGCACAGAAGAAGCACCAGCTCTCGGTATTCCTACAACAACTTCGACATCGTCAACCACAACCACGACAAAAACTACTATTACCAAAACGGCGATTATTAAACCCACCAGCACAATAAACAGCGGCACGAAAACTGGCAAACCAGCAGTGAAGCAGACGAAAGTAGAAACGCCAGCGGTAAAAACTGAACCCGAGAAAACAGAAGCCACTCAGCCGCAGGCTAAAGATCCATTAAGAGACGAGCTGGCAGGCGCTATTCGCTCATGGCAGACAATAAAAAAATCGGCTCTAAAAGATCGAAACCCCGCAGCCCTAACCAAAATTCTCTCAGGAAATCTGCTTAAGCGCCAAACAGACTCAATTAAAGCATTGACAGAAAGTAAGCACTATTACGAGCTAACACCGAAAGGGGTGGTGATCGAGAAATATACTGAACTATCTAGCTCACCACAAAAATATTCAGTCTATGCCAAGGTCATGGAATTGACGAAAATCATGAAAGACGGTGCGACCAAGCCCGAAAGTGAGACCGATGACACCTACAATGTCAACTACACTGTAGAGCGCTCAGGCGAGCACTGGACTATTTCGAATTCACTTTTACTGGTCAAGAAGAAATAATTTTTAGTGAGTATGGGCAACAAAAAACTAGTAGCTAGCAAACCGCGGCACCTTATATGGTGCACACTATCGTTGCTACTGGCGACTAGCTGTACTGTGGCCTGCAGTGGCAAAACTCACTTAAAAACTGCTGCCAACCTACCACCAGCCAAGTTAGCAACGGCAAGCGCCACTACTGGGAACATAAATCCAAAGTCAAATTCGAATCCAGATCCAGCCGCTCAAGCGGCAGCGGACGCCCTCAGTGCCAAGATAAAAGCCCTACAGCCAGAGCCAAACAAAGTTGGCCTCTTAACTGAAGATTGTCTACCCTTTGCACCAATGAACTATGTGCAGACAAGTAAAAATCTAGTCTTCCTCGGCGGTGATTGCCTTTATTTAGCGAAGAACGGTTTGCCAGATCCAGCAGTTGGTGGTTTCATTTTCGCTCAAAAAGTAAATGCTCCATCCTGGGGTAAACCGCCAGGGCTCTCAATTCCGGTGCATGAATTTGCCAATTTGATTTTTGCACCAACTCGCAACTCAATTATTGTATTAGACAAATCAGGCGACCTTTTCGAATACGATTTGAATAAGAAAGTTTGGTCGGTACTGCGCGTAAATGTGCCCATTTCAGGCTCTCCCGATCCTGAATTTATCGATCTATGCCTGAGCGAAAACAATACAATATTGAACTTGTTGGACCCTGAGCGCAATCAAATCTGGCGGCTACACCTGCCGGCGCAAGCAAGCACGGCAGCAAAGAGTAATGTCAATCCAAACTTTGAAAGAACATTCCCCGAAGTTATGCCGTGGCGCCTCAAGGCTGGCGATGCTTCAGTAGCTGAGTGCATCTCCATAACCTTTGACAAACGCTTTAGCTTACTAAAACAGTTTGGTCAAATAATCACCATCGAACCACTGCCACCGCCGACAGCTCAAAAAGTACATCAAGGCAAACTGGCAATAAAATCAGACTCAGGTGCCCTAGGCAATATTCGGGCATCGCGCATGATTAGCGCCGAAAACAAAGCGGTGCCTCTGTATGTTGTTGAGAGACAAAACAACCGGGTCTTAGTGGTAGACAAAATATCGGGCAAGACAACAGCGATAAACTTCAAAGCAAACTCAAGCCTCAGAGGTCTTCTGCCACAAGCCAAGAGCTTTTGGATCATCGACAACGATACTCTGGCCTACCGAAACCTAGAAAATGCTAAGCCAAACCAAGAAGGCGAGAAAAAAGAAGCGCGAGAGAACGATATACGGTTAGCTAAACTCTCTGCACCAATCAAAGGTATGAAGCTGCCCAAACATTCTGGAGTCTATCCGGGCGCTCGTAGACTGTATCGCTACGGCGTTCACGAGGGCCTAGACCTCTTCAACGACCGCACCCACATCGCCATGAACACTCCAGTAATTGCAGCTGGAGCTGGCAAAATTGTGAGAGCTGATGCCAACTTTGTCGACATGAACAAAGGTACTTTCAACCGCGTTATGAGCGATTGCATCAACGAACACCGTACCTCCGACAAGAACGAAGACCTCTTCCGTGGTTGCCAAGTATGGATAGACCATGGCGACAATATGATCACCCGGTATGCCCATTTGAATAAAATCAATCCGAAAATTCGCCTGGGACAGACCGTAAAGCCTGGCGACCTGATAGGCTTTGTGGGTGTATCCGGAACAGGACAGAATCTACCCGGTAGAGCTAAGTATCCGCACTTGCACTTTGAAATCTGGCTTGATGGAAAATATCTAGGCTACGGCCTAACTCCAGCTGAGACAGTAGGAATCTTTGAAGACGTCTTTGAAAGCGCACCGCAAAATAGGAAAGGTAGTCAATGAGTTTGGAGAATTCTCCTGTGAGCCGCTTGAAACGAAATGCCGTTATCAAACTTCATTGCTTGTTAACAGCTGTCAGTTTTAGCATTGCCCTGCTACCTCCGTCGCTGCTCTTCGCAAACCCAGCAAGCGCTCGACCGCTTGCTACCTCGGCTCAAAGTTTCAATATTGATGCTGCTGGAATTTTATTGGCAGCAAAAATTGATGGCGATTTAATAGCAGCCGCCAGTAGCGATACAAAAGACAGTGAAGCTAAAGAGAGCGACACTAAAGACAGCGATAAAGAAGAGAAAGAGACAGACAAAAAAGCGGCAGAGAAGAAGTCTAAAACGAAAGAGACTAAAGCTAGCACTAAAGAAGATAAGTCGAAAGACGAAAAAAAAGAAGACAAGTCAAAAGCCAAAGACGATAAAGCTAAAGCTGAGAAAACTAAGGACGGCAAATCTAAAGACAAAAAAGCTGACGCAAAAGAAGAAAGCAAAGACGACAAGAAAAAGGCTGCAGCCAAACACGGTTTCTTTGGTCGCGGCAAAGAAGAAACTGCAAAAGAAAGTACAGCTAAACCAACAGCAAAAGCTGCAGCTCCAATAGCAGCTCCAGCTGCCGCGCCAGTGGCAAACACACCAGTTAAGGGCGCCGAGAAGAAAGAAGAAAAAGTAGAGAAAACGCTAGCTTTCGAACCCGATACTGCCTTGATCAGCGTTCTTAAAGACCTTAACCGCTCGCTAAAAGAATCTGATGAAATCAGCAAGATCGAGGATGCCAATCAACGTCGCATAGTTAACCTGGCTGTTGCTGTGATGGACAAAGCACTGAGCGATCCCAAACTTGCCTTCAATCGCATTTTAGCGAAAGAACAAGAAAGCAAAGCGAGAA
Organism: Candidatus Obscuribacterales bacterium; assembly: GCA_038231015.1. Lineage (GTDB taxonomy): Bacteria > Cyanobacteriota > Vampirovibrionia > Obscuribacterales > Obscuribacteraceae. The sequence continues at coordinate 63,853 of JBBRMD010000012.1, forward strand.
CACGCCTGACAGCCGAGTCATGGTCTTCAGGCGATGTAGAAGTAAACGACAAATTTAGAGGCTCACTCTCAACGGTCTGGGCAAAGCGCATTGACGGCTTAGTCACAGTCACCGTGGCCGGTGATTGCCACGATCTTAAAGCAGCTGATGGCAAAGACATTGGGGAATTCATCGTCGTAATCAACGCTCGCTCACCAGTCGAAACTGGTTTTGATATTCAAAGTCAGGCTAATGTGAACTTCTGGATTGGTAAGCTCGGCACAATCTTGGTAGAAGCCGACTGCATTCCTAAACCAGCTGCCGAAGGTGAACAACCGGCCGAACGCAAAGGCGACAGCGACATTCAAGGTAGTGTCGATCAAAAAAAAAAATCAATAGCAGCGCTGCCGCCGCTGCTAACCCATAGATATCGTCAGTACTACGAGCTTGTTATTCTCAAAGATGATCGTCGCCGTGAGATTGCTCAGCAATTAGCAGCGATGGATCCAAGCGTGCAAATGATTGAAATGATTGCCGCTGCAGAGAAAGAAAAGTCTGAGAATGACAAGAAAGAAAAAGTAGTCAAAGTAGAAAAGACAGAAAAGACCGAAAAGTCGGAAAAAACAAAAGTAGCTGAAGAGAGCAAAGGCAAATCTTCAGATACCGACGATTCTGATGCAGAAGAAAAAGCCGAAGCAAAAGCAGAAAATAAAACAGATACTAAAACTGAGACCATAGCTGAAACTAAGCCAGAATCTAAATCAGAATCTAAATCAGAGAATGACTCAGAGAAGAAGGCCGAAGAAAAAGCTCCCGCAAAGACAGCTAAAAAAATAGAAGAAGCTGAAGTAAAAGTAGTAGAGAAATTTGTAGCAAAGGCTCCAGAAAGAAACACTGAGCAAGTTGCTATGGTCGTCACTAAAGTCGAATCGGTGCCGATTGTTATTGCCCCACCAACTACGACAAACCTGAAAACAGCATCAGGTAAAAGCACTCGCCCGCTAGCAGTTGGCACAAACTTATCCAACGGTATCGCCAACAGGCAAGGCAATGAAATGGCCTACGCTGGTGCAGCACAATCAATGGAACGCATCACGGGCCTTGAGCTACCAGCACTGAAACAGCCAAAGAACTTCACCATGCTCATGCCCGATAGAGCACTAGCTGGTCAGCCAGTAACAGTCGCTTTCGTCGACGAGCAACGCAATCCTGAAAGCAACGTCGAACTAAGCTTCAATGGCGTGACATTGTCCACTGACCAAAACGGTCAAGCCCAATACATGATTCCTGAAGATGAAACTCCTGGTCGCTCACTGAATATTGCTTTGCTCTCCAGACCCTACGAAATGCCCGCCGTGATAGAGGTTTTGCAACCGCTTGCAACACCGTCAAGCCCGCAAGCCCCCAAGGTCGACAGAGCCAGCCACCTTGTCAGTCGCCGTTCTAATCTCGTCATCGACGGTCACAACTTTGACGGCGTTGCTCTGAACAATCGAGTGATCATAGACGGCATGACCGAAGCAATTATTGCAGCAGCTTCGCCAGTGCAGCTGAAAGTGACCCTGCCTAAAGATCTTCGTCCAGGCCCACATTCACTATGCGTAAGCACCGAAGGCATGCGCAGTAATCCAATCGGCTTTGAACTAGCTCAGCTTGAAGTTGTCTGTGAGGGCAAAGACAATGCCAAAGATAATTCTGGCAAAGTGACAGTAAAAGTTGTGGGCACCACCACCAAAGTAAACGTCAAAATAGTCAATCTCAGTCCTGATTTGATCAGACTTAGCAAAGGCGATGATGTCAAATTGCTCAGTAGCGGTGGCGCCGACAATACAGCCAGCGTCTCGGTTCAGCGCCTGAAAAAAGGGCCAATGAAAGTAGAAGCCTGGCTCGAACTATAGACCAGAATCAAGGAGTCACGAATGGCCGTCAACCAAAAAGGCTTCCAGCTCAACTTGAGTGTAGACAAAGCCAAACGCTACGCCCAATCAATTGCCTATGGCAAAAAAATTGAAACAGTTATTCCAGGTGGCGTGGACAGCCCTTTTAGAGCCTTTCACGAAGTCGGTGGCGACACTGTATTTTTTGACCGAGCCAAAGGCTCGCGTCTCTATGACCTCGATGGGAATAGCTATATCGACTACCTTGGGGCCTGGGGCCCTGCCATTCTTGGACATTGCCCTGATGAAGTAGTACGCAGATGCCAAGAAACACTTGCTAAGGGGCCAGTCTTCGGCGCCCCTCACGTCTACGAAATGGAAATGGCCGAACTGGTTATTGATGCAGTTCCTTCTATCGAAAAAATTCGCTTTGTCAACTCTGGAACTGAAGCGGTGATGAGCGCAATCAGGTTGGCCCGTGGCTTTACCGGGCAAGAAACAATCATAATGTTTGAAGGGTGCTACCACGGACACTGTGATGCCACATTAGCCAGCAACGGCCACCAATCTTCAAGCGGTATTCCGAATGGTGCCAGAGCAGCAACTGTTTTGGCCAAATTCAACGACTTAGCCTCAGTCGAAGATTTGCTCAATGAGCACAAAGGCAAAGTGGCAGGCATAATCGTTGAGCCCGTAGCAGGCTCAATGGGTGTGATTACACCAGTGCCTGGCTTCTTAGAAGGGCTGCGAGCCTTAGCCGATCGCTTTGGCGTACTTCTAATTATTGATGAAGTATTGACGGGCTTCAGAGTAGCTTTTGGTGGTGCTCAAAATTACTACCACGTCAAAGCTGACATAACCTGCTTTGGCAAAGCACTCGGCGGTGGCATGCCGATTGGTGCTTATGGTGGCAGCAAAGAAATAATGAGCAAGTTGCAGCCCGAAGGTGATGTCTATCAAGCGGGAACATTCTCAGGCAATCCCGTCACCATGGCCGGTGGCATAACTACTATTAATCTACTCAAAGATCCGACCGTTTACCAAGTGCTAGAAGACCGCACAGCGCAGCTATTTGCAGGCCTGAGCAAAGAAATTAGGAAAAACAATTGGCCTGTTCAATTGCCTCGATTAGGCTCGATGTTCTCGATTGTCTTTTCTGAAATGCCAGTATTGAACTATCAAGATTCACTCTCAATTGATTGTAAGTCTTTCGCGAAGTTCTTTCATTTTGTGCTCGACAACGGCATCTACTTGCCGCCATCAGCAGTAGACGCCGCCTGCCTTTCTTCCACTCACACAGTCGAAGAAATTGAAGAGACAATTGAAATTATGAGCGCAGGGTTTAGGGTGGCATTTTAGCCATAACTTGACAAACAGCCCCTGGTGTTATATTTTTGTATAATACTGGGAGTTTCTCATGCACACAACCAATCTCCGCAAGGTAGGGGGCTCGATCATGCTGAGCGTACCTCCGGCACTTCTCGAAATGCTTCACCTCCAAGCTGGAGCAACTGTTGGCATCAGTGTAGATGGCGAACGACTTATTATTGAGCCACATCCACGGCCAAGATACACGCTTGCAGAGCTGCTAGCCACATCAGACTATTCCCAGTCACAGCTTCCAGAAGAAAGAGAATGGGTAGACGCACCAACCGTTGGTCGCGAAATCATATGAAACGCGGAGATATTTACCTGGTCACTCTCGATCCCACGCAAGGTCGAGAGCAGCAAGGCCATCGCCCTGTGCTCGTTATCTCGCCAGCAGAATTCAATGCAGCAACAAAACTACCAGTAGTTTTACCCATCACTAATGGCGGTGAATTTGCCAAACGCATTAGTTTCGCAGTCCCTATCTCGGGCATCAAGACCACAGGCGTAGTTCGCTGCGATCAGCCCCGTGTACTCGACCTAATCGCAAGAAATGGAAAGAAAGTAGATACTTTGCCTCAAGCCATAATGGCTGAGGTTCTCGCGAAGGTCGCGCCCATTTTCGAATAGTGCTACTTCATGCTTTCTTGGAGCGAAACGGATCTTCTCTATCCGCCACCAATATCTAGCAACTCCGGGTCTTTGGCGCTAAGCCATTTCTTTCTAATCGCCAGAGCTTCCTCTCTCAGAGCAGTTGCTTTGCTACGCTCTTCTGCTGTTTTGTCCGGGCTTTGCTTCAGTACATCAGCCACAGCCAGAATTACTCGCGCACGGGCAAGCTGTTCTTCGGCATGCTCGCTAACACTCAAATTACTCATGGCTGTATCTGCAGCACACTGCGCTTCTTTGAATTCACCAGACATCAAGTAAGCGCGCGATAACTCAGCCAAAATATTAGCTTTGTAGCGATCTGGCTTAGTAGTCTCCGGCTCCTCCTCTGCGCCGCCGCGCAAACCCAATGCCTGATGCAAAAGCGTAATGGCGTCGTCTGGTTGGCCAGTATAATTTAGCGTGCGCGACAGTTCGTAATAGCAATCTGCCAGAACGAAAGCACTACTGGTAGTGGCACCACTATTTTGAATTTGCTCGACCATTTCGCAAGCTTTCTTGCCCATTTTAAGCGCTTCAGAATAGCGGCCGAGATCGCGCAAGATGGTGCCCAAAAGCTCATGACTTAAAGCCCTTTGCTCAGCTTTATCAGGGCTTCCTTGAGCCAACTCAGATTCACACTGCAGATACATTTCTAGACCTTGGCGCGCCGTAGCCTCAGCCTCCGCAAAGCGCCCCTGGCAGCGCAATACTTCCGCCAGAAGAGCAAGAGACCAAGCGGCATCAAGCCCAGTATTAGCGCGACTTTGGCTAAGATATAAACAAAACTTGGCCAGTTTCTCAGCAGCGTTGAGTTTACGACTGAGAGTTAGCAGTGATGCTAGCGGCTGAAGAATAGGCAACAGTAAAGAAGCAGAAGGCGCAACCATGCTTCGAATTACCGAAGGCTTGGTCACGCTACTCTGTACGACTTTCATTTTTAGATTTCGCCCAAACCTAGAAGGTAGAGCGCATCTTTACGAGATCAGAGAAAGTATCCCAAATCACTGAGAACTTACCACCTGAGGCACCTTGGGTAGTGCGAGGCAAGTGCTCGATTGGAATTTCTATGACAGCGTAACCGGCTTTCTCGGCACGAATGCAAAGCTCGGCATCAACAAAAGGTGATTGCGATTGCAATTTCACTTTATCAAAGATAGACCGCTTGAACAGTTTGATTGAATTTACGTCTTTGTGCTTGTGACCATAGAAGGTACGAAGCATCAAGTTATAGACTTTCGACTGCATCTTACGACGAGGTGGGTCGTTGCGATTGACGCGAAGACCAATGACGAAATCATGGTCTTTCAAGCCTTTCGCCATTTGCAAAAGTTCTTTTGGTGCGTACTGGTAATCACCAGGAAGGGAGAATACCAAATCTTTTTTGCCACATTCGTATAGCTCACGAATGGTGTATCCAAAGCCTTTGTTCACTGGATGATTGATCAAGCGCACATTAGGATTTGTCTGGCAGCGTCCTTCAATTACAGAAAGAGTGCGATCTTTACTACCGTCATTCACTACTACGATTTCGTAGTCACTGCAAACGCTAGCCAAAAGAGTGTCCGAGTCGTCGATTAGACGACCAACAGTCTCTTCGTCGTTATACGCTGGAATAATCAGCGTTACTGAAGTCAAAAGATCTTTGGGCTCTGAGGAATTTGAACGCATTCTTGGTTGGGTGTTATTCATATTTAGTCCGAAACGCTATTTGTCCAAAACACTTGTTTAGGTCTTAAGCTGGCTGGCCTTCAGGAACATTGGTGCTCAGGGCCACATCTGAACTGAGAGAACGTTCTTTGTAGAACGACTTGATACCATCGATTACTTGTTCGACTTGGTCATCGGTCATTTCAGGGAACATCGGCAAGCTCAGAATGCGATTGACGATGTGCTCTGTGGTAGGCAAACTACCGGCTTTGTAGCCCAAGAATTGATAGGCTTGCTGCATGTGAGCTGGAATTGGATAGTGAATCAAACACTGCACACCGCGCTCAAGCAGATAAGCTTGCAACTCATCGCGGTAGGCTGTTTGTATGACATAGAGGTGATAGACATGCTTGTAGCCAGGTACTTCGACTGGAGTCACTACCAAGTCTTTCAGACCATCAGTGTACTTCGCAGCAATTTGACTACGTTGATCATTCCACTCATGCACATAAGGCAATTGCGTAGAAAGAATGGCGCACTGCATCTCGTCTAAACGGCTATTGATACCGAGAGTGTCATGGTAATAGCGCTTTGACTGTCCATAATTGCGAAGCATTTTCAGCTTCTTGTACTTCTCTTCGCTGTTGGTAGAGACAGCTCCACCGTCACCGAAAGCACCCAAGTTCTTACTAGGGTAGAAACTGAAAGCGCCATAGTCACCGATACTTCCAGCTATAGCACCCTTGTACTTAGCGCCGGTTGCCTGAGCAACGTCTTCCATTACTTTGATTTTGTGCTTGCTGGCAATCTTCATAATCGTGTCGATCTCTGCCATGTGACCGTAGAGATGCACTGGAATAATCATTTTTGTACGCGGTGTAATTTTGGCTTCAAGCTCAGTTTCACGCATAACATATGTAGAAGCTTTGATATCAACGAACACAGGAGTGGCGCCAGTCATCGATATAGCAGAGATGGTGGGCACAGCGGTGTGGGCCACAACTAAGACTTCATCGCCAGGACCAATGTCTTCAGCAGCAAGAGCAAGGTATATCGCTTCGGTACCAGAAGCGCATCCAACTACATATTTAACGCCTAAGAACTGAGCAAATTCGGCTTCGAACTTATCTAGCTCAGGCCCTAGTATGTAATGACCACTTGCGAGAACGCGTGCAACAGCCGCATCGATCTGCTCTTTGTAGGCCTGGTAGTGAACTTGCATATTGCCGAATGGAACGTTCAACGCTTTCCCTCAATATAGACAAAAAATCTGACTAGCCAATTCTAGTAGAAAAGAGCCCATTTGGAATTAAGCCTTGTTTAATTGACAACTAATAAAACGGTCATCTCCTCTGCCACAAGGCCACATGCCCACTTCAACAATTCTAAAGAGAGAGGGTCAGACAGCGTGTTCTAGCGTTACACCGTGTTAGAATCGCAGATAAGTGAGACCTGTTCAAATTTTTGATGAGTTTTCTCACAGGTTACCTGCTCGATTCAAACGAGCATTGTGAGCGGAAATTAAGATTATGAGCCAGACAGTTGAGACCGCCTTCAAGGGCAAAACAGCATTGATTACCGGTGGCATGGGCTTCATTGGTTCCAACCTGGCGATTCGTCTCGCCAACCTGGGCGCCAAAGTTACTGTGCTTGATTCAATGATTCCTGATTACGGCGGCAACGAGTTCAATCTCGCCCCTGTCAAAGATAGAGTGCGCATCAACTATTGCGACATTCGCGATGAATCAGCTCTCGATTATCTAGTACGCGGCCAAGACTATGTTTTCCATTTAGCTGGCCAAGTCTGCCATTTGATGAGCTTGTCCAATCCTTTTCCAGACATTCAAATCAATATCACCGGCACAGCCGTATTAATGGAAGCTTTGCGTAAGCACAATCCTAACGCTATCTGCGTCTACACAGGTACCCGTGGGCAGTACGGTTCTTCGGTATCACTACCAGTGAACGAAGAAGCACCAACTAACCCTAAAGGTATCTACGAGATCTCAAATCTTACTGCCGAAAAAATCATCAAAGTTTATAACGATGTGCACGGTATCCGCTCTGTATTGCTGCGCTTGAGCAATATATACGGCCCTCGTTCACAGATGATGCACTCGCGCTTTGGCGTCTGCAACTGGTTTGTGCGCTTAGCTTTAGACAACGACACCATTCAAGTTTATGGCGACGGCAGCATATTAAGAGACTTCTGTTATGTCGACGATACAGTTGAAGCAATCATCAAATCGGCCATCACTCCGAAAGCTTACGGCGAAATATTCAACGTTGGCTCCGATATTCCAGTGAGCTTCCTTGAGCTTGTCAAAACAATCGTTGATGTCTCGAAAGGTGGAAAATGGCAATACGCTGAATTTTCAGCTGAGCGTAAAGCCCAAGAACCTGGCGATTTCTACTCTGATATCACCAAGATGAAAGAGATTGTGGGTTGGAAACCGACCACAACTCTTGAGCAAGGCTTGGCCAAAACTTGCGAATACTACCGCAAGAATCGCGAATACTATTGGTCGAAGAACCCAGCCGGACTGCCAGCTAGCACTTCATCAACCAAAGAAGCGGCCGCCACAAAAGCTTAAGTCAGCTTAGCCACTGCAAATCAACTACACTGACGGTAACTTCTGTAAGGACAACCACAGTGAATGAAGGCACACGAGTAAATATCGCTAGCGGAACACCCTGGGAATCAATTGTGGGCTACTCTCGCGCTGTCAAAGTGGGCAATTTCATTGCCGTCTCAGGCACTACAGCCACTGGCGAAGATGGCAAAATTGTCGGAGTTGGTGACGCTTATGCCCAGACAATTCAAGCAATCAAAAACATAGAGGCAGCCCTTAAGCAGACAAGAGCTGGCTTGCAACATGTGGTGCGCACCCGCATATTTGTTACCGATATCTCGACATGGGAGCAAGTAGGTAAGGCCCACGGAGAATACTTCTCAGAAATTAGGCCGGCCACCAGTATGGTTGAAGTAGCCCGTTTGATATCACCAGAAATGTTAGTTGAAATTGAAGCTGACGCAGTTATCTAGCTGTTCAAATAACTAGTGACGATAGGCATCTACCCAAGACAATTCAATAGTTTCTTGCTCTCGACTTGCTGGTACTTGCAGCGAAAATTTACGCTTTTTGCTACGTGAATTTGTCAGGCAATAAATTTCTTTGGCGCCACTAAAGGTGGTGAAGCCTTCAAGCATAGAAAAGCGGCAGAAGCGAACCTGTAAATCAATTTCCTTACCATTTAAACCGTGAAAAAGCAGACGGGCGCGACCGATGCCTCGCTGGTGCTCAATTTTAACCAACAGATGATGTCCGTGAAGAGTAGCACTGACTCTGTCTCCTTCAACACGCTGCTCACGCCGCTCAGGTTGCTTCATCTTTTCAATTTCAACTGATGGCACGGCACTGAGAGCCGGCAACGAAACGAGCAGCTGACCAAGCGATAGAAGCAGGCAAATGTGTAGAAATCGCACCATTAACAGCAGCTCCTGATCTAGGGATGCTCACGGGCGGGCACTCCACCTTAATAGTAGTACTACTTGGAAGTGATTTGCTTTTCTGAGATACTAAGGCCAGAAATATCGTGAGAAGTGCAGAGATGAACAATAAGTTATTCGTAGGAAATCTATCTTTTAAAGTAGAAGAAGCCGAGCTACAAGAGGTATTTTCGCAAACCGGCTCGGTGGTTTCAGTGGCCATTCCTACCGACAAATACACCGGAAAGAAGCGTGGTTTTGGCTTCGTTGAGATGGCCTCATCAGAAGACGCCGAACAGGCAATCAAAGCCCTTCACGGCCGCGCCCTGGCCGGCAGAGAAATGTCTGTCAACTTGGCCAGACCAAAAACTCGCCAAGACTAAGTATTAGTCTTTAATAACGATACGGTCTTACCGAAAGAGCCTTTGCAGCCTTTCAGAGGACCACCATGTTGCTATAATTTTCGCTTGTCAAGCAACCAGCAGAACTAGCAAATTTGGAATTGAATGCCTAGCACACCGCCACCAACCCTGCCAAAAGTCGAAGGCGCTAATAAGAAAGCCAGTGCCCTCGGAGCCCATCCTGAATTGGATAATGCGCTCCCAGGCAGTTTGAGCAAACGGCTTGGTGTTATTGTCAGAAGCAAAGTATTTCAAGCAGCCGCCCTTGTAGTTCTGGCCAATTTACTCCTGGTAGCAACCAATCCATTTAAGGGTGTTGACCCCGATAGCTTACCGACACTCAAATCATGGGTGTTCTGGACCACCCAAGATTATCGTCAAGTAAATGACCCCAAGGTTGTTTTACTGGGCTCTTCACTTTTGATGAACTCAGTCTGGATGCAAGAAGCAGAACACCTACAAAAGAATGTAGATATTGTTGTTAACCGGCGCACCAGATATTTAGAATCAGTAATCGCCAAATATATCAAAGGGTATGAAGGTAACTGCTTCAACTTTGGCTTACCTGGCAGCATGGTCTCCGACGACTACATGATCGCTCGCACACTTTTCGACAAGCAACATACTCCTAAAGTTATGGTTCTCTGCTTGGGGCCACGCGACTTGATGGACACTAGCTTTAGCTGTGCAGGTGCCACCACAATATTTAAATATCTCGAGCGCTTTACCGACACCAAAGATTTGCTTGATATTGCCTACACTAGTGCTTGGCCCAAAATAAACTTTATGCTGCGCGAATACATTTATTTCGTCGACAAAAAATATCATTCGCAAAGCGTTCTCGGCGAACAAGCCAAAACGACTCTCAATCCAGTTTTTGCCAAAGTGGCAGCACCGAGCGCTTTTAACATCAAAACTGATTTTGATAAACAGTTTGCCTTCTATCGTTCAGAAGTTGAAAAAGGCGTCTTCATCGCTAAACCAAATGCACAAACAGACTCGTTTTACGATAACGGTAAAGACTGGAAGAAGCGCTTTAAAAACTCCAACGATGAGATGTTCGACAATCAAAAAATTTGGTTGAACAAATGTTTGACTGAAGCCAATGCCAAGGGAATTAGGACAGTGATAGTGAACATGCCAGTTTCAGAGCTCGGCATTAAGTTCATTCCGGTACAAGTGTATAAACGGCACGTCGACACTCTTATTGAATCAGCGGCGAAGTATGACTGTCTCTATGTCGACACCATGAAAGAAGGTCAGTTCGATATGAAAGACTTTTCTGACTACGGTCACATGGACGCCAGCGGTGGCCGTAAAATTGTAGACATTGTTGGTCGTTGCATGGCCGCCGATGCTCGCACAAGAACAGCTCTAGAAGCCCCTCCCAAAGCTCGCGAGGGTGCAAAATAATGTTATTCAATAGCGCTGCTTATCTAGTCTTTCTGCCAATAGTAGTTGCCCTTTACTGGGTCATGCCATTTCGCTATCGCACAGCCTTCTTGCTTTTGGCCAGCTACATTTTTTACATGACCTGGAAGCCAATCTATTTAGTGTTGATTGTCGCTCTTACCGCTTTCAATTATTTTGCAGGCATTGCTATCGAAAAGCAAAAAGTGCACCGCAAGCTCGCTTTGGTCGGTGCTTTAGCAGCCAATATTCTCACCCTCGCCTACTTTAAATATGCCTACTTCGCCATCGATGCTAGCAACAGCGTTCTGGCAATCGCTGGCCGAAAAATTTCCTATCCTTTGCAAGAAATTATTTTGCCTTTGGGCATATCTTTCTTTGTCTTCGAATTTATCCATTATCTAGTCGATGTCTATAAGGGTAGCCCGGCTGTTAAAGCGCCGCTTGAATTTGCACTCTTCCCTAGCTTCTTCCCCACTCAAATTGCCGGCCCGATCAAACGCTTCCAAGATTTCGTGCCACAACTCCATAAGCCAGCCAAGATCAATCTGAAAGATTTTGACGAAGGTGTAGAGCTCATATTATGGGGACTCTTTAAAAAAGTGATTGTGGCCGACAGCGTTGCTGTGGTAATCGACAAATGCATGCCGCACCCTGAGATGCTCTCGACCTTTGACTGCTGGTCTTTACTCTGGGCTTTCGCCATTCAGGTTTATTTTGACTTCTCTGGATACACCGATATCGCCAGAGGCTCGGCCGCCCTGCTCGGCTTCAAAGTACCACTTAACTTCGATTTACCGTTCTTGGCCGGTTCTATTACCGAGTATTGGCGCCGTTGGCACATTTCCCTTTCACTGTGGCTGCGTGACTATTTATTCTTCCCCTTAGGAGGAAGCAAACACGGTACCTTGGCCACTATCCGCAACGTCATGATCACATTTACTCTGGCTGGCCTTTGGCACGGAGCTGGTCTCAACTATATTATTTTCGGCGCCATGCACGGATTCTGGCTTAACTGTAATAGGCTATGGCGCATTCAAGTAGAGAAGAGTGCTTTCCTTCTCAAATTGACTGAGACCAAGCTTTTCCATTGCTTTGGCGTAGTACTAACCTTCAATTGCTTAGCAATTACCCTGGTTACTTTCCGCCTACCGAATCTCGAATTGTCTGGACGCTACTTCCAAAAGCTCTTTATGCTTTCTCCTCAGGCAGCAAACAGTCCTAGTATCAATCCATTGGCCATGACTATTCCATCAATTGAAGGTCCGGCCAACTTTGCCCTATTCCCTGTGATTTTGATTAGCATTGTCATCGGACATCTGGTATCGAACCAGCTGCGGGGCAAAAGCGAACCAGGCGTACTACCGCTGCCTAAGCCCTTGCAAGTATTGCGCCCCGCCTATTTGGCAGCAATAGCAATACTACTCTTGCTCTTTGCCCCAGATGGCACACCTAGTTTTGTTTACTTTCAGTTCTAGCTAGCTAGTTAAAACCAGCAACTATTTAGCGAGAATGGCAGCCAAGCACATTTTCAAAGCGATAGAATTATGCTCGTCAAGCATCTCCGGCGCCAGCAGATCTGTACCCTCGGGCCAAATGCTCTTCAGATTGTCGCGAGAAACCATATAGAAGACGCAGATGCCGACAATATTGGCGGCCACGTGTAGTGGATCAGCTTCATTAAACTCACCGCTACTCATACCCCGCTTCAAACTTTCGATTAGTGGCCCATAGAGAGAACCCAACGAGGTTTCAGAGTAGTATTTACCTTCGTTCTGTAAGGCCTCTAAGACAATCAGGCTAATGACATTGGGGTTTTCAGCTGCACTACGCAACATGCTCTGGACAAAGGCCGTAACGGCATCAGTGGGCGAAAGATCGGTGATATGAAGCGAGGCCATATCGGCTGAGCGGCGAGCGATTAGGCGCTCCATCACAGCCCGGTAGAGGTTTTCTTTGTTCTCAAAATAATAGTGAATCATGGCCTTGGTAACGCCAGTGCGAGCAGCAATCGATTCAGTTCGTGCTCCCCAGAGACCAACCTTGGAAAACTCTTGCTCCGCTGCATCAAGAATGCTGTTTCGCGTCGCTTCTGCGTCACGCGTAGGGGTTTTCACACCGATTTTTGCGATTTTTTCCATTCTTTATCCATCTAACCTTGGCGATTCTATTGGACCCCGTGGTCCAGTATAAACCGATTAATTTACAGGGATACCATAATAAGATTACCAATATCCATGACATTCCCATTTTTTAGCATAAACCAACGACTTGATTGTTTCGCGAATTTAGGAGTAAAAAAGGAGCTGCACTTTCATTTGCAGCTCCTTTTTTTTATGTGTATGGGTGTTTACATTGCGCGGAGGTTACTGCCCATAGATTATTGCGTGGCATTAACCACAGCAACCACCTTTCTTCTCTTCTTTCGACTTAGCTGCAGCATCAGTAGAGCAAGTATTTGCCTTTGCTTCAGCAGCTTTTTCTTCGGCAGATTTGTTTGAACATGAAGATCCTTCAACTGTTACCTTGAGGTCTTCTTTCTTTTCTGTTTCTGTTGCTGACATGATTTTCTCCATTTCGAATTTGGGGCGCTCAAAGGCGCTAACGACAAGTAAAATTTTGAGTTTAGATGGCCATAAAGGCAAAGGTCATCTCGATAAAAATATCGATCGGCTTGGTTGTGCGGGTTGACTTAGCTCTCATTACAGCCCCTTCCCAACCACTGAGAAAGAAATCGGCCAACGATAGTGGTTCAAAATCGCGCCTAATTTCACCAGTTTTCTGACCAGCCTCAATGCATGCGGCAAAGACATCGGTCCATCTTTGAAATACTTTTTCCAATTCTTCACGCAATACTTCGCTCTGGCTGGCCATCTCTTGGCTGAGATTGCCAATCAAACATCCGCGAGTACATTTTCGCTCTTCAATGTTCTGTTTGTTCTTCTTGCAATATAGCTTGAGCCTTTCTAAAGGAGAGAGAGACTCATCTCTTAGAGAAGAGAGAATGCGTTCAGTATATTCTTGATCAAAGTGCCTGATGATCTGCAAAGCAAATTCTTCTTTGCTGTCAAAGTAATAGTAGAAGCTCCCTTTCGGTACACCAACAGATTCTAAAACTTCCTGCAAGCCGCAGTTGCTATAGCCTTTTTCAAGCATCAAGCGAGTGCCAGCTTCAAGCAATTCTTGCTTGGTTCCTTCTTTTTGTACTACTTTAGCCATGTTCGTTTTTCCGTTTATATTTCTAGGTGTGGGTTGATTCGTCACATGAACTTAACTGACGAAGCCAGACCCGATCAAGTTCCACGAGAGTGGCATTTTCTAATTGCACTTCAGAAACCACCTCTTTTTCTTCGTGTTTAGAGAAGAATAGATTAGTGAGGTGCTGTCTGGTTTGCTCTAAAGCTGCAGCATGATGTACGTTTGAGAGATAATAGTGATTGAGAAAATTGCTATACATTTACTTGCTCCTAGAAGACTATGATCTTCTTTTATGTTGGTGCCATTTCAGATCTCTATTTCTTGACACACTACCGTTGGCACCACCGGTAGTGATACTTACATTTGTTCGTTGAGATTCAATTTTTCACTTAGGCCTTCGATTTCGTTTTTTAAGCTCACTGATTTGCTCGAAGACCATGTATGCATAATAGACCAGTCGTCTAGTATCGTCAAGTCACCCAAAAATGAGACAATATAATCTGCAAACGAAAGGCTAGCGGCTCATTACCCCGGACGGAGGATACTTTGAATCAAGTCAAGACACTGGTCGGCGGCCTCACAGCCCTTGCCTTGCTGGGTATGCCAGCCCAGGGGGCGTTGGGTCAGGCAAAAGAAAACCAAGCTGGCGACGTTAATATGACCAAGCTCAATGACAAGTTTCGCCTGCTTTATGGCGAGGCTAAGTCAGAAGTACTAAACCCCAAAGAGATTCCTGTAATTATCTGCTATGGCGACCACATGCAGCTTATCTTCGGCGACAAGAGAGATCAGGCTTCTTTCATAACATCCTCTTATACGGCTTTGAAAATCATCGACCACATTCCTTTAGCCATTTTCTGCTTGCTGCAAGACAACTGCGGTAAACCCTTGAGCGAGAAGGCCAAAGCCGACCTTAAGGAGGTCAAAGAGCTAACCCTTCAGGCTCGACCAGAATTAGCCAAGCAAAATTACCCGAAGACCACAATGGCTCGCCAAAATGTCCTTATAGATACCAGCCTGAAGTTCATTGAGACAACTCTTGAGGCAGGCCAGGTAAGCAGCGAGAGCCTCAACCATTTTGTTGACGGCTTGCGCCGTGAGATTCTGGAAAATGCCTATGAAGCCGTCAGCTCACAGCTTGCAAAGCAAGATGAGAAAGTCAGTCAATGGAAACAAGAGTTAGGGCCAAACTGGGCCAACCTAAAAGTCGTGATCGTCAGCGGTCACATGCCTAGAGAACAACATTCATCCTTTCAGTATTTCGCCAAAATCTTGGGAGTTAAGCGGGAGGGCGACAGAATTATCTATAGCGAGGGCCCGGCTGATGAGAAAGACGCTCTTAACCTGCTGCACACACATATGTTAGACAAAAAAGTCGGCCAATCTTTCTTCAACGACCGCTGGCGCATGCATAGAGACTTTCTCAGCGACGGCGCGGCACGTTATCTGAAAAGCCATAAGCTCGCAGCAAAATAGATAGCAATAGAGCAAACAGTAAACTTAGGTGCGCTTAGCGACGAGGATGATTCTGCTCATCAATTTTGATTGGAATCACGACTGGACGGGCCTCAGGCCCAAGCAGCCAGGAGCTAACTGTATCCCAGATTTCTTGCCAGAATGACCGTTGCAAGATTGACGGTTTCATCAATGCCCCCTCTCAGTCATAGAATTACCTTTATTCACCATAGCAGATTAACGGAAAGCTGGAGACTTGAAACTGTGGTTTTTCCCACGCTAAGCCAAAAAATTGGATAAATATCAAGCCGAATCGGCAAAACGGTTGATCGCTTTTCCATACAATCAAACGAGTACCAAACAGGCTACAGCACCGCATTCCAAAATTATTTGCCGATAATCAGAAAGATATATCTTCCTCCCCAAGAAGGTCATACGTTACACTGCTTGATAGGTGACACTTAAGACAAAATGGCGAGCAACTATGGTTCTCACTTCAAATGAACGAGTGCAAAGATTAGAGAAGCAGGGGGTCGAAGCGCTGCGCGCTAGAGCATTTGCCAAGGCAGAAAAAATCTTCATCGAAGAACTAGCAATGTTGCGAGATTTTCGTCATACCGATGAGCTCAGTTTGGCTATGGCACTAAACAACCTGTCATTAGCGCTAGCACTGCAAGGCAAAAGCTATCGGGCCGAGAACCTGCGACGCACAAGTCTACATATTGCCTTTGAATCCTCAAAGAAACGGCCTTCTGAATATTTATCGTCGGCTAGGACCTCGGCTAGCTGATCAGGCAAATTATTTACTTGTACCTAGACAAGTTCTCAAACTAATGGTTGCAGGCCAACAAATTTGCTCAAGAATAAGCTCACAGAGCGTTGTAAGCAAATAGAATGACCACCTTGCTTGCTGCTAGGGCGGCAAAATCGCTTCACAGTTGGCTTCTAGGTGCAAAAGCGCTGTTATACTCAAGTGACTTAGTTTTGAAACACTGAGCCTATGGGCTCATCATCTAAATATTCACTTCTAGCCGAGAGCAAAAAACATGCCAGAAACAGCAGAATTAGCAACAGTGTCAACTACGACTGGCGAAACTAAATTCAAACTGAATGGCAAACCCCTCAAGGTTGGCATTGTGGGCGCTACCGGTATGGTGGGCCAACAATTGATACGCATGCTCAAAGATCACCCTTGGTTTACTGTGACTACGCTGGCAGCTTCGGCCGGTTCTGCCGGTAAGACCTACGAACAATCTGTCGCTGGCCGCTGGTTCATGGACTTTCCCATTCCAGAGGCAATCGGCAAGTTAGCTGTAGTCGATGCCGATGACTTAGACCAAGTGGTTGCCGGAGTTGATATCGTTTTCTGCGCAGTGAGTATCGACAAAGCAGCAGTTCTCAAACTAGAAGACGACTTAGCAAAGCGTGGCGTTTTTGTCACCTCGTGCAATTCTGCTTATAGAATGGATAAACTGGTACCAATGATGATACCAGCGGCGAACGCTGATCACCTCAAAGTTTTGCAGAGCCAACGACGCGAACGCGGTTACACTACTGGCGCCATCATGGTTAAGAGTAACTGTTCAATTCAGAGCTATGTTATTGGCCTCACTCCTCTGCAAGAGTTTGGTATCAAACAAATTTTCGTCCACAGCGAACAAGCCTTATCTGGTGCTGGCAAAACTTTTCAGACCTGGCCTGAAATGGTTGAAAATGTTATCCCTTATATCGGCGGCGAAGAACAAAAATCAGAGCAAGAGCCACTTAAGGTCTGGGGTAAACTCACTGAAGCTGGCATAGAACATGCCAGCACTCCTAAGATTCAAGCGAAGTGTGTACGCGTGGCTGTTAGTGATGGTCATACAGCCTACGTCAACGTGCAATTTGAAAAGACCATAGACAAAGATGCAATTTTGGCAAAATGGAAAGCCTTTGAAGGGGTGCGCGGCTTGCCATCAGCGCCACAAAATCAGATTCACTTCCTCGACGCTCCGGATAGACCCCAACCAAAGCTCGATGTTATGACTGAAAACGGAATGGCTGTTACCATCGGTCAGCTCTCAGTCGGCCAAGACAATTGGGTACGCTTCACAGCCCTTGCTCACAATGCCATTCTTGGTGCTGCCGGTGGAGCTGTTTTGGCTACTGAACTAGCTGTTAAAGACGGTTGCGTGTACCGCCGTGTAGCCGAATCGGCCGAAAAAGTAGCAGCTGGCTCATCTAAATAACCAAACAAGTAGATAGGAATCTCCAATGCATAGTTCAGCATCAACAACCAATCGTAAAACCATTCGTGGGCCACTGACAGTCCAAGATCAAAACTTTGAAGCGAAAATCAGAAAGAGCTTTGAACACCAAGGTGTCATGCATGCTCTTGGTGGCACTGTTGAAAAAATTAGCTTGGGTTATGTTGAAGTGCACTTGCCTTTTTCTAAAGCCACGCAACAGCAACATGGCTTCTTCCACGGCGGCATAGTGGCCATGCTGGCTGACACAGCCTCCGGCTTCACCACTTATACAATTCTTCCGGCCGACGAAGAATGTGTCTCTGCCGAATTCAAAATCAATTTTCTATCGCCTGCCAACGGCAGTAAATTGATTGCCCGTGGTGGCATTATCAAAGCCGGAAAGACTTTGGTCATTGCTGAAGCTACAGTGTCAGTCATTCGCGACGACCATGAAATCGATTGCGCTTACATGATTCACACTCTAGCAAGAACTAAACACTTCAAGAGCGGTTCAGAAAACAAAGCATAGACACTGGGGGTTTTGGTGCAAACGAAATTTATTGCGGGCTTAGTAGCTTTAACTGTTAGTAGTGTTGTGGCACAGCCGGCCAATTCTTGCACCGACTTTCTTGTAAGCACAACTGATGGAACAAAAATCATTGGCCGTTCGATGGAATGGGGCCTCGATTTAAAATCGAACATAAGCAAATATCCAAGAGGGCAAGCCTGCTCCTCAACAACTCCAAGCGGCAAGCCTGCTTTGGCTTGGAAGAGCAAGTATGGCTATCTTGCCCTCGACGCCAATAACATGCCGCTGGCGATTGACGGCATGAATGAGAAAGGTCTCTCTGTCGGTATGCTCTGGTTGCCAGGCACCATTTATCAAGACGTCGCTAATGCTAGCCCGGATCAAGTAATGAACTTGCTTGATCTCGACCATTGGCTGCTTGGAAGTTTCAGCACTGTGGCCGAAGTGAAAGAAGCTATAGCGAAAGTGAAAGTCTGGGCGCCACAAATGGCTGAATGGGGCGGCAATCCAACAGCCCATCTAGCTATTCACGACGCCAGCGGTGCCAGTGCCGTAATTGAGTTTATCGATGGTCAACAAAAAATATATGACAATGCAGCCAGTGTGCTTACCAATGCACCAACTTTTGATTGGCACAAAACCAATCTAAATAACTACGTAAATCTCTCAGCTTCAAACGCCGAACCAATTCACCTGCGCAACACTGTGTTAGCACCACCAGGGCAAGGCGGTGGTTTTCTCGGTATCCCTGGTGATTGGACACCACCTTCACGCTTCGTGCGCACCAGCGCCATGCTCGCCTTTGCTAAACCGGTGGCAAACGCCAAAGCCGGCGTCAATCTCACGCTTCACCTACTCAACGCTGTCGACATTCCCCTAGGCGACGTTCGTCCAGCAGACAAAGAAATTGACCACAGCGACTACACTCAGTGGATTGTCGTAAAAGACATGACCAATTCAGTTTTCTATTTCCGCTCTTATGATAATTTGAATCTGCGCAAAATCGACATGAAGAAACTCGACTTTAGCAGCACTGCAAAAGTCGAACAGCTAACACCATTAGCCGGTGGCAATGAAGCTATTGCGCTTTAGAGGCTAGTCTTCTTGACCAGCAGCAACATCTGCCTCAACATCGAACTGACGGAAAGTATCGGCAAATTGCTTAATCGATTCTAGCAAAGCCGGCGTATCTTTTTCGCTCATCATATCGCCGCGTTCAGGATTGGTTATTTGACCATATCCTTTTCTTCTCAACAACTGTTCAATGCACCAGGTGCCATAATTCTCAGTAGAATCAGCAAAGGCGCACTCAGCCTCAGTTACGCCAAGGGCCAAAAACAATCCAAAGCCGCCAGAGGGTAATTGATACCAGGCATCTGGTGCTTCATCGGCATACCAAATAATGGCACTACGCAAAAGTGAATCAGAATTGGGAGCAATTGGTGCACCCAAATTGATGCGCTTACCTGGGCTCAAAGTACCTGCATGGTTGAAGATATAAAAGGCCATAGTGCGCAACAGCTGCGGCGCCCAAGGGCTATTGGTTGGGCTCTTTATCATTAGCTCGCAGCCGAAACCAGAAACCTCTTGTGCTTCAGTCTGCACCCATGGGCTGGAAATTCCAGCGGTGACATAAGTCCAGTAAGGTTTAAATGGGTCTGGACCATAGGCAAGGACAGCTAGTTGCTGATCGCCTTCAAGCTCTGAATCTGGGGGCCGCGAAGTATCACTGCTTTCTAGGCGACTCTTCTTCTTTTTGGCAACCGGCTCTTCGGTAAAAACTGGAGGACCATAATTAGCCGGTGAAACAGAGGTAGGCTCACCGAAAAGTTCTAAGTAAAGTGCATTTCTAGCGACCCAGGCCTGCTGTAAAAGCTCACGTCGAGCCAGTTCGCTTTCTCTTTCGAACTCTGGATCTTCCTTACCTACGCGATCGTCTTTTTTCTTGGCCACGGTCCTTACCAAAGCAGGAAACAACTAAATCTGTTATTCGTAAATCTTGTTATTCATCAATCTTGAGCAGTGCCATGAATGCTTCTTGTGGAATTTCAACACGGCCTACAGATTTCATGCGCTTTTTGCCTTCTTTCTGTTTATCGAGCAACTTTCTCTTACGACTGATATCGCCACCATAACATTTGGCTAAAACGTTCTTGCGCACCGCCGAAATGGTTTCTCGGGCGACAATTTTGCCACCGATAGCCGCTTGAATAGGCACTTCGAACATCTGTCGAGGAATTAGCTTCTTCAACTTTTCTGAAATTAAACGACCAGCAGTATGAGCCCGATCGTAGTGAACAATAGCCGACAGTGCATCTACTTTATCGCCACCAATGAGAATATCAATTTTCACAAGGCGCTCTTCTCTGAATTCTTTAAAAAGATAATCAAGGCTAGCATAGCCTCTAGAGCGGCTTTTCAGCTGGTCGAAGAAGTCGGTGATAATTTCAGCCAAAGGCAATTCATAGGTCAACATAGCTCTTCGAGGATCGAGGTGCTTCAGATCGACGTGCACACCACGGCGCTGCTGACAGAGTTCCATCAGTGTACCGACATATTCGGTGGGCGTAATGATATTAGCGGTGACAAAAGGCTCTTCGATAAAAAGTCGATATGTCGGATCAGGCAAGAGGGCTGGATTCTCAACCATAACTACCGTGTTATCGGTTTTAGTAACGCGATAAACCACCGATGGTGCCGTGGTTATTAAGTTGAGATTGTATTCGCGCTCGAGTCTCTCTTGGATAATCTCCATGTGGAGCAATCCCAAAAATCCGCAGCGGAAACCGAAACCTAAAGCGTCCGAAGTCTCAGGTTCAAAGAACAGCGATGAATCGTTGAGCTTGAGCTTATCGAGAGCTTCCCGCAGGTCTGGATATTGGTCGTTATCGACCGGATAGATACCGGCATAAACCATCGGCTTGGCCGGGCGATAACCCGGCAGAGCTTCAATTGCAGGGTTAGAAACTAGCGTGATGGTGTCTCCCACCAAAGTCTCTACATCTTTGATTTGAGCAGCCAGGTAGCCCACTTCGCCAGGGCCGAGGCGATCAACTTTAACTTGAGCGGGGCGCAACACACCCAATTCTGCGATATCAAAAGTTTTGTCATTGGCCATGAAGCGAATTTTATCGCCCACTTTTACTTCGCCGTCTTTAACACGGAAGTAAACAACAATACCGCGATAGCTATCGAAATAGCTGTCAAAAATCAAAGCCCGAAGGGGCTCGTTCACCGTATTGCGTGGTGCTGGAACATATTTTACGATCGCTTCGAGTACGTCTTTGACGCCAATATTGTTCTTAGCACTAGCCAGAATGGCTTCGTCAGCCGGGATACCGATTACGTCTTCAATTTCAGCCCGGATGCGCTCAGGCTCGGCGCTAGGGAGGTCAATCTTGTTGATTACCACTACAATTTCAAGGTTGTTCTCTGAGGCCAAGTGCACATTGGCCAGAGTTTGGGCTTCCACCCCCTGAGTGGCATCTACAATAAGCAACGCCCCTTCGCATGCGGCCAAACTACGCGAAACTTCGTAGCCAAAGTCGACGTGACCAGGGGTGTCAATTAGATTTAGAACATAAGTCTGGCCGTCGTCGGCGACGTAGTCCATGCGAGCCGCTTGGGCTTTAATTGTGATACCGCGCTCACGTTCGATGTCCATCGAGTCAAGTACTTGAGCCTGCATGTGCCGCTTGGCGATGGTATTAGTCATTTCAAGCAGGCGGTCGGCTAGGGTCGACTTGCCGTGGTCAATGTGGGCAATGATGGAGAAATTTCTGATTAACTTGGGGTCGGTCACTGAGAGCCCTTTAATGACGTGGAAATTGCAGAACTTAGTCAGAAGGCTGACTAGTACTCTAATGCCTAGACCTCTTTTACCTAGTACACTTACGTAAGTTATATTAGCAGGAAGACCAAGACAGATCGCTAATGATAACGACTACACTTAACGCAGGCGCCCAAAAACGAGCCAATGTCAAACACAACTAACTCTTTCTTAGAAACCTTAAAACAGAGGCCCTTGTTAGCAGACGGCGGTATTGGCACGCTCTTGTACTCAAGAGGGGCTTCGACAGAGGCCTGCTTTGAACACCTCAATTTGACAAAGCAAGAAACAATTCAGCAACTTCATGTTGATTACATCAATGCTGGAGCTGAAATTATTGAAACAAACTCTTTTTCAGGCAATCGCATCAAGCTTGCCAACAATGGTCTAGAAAATGATGTCTGGAAAATCAATGTTTGGGCCGCCAAAATTGCCAGAAACGCTCGTGAAATTGCCGGCCAACCAACCTTCGTGGCCGGTTCGGTTGGGCCAACCGGTAAGCTTTTGCCGCCTCTTGGCGATACGGCTTTAGACGAACTCGACTATGCCTTCAAAGAACAGATGGAAGCTTTGCTGGCTGGCGGTGTCGATCTCTTCTTAATTGAGACAATGTCGAGCCTAGAAGAAACAGCTATTGCCGTCCGTGCGGCCCGCAGTCTCTCCAAACTACCCGTAGTGGCACAACTTTCGTTCTCGGTAGAAGGGCACACCTTACTCGGCGCCACTCCTGAAGACGTGGTTCGCCTGCTGCGCGATTTAGGCGACGACATGCCTGACGTAATTGGTATTAACTGTGGTGCCGGTCCTGGGCCAGTCTTTGACTCATTAATTCGCCTGACGACGGCGGTGCGCACTCTCGGTATCGACGCAGATAAACTTAGCTTCTCCTGCTTACCAAACGCTGGTCAACCCAGTTTAATTGGTGGCCGCCCAGTGTTCATGAGTAAGCCCCATTATTGTGCCTCTTATATAGAGCCATATTTAAGAGCTGGGGCAAAGATTGTAGGGGGCTGCTGTGGTACCACTCCTGAGCACATCAAAGCGATGAGAAAGAGTCTTGATAGCTACATGGAAAAGGCGGCGCATCCAGCTATTGGCAATGCGGTAGTGAATCTCTCAAGCACTCAAGAAACCGTGCTGTTTCACCCAGATTCTCTAGATACCGGCGACGACAAACAAAAAGAAACTTTGTCGCTCAGCACTCATCTAAAAAATATAAAAGATGGAACTAGCAACCAAGATTTCTACATTTCTATCGAGCTTGATCCACCGAAAGGGGCCGGCACGAAGAAAATATTGGCAGCTGCCGATTTACTCTTCAAAGCTGGTGCTGACGCCATCAACGTTGGTGATAGCCCGATGGCCAGAGTGCGCATGTCGTCGCTCGCAACCTGCCAGTTGATTAATCAAAAAGTAGGCGTCGATACAATCATTCACTTCACCACGCGCGACCGCAACTTGATGGGAATGCAAGCAGATCTTTTAGGCTGCCAGGCTTTGGGCTTGAAAAATATTCTGGCTCTCACAGGAGATCCACCAGCATTAGGCAATTACGCGCATGCTACAGCAGTTTATGATGTCGATTCAATTGGCCTCATTCGCATTATTTCTCAATTAAATGCTGGACAAGACATCGCCGGTAATACCATCGGTACTCCTCTAAATTTATCAATCGGTTGCGCTTTAAACCCAACAGCGCAAAATCGCGCCATGGAGATGGAACGCTTTCGTCGCAAAATTGAGGCTGGCGCTCACTTTGTTATGACTCAACCAATCTACCAAGTAAGCGATCTGACAGACTTCTTAGAGCAGTTTGGCGATCTGCCACTGCCGCTGCTGGTAGGAATCATGCCACTACACTCTAGCAAGCACGCTGAATATCTGCACAACGAAGTGCCCGGCATATCAATTCCTGAAAAAGTAAGAAAGCAGATGGCTGAAGCCGGAGATACTGGCTCACAAAAAGGGCTGGAGTTAGCCGAAGAACTGCTAGAAGAGTTGCGCCATATCTGCCAAGGCACTTATTTAGTTCCTTCTTTTGGCCGCTACGACGATATGGCAGCACTAGTCAAAAGACTAAAAGCGAAGCAACACTAAAATGCCATATATCGGCGAAAGCTTAGCCTAGAGCGAATTGGCCACGCACGGCGCGCACGTGGTTTTCCATGTCTTGAGCATGAGCAACTCGATTGGTCTTGCGCAAAAGTTTGGCATACTGTTCTTCTACATCGGCATAGCGAGGGTGATCTTTGCTGTAGACCTTTTGCCTAATTGCTAAAGCACGCTTAAATAACGGCTCAGACAATTCAAAGCGAGTTTGGAAATAATAAAGCCTCGCAAGATTTTTCAGTGATGTAGACACCAACGGATGTTCGCCACCAAGCGACTTCTCACGTATTTGCAAAGCCTCAAGCAAAATTGGTTCCATCTCGCGATAGAGACGACGACGACAATAATGATCTGCCAGTTTTGTCAGCAAATCAGCCACATGGGGATGATCTTTACCCATCATCTGCCGCACAGAGGCAACTTCTAGTTCAGCTTCTTTTTCATGATCATCAGGAAAGCCAGTGGGCCAACCCAGAGCCATCGACTGCGGAATGGCATCAAGCGAGGTCGAAGAATCGGTCATAGACTGCTTCCAATCACTAGAAGGCCGAGCGTAAACGGCAGTAGGCACGTTTTTCTTGCGCACAGTTATCACTTTCTCTAAACACTTTTTCGTATCGGCTACTTCGTTACGGTAAGGCCCCAAAGTACGTTCCATTATTTCAAGGGCCCTTCTATATAGAGCTTCAGCATTCTCAAGCATGCCTTTATTGAAATACAGGTCAGCTAATTTAGAGACAGTGGCAGCCACTTCTGGACTGTCTTGCCCCAAGGCCTGCTCTTGGATCGTAAGAAATCTTTCTAATTCTGGGATCGTTTCACACTTCATAACTGCCTCGAAAAAGAATCTACGAATGGCGGCTCACTTCGATAAGAGGTGAGAACGGTTCAAATTTTCTGAAACCCAAAAACCAGACTTACTAAATAGAACGGTTTTCCAGAAAGCTAGAGAATTTTAGCTCTCGTCTTTATTCTTACCCGAATGGATAGTCCGTGGATAGGCCGGTACCCTATAACTTTGTACGGGAATCGTATAGAGAAAGCGAAGCTATAGGTTAACCATAACAACAATACGGGACAACCTATACCTCGCCCCTCAGGTGCTGGGATAGCATCAATATAGGTGTATAGTCGGCGGCAGTTACAAGCTCAATTAGATTATTGATGCAAGTGGGGTTAGCGGGGGATGGGATCCTTTAAAGATAGGATAATTCGACTGTTGAAAAACATTGTCGAAGAAGCCGAACGAGAAAAAGATATCGAGGCGCAAAAGGCCCTCGCTCGTCAGGCAGCAAATCCAGCCAACCCACAAGTTGTAGCTGCTAGTGAAGCACAGCCAGAGGCGGGTACGCCGCAAGCTGAACCAGCAGTAATGGCGGCCGTTTCTGAAGAAGTGCATGATGCAGCAGTAGTAAAAAATACAGAAGCAATTCAAAGTACAGAAGTACTAATCGATCCAAAAGCCACCATTCACAATTTACTTCATCAAGGTAAAGACAGCCTCTCTACCCGCTTTCTTTCGGCTGGGCAGTCAGGGCAATCAGATACTCTTGCTCTTCCCCCATCAACTCTAAGTCGCGACAGCAAAGACTTGGTCGACCCTACCTTTGCACGCTCGCAGCTCGACTCGTCTTGGCACCATGTCGATGCCATCAAAGCTGAAGTGGATAAGAACGAATCAGCCAAAGCCAAGGCCAAGAAAAGCGACAGTAGCAACGGCACTAGCACTAGTAATAATAACAATAGTAATAGATGGTCCAAAGAATTTGATATTGCTGAAAGAGAAACGGCTGAAAATCAGACCCGTCTCTATTCTGGAAGTTCAGAAGAAGAACCAAGCCTGCTAGCCGCTCAGTGGCAGTGCACGCCTGACGACACCCTAATCGGTAGCAATTCGTCGCCAACTGAAGAATCATTCAATCGAGCTGCAGAGAATGTCTCTACTTCACCAGCTACGCTTGCCTGGCTTTCCTCTCTTGTCTCACCCGAAGTGCGAGCTGCCGTGGCCGCAAATCAGAAAACGCCGCCAGAAACACTACGCAAGCTCGCCAACGACATTGATAATACAGTGCGACTATCAGTTGCCACGAACTCCAATACACCGTCTGACGTGCTACATAACCTAACTCGCGATGCCAGCAAACTCACCGCTTCTGAAGCACAGGCCGCCCTCTGTGCTCGCGGAGACGTCGTTGAAGCAGAGAGAAAGAGCCACAATTTGCTCACTAACAATCGCTTCAATCCAACTTCGAATCATCTTATTGCTTCTTATACGAGTCTTGATGCAGTTATGCCTGACGGTATTAATGACGGCAGCAAAGCTGATAGTGAGGCTGGTCGCGACTGGCAATCGCTCAATTCAACCGGAGCACAAAGGGCATACAAGCAACAGAAAGATACAGTCAAGGATCTCAAATTCAACCCTAGTGTCTCCAATACCAATGGTCCCCGCCAGACAGCCAAAGAGTTGACGCCACACTCTGCCTTCGACAGCCCACCTGAAAATGCAAGCCCTCAAGAAAAAATTGCCTTCCTCAAAATGATTGCCACTCGTCTCAGCACCCCACCAATGAAATTAGCTGAACTGGCAGAAAATGAAAGCATCGAAATTAGAGCAGCGGTGGCCGAGAATATCAACACACCGCCAGAAGCATTTCTACTTTTAGCGAAAGATAGCCAAGCACAAGTGAAACTGCGCGTAATCGATAACAGCAATTGTCCATCTCAAGTTTTGGAAATGCTCAAAGACGATCAAGACCCATATGTTGGCTATGAAGCCAAAAATCAGCTCAAGCGCATACAAAATTCTCTTGTTCAAGAGCGCTCTGGCAGCTTTAAACTAGACGGTATGCTTTAAAAGCCAACCAACTTATTGAGCACAGGTTTTTTGCCAATAAAAAATGTCCGATTTCGGGACAGAAATCGGACATTTTAAAAAGCGCTAAATCAAAGGTTAGAGCAGCTACAGCTATCTTCTAAATCTCTCGGAAAGTTTTTAGTTCTAGCCGATTATGTAAGCGCTGGCGCCAACTTTGCATGTTTTGATACTACGGCCAAAGACTCATCTAAGGCTTTGATGAAAGTATCAATTTGCTCGTAACTAATTACCAATGGTGGCTCAACTCGCAGCACACGAGAATTGATATAAGTTCCAGAGATGAGAATATTGCGGCTAAAGAGTTCTTTGGCCACAGCATAACCGGTATCATTACCTGTAAATTCCATACCGAGCATCAAGCCAACACCACGAATTTTCGAGAGCACATCAGGGTATTGCTTAGCTAGTTGAGTGACTTTATCGATTATGTAATCACCTTTTTCTTGAGCTTGCTTAGGCAAATCTTCGTCCAGCAAGATAGAAATTGTGGCGATTGCCGCAGCACAAGCAAGAGGGTTGCCACCAAAAGTAGTGGTATGCATGAAAGGATTCTCGACGTATTTCGCCCAAGCTTTTTCATTGCCGACGACGGCCCCAATTGGCATAACGCCACCGCCGAAAGCCTTTCCTAGAGCCATTAAGTCAGGAACAACTCCTTCATAATCACAGTAGAACATTTTGCCGGTGCGCCCCATACCACTTTGCACTTCATCAAAGACAAGCATGGCTCCATACTTATCGCAAAGTTCGCGGGCCGCTGCCAAATAACCAGGAGGGGCAACGTTAATTCCACCTTCACCTTGAATTGGCTCGACAACAAAAGCCGCTACGCGATCGCCGCTAAAATCAGCACAACTAAGTGTGGTTTCTAGAGCTTTTACATCACCAAAAGGAATATGGCTCCAATTGAGAAGGGGCATAAATGGTTCACGGAACATCGCTTTAGATGTGCCACCAAGTGAGCCTAAGGTCTTGCCATGAAAAGCACCAACTGTGCCAACAAAGTGCTTGCGCCCAGTAGCGAGCATGGCCATTTTCATACATCCTTCGACCGATTCAGTACCTGAATTGGAGAAGAAGGAATAATTGAGATCACCAGGAGTAATTAATGAAACCAGATGGGCAAGGTAGGTCCTGAGAGGATCTATCAATTCTTGCGAGTGAATAGCTTGACGCTCGAGCTGTTCAGTAACAGCCTTCAAAACGCGTGGGTGGCGATGGCCGACATTGTAGACGCCGTAACCACCAAGCATATCGATGAACTCTTTGCCGTTGATGTCGCGGAAGACAGCACCGTTATCTTCCCACTCAACAGCGGTATAGTCTGTGCTGACTGATTTTCGGTACTTCAAGAAGCCTGCATTGACGTGATCTGTCCAGTAACGAACAGAATCAGCGATCACTTTATCGCGCTCCTCTTGGGTGAGCTTTTTCTTGCCGATAAGCTCCAGTACCTCCCTGGATTTTGCCTGAGCTGTCTCCAGATCTTGAGCCATTTTTTTTACTCCCACGTTTTTGCTAACTTGCTGATTCTGCTTATCTGCTGTTTTACAGCTGGCAAAATTTCAAGCGCTACTTTATGACAACGGGCATATTCTACGCCTGCCCCCGGTTTAAATCAAAATTTCAGCGAAAAAACATAGCAACTTCTTCATGACAACAAGCTTGAACCAAACTTAGGGAACCATATTTAGGGAACCAGGCCGCGGCTCCACTTTGAAGTTTCACTGACCAAAAACTTGTACATCCGCACACAGGACATTTCGCGACCGCTCGGCAGCATTTGCTTACCGAGACCATCGGCGATATAGCCATTGGCCAAGTAAAAAGCCTCAGCGTTTAATGCGGCATTGAGATTGAGCCAATCGAGCCCAGACTGACCAGCGAGGCGCTCTAGTTCATTCAAAAGGGCGACTCCTATTCCTTGCCGAGAAAGGCGCGGATGAACGTAGCAGGCACGAATTTCGCTCAGGCGTGGCACGAGAATTCCGAAGCCCACCACGGCACTGTCCATTTCTGCCACTCGAATCACTTCGTCTTGGCGTTGGTGGCGGTTAACAAAATTATCTACCCTACTGTCAGTTACATCAGGTGACCAATCATCGAGAATTTCTTCGTCATAGTAGTCGACAGGCTCACCATGAACGGCAGCATAGTGCACGTCAAGAATTCCTCTAATGTCAGAGGTGTCTTCATCTTGGCGCGCCTTGCGAATGATCAACATATAGAGGGATTATAACCCTCAATCAATTTGAAGTATTTGAATAAGACAATTTCTGGCCAGCAAGAGAGCAAGGCGGAGCGTAGCGATCACGTATCTGTGGGTCATAGCCGACTTTAGCCTTGACCACTTTAGGCTTGAGGTTGAGGTCTTCTAAACGAGCAAAGGGTTTGAGAAAAGAAACCAGACATTCAACATTATCAGCATTGATACCGCGGTCGCAATAAAAAGCACTGAAAAGCTTGGCGCGGCCAGTCAAAGCGGGTGCCCCTGTAATATTAACCAAAGTGCCGCCATTAGTAAGCGTGCAGAGATTAACAGTCAAATAATTAGTAGCGCTGCTAGTTTGCTGTAACTCCAGCAATAAATGGCCGACAGCAACGTCAGCCACTAATATTTCATAACCATCCAATTCGGCTAGGGCAAATCCTACTAATTCACAAGTCTGACTGAAATTTTGTGGCAGCTGTATAGAGCGTCTCAGGTAGGGTTTGCCGAACTGACCGACCTGCCAGGTGTGGACAAAACTAAGAAAGCAAACCAGTACTGCAGCGGCAATGGAACCACAGATTACACTAGAGACAATCCATGAACCAACTAAGTGAAGATCGGCTGGTGTTGAGGAATGGCCAGTTACTAAGGCCAAGGGAAAGGCCAAGGCAATTGGTACAAAAAAGAGCAGGCTCAAGGCAATAGCAGCGCTTAGGCCAATCATGAGCGACTGCAGAAAATAGCGGGCATCATCAAGCTGACCAATCGCCCCTTCTAAATCAATGATATTGCGGCTCTTTTCTAAAACAGAGCGCTCTTTTATATTCCTAGAGTTTGCCATAGGAGATTCTTACCTGAAATAAGTAGTAATAAGTGACTAGTAAGTAGTAATTAGAGTATTTACTCAGTGTAAGTGCTACTACGTGTCAATCACGTGAAACTACAAAATGCTATTTGAAGCAACGAACTCGAACTACTTAACTCTAACTATTGGGAAAGTGTAAGTCTTCACGAACGACAATTTGCTATCTTGCAAGGTACCAGCATTGAAGAAACTGAGAGTGCCTAAAGGCATCGTCACATCAGTCGATGTACTTACTTGCACATAGGGTGAATCTTGCGGCATCACGCGCCCTCCAAAATCTTGATAGACAATTGGAGCTGAAATTTTCGGGGCCGACAAGAAACTAGATGCTTGGTAGCTTTTTAAAACGACCTTGGCTAATTTAGTCGCTTCAGTTAAATCTTGACCCTGAGCGGCATTGCGACAAGCGTCGCGACAAGCACGGTCGTTAGAATAGGCACCAAAAATAGCAATGCTCATATGCAAACCAAGAGCAACAAATACCGAAGCAAGCAAACAGCCGCAGACAAATTCAACAGCCAACGAGCCTTTTGCTCGGCGCCATCTAGCAAATTTTTTCACTGTAGTTAGCATCGACTTACCTTTTACATTTACTGATTAGATACAAGTTTGACTAATCGACGAGCAATCTTCGAGAACGTCTGGCGCAATTGCGAACTATCGGTAACCAGATTGAAAGTACCACCATGACCGGCTATGGCAGCCATGCCACCGGTTGTCGGATCGCTTTGTTGATCGTTGAGAATTTCAGTTTGGTCAGGAATAATAGCCGGGTTCTGCGCTAAGCCTACAGTGTAAAGAGCTACACCAGCATCGCGTGCTTCGACTGCGGCCATACGCGCATTGGCTTTTGGATCTGAACTGAGCGGACCACTAGGGACAGTCGGTTCTCCATCGGTAAAGAGCACAATCGCTTTTGTACTACCCAAGCGCGACCGGCTTTTCAAATCTTCCACTGCCGAGTGCACGGCTCCACCTATGTTGGTTGCCCCCATTGGCACACACAAATCAATGGCATTATTAACCTCGGTATAGGCAGACCGTCCAGCAGCAGGGTCAATTCCCACATGAGGAATCGGGAAGCCCTTCTTAGCACCGTAGGGTGCATAGTCATCTAGGTCATACCATGTTTCAGTGCTGGTAGCATCAGTACCTATAGTGCTATCGAAAGCAACAAAACCAAAGTGTACGTCAGCGTCAGTATTCAATATTTGGGTCATGGTAGCTAAAGCAGTCTGAGCATCTTTCATAGGTTTGACTTGCTTGGCCGCCGCTTCAAAATAAGCTTTCTGATAGCCAGGGCGAGGGCTGACAGTTACAGCTGTGTTGGCCTTGCTGCTTCTATACACACTGTCTGACTCAAGGTTTCCCCGGGCAGCTTCAGTCAATGTCGCTACATCAGGAAAAGAGAAGCCACCATAACTGGCACCACCAAAACTAGGATTACCATCAATGTTGACGACAACATCAGTAAATACTTTCATGCCATCAAATGTTGGTGCTGTACCTGGTGGGAAATTACCAGGGGCTTTGCCAGCTTCAGGATAGATACCACCAGAACGCAGACCAGGCACACCATAATATTGAGCTAAGTATTCAGAGGAATAGCACTGGGCCTCCCAAAAAGCTTCGGTAAGAATCTGTGGATAACAGGCATTCAAGCTTGACCCAGTCGGTGCAGGCTTAAGAATGTCAAAAATCTTTCCTTGCATAAGACCATTAGCACCAACCACCGGGCTATAAACATTTTTGCCACCACCTAAAGTGGCATCCCATTTTCGTTTAACAAAAGTGACCGGAGTCTGGTCGTCCATTGAGCCTGAAACATCAAAGCATATAACCAAGTCTAACTTGGGCACAGCGCCAGTGGAGACGGCATTAACATTGAGTGTCTTAATACCAACATAGTCACCAAAGGCCAAACCGCGGGTAGTACTAGTTGAAGCTCTTACTACTTTTCCATTAGGGCTGCTCAGTGGTTCGACCTTGCCTGTCACAGGATTTATAAACTCGAAGAAAATCTTAGCTTCATCTAAAGCACAAGGGAGGCTGGCGAGGGAGGTAACTTCGGTAGTGTTAGTCAGGGTCTGACCCAGCACAGTATTGGCTTTAAAAATTTTGATAGCAGCAACAACAGCATCTCTATGTGCTTGCACCGGGTCAACGTTATCAGAACTAGCCAATGTAGCGGTGCCAGCCAAAACAGCGGCATCACTAGCGTTCTGCAACTCTTGCTTAGCCAAATAAAGACGGGCACATTCAAAAGTGATGATGGCAAAAAGTGGAACGATTACTAAAAAGATAAGCATCATCAACGAGAGCAAACTCTGTCCGCGCCGGTTGCGACAGCGAATTGAGCTGAGACGTCTGGATGGTCTGTGCTGAGAAGAAAAATTATTCATAGAAACTCTTAGATAGTTAGGCCCTGAGGATTTTCACAATATTGTTTTGCTGAAAGATGAACCGTGATTGGAGCATTGAGACCCTCAATTTTGAAAGGAATTGGAATGGGAATCAAAGGATCAGCAGAACAATCGGCAGAAACTTCAATTTGGTAGCTATTGACACTTTGATCGGCAGGCACAGCCAAAGGCACAAATTGCGAGGTTACAGCCAAGGTGTCATTGTGCGTCACTAAAATTGCCGTATTTATGTTCTTGATCGACAATCCAGAAAAACCTTTCTCAATTTGACTGAGTTTGCTCAAGGCCTCAGCCTGCGCAGAAGGCTTGCCATCAATCGGTCTTGAGAACGAATTTGCCCGTCCAGCTGAAATGCTAGCGAAGTGTATGCCACCATACAAAAAAGATATGCGCAGAAAGACAGTGGTGAGATCGAGAAGGGGAAATGCAATTACCATAAGAACCGCCCAAAGTATCATGGGAAGCTCAGCCAGCATAGAGGCTCTGCGCGATCTTTTAATTGGTATAAGTGAATTACTAGCTCTTTGCATTAGCGCTCCGTGTGGCCATGGGCCGACGCGAATTTACCTTTCTGCATTTCAGGAAGAGGTTTTTGGCAGACCTTGAGTAACATCGAGAGAGTTTGGCGCACTCCTTGATCACGAGCAGTATTAATACCAGTCTCACAAGCAGCTTTGGCCTGAGGCAGTTGCCGAGCCGATAGATGAGACTCAGCCAAGCGCAGCTTTAGAAGGTCGTTATTAGCTTCAAGCTTCAGTGAGTCTTCAAAAGCTTTAGCGGCATTGGCGAACTGGCCGACGCGCGAATAGCTCTCACCAAGCCAATATAAGTCATTGGCAGTAGCTCCTGATGAGCTGACAATATGCTGGTAGAGTGGCAAAGAGCGCTCAAACTGGCTAGCTTGATATGCTTGTTGCGCTTGACCACGAAGTCGATCTAATTCGCCAGCCATGGTGGCACCTGGTAACACATAAGCAATGGCCGTGCCCGTTTCAGCGCTGGCTTTGCCCGGGGCAGCAACAAAAATAAGGCACAAAGCCAGTGTCAGAGAAGAAGCGCCAATACTTTTAGAATAAATCACGGTGACTCCAAGCTGCCGTTCTGCAGCGAATTCAATCTATTTGCATAGAGTCATGATAGGCCTGAAAGTGTGGCAAATTGTTGGCGAAGACGTGAACGTACAGCACAAAAGTACAGAAAATCAGCGTATTCCTACGAATTTGCCACTGCTTTGCGCTCTATATTGAAGTACTTTGCTTCTGGATGCACTACAACAATGGCCGATGTACTTTGCTCTGGCACAAGTTGATATTCTTCTGAAAGACTGACATCTATGCGCTCAGGCTTAAGCAAAGTAAATAGCTGGGTCTGATCTTCAAGGTTGGGGCAGGCCGGATAGCCGAAGCTGTAGCGTGTACCGCGGTAGCCCTGCTGGAAGAATTTCTTAGGATCGCTTGCGTCGAACTGAGCAAAACCAAGCTCGGCTCTCACTCTCTTATGCAGCAGCTCAGCCAAGCCCTCAGCCGATTCGACAGCCAAACCATGGAAGTACAAGTAGTCAGAGTACTGATTAGATGTAAAAAGGGCCTGGGCATGTTCAGTGGCACGCTCGCCCATAGTAACAATCTGCGCAGGCAAAACGTCGTAGCCAGTAGTGTCACCTGAAAAGAAATCAGAGATGCAGAAGTGGCGGCCAAACTTCTGTCTAGGAAAATCGAAACGCAGCCACTCCTCTAGACTTTCGCTATCTAAAGAGCGCCCTTCAACAAAATCACAATCTTCTTGCAGGCCTGGTGGTTTATAGACGACCAGCTGATTGCCCATAGCGCGACAAGGAAAATAGCCGTAGACAGCCTTGGGCTCAAGCAGCTTCTCTTCGATGCATCGCTGCTTTAAGGCGGTCAGCATCGGTGTAATTTTCTCGGCCACCATGGCCTGATATTCGGCAGCAGTTGTCTGCCCTTGGCGCACACGAAACTGGCCGCGAATCAGGGCATTTTCATTGATAAAAGAAAAGACTTCGGCCAAAGCAAAATCGGCGATCGCTTTAGAGCCCCAAAATGGAGGTTGAGCTGGTTTTTCGGCAGCAACAGTCGAGAGTAAGTCAGGATGATCTGTCGCTTCTATAACTTCTTTGCCAAATCTGATTTCTTCTATATCCTCATCTTCATCAAGGTCTTCACATTCAATGGCCGGGGCTTTCGGCAATAACGATTGATCACCAGTGGCAATCACTTCCATAATCTTCAGATCGTCGAAGGCATCTTGGCCATAGTAGAGCGTACCTTTGTAGACTTTGCGACAGTCTTCTTCAACATAACGCCTAGTAAGGGCGGCGCCACCAAGAATAACTGGTACACTGATGCCACGCTGATTGAGAATAGAAAGATTCTCTTTCATAATTACAGTAGATTTGACAAGCAATCCGCTCATACCAATACAGTCGGCTTTGTTACTCTCAGCTGCCGAAATGATATTTTCGATTGGCTGTTTGATACCAAGATTGATGACGCGATAGCCGTTGTTAGTCAAAATGATGTCGACCAAATTTTTGCCGATATCGTGCACGTCGCCTTTGACCGTAGCCAAAACCATAGTTCCGCGAGTAGAACCTTCGACCTTATCCATGAAGGGCTCTAGATAAGAAACAGCCGCTTTCATTGTCTCGGCCGATTGCAAGACAAAAGGCAGCTGCATCTTGCCAGAGCCAAAGAGATCGCCCACCACTTTCATTCCATCGAGCAAAATCGTATTGATTATCTCAAGCGGTTTGTGGCGCTCCATCGCTTTTGCTAAATCGGCCTCAAGCTCGACTCTGTCGCCGTCAATGATGCGCTGTTTTAAAATCTCTTCAATCGAAGCATCGCTCTTGCGTGCAACTTTTTCAGTGGCACCACTTTTGCCTTTGTCTTTATAAAAATCGAGCAGCACAAATAGTGGATCGTAATCAGGTGTGCGCTGATCAAAAATGAGCTTGTTATGATACTCGCGCTCAGTCTCGTCAATTTTGTATAGTGGCAAAATTTTCTGGGCATTAACGATGGCCATATCAAGGCCATACTGAACGGCATGGTGTAAGAAAACAGAGTTTAGAATGCGGCGGATGCGAGGGTCCATGCCAAAGCTAATATTGCTAACGCCAAGAATAGTCTTGACGCCAGGCAAATTTTCTTTGATCAGCTTGATGCCTTCGAGCGTCTCTAAACCCAAGCGTCGATCATCTTCATTACCGGTAGAAAGGGTAAATGTAAGTGCATCAAAAATCAAATCGTATGGCGCTAAGCCCTGAGCGCAGGCTAAATCATAGATACGCCTAGCAATTTCAAGCTTTTTATCGGCAGTCTTAGCCATGCCTGCTTCATCGATAGTCAGTGCTACAGCAGCTGCACCGTAGCGCTTAATCAGGGCAACTTTCTCGATCATCTTGGCCTCGCCATCTTCGAGGTTAATCGAATTGACGATAGGCTTACCAGCCACTAGCGCTAGAGATGCCTCCAGCACTGCAAACTCAGTGCTGTCAATCATAATAGGAATTTGCAGTTCAGTATTGAGACGGCGAATAAAGCGGCTCATATCGGCGACTTCATCGCGACCGACGTAGGCTGTGCAAACATCGAGAATGTGAGCGCCTTCGCGCTCTTGCTCACGGGCCATGGCTACCATGCCATCTATTTGATCAGCTTGTAGAAGATCTTTGAACTTCTTGCTGCCGTTAGTGTTGGTACGCTCACCGACTATTAATGGAGGCTGATCAAGATCAAAAGCAACCGAAGTATAAATGCTAGCAGCCGACGGTACAAAGACAGCATCACGTTTCTTTGGTGCTACTTCGCCGATCTTTTTAACAACAGCCTCAAGGTGGGCCGGGGTGGTGCCGCAGCAGCCGCCAACAATATTGACACCTTGGTCTTGCACAAAGTTCTGCAAAGCCTCGGCTAGTTGGTCAGGCGTGAGCTTGTAGACAGTCTCACCGTTGACGTTCTCTGGCAAACCAGCATTAGGCAACACCGACACTGCGCGCGATGCATTTTGACAAAGATATTGCACCGGGTCAATCATCTCTCTTGGTCCGGTAGCGCAGTTGATACCAATAACATCAACCGGATAACTGATCAAAGTCGTCAGGGCTGCTGAGATGTCTGTGCCAACCAACATGGTGCCAAGCGGGGGAGCTTCTAAAGTGACCTGGGTGATGATCGGCACCTTGCGGCCAAACTGTCGCAGATAGTCTTCTATGGCAATGACAGCGGCTTTAGCCTGCAATAAATCTTGGCCCGTTTCAAACTGTAGAACATCCACGCCACCATCAATCAAGCCACGCACTTGCTCGAAGTAAGATGCTCGCATCTGTTCGAAAGTGATATGGCCTAATGAAGGAATTTTGGTAGTTGGTCCAATCGAACCTGAGACGAAGCGTGGCTTGCTAGTGCTATAGGAATGGGCTACTTCTTTGGCGAGGCGAGCAGCAGCCTTGTTTAGTTCATAGGTGCGCTCAGCCAAGCCAAACTCTGCCAGCACAATAGTTGAGCCGCCAAATGTGCAGGTCTCGACCACATCGCAACCCACTTTAAAAAACGATTCATGAATCTCGGCAATTACATCAGGGCGGCTAACAACCAAGATTTCAGGACAGTTCTCGCAGTTCTCGTAATCATCTAAAGTAAGGTCATAGGTATGAACAGATGTGCCCATAGCACCATCGAAGATCAGAACCTTTTCCTTGAGAGCTTGCAAGAAATCCAATGTGGCACCTATTCTAATCTGTCTCTAATGAGCAGGCATAAAGCCCATTGTTTTGACACTCTTCTGCCCATCTTTAGAGAGACAGAAGTCAGTAAACTTACCAACGCGCTCTTCGCTCGTTTGATTGTAGTAGATGTAGAGTGGCCGAGAGAGCGGATAATCTTTTCCTGACAACGAACCACCTTGGGTCGGCTCGGGAGATTTCTCAGTAAGCTTTATCTTCAAGATCTTAACTTTATCAGTAGCCTTAGTCGCTTGGGCCATTCCGACAAAACCAATTGAAAGGCGATTTCCCATAACCGCTCCCATCAAGGCTTCAGACGAAGGCATCACCTTCACCACCGCAGCAAAGGGCTTAGTGCCTAGAACGTGCTCCTGGAAGTAGTCTGATGTACCGCTGGTGGCTTCTCTGCCAAATGCTCTAATCGGCTCGGCAGCGAAGTCTTTACTAAGCTGCTTCCATGTAAGAATCTCACCCAAATAAATCTTGGCCAAATCTACCAAGTCTATTTCTTCTAGTTTATTTTGCGGATTGACAACAATGGCAATGGCATCGCGAGCAACCATCAACCGTTTGAGGTGCACGCCCTTTGCATGAGCAGCTTTATTTTCTGATTCGGTAATCTCGCGCGAAGCAGCAGCCAAATCGATTTTGCCAGAAAGCAAATCATCGATACCACTACCGGTATCACCATCCTTCACTGAAATTTGCAGGCCAGGCTTGGTCGCCATGTAGTCGATCGCCCACTGCTGCATCAAGCCTTCCATCGTATCGGAGCCTTGCACAACAATGGCGGTTTTGTCTTTGGCACCAGGTAGAACCTGCCCTGTGCCATCTTTAGAAGCCGACGTGCAGCCAGAGAATACAAAACTTGCAGCGCAAGCCACCGCTATCAGTGCTTTGTCGAAGGAAACTGTTCGGGGATGCCAGTTAATACTTTTCATACATCGCTCCGTAAGATTTGCATGGCTTCAACAATATTGCTTGCCACTTAGAGCTTCTGTTCATGCTCTAGCTTCTACACGAGCTCTATTTTCAGCCCTAGACGGCTCATATAACAGCAAAAAGCACTCAATATTTACCTTTCAAGGTGACTTATCTCTAATGCATACCACTCAACTCGGCAAGAAGCTCACGGGCCGAGCCATAGCGCTGATCTAAATTGAGAGCGGTGGCGCGCGCCACCACAGTATCTAAAGCCGGTGAGACCTTGGCCAGCGTTGCGGGACGGGAAGTCGCTAAGGGTTCTGGTTCTTCGGCCGTGAGCAAATAGAAAAGAGTAGCCCCAAGAGCATAGATATCGCTCTGAGAGCAGGGTTTGCCCCTAAATTGCTCTGGTGGAATATAGGCATGCTTACCCACAACCGTAGCGCCGGTGGCATTCTCTAGCTGCCTAGCCACATTGAAATCAACCACTTTAATTTCGCCGGCCAAATTAAGCATGATATTGTCAGGGGTAAGATCGCGATGGATAACCGGTGGATAGCAGTCATGCAGGTAAATCAACACCTGACACAATTGGGCACCGACCGCTCTAACAAAGCTCTCAGACTGTGCCCCTTCGCTTTCTACTAATTCTTTGAGCGAACGACCTTCAACAAACTCTAATACTAAATAGCCGCGATAATCTTCGACAAAGCAGTCGAGAAGCTTGACCACACCAGGATGATCTAAACGTGTGAGAATATCAGATTCGTGCTTAAGCTTGGCCGAGAGACGCTCTAAGACGGCGCTGCCTTGATAAACAGGCATGATATATTCTTTCAAAACCACATCCGGGCCAGGTTTTGACTCACTCTCGCTGCTGTTTACGCAAGCCAGATAGGCATTGCCTTGTCCGCCTCCGCCTAACACACCCACCACACTATATCGGCCACCAGCAAGGGTCACTCCACTAGACAGCAGACCATCACGCTGGCGAATATTTGCTGTTGAAAATTGATGCAGCCATAGTTCAGTGAATTGAGCCTCTCTGGGCGCTTTAGAAAGAATCTCCTCAAGATCGCCATTGTTTACTAATTCTGAACTAATTTGAGAAAAGGCATGAGGAGCCCATGTTTGCACAGCATTGAGAAAGGACGCCCGCGAATTATCCATCAACAGATCATCATAGCGCAGGGTATAGCTTGCACCCAGGGCTGTTTTGATTACTAAGTGCAACTCCTTATCAGGAGTAAAGCGATTGAGGCGCTTTAATTCGATTTTGTCGACAGACGACCAAGGAATGACAATTTCGGCAAAGAGTTCTTCAGTCAGCTCCATGCGAAGCACCATCATTGATGGCAACACTTTAAGTCGTTTTGGTTTTTCCAAAACCCAAAGGCCAAGAGTAACGAGGACAAAGGTCGCTGTGATAATAAGCACCGCCGGTAAACTGGCCCCTAAAAGAAGTGGACCAAACCAAGAAGCCGGTAAACGCTCAGGGGATGAGCAAATATTATAAGTACAATAGAACACCAAAATAGCTAAGAAGGCCAAATTGGTTTTCAGAAAAGTGCCCAAGAAAACTGAGCGTTGATCTAACTTTCGATAGATGCGCAAGGCCGCTAAACGCAGACAAATTTCGGCATTGGCACTACCAGCAAACGAAGAAATATCAGAGCCATTAGCATAGCTGACAAAAGAACCGACCTCGGCCATAACTCTTTTTGCTTTCGAGTTGTTGGTCATAACTGCCGCACTCGCTCAATCAATTCGTCAATATCTTTAATGCGCCCGCTCACTTCCTGGCAGGTGCAATCGGCAATCAGCTTATCGAGCTTATCAGAAACTGCCACCACTTTTGCTGCATGCAATTCAGTTAAGGGCTCAGGCTCAAGGCCGGTAACTGCAAAATAAATGGTGGCAGCAAGAGAATAGATATCAGAACTTAAACCAGCCTTGCCGCGAAACTGTTCAGGGGCAATATAAGACTGCTTACCCACTAAGGTGCCTGTGGCCGTACCCAAAAGGGCATTGGCAGCACCAAAATCGATCAATGAAAGCCTACCATCGCGTGCTAAAACAAGATTATCTGGAGTAACATCGCGATGAATCACCGGAGGATTTTGCGTGTGCAAATATTGCAAGATTTGAGCAGCCTCAAGCAACCACCTTACCACCACATCTGGTGGCTGAGCGCCTTGCTCGGCAATAAAAGCGCGCAAGTCAATGCCTTCAATATGCTCAAGCAAAATATAATTGCGGCCCCCACTGACAAAATAATCTAGCACTTTAGCGATGCGATCATGCTTGAGGGCACTGAGCAGCATTGACTCACGCTCGAACATCTCTAAGGCCTTGTCTTTCAAGCTCGCGTCAGCGCTAAGCGGCAAGACAGCTTCCTTTAAAACACACAACTTGCCTGCTCCCGCTGTAGAAAGACCGCCCGTTGATACCAGATAGACAGCTGAGAGACCGCCAAAAGATAACTGTCCTTCAATTTTCAATGACTGTCCACCGGACGCAGATTGATAATCTATTGTTTGCCCTGGCTCTAAGGGCACGAAAATAGTTGATCCAAAACGACTATCTAGTTCGTCTTCCCAAAGCTGGGTAAAAGAGGCATGAATGCTCTGCCTCGGCCCAACAGCTGCAAGATTTAGATCAAGCGTATTCAAGGCCGGTTTGAATTTAGCCTGCGAGGCGAAAGCTTGCACTGCCAAAATAAACTCTTTGAGATCAGCGCGCGAGAGGCCATTTAGCGAGAGAGTGACACGGGCACCATCAGCGAAGTGCAAAATCATGCGCTGCGGGTGCAAGCGTTCAACTGCGCTGACACGCTCGTTGAAGACAAACTCTACTTCAAGCAAAGTAGCCCAGGCTCTCGATATACAAAATTTGGAATCAAAGAGAAATTGCCATGGTAGACGAAGCGATTCTTTACTGACGATCAATTTTGTATCAGCGCAGACATTGACAGCAAGTACACCATAAAGAACCAACAAAATATAGTAGAGGATAGGGGCAATAACAACCTCAGAGCCGGTCACACCGCTAGAGATGTTGACCCAAGCTTCAGCTGCAAAATTGAAAATTGCAAATAGACACCAGCATAGCCAAATCGGCGACAAAGCAAGCAAAAACGCAAGAGCTGTTAAACCGGCACGATAGCGCAGCACCACCGGCTGAGAAGGGAGGAGAAGCAACTCTTCGCTTGCTCGACTTCTTACAGCGCTCTGGGCCATAGGGTCTGTAATAGGCGTTGTAATGGGCTCTGGCATAAACTCTACTAACATTAGGTCTGTCGAACAAATTGACTGGTACTTCCAACTATTTGCCCGCTCAAGCAAAAAACTCCCCCCATGGCTATGGAGGGAGCTTTACAGACTTTGTTGAAACCCTAACCCTTGCAACTAGGCAATCGCTAGGTTCGGCGATTATTCTTCGTCGAATTCTTCAATGTCTTCGCCGTATTCACCAAACTCATCAGCTGATTCGCTGGTGGCTAGGAGAATTTCGGTAGTTAGCGTAGCAGCGCAGTCAGGTGAGACGCCGACCGAGGTCAAAGTCTTAACCCAGTGCACTACTTCGTCTAATAAAGCAGTGTCCATTACTGATTCTCTCTCTGTAGCTGTAGCTGTTTGCGACATTACGTTCCCCTACTTCCTTAATATTCCAAAATCCGATAACTTTTGCGTCGGTATGCGCACATGCTACCCCACTAGAGAGGGCTTGTGTAGCGCTCCCTATCTAAATTCTTTCAAAAGACTAGGGAAATCGACACGATATATCTAGGCGATATGCAGTGAATTACTATTCACCGTCTAGCTGCCACTCTAGTGTAATGCGGTCACCAGCCATACCTGGGGCACGCTCTCTTCGCTGATAAGCTAATTTCTCTTGATAGGCCTTGATCATGGCTTGAGTTCCCAGTTCTTGGCTGGCGGTCTTGGCCAAGGGAGCCATTGCCTCTTCAAACAAATCAAAGGCCAGGCGAGTGCCAGGGAAACAGTCAGTCGAATCAAGGTTTTCAAAAGCCAAGCGCAGGTCTTTAAGCATATGGTTAGTAGCAAAGCCCGGTGCCAGATCATCAGCCAAAATACGACGACCAAGATTGCTCAGAGACCAAGAGCCTCCAGCACCATTCTCTAAGACATCGACTACAAGCTTATTGTCGAGGCCTAGCTCTTCAGCCATCGAGATCGCTTCACAAACGCCAATTAAATTGAGGGCGCAGAGGGTCTGATTGGTCAATTTCAAGGCCTGTCCGTTGCCCGACTTGCCGCAATGACGAATAGTCTTGCCCATCGCTTCTAAGTATGGCTCTAACTCATGGAAAGCAGCCAGATCACCGCCCACCATAATAGTCAAAGTGCCTTGTTTGGCGCCAATGTCTCCACCAGTAACTGGTGCATCTAAAAATTTCATATCAACTAAAGCTAAGGCCTTCGCGATCGAACGCGCGGCCTTAGGTCCAATTGTGCTGAAGTCAACAACCAGACAATCTTTGGCAGCCAACTGCGACACTCCGCCCGGCCCAGTCAATACTGAGGCAACGTCAAGCTCGTCCCCCAGACAGCTGAAGACAATTTCACTGCCGCTAACGCAGTCTTTCAAATGGTCGAAGACCTCTGCACCAGCAGCTTTAGCCAGCTCCAACCCAGCTGTGCCAGGAGTGCGGTTCCAGACTTTTAAACGGAGGCCATTTTGCTTAAGTCTTGGAACTAGGTTGGCAGCCATTGCCGCCCCCATAATTCCCATGCCAAGAAAACTGACGCTTTTGGTCAAAGCTGACTTTACATTTTCAGACACTGCCGTCTCCTAAAACCTGCTCGAGTTTAGTTACAGTTTCAACCAATAGAGATTAACGGCTTCAGCTTACTAATCTCCAGTTGACAGGCAGAACTTTTTTAATCTTTTACCTTAGAATTAGAGCAATGTCAGAAAATCTCCCATTCCAAAAAATCAAAGTTTCGCACTCATGCCGAGATTCGGCCCTAAAATGTGTCGATTGCGATGGTCAGGTTTGCCCAAAATGTTTCGTTCAGTGTGAAGTCGGCAATCGTTGCAAGAAGTGCGCTAGTCGCTTTACTTCGCACGTTCTACTAACCAGTCCGAAGGTGCTAGCAAAGCTATCGCTGGCGGGTATCTTACTAGGATTTGCCTGGGGCTTCCTTCAACCGCATCTGGCAATTATGGGCATGTATGGCTATTTCATTCAGTTTTTTGCCGCAGTCTTTCTGGGCAAATTGCTGCACCGCGCGGCCTCATACAAATTGGGCCCCAAGGTGACCACTGTGGCTGCTGTCGCCCTAATAATTGGCTTAGCAATCGGGCCAGCCCGAGATATGGTTTTAATGAGCATACAGATGTCGAATTTGACGCCCGAAGATG
This sequence comes from Candidatus Obscuribacterales bacterium, assembly GCA_038231015.1. Classification (GTDB taxonomy): domain Bacteria; phylum Cyanobacteriota; class Vampirovibrionia; order Obscuribacterales; family Obscuribacteraceae. Next base: position 107,461 of record JBBRMD010000012.1, read on the forward strand.
GCGGTGATCCTAACGCCCTCAGCGGAGAACTAATCAAACTGGCCATTTTCTTAGTAGGAGCGTTAATGCCCTTTTTTCGCAAAGACTAGAAACGTAAAGACTAGCCTGGCAAAAACTAATATGGGGTATTCTAAAAGCATGCCAAGCGTCAAAATCGGGTAATCTTACGATCTACTCAAAAAGAGCACGATGGAAAGTTTTAGCAAAGTCTGCCTGACTTGCAGAAAAGAATATAGCAACGAAGTTGTTGTCTGCCCAGACGACGGCAGTAAGCTCGCCCCCGTTGCCAAAGATGCCCTGGTCGGAACAACCTTTGCCGACAAGTACGAAATTCTTTCGGTACTGGGTACTGGTGGCATGAGTGTCATTTATAAAGCTCGCCACAAATACATGGAAAGAATTTGCGCAGTAAAGCTGCTGCATCCCTTCTTGCTCTCAGACTCTTCAATGTTTCAGCGCTTTCAATACGAAGCGAAAGCCGCTAGTAATTTATCTCATCCAAACGTCGTCACAATGCATGACTTTGGTATCACCAGCGATGGCAAAGCCTATCTGGTCATGGATTATCTGGAAGGTGAAGATCTTTCAACAGTAATTGAGCGCGACGTCTTTTTAACAGAGCCACAGGCTCGTGAAATTTTCAGACAAGTTTTGGCCGGCCTCGATCACGCCCACTCGAAAGGTGTGATACACCGCGATTTGAAGCCCAGCAATCTCTTTTTGATACCACAAGCGGATGGCAGCGTTCTTGTAAAACTCGTAGACTTTGGCATCGCCAAGATTACTGATGCTAGTGCCACTAGTCAAAATCTTACAAGAACCGGTGAAGTCTTCGGCTCGCCACTCTATATGAGCCCTGAGCAGTGCGCTGGTAAATCGCTTGATGTGCGCTCAGACATTTATTCTCTTGGTTGCTTGATGTATGAAGCCTTAAGTGGCAGAAGGCCGTTAGTCGGTGAGTCTGCTTTAGAAACTATGCATATGCATTTAAAAGAGTTGCCACTCACTCTTTCTCAAGCAGCGCCTAAACTAGATTTGTCCGAAGCACTCGAACATGCCGTAATGAAGTGTTTATCAAAGCGGGCTGACGATCGCTGTAGCAGCGTTGCTGAACTCTATCAAGAAATATACAGTGAAGCTCTTCCGAAAGTTCCAGTGGCACATTCACCAAGCGGTACCGAGTCGCAAATTATCATTCCTCCTCCGGCGAACTCATCAAGCGCAGTAACAGCGGCATCAACCAAAAGAGCAGATGAAATAACAGACCGCTCTGGCCTTTACTTAACTGCGAACGACAAAGAAAAGTTGATACCAGTTGGCGTAGCGCTACTAGTTTTTGGTTTGATGATTTCGTCTGCTATATATTGGACAGTCTTTGTTTGGCCTGGTCCAGAAAATGACAGAGGCACTCTGATTACGCGTTGGACCTACACATTCTGGATGGCCCGAGCCGAAGAGCTAGCCAAACAAAATCAATTTGACGAGTCAGACCAAGCTTACTCAAAAGCCGAAAAAGCATCTGACAAATTTAGTGATAACTCTGGCCGCAAGCTAAATGTTCTGCGAGCGCGCCTACAATTAGCAAGCACTGCCAATAACCCCAAAGCAGCTGAACAGATTCTGCGCACAATGGGTAAAATCAATCGCGATCGAGCAGTGGCCGATAGCCAAATAGCCACTCAAGAAATTGCCAGAATTAGTGCCATGCGAGAGAGCGCTCTCTCAAATCAAGCCGCCGATCGAAGCAAAACGATAGTCTACGAATTAGCCATGCAAATGGGCACAAAAATTGAAGCAATCATCGGGGTGTCGCGTCGCCTTGGTGCAGTGCAAGCCTTTGACGATCAAGAAGAACTTCTTACCAAAGCCTGTCAGCTCTACTCTCAACTAGCCGGCGACGACGATCCATTATTGGGCGATTTAAAAACAGAATTAGCTTACTCACATTGGCAACAAGACGAAGTGAGCCAAGTGCGGCCGCTCCTCAAAGAAGCACTAGATATCAAAATCAAGGTAAACAGTCGCAACAAAACCGAATCTAGCACTATCGATGAAGCGGAAGCTTGGTTGCGCTTAGGGCAGTTTGATAGGGACCGCAGCAAATTTGTTGACGCCGATAAAGAGCTATCGAATGCAATCGACATTCTGCACAAATATTCCAAAGTTGATAAAAGCAAAAATAACTCGATTCGGGCCTACAAACTGCTAATTGAATCACTCAACGCCATGGCCGACTACAAAGGTCAAACTCACAAAGAAGAAGAGGCCGCAGCCTTACGCAACGAAGTGGCTGTGCTTAAAAAAATAAAGCTAGACTATCATCCTGATGTCGAATACTAAAGAGACAGATTTTCTTTTCAGAAAAACCTGTCTCTTTATCAAGCTATTTTTCGACTTAACTAGCCCATTTTATTATCAAAGTCTATTTAGCAGAAGCCGCTAAAATAGTCACTTTCGCCAGGCCAGCTTCGAGGTCTTTAACAAGATCATCAATGTCTTCGATACCGACAGACAATCTCACTAGAGCGTCAACAACACCACGAGCATCACGTTCAGCTTTCGGAATAGAACCGTGAGTCATCGATACCGGATGGCAAACCAGTGATTCAACACCACCAAGACTCTCTGCCAGAGAGAACAGTTTTGTCGAACCCAAGAACTGACGAGCGCTTTCTTCGCCGCCTTTGAGCACGAACGAAACCATGCCGCCAAAGCCGTTCATTTGCGCCTTAGCAAGAGCGTGTTGTGGATGGCTAGGCAAACCAGGATACATAACTTTCTCAACAGCTGGATGCTTTTCTAGATATTGAGCAATAGTCATGGCATTCTTTTGGTGGGCTTCCATACGCACAGCTAGTGTTTTTACGCCGCGCAGAACGAGCCAGCAATCCCATGGCCCAGGAACAGCACCAACAGCATTTTGGTGGAACTTCAGACTTTCGTAGAGATCATCGCGCGAAGTTAAAACAGCACCACCAATAACATCACTGTGGCCACCGATATATTTAGTGACTGAGTGCACAACAATATCGGCACCAAGTGCGATAGGGTTTTGCAAGTAAGGGCTAGCAAAAGTGTTGTCGACCACAGTGATTTGCTTACCAGCTTTGGCTACTTCAGCAATAGCTTTGATGTCGCAAAGCCGTAAAAGCGGGTTGGTGGGTGTTTCAATCCAAATCATTTTGGTATTAGGTTGAATGGCTGCTTTCACTTTAGAAGCATCACTGGCATCTACATAAGTGAAAGTGATGCCGTAACGCTTCCACACTTTCTCGAATAAACGATAAGTGCCACCATAAACATCATCACCGCAAATTACATGATCACCGCTAGAAAGCAAATTCATTATATTGCCTTCGGCAGCCAATCCCGAACCAAAGCAAAGGCCATACTTAGCGCCTTCTAGGGCAGCCAAACACTCTTCTAAGGCGAATCTTGTGGGGTTCTGAGTACGGGCATACTCAAAGCCTTTATGTTGATTCAGGCCTTCTTGCACGTAGGTAGAAGTTTGATATACCGGTGGAATAATTGCTCCGGTAGTAGGGTCTGGCTCCTGGCCTGCGTGGATAGCCTTGGTCGAGAACTTCATCGATAATCTCCTATGATCTTCAAATTTATAGACCGCTTAATCAGCCTAAACAGGTATCTTTGCGCCTTTTGCTTTGACTTCATGAACATCTTTACTAGAGGCCTTGAGGTGCGAAACAATATCGAACTTGGTTAAAACAGCGCAGGCCTTACCCTCTTTGGTAAGAATCACCATATTGCTACCAAGCTTGAATTGCTTATAGACTCTATCAATTTCGCTATCGACATCGAGTTGAGGGAAGGGACGCCCCATTACAGAAGAAACAGTAGTAGATTCTGGATGTTTGCGCTCATAAACAATTTGCATAGTGATCAAATCATTGATGTGGCCCACGTTTTGACCCGAGGCAGTGACAACTGGAAGTTGATCGATTTCATACTTTTGCATGATTTCGATAGCCATCTGCACAGTATCATCGGGCTTGATTGTAATCATCGCCGGTACTTTGCCTGAGCTAGTCTTGCCGGCTAGCAAATCTTTAGCAAAGAAGCTTAAACCTTCAGCTTGCAAGTAGCCAAATTCGCGCATCCAATCATCTGAATAGATTTTGCTCAGATAACCTCTGCCACCGTCTGGCAGTATTACCACAATCACATCTTTCTCAGTCATGGTGGCAGCAACACGCAAAGCGGCTACAGTGGCCGTTCCGCAAGAGCCGCCAATCAACAGACCTTCTTCACGAACTAAGCGACGAGCCATCAAGAATGATTCTTTATCTGAAACGCGCTCGAAGTGATCAACAATTTTCAAATCAGCATTGCGCGGAATGAAGTCTTCGCCGATACCTTCAACTTTGTAAGACCCTGGTGTATCACCAGAATAAATTGAACCTTCAGGATCAGCACCAATAATTTTGATGTTCGGATTCTTCTCTTTCAAATACCTAGCAGTACCAGAAATGGTGCCACCTGTACCAGCACCGGCCACCAAACAAGTAATCTTGCCGGAGGTCTGCTCCCAGATTTCAGGACCAGTAGTCTCGTAGTGAGCATCAGGATTATTAGGATTAGCAAACTGGTTGGGCTGGAATGAACCAGGAATTTCCATAGTCAAGCGATTGGCGACCGAATAGTAGCTCTCGGGGGAACTAGCCGAGACCGTGGATGGAACCATCACTACTTCAGCACCGTAGGCCTTGAGCAAATTGATCTTTTCAGGAGCAACCTTGTCGGGACAGATCAAAATACATTTATAGCCTTTGACAGCGGCAATTTGGGCCAGAGCCGCGCCGGTATTGCCAGATGTCGGCTCAATGATTGTGCCGCCGGGCTTGAGCAAGCCAGCCTTTTCGGCTTCCTCAATCATTTTCAAAGAGGGTCTATCCTTGATCGATCCTCCCGGATTAAAAACTTCAAGCTTAGCCAAAATAGTTGGCTTCAAGCCCAGAGTCACCTTGTTAAGCTTAACAAGTGGAGTTTGGCCTATAGTTTCCAGGATGTTCTCGCAGTACTTCACAAGGAAGTCCTCCATTACAATATGTATGAGAAAGAATAGGTTTAATTATACGGCGATGACAGACAACAAAGACTGCTTCAAACCAGAAGATCTACCAGATTTCGCTTGGAAAGAGGAGCTTGGGGCGCCTGGAGCCTTCCCCTTCACCCGCGGAATCTACCCAGATATGTACCGATCGCGCAAATGGACAATGCGTCAGTATGCGGGTTTCGGTAATGCTGAAGAAACAAATAAAAGATTTAGATATCTCTTAGGTAACGGCCAAACCGGACTTTCCGTCGCTTTTGACTTGCCAACCCAGATGGGTCTCGATTCAGATGACACTATGGCCTTAGGCGAAGTTGGCCGCACCGGCGTGCCAATCGACACCCTCAAAGACATGGAACGCCTCTTCGACCAAATCGATCTTGGCAAGGTCTCTACCTCAATGACAATTAACGCTACTAGCGCCATTCTGCTGGCAATGTATCGGGCTGTCGGAGTGAAGCAAGGCGTGAGCGCTGCCAATCTGTCTGGCACAATTCAAAACGATATTCTCAAAGAGTACGAAGCGCGCAACACATATATTTTCCCGCCCAAGGGCTCTATGCGCCTAATCACTGACATTTTTCAGTTCTGCGCCAGTGACATGCCCAAATGGAATACTATTTCAATTTCGGGTTATCACATACGCGAAGCCGGTGCCACAGCCGTTCAAGAGTTAGCATTCACTTTCGCCAATGCTATCGAATATGTGCGCGCCGCCCAATCGTCGGGTCTAGAAGTGGATAGCTTTGCCGGACAGCTGTCATTCTTCTTTGTCGCCCAGATGAATTTCTTTGAAGAGGTAGCCAAGTTTAGAGCGGCCAGGCGCATCTGGGCCAAAATCATGCGTGACCAATTTGGTGCCAAGAGCCCCAAATCTCAGACCTTGCGCTTCCACGTGCAAACGGCCGGCTCGAGCTTGACCCTGCAACAACCAGACAACAATATTGTTCGCACTACTCTCGAAGCTCTAGCTGCCGCTCTCGGCGGCTGCCAATCACTGCATACAAACTCAAAAGATGAGGCCATTGCCCTTCCCACAGAAGCCTCTGCCCTGACAGCTCTGCGCACCCAGCAGATCATCGCCTTTGAAACTGGCATCACCAATGTGGCCGATCCACTGGGCGGCTCGTACTACATTGAAGACCTCACCAATAAAATCGAAGCAGAAGTAGAAGAGTATTTGCGCCGCATAGAAGAAATGGGCGGGGCGATCAAAGCCGTTGAAAGTGGCTACATTCAAAAAGAAATCCAAGACTCGGCCTATGAAGACCACCAAGATATCGAGCGCAAGGCCAAGCTTGTGGTCGGCGTCAATTCATTTATAGATGAACACGAAGACGAAATAAATGTGCAACGGATCGACCCCGCTCTTGAAGGCCGTCAAGTGACAGCCCTACAGGCAATTCGCGAAAGTCGCGATCAAGAGAAAGTAGCAGCCTCACTAGCAAAGCTGCATCAAGCAGCCAATTCTACAGACAATCTCATTCCGCTAATTTGTGATGCTGTTGAGTGCTACGCCACAGTGGGAGAAATCAGCGCCACTCTAAAAAAATCATTTGGCAAGTTCCGGCCGATGGTGACAATTTAGATTTGTGCGCGGCGGTAGCCAAGAGACAATAATTTTCAATTCGATGAAGACATCTTCATCTTTGATGGAGATTTAGACTGGCTCTGGCGCAGATCAGGGCAAGGTGACAAATAATTGGCGAAAAACTACTGGCCGGTAGCCAATCTGCTGGTGTATGCTGCCACCTGGAAGGGCGTGTTGCCAGTGAACGTTGTCAATCCAGCAGCTCTGTCAAGCAGTTGACGTCAAGAGCTGAGCTCTCTTATTGGTCGCGAACAAAAATTGGTTGCTATTAAAAAAGGTATCTAGGAAGCATGGTTCAAAAGGCTGGCCTAAAAAAGATATTGGTCACTGGTGGAAGCGGAATGATTGGCCGCGCCATTATCTCAAGACTGGTTTCAAGCAATCAGTGCCTAGTTAGAGCGCAAGTACGCGACAGACTAGATGCACGCTCAAAGATGGCTAGTGGCGTCGATTTGTCTGTAGTCGATTTGCACGCAGCCGATTTTACTCGTGTGGGCGACCAAGAAATGCGCGCTCTCACCAAAGATATTGAGTTTGTCGTTCACGCAGCTGGTCTTGTTCATCAAGAAGCAGCTTCATATCAAGAGTACGAAGTAGTAAATGTGCGCGCCACCCAACAGCTGGCCGAAGCTTGCATCGCAAACGGTGTCCATACACTAGTATTTTTGAGTACCTCTGCGGTATACGGCAAAGGTCCGTTTAAGAACATCACTGAAGCCGGCCCTTACGCAGCTAAGACACCTTATGCTGTGTCCAAGATGACCAGCGAAAACTATCTGCAAAGTCTAGCCCAGAAAATACCTCGCATCATTGTGCTTAGACCATCGATGGTTTTTGGTGAAGGAGATCGAGGCAATCTGCTTTCTCTCATTCGCCAAATAAAAGAAGAAAAGTATGTTCATATCGGCAGTGGTGCTACGCAAAAGAGTTTGATCTACTCAAAAGACTTGGCAGCAGCAGTGCATCTCTGTTTACAAAAAGTGCCTGCTGGTTATCACGTCTTCAATGTAGCCAATCCAACAGCTGTATCGATGAAAGACTTAGCTGAAAACATTGCGGCTACCATGGGTATCACAAAAAAAATCAATTCTGTACCTGAAGGGTTGCTTAAAATGGGCCTCAAGGCAGCTCAAGCTTTTATGCCAGGAAAAATCAATGTCACTCCTGAACAAGTAGAAAAACTAGCGACTGAAACGACTCTCGCCACTGACAGCCTCATTGCCAGCACTGGTTTTGCTCCGGCCACAAATCTTCAATCAGCAATCAAGGCCGAAGTCGATTGGGCAGCAGCAAACAAACTTATATAGATCGCTATTTCAAAATCAGTGAGCGCAACTCCTCGCTTCGCGTCGAGTTTTTAGGCGGCCTCACAACATTTCTTACTATGGCCTACATTATTGTGGTCAACCCGGCCATTCTTGCATTTGCTGGAATACCGCAAGGACCGTCCACTGTAGCCACAATTCTTACTGCCGTCTTTGGTTGTTTAGCGATGGGCCTGTATGCCAATCGCCCTCTGGCAGTGGCACCTTACATGGGTGAAAATGCCTTCATCGCTTTCGGTCTTGCCGCTCTAGGCATCAGCTGGCAGCTCAGACTCGGGGCTGTTTTTGTCAGTGGTTTCGCTTTTCTAGCTATGTCTCTACTAAAGATTAGACCATGGCTTGCTAATTCAATTTCAAACAGCATGAAGCACAGCTTTGCTGCTGGCATTGGCCTTTTTCTCACTCTCATTGGTCTCTACGAAACCGGCATCATCGAAAGTGCTGTTCAAGGTATGCCTGCCAAAATTTTACTCTCGCCTGACGGTATCACCCTTGGTGCGCCACCGGTACCTCTAAAGCTCGGCAACTTGCACGATATAAAAGTAATTCTGGCCATAATAGGCACAGTGATCACAGCTACTCTACTTTCACGCAAAACCAAAGGCGCTATTCTGATTGGCATTGCCACCACTGCTGCTCTAGGTTTTGCCTTCAATGTCGGCGAGCTGCCTAAAGCAATATTCTCAATGCCCTTTCAAGGCGAACTCAGTTTAGCGCCGATATTCTTAAAGCTCGACATTGCTTCAACTCTCAAGCTCAGTTTTTTGCCCATACTGCTCACCCTATTTCTCATGAGCTTTCTCGATACGCTGAGCACTATTGTTGGAGTAGGGGCCAATTGTGGCATGGTAGACGAAGAGGGCAATCTCACCGACATCGAGAAGCCCATGATTGTTGATGCCTGTTCTTGCATTTTATCGGCACTAATAGGTTCTTCTACTAGTGGTGCCTTCATTGAGTCTGCTGCCGGCATTAGAGAGGGCGCAAGAACTGGCTTGGCCTCTGTCTTTACAGCCATGTTTTTCTTTGCCGCTCTCTTCTGCATTCCGCTTTTAGCTCCGCTACAGCATCTAAAATATGCCTATGGCCCAGCTCTAATTTGTGTCGGCTTGCTGATGCTCAACTCACTGCGCAAAATTGACGTGGATGATTTGACTGAAGCCTTTCCTTCATTTGCCACCATCGCCATGATGATTTTCACCTATAGCATTGCCAACGGTTTAACCGCTGGGCTCGTGCTATACGCCGTGATCAAAACCCTGTCTGGCAGAGTAAAAGAAGTATCTGCCGGAGCTTGGATATTGGCGTGCATGTGCATGCTCTATTTTGTTTTTGGACTGCCTCATTAAGGATGAGACTTCAATTAGGGACGATCTGTATGCAAAAGATACCAGAAAGAATACGCAACAAAGCCATGATTTGAAAAACGATAAAACCAGAGATTTGCAATAC
>JBBRMD010000013.1:0-115903 GCA_038231015.1 Candidatus Obscuribacterales bacterium
GCAATGACGCTGAGAGCCAAAACGGCCCTCTCGCCGTTCCTGTAAGTGACGGTACGAACGACATCTTCAACAACGAATTGTTCTCACCACCAGGACCTGGAGTGTTCGCTGCAAACGTTGGACCTTCAGGAGCCGGTTCGAACGGCGGCGTACCGGTGTTCTCACAGAACTCTGGCAGCTTGAACCAAGCACGTTCAGACTGGAGTGCGTATGCAGCCACTCTAGGTAATTTCCCCAATGGAAGCACATACACCGACACCACTGTCACTCCTGATGACCCTACTGCTATCAACAACATCACTGCCAATCCAGGTCTCAACTACGGCGGTGGCGACCCTAACATATGGGTTTCTAAAAATCTTGCCTCATATCTCCAACCAGGCACTCTGAATGGATCATCCACCCACGACATCAGAGCCACTGATGGTGCTGCTCCCCACGGATTGTACGCTAACTTCAATGAGCTCATTGCCCTTGGTAAAGCTGGTGGAAGCAACGAGCAGTGTACCCACACCATGTACGACGAGACCCTGGCATCGGGAAATCCTAAATACAATGCCTGTGCTGTCAATCTGGCTAACTGGATGGACAACTACGGCCGGGTTCCCACATTCAGCAACAGCACCCAGCCTGGTGGTTTCACCAACGTTGAGTACATGAAGGCTGACTTACTTGGTCAAATCGCTGGCCGCAAAGGTGGTAAGTTCTGCGCGTCAGTAGGATACGTTGGACAGAACCCCGCCAATGGTGCCTTCCCGGCATCAGGTCTCAAGGCTTGGCCAGGCGGCGTTAAGTCTGGACAATCAGGTTCAGCTGTTGCTTTCCCTGCAGGCAACTCGAAGATCAACTATATGCAACCAGGTACTCCACTCACATTGTTGAACCAATTAGGCTCAGGCGGTTCAGCGAACTGTAATGCTGGACCGATCATTGACCAGATTACTGACAGAATGCGTCAAGTGGATGCAACAGTTCAGAAAGTTGATGTTGAATCAGCCCTGAACAGCCTTCCTCTGACACTCAATGGAGCACCGACTGGAGCTGGTGGAAGCTTGCTCTACCTGTCGGTTGACCCAGGCACTCACAAACCAAGACTGACGACCACAGCCCCATATACTGACAGCAACATAGCACCAGACGGACCTGCTCCCTCTGGCGGCAATAAGTGCGACAGCAAGTACCCACTTGACGGTTGGGCAGTCAACACTTCGAAAGTCAATGCTGGCGGTAGTAGTGGAGATGGTGGATACCACGAAGTGCCATTCACCGCTCTCAAGGCCGGTGATCCATCACCAAACGGAACAGACTCAGCCCTATGGCAGCCAGCCTCTGGTTATAACAACCTCCTTGGTGAGTTGAGATTCCAACAGACAGTCGAAGGAGCAACATTCTGCAAACCTAACTAACGTTTGACAAGCAGTAGAAAAAACGCAGCGCACGGAAACGGCCACCTCTATAATGTAAGAGGTGGCCGTTTCATATCTTCAGAAGCATGGCATTAAGCATGTAAGTCAGTATAAAGGGGGAATTACAGTGTTTTACAGCTCTTTAGGCAAAGGGCGTTTCGGCGCAACAGCAGTTACTTTTTGCTCTGCAATAGTGCTGCTTATTTCGCTTGGTACAGCAGCAAATGCTCAACAGAATCAGCAGGGTCAACAGACACATGAGCTCCTGAATGCAGCACCAGACAAACTCAGAGACAAAGTTTCACTGCCAAACTTACCAGAGTACACAGGTAAGTCAAAATATCTCCACGGTCTTGTCTACACGCCTAATGGCAAAGAGAAGCAAGGCCCGACTTATGTGATGTGCTTCAATGCCAAAGAAACAGTGCCGCAAGTTCGCGATTGGTGGCTTGCCAGCCTTCGTCAGTACCGCTGGAATATCACCTATACATCAAGAGACGTAGTGCAGGGGACCGATAAAGACGGCAGCACCTGCATCGTCCAGATAAGCAATCCTATTCAAGGAATTGCTAAAGATGATCGGTCTAGTTTTGAAATTAGATTTCAAGCAGCCAAATAACCTCAATTATCAGAAGCCTAGGTTATTAACAGCTGTTCAAAGTCTACAAACTTGCTAGTCAAGAGATAAATACCAGTAAAAACCCTGTAGTTTGCATTTAGCCCAAGCGGTTAAGCTGTTTATTAACTCGCCGCCGTATCTCGCGAATACCGAGAAAGATTAACCACTTGCACGGCGGCAACCTTTACGAAAGACAGCTGACAGCCGTAGCTAATCTTCGACAAAAGCCACAACTCGAGCAGGTGCAGCGCTGGCACCAACGATTTTCAGTGGAAAGAACGCAACCTTAAAGCCATGTGGTGGCAGAGCCTTTAAGTTGGCAAGCTGCTGCACAACATAAAAGCGATATTCGCGCATGGCATAGTGAGCGTCCCAGATGCGTGATTTATCACCACTTTGCTGATAATCGGCAATCATGAGATGAAATGGTCGATCAAAACCAAGGGCGTCCGTACCGCCAATGAGCGCACCACTTTCAGCAATAAATTTAGCCGAATCAGCTGTCAGCCCAGGATAGTTATAGCGAATTGGCGCAGTCAGTGGCATTAGGTCATGATCGGTTCGCAGGAGAACGGCGTCGCCTTCTTTTATCTCGTAGTCAATACACTCTAAGGCCTCTTTTAGATGGTCCCTGGTGATTGCTACTCCAGTTCCTTTTAGAGCTGTTAAATCGAGCACAACACCATTGAGATAGAGTTCTTCAAGCGGAATCTGATCTACCGTTAGAGCCTTTTCGCTTCCAGTCTTACTGCCGTAGTGCCATGGTGCGTCTACATGGGTACCGAGATGAGTGCTGATGTTGAGATTCTCTTCGGCCCAGCCTTCGCCTTCCGGCAAATCATCAGGGCAGCAACCAAATAGCTGGGACATAATCTTCGCCCCATGATCGTGACCAACATATTCAATTTGCGGGCAGACAATTCGATAGAGCGGTTTGAGCATGTCAGGAAATTCGCTGATATCAATTTGTTCTAGTGAGCGAGTGAGGTCGATAAGTTTCATAGTGCCTCAAAAAAGAAGTAGACCAACCAAAAAGCAGTGAAAAGCGGCAAGAAAACAGGGCGAAGATTAAGAGAAGCTTATCCTATTAGAACGGTCTATTTGGAACTGCTTGAATAGAAATTGTAGTGCACTCAACAACTATAGCTAAATACGTAACGACCTAACTACCTACACAAAAATGCGGACGCTAATGCCCAGCCCCGCTTTCTGAATAAAGGTGATGAAATGCAATCTCTATCTAAGCCCAAGCGCTCAAAAAATGGTCAAGCCTTTGATCACTTTCAAATTCTAGAAGCCGACGAGTCGCTAGAAAAATCAGACTTCATCAATATTAGCCCTGAAAATAACTACGACGAGGCTCTCTCTGCCTACTTAAAAGATATGGGTCGCTATCCACTGCTCGATAAAGACGAAGAGAAGCTTCTTAGTCAACAGGCTAAGCAAGGCAGTGAACTGGCTAAACGTCGCCTCGCCCAAGCCAACCTTCGATTGGTAGTGAGCATTGCCAAACGTTTTCTCGGTCGCGGTCTGCCTTTGGGTGACTTGATTCAAGAGGGCAATCTTGGTCTGCTTAAAGCCGTCGAGAAATTTGATCCTGAACGCGGCTTCCGCTTCTCTACCTACGCTACTTGGTGGATTAGACAAGGTTGCTCTAGAGCTGTTCAAGATAAGGGTCACACCATTCGCATTCCGGTGCACATGAGTGAAACTGTCCAAAAAATCCACCAAGCAGGGCGGCAGTTCTTTCTTAGAGAGGGGCGCCAAGCCAACTCTAGTGAACTAGCTAGAGAGCTAGGCCTGACTGAAGGAAAGATCAAATCACTATTGCAGTCTATTCAAGAACCAATTTCGCTCGATGCCACCATCTCTGAAGACGGCGACCCCTTGATCAATCAGCTTGCTGACAGTGACCATTTGGCCACCGAAGAAGAGGCCACCATAAAACTCTGCAAGCAAGATGTAGAGAACTTAGTGGCGAGATTGAGCAAAAGCGAGGCTGACGTAATTAGACTGCGATATGGCCTCGATAACGGAGTGCCACTGCCAGCGGTGAAAGCCGCTAAAATCTTGGCAATCAGTGATGACCGAGTGAGACAGCTAGAAAGCAGAGCCTTGCTCAAGCTTCGCAATATGGATAGCTCAGGCAGTCTACGCGATTATCTGAAGTAGACAGTGAGGTTTAGAAAATCAGTACCAAAAAAGCCTCGCTAAAATTAGCGAGGCTTTTTTACTGAACAAGAACTGCACTATCTAAATTAGAAGCTGGTTAGAACTCAGCAACTAAGCCGAATGAGGCAATCAATAAAATAAATACGAAGTAGAGAACGAAGAACCAAGCCCATCTGTAAATGATGTCAACTTCGGTTAATTTCTTTGCTTTTTCGGCCATTTGAGTAGATCTCCTACAGAATCAAAATAATTGAAAACTACTTAGCTGCTGGTTTAGCAGCTGGTGGTGGTGGCGCAGGCAACTGGCGAACGAAGGCAACAAACTCTTTGGCTTCGCTCAAGAAACGATCTTTCTGCGGACGGGACAACCAAAGAGCCAAGACTCTTTGACGGTCTACAGTTTTTTTCAAACCAGGAGGGCGCATACCAAGTAGACGCTCGCGAATCATGCGATTGCCTTCGCGGTAATAGCAGTCACCAATCTGACAGCCAGTGACGATAACTCCGGCTGCGCCAGCTTTCATCGCCGCTTCAATCATGAGCGGTTGAATCATTCCACTACAAGGAAGCTTGACCACATGCAGGCCATCAACTTCTTTTATTTCACCCTTCTCATCGCACACAGAATCGAGATCGCATGCACGTTCGCAGATCAGAGTAATTACCTTTTGTTCGGACATTTTCTTAAACTACCTTAGGTGAATAGGCTATCAGGATAGGGCGATTAGGGTGATTAGGTTGTTTGGGCTTCGGCCATCGCTCTGATTTGAGCGGTGACATCAGTATCTAGCAAGTTCGGCAAATCAATTGCATCGAAAGCGCAAGCTCCAACGCAAACTCCACAGCCAGAGCAACGGTATGGCTTAACTGTAGCAAGCAATTTGAAGCGTGAACCAGCCGGTGCTGGAACCATTTCGATTGCCTGATAAGGACAGTCGTTTGCACAAAGTGAACAGCCAACACACTTGGTTAGAACCACTTCGGCAGCTTCAATTGGATTAGCAGCTTTATACAGGCTTGGTAGTGGTACCAAACACAAACCAGCAGCAGCGCCAACCATTATTACCCAATAAGCGGTGAGGTCAACTTTGGCCATCAACCAATATGGGAAGAGGAAGAACCAGTCGATATCAAAGCTAGTTGGAGCGCTGTTGATATCGGCCATAGCACCGCTGGTGATTGGAAAAGCAAAAACAAAAATCAGAAGCACTGCCATCAGCATGTAGTTGATAGCGGGCGGTGGAGCGATTATTGGTCTGGTCATGCGCACATAGTGCATCCATAGGCCAAATAGCAGAGTGAAGGACAGACCAATGTGAATAAAGAGGAAGTTAGAAAGGGTCAAGTTAGTGATAGCACTACCGTTCAAGAACCAAGCTTTAAGACCAGGCCCAATAATTGGCAAGACATCAAAAGCACTAACGGTCATACGAGTGAGAATTAGTGAGCGTTCATCCCAAACTAAGTAGTAACCAGTTTGGCCAATGAAGAGCACCATCAATAACAAGACAATACCTGATACCCACTGAATCCAGCGGTATTGGCGATAACGGTCAGTCACCCAAACCCGCAAAGCGTGCAAGACAATGGTGATCACCATGGCGTCACCAGCGTAGCGGTGAACTCCGCGAACGATGGCTCCCATCGGTAACTTATCAGTGATGTAGTCGACAGACGTCCAGGCGTTCACCAGGTTAGCTGAGAAGTAGGCGTTATCGATAGTAGGAATGTAATAGGCGAAAAGCAAAAGCCCTGACAGGAAGAGCACCCACAGGTAGAACTGAGGAAGCGCACCGTGATAGTAGAAAGGGTTATATCTATTGCTGACAACAGCATTAGTTCCTTTTTCGATTGCGAGCGTTAGGTCAGTTAGGCCTTTCGGTATCGACGTGTACATGATTCAGAACTCCCAGTACTTATTTCTTGATGGGCAAAACAGTCTTTTCTTCAGCTTCTTCGCGACCAATAGCGGCGATGCCAATGGCTGCAGCAATAAGTGCGAAGCCCATAACTAATGAGTAAGCATAGTCACCAAAACTTGACTCAACCCCAGCTTTTTTCAGGTATTCAGACCAACCAGTCGAAAGACCAGCAACTGGGTCATAACTTGGAAGCGGCACGCCTAAATTTAGGTTGATCCAACGCAGCCAGAGGGGCCACGCGTCATGGGCACCAGTCATACCTAACTCTGCCCATGGCATCAAGCCAGTAAGGGCTAAGCAGGCGATGGCACCTACAACTACCAAAACAATGTCAATTGTTTTACCCACGACTAAACATCTCCATTCTTTTTAGTTGTTTGGCTCAAACGCTCATAAATAGAGTCGAAGAGTCTTATCTTGCGTGTGCGATTATCTTTCGATTTTTCTTCGGCGTATATGAAAAAAGCCTGCACACCAATCAACCCCACCGTAACCAGACTGCCGGCCAATACATAAACAATGGCTGAAACAGACAAACCAGCTTGAATCTGCCTAGTACCTTCAAAGAACCAAGAAAGCGCCACCACCGAGAAAACAAAAGCGAAGAATTTGTAGACAAATTTGATCTTCAATCTTTTGTTAGCAGTATCAGTCGAAGAAGCTAAAGCGCCGCTAGTGCCAATTTCTGGCTCCGCATTGGGATTATTCAAATTGCTATTTAAACTAGCAGCGTTCACTTTTTGCTTCTTCTTACTCACTTAATTAGGCAGCAGCTACAGGTTCAGCGGCCTTTGGAGCAGCTAATTTGGCTTGAGCTTGTTTAGCTTGAATTCCAGCTATTAGAGATAGAACACCAGCCAACGGTCCGCCAAGCATCCACCACCAGTCATTTAATGGAACTTTTAATGGATAACCACCTTTGACTAGTCCCGGTGTCAGACGATCTTGCAATGTGCAATAGTCCCAAGCCCAGCGGTTATTGACCATGAAATCAGTCATGGTCACGTACTCAGGGTGTGGTCCTCTTACTGGATCGCTGAACTTAACGGCATCATAAGCACCATTAGGACCTGCTGGAGTTTCGAAAGTCGGAATGAATTTCGAAATCAGATCTAGTGGAGTCTTGACGTTGGTCAATTCGGCCAGTTTTTGCACGTCTTCTTTACCGGCAGGTTCACCAAGTTTGGCGATATAGCCTGGGTCTAGAGTGACATGGTAGTTCCAGTACTCTTTGTTGAGTGGAACGCCTGAGTTAGAAGTACTGTGCAATTTGCGCACAACAGCTTCGACCTCATTGGCATTGCTAATCATTGGTCTAGCCAAGGTGTATAAGGCAGCGTGTCCCATAGGGTCAATGAACATTTCTGTCAGAGCCATATAGTTGTAGGTATATGCGGCGAACGACTGAATCAGACAGTACCCCAACATCACCATAGCGCCAACAAATTGTTTGGATTTCTCTTGGACGTTCTTGTTGCGGATCATCAAAATTGCCTGCCAGGCCACACCAATATCGATGGTGCCGTAGAGGAATGATCTCCAGAAAGGTGGGTCATAGTGAATATCGGCAATGTTGACGATAATCAAATATGAGAACACAATCCAACAAGCCGCTCCCATGAAGGTCATCATCAAGATGAATGGTCTCTTCATGATGTCTTTCTCGGAACCTGTAATTAAGGTATCGAGGAAGGGCAAAAGAATTACTGAGACTGGAATAACCATGGTGATGTAAGTTGCCACCACCGGCTCAAGATACTTGTACATTTGGTACAAGCCCAAGAAATACCAGTCAGAAAGAATCGGTAGCGGCGTGACATCTGGATCAGACCGTGAGCCTTGAGCGGCTGGTAGAGCGATAGCGACAAAAGCGATCATCAAGATCAAAATTGAACGCTTGGTCCAGTTCAGAGGCACCCGTTTGTAGTCATTATGGAAGAAATAGATTTCTGTAAATATCAATGGAATCAAAGACAAAGAGAGGTGGAAGGAGAAGAATCTGGTCATGGTGTTCTGCGTAATAGCAGCACCACCACCAAGCAATACTTCAGCTGTGTTCCAACCTAAGTGCAGTGATTTATAAAGAGGCTGGTAGAAGTCTCCCATCACTGCAAACTGGTCCATATAAGTTGGGAAAGTAGCAAACACCTTGGTCGCCCAAAATGCACGCTGGTTCCAAATTAAGAGGTAACCAGAAAGACCCGAATACATCGCCAGCAATAGAGTAACTAAGGCAATGGCGATATTGAATTCTTTGGATGGTTTGTAATCGCCGTTGATGAACATACGATAAAGACGCATGGTAGCAGCAATGATCATGGCATCCGCCCCGTACTTGTGCATACCGCGCATCAAGCCGCCGATTGG
The DNA here is from genome assembly GCA_038231015.1 of Candidatus Obscuribacterales bacterium. Taxonomy (GTDB): domain Bacteria; phylum Cyanobacteriota; class Vampirovibrionia; order Obscuribacterales; family Obscuribacteraceae. The sequence continues at coordinate 8,487 of JBBRMD010000013.1, forward strand.
AATACCGTTCTGAATATTGAGAATAGAATCGAAAGCAGCTGATTTAGTTGGCACGTACCACATGATCAAAATCAGACCAGAGGCCATAACAATGAACCAAACTAAGTAGAAGATTGGCCCTAATGCATAAAAAGGGTTAGTCTTCGCTTCAAGTTGGTGATGTTCATCAAAGATATCGATATTGTTTATACGGGTTTTGACCCAGTCACCAGCTGCGGTGAGGGCACTCGCGATACTTTTATCTTGTACTACACTAGGCAATTGAACCAGCCTCCAATGCGACAACCTGATACGAACCAGCTACTCTCTTCACTTCAAATTTCCGCGGTGGACGTGGAGCTGGACCACTCACTACCTTTCCAGCCTGAGCAATGTCATAGACGCTCAAGTGGCAAGGGCATGCAAATACAGGACCAGCTGGTTTGAAGTTGTAACCTTTAGCGCATTCATCTGGGTCTTTTACGAAGTTGAAGATGCAACCAAGGTGTGGACAAATGCGGCTGTAAGCAACCACATCGCCGGTCGGCAATTTGACAATGAAACCAGGAATCTTGCGAATTTCAGCTCCCTCAGGGTTGTACTCAACGTACTTCTGATTGAACATGAATGGCAAGCAAGTCCATGGATCTGGAAAATCACTATCGGTAAATGTCGGAATTGGTGGCTGTGCCAAAGGTTGGTCAGATTGACCAAGAATGTCTAACGGCTTCATTGTTGGTCGCAAATATCTGAGAAAGGGAGATATCAAAAGCCCAAATGTAGCAGCAAGCGGTAGAGCAGCTACCGTTTTTAAAATGACTCTTCTTCTGACTCCGTCTGTCATGGTCCTTATCCTTCGGTCTTAGGTACTGTTGATTGAGACAATCTATCTCAATCTTAGTGTTGTTTGTCCTTACTTGCGTCAGTATTGTCTTTCGCTGCCGCATCTTCTTTATCTTCTTTGGCATGAAGTGCTTTGGTAGCATCTTCAGTCAAATTGCTTTCATGGAAGTGGCGCACGAATCCAACCAGTTTCCAGATATATGCTTCGTCGAAGTTGGTTACTTTGGTTTTGTCAGACTTTCTATCAACTTTGCCTAAGAAGTTAGGCATGCCTTCCCATTTAATACCGTTAGCAATGTGATCCCACAAAGTTTCGTCTGCACGATCGTAAAAGCGAGGGAAAGATTGGAAGTTAGCTGGAGCTGGCTCTAGCACATTTCCTTTCATAAGTGGACCGTTGCCGTAGCCTTTAGCACCGTGGCATACAACACAGTTGGCACCGAAGACCGGTTGCACTTGAAGTATTTCTGCATCAGTCAAAGGTGGTGTGGAAAGACTTCTCACATAGAAGACCAGGTTCCAAATGTCTGGCGGACGTAGCTTTGAGCGCACAGTCGGGTGATCTGAACCCTCTTTGCCGAAAGTAATGAAGTCGTATTGCTCGACTGGTTTTTGCTTTCTGCCCCATTCTTTGCTTGAAAGGTCAACTTCAGACTTGCCAGCAACTGGCTTACCGTCGAGACCGTGGCAAGAAGCACAGTTTTGTGAAGCATAAACGCCTTTGCCATCAGGTATTGATGGGTCGTCGTTAGGCCAGATAGGCTCTTTGTCGCCGAGAGTGACCTTGGTGCTAACCAAACCATCATCAGCTGCTGGCAAAGTGACTTTGCTGTCGTTGCAAGCAGTTATGCCAACAATCACAGGAATCATCGCCAATAGAAGAGAGGCCTTTAGATCAACTCTAAGAGCGGGGGAGAGACTTTTTTGGTTACTGAAAACCAATTTCAACTTACTAAGTGACATCTTCCTCTAATAACCAAAGAAGGGAATCCAAGACACCGCTGCATATACAAAGATGAGAATGAAACAAACCACCAGAAAAGGCGGCGGAGCACCTTCACCAATGCGGTACTCAGAGACGACTTCATAGTGCTCATCGTCTTCGACTACCGGCGTTCCAACTGTTTTTTTGACTTCTTCAGCCATTTTTCTCTAACCCTTTTGAATGATGACTAATTAGGCGCCTTCGCCCTGTGTACGCAATTTTTCTACCGCAGCTTTGGCTTTGCCACCAAGCACCAATTCGTCACCGTCATCGAGCATTTCGAATTTAACAGCTTCGAGATCTTCAAACTCGCCGTTCCTGAAGGCCCAGAGAACTCCAACCACAGCAATAAGGAAGAAAAGTCCACAAATTCCAAACGCTACCCACAGACCAGAACCAAGACTAGCTCCATTAAGAACACAATTTGGACACATATCGGCTCTCCTTCTTCTTTGTTCTCATCTACTCTTTTCCGTGGTGCGGTTCATAAACTTGCTTTGTCAGCACAGGAAGATGGGTCGGCTCAGCCACGTTAAGTTGGTCAAGATTGTCGATAGTTTCTTCATGCTCTTTAGGCAAGGTCTTCAAGTAAGCAACCAAGTACCAGCGTTGCTCTTCTGACAAAACAGATTGGAAGCGTGGCATTCTTGTACCAGTTACGCCCTCAGAGATTCGGTAGAACCAGTGCTCATCAGGGTATTGCTTGTAGTAGTCGCGAGTTAGGTTCGGTGGCTTCTTCTCTAATGTGATGGCATTAGGTCCGTTGCCCTTACCTTCTAGACCGTGGCAAGCAGCACAGTTTTGAGTGTAGATACCACGACCAGCGTTGGCAGCAGCATCAGATGTGGTGTCAACAGTTTTGCGAGCAGCCAAACCACGACCTTGAGGCGTAGTCGGCAAGTACTCATCTGGAGGAGTGACAAAGGCTGTCACTGTCCGTTTGTTGCCAAGGGTCTGAATGTATTGCACCAAGTCATTCATGTCTTGCTCAGAAAGATAACTGAAGCTCGGCATGATCGAACCAGGCTTAACGGCCCGAGGTTGAATCAAGTGAGCTTTCTGCCATTGCGATGGAAAGCGACCACCTTCGTTCGTAAGGTCGGGACCTGTTCTAGCAGTTCCTAATTGGTGAGGAGTTTCGTAGACATAGTCGCCTTCTTTGACCAATGGGCCGTAGCCCCGGTCTTGAATACGAGTGAATTGTGTATGGCAGTAAAAACAACCTTCTCTCACATAAATCTGACGACCGCGAGCTGCGTCACCAATAGCTAGAGGGATTACTTTGTAATCGTTTCCACGTCCTGATGCTTTCGGATTGAAGAGCACCATAGGCATGAGCACTGTCGAGAAGATAATGATAAAGAAGGTGGTGACAATACCGATTGCACCAAGCCGATAACCGTACATTAGACTTTGACCTCCCGAGCTTTAACCGTTGAGTCGGCAGAAGCTCTAGGTGTGAAGAGCGTTTTATAGGTGTTGTAAGCGAAGATACATTGACCAGTGACGATCATAAAGCCACTTATCGCTCTTAAGAACCAGTAAGGTGCCAGCGCCAAGCCCCACTGGTCAACAGGGTAACCAAGGGCCCAACCGGCTGCTTGCACAAGGCCCGCAGTGGTCAGTGACGTCATCATCAAAGTGAAACCTAAGAACTTGAGCCAATAGTGGGCTCGAATCAATCCTTGACTGTGCCACTCTCTGCCGGTCAGACGTGGCATGCAGTAATAGAACGAAGAAGTAAGAATGAACGAGAAGGTGCCGAGCAGTGCCAAGTGAGCATGTCCAACAACCCACTGTGTGAAGTGGATGTACCAGTTGATCCAGCGCGTGGCTTGGAATGGACCTTGAGTACAAGTAACTAAATAGAACATGCAAGAAGTAACGGCGAAACGCAGAGGCAAGTCGGTAACGACCAGGCCCCACTTGCCTCTCATGGTCATGAAGAAGTTGGTTAGAACTGTCAACACTGGAACCAGTAAGAAGATCGACGAGATAACGGCGATTGCTTTCAGCCATTCCGGAACTGGTGACTGCAGAATGTGGTGAGTACCAGTCGGTGCATAGAAAAGAGCGATACCCCAGAAGCCCAACATTGAAAGTCCATGACTATATAGAGGGGCTTTGGTGAAACGAGGAATGAGGAAGTACATCATGCCAACACCGACAGTGGTGAACCACATGCCAAGAATGTTGTGGCCGTAGAACCAGCCGATGATAGCGTCGTTCAAACCAGGAAGAGCTACGAAAGTACGTTGACCGATTACGTATACCAAGGGGAACCAGAAGAGGGAACCAAGGAAATACCAGAGCGAAACGTAGAGCTTCTTCACCTTGCGGTTGACGATTGTCATATAAAGGTTGAAAGCGACTGAGACCAGACCGATAACAACAATAACGTCGAGAATGGCGCCTAACTCGGCATATTCTCGACCTTCAGTGTTGCCGTTTAATAGTGTGCAGAATGCCCCAATCATGAGGATATTCCAGGCCCACATCGTAAAGTTGCCGAGCCGTTCACTGTACAAGTCGCACTTACAGAGCGTCGGAATCATGTGGAACATGGAAGCCACGTAACCCATCGATAGCCAACCAATGGCTACGGCATTGACGTGCCACATTCTTAGGTGAGGAAATGCTAACTGCGGAACGCCTCTAATTAGGTCAGGCATTGAGAATTCGGTTCCGGCAAGCATGCCGGCTCCCATTCCCCATAGCGACCACCAAAGTGCTGAAAGAAAGAAATTGCGGCTGGCGCTGCCCTTCTTGGCGCTTAAAAATCTATCCAGCAAACTTGTTTGTGCCAAACTGTTCACTTAACGGTACCCCTTCAAAGGCTCCTTGCCTTGACTCATGAGTGATTCTAGGCTACTGACATCACCCTAATCACCACTCGAAAGCATGATTTTTCATTCAAGAATTATTTCAGTGTTGCCACACACTCCCGCCATAAACCTGTTCTTTAGATACAAAGCGTAACGCCCGCGTAGCCTTAGGTTATCGATAGTAGCGCCCGTCGCTATCGATAGGATCATTAACGAAAATCTAGAGTATATGCCGCTTTAGCAGAAATTCATTTTTGCTCGTCAGGCTTTAGCGCTTGACTTGGCTGCGAATTTACCACTTGGATTGAGAGATCGACTGAGTTAAATTTGTTCGCAGATTTATCAATATCGCTTTTTATCCAATGCTTAATTCCTTCACATCCATGTAGCAAAATTTCGTCAAGAATTTTTTGCTCGACCGGTGGAAAATTACTGAGCACATAATCCCCCCGGGTAGCACCACCAGGATCTGGCCCCACGCCTAGCTTTAGGCGATCAAACTGCTTGTTACCAGAGAGACATTCGATGATCGACTCGACTCCATGCTGGCCCCCAGCGCCTCCGGCTTTCTGAAATCGCAAACGACCTAAATTCAAAGAGACATCGTCATGGGCAACCAATAGGCTGGTGACATCTTGTTTGTACCAGTGCAAAACTTTTTGCACTGCTTGGCCCGACAAGTTCATATATGTAAGCGGCTTGACAAGGACAACATCGGTGCTGCCAACTTTGATTTTGGCCCAATCGCACTGCATCGAGCCGCTATTGCGAAAGTCGCCGCCCAATTGCCCTGCCAACTTCTCCATCAATCTAAAGCCGACATTGTGCCTGGTCATCTCATAGCGTGCGCCGGGATTTCCAAGACCAACAATTATTTTCACCGAATACCTATTAAAGCTTTTTCGAAAGTATTTTTTATCATCACTTTTGTCTAAATGGCTACACTTATAGATGTGGCATCATACTTAATTAGTGTCAGGCAATTCTAGTTTTTAGCATTTACATCTTTAGCATCTAAAAGACAGAGAAAATGACGATCAACAATAACATCGACGACAACGAACCTCACTTCCCCTACCTGCCTAATACTGAGGCAGAGAGAGCAGCCATGCTCAAAGAAATAGGGGTGAAGACTTTTGAAGAATTGATTGGTCACATTCCCGCCGAGGTGCGCGCCAAGCCACTCGACATACAAGAAGGTTTGTCAGAGCTTGAGCTTTCTGCCTATATGCAAAAGCTAGCGGCCAAAAACAAGCCGGCCAGCCAACAGGCTTCTTTTTTAGGTGGTGGATTCTATAGAAGGTTTGTACCAGCAGTAGTACCAGCCATAATTTCTCGATCAGAGTTTTCTACTGCCTATACGCCCTACCAGCCAGAAGTATCACAAGGCAGCCTGCAGGCGATATACGAATTTCAAACGGCAATTTGCCTGATAACCGGCATGGATGTTGCTAACGCTTCCATGTATGACGGCCCTACTGCTGCTGCTGAAGCAGCAATGATGGCAGTAAGATTGGCTACTACAGCGCGCAAAAAAGTAGTGTTGGCCGCCGGTGTTAACCCAGAGCACCGCATGGTCACCGAAACCTATGCCAAAGCTTTCGGCATCGAAACAGTGATTGCTGGCAGCAATATAGAAGCATCTCTAGACAATGACGTTGCTTGTTTTGTTGTGCAGTACCCCAACTATTTTGGTTGCATTGAAGAACTAGAAGTAATTGCCAAGGCCGTGCACGAACATGGCGCCTTGCTTGTGGTGATAAGCGATCCGATCAGCCTCGGTCTTTTAAAAGCACCAGGCGATCTTGGTGCTGATATCGTTGTTGGTGACGCTCAGAGCTGCGGTAACTTCCTTAGCTTCGGCGGCCCATCGGCTGGCTACATGGCTTGTCGCAAAGAATTCATTCGTCAGCTACCAGGTAGACTGGCTGGTATGACTCTCGATAACAGAGGTCAAAGAGCCTTCACTCTCACCCTGCAAACTCGCGAACAGCACATTAGAAGAGCGAAAGCGACATCGAATATTTGTACAAACCAGGCCCTAAACGCGCTTGCCATGCTGGTTTACCTTACCTGCATGGGCCCCCAAGGCTTGCGCGAATTAGCCGACATCAGCTTGCAGAGAGCACATTATTTAGCCGAAAAATTGACTGCCATCGAGGGCGTCAAGCTCACCTTTGAACAGCCGTTCTTCAACGAATTTGCCATGACTCTGCCAGCCTCAGCCAAAGTGCAAGACGTTCTTGACGAACTAAAAGGCAAAGGCATTCTCGCTGGCATCGACTTGTCTACTAACTATCCAGACTTAGGCAACTCTTTATTGGTTGCTGTTACCGAGATGAATCCGGTGGCCGAGCTAGATCAGTTTGTTGAGGTGCTAACAGCGACTCTGGCGGCCAAGGCCGTCAAAAAAAAGGTTTTGACTGTATAATCTCTACTTTAGTTAGGACAAGATAATTTGCCTGTGACCACTTCAGCACCCCAACAAACTGAGAGTTCAACTCCAGATAATTCTCCCAAGGGCTTTTTTCAAGGCTTCTTCAGAGAAGCGCTTGAACTAATTGTAGTAACGCTAATTTTGCTCATTGGTATTCGCTGGGGTATCGCTGAAGCGCGCTACATTCCATCGAGTTCAATGGAGCCAACCCTGCAAATAAACGATCGCTTGATCGTCGAAAAGATTTCAGGTCACTTAGGCAAGCCAATTCAACGGGGCGACATTCTCGTTTTCTATCCACCTGCTATAGAAATGGGTGGTGAAGAGTTGTCCAATGACCCGCTGCACTGGCTTGGACGCCTTACCGGATTGCCTTTCTTCCCTAATGACCCTGCTTTTATTAAACGAGTAATCGGCCTACCCGGCGACATCATCAGAATTCAGGCTGGCCAAGGCGTTTATGTTAACGGCCAGCTTCTCGATGAATCGGCCTACATAAAAGAAGTGCCGGCCTACAATCTTAATGTGCTCGCTGACATTAAAGGTCGCAACACTAAAGGCAACTATATTCAGCCTACTGGCGACAAAGCTAAAGCTAATGAACCAATCATCGTGCCGGCTGGCCGCCTATTCATGATGGGCGACAACCGCAATAATTCAGAAGACAGTCACGTATGGGGCTTCCTCGATCAGAAGCGCGTGATTGGCCGAGCTTGGCTCTTGATTTGGCGCCGGTTAGAGGCACCTGCTTATCCACCGAGCTTGCAATCTCAAGAGTAAGCACTTGCTTTTAAGAGCAGGCCGAAGAAGTCAAAGGGTATATAGAAGTTAGTTAAAACAAGAGGCTAACCAAATGGCAAAGGGATCTCAAAGAGTCGGGCACGAGCATGAACAGCCTCAGCCCAACGAAGAGAAAAAGCAGCCTGCACCTAAGCCTTCTTTGAGTGCCACAGACTTGCGTGATCTTGAATCAGAACTGCACCAACGCGAAATAGTTTTGATAGAGCGTGAAATAAAATCGTTGCGATTGCAAGAAGAGTTAGAGCGCTTGCGCCCTCTTTCTGGCCTTTATCGTGTAGTCAAATCAATGGCTACCGAGCGCAAGCTCGATGCCTTGCTTGAGACCATTACTCGCGAAACGCAGAACATGCTCAAGTGCGACCGCTGCAGTGTTTTCGTCCTCGATCACGAAAAGAGTGAACTCTGGACGCAGGTTGCCCAAGGTTTAGTGGGTGCTCGCACCATTCGCATTCCGATGTCGGGCACTGCTATCGTCAGTCACTGCGCTCGCAGCGGCAAAATTATCAATATTCCTGATGCCTACCAAGATGAGCGCTTCGACCCAGCTGTCGACAAACATACCGGATATAAAACCAGAAGCGTCTTATGTGTGCCCATGCGCAACCGCGAAGGTAGCATCATTGGTGTCTTCCAAGTCTTGAACAAATTGGCTGGGCCTTTCACTTCTGAAGACGAAGATTGGCTTGAGGCCTTGACGGCAGTTGCTTCTGGCTTGATTGAACAAGCCCAAGCTTACGCAGAAATTGAGAGTTTTGTTGATAAAACTCTAGAAGTGCTGGCCCAAACAATTGATAAACGTGATCCGCTCACTGCCGGTCACTCTGTGCGCGTCACTAACTACAGTCTTTTAATTGGTACTGGGCTTGATGTAATTACCGAAGACCTAGATGTGCTGCGCTATTCAGCCATGATGCATGACTATGGCAAAATCGGTGTTCCTGAAGCGATCTTGTGGAAAAATGGCCGTCTCACACCAGAAGAGTATGCAACAGTGCAAAAGCATGCCAGCATAACTTTTGACTTGCTCAATAATTTGCCATTCACCAAACGTCTAGGTGCAGTGCCATTTGTCGCTTCTTGCCACCACGAAAAATTAGATGGCACGGGCTACTATCGCAATTTGAAAGGCGAAGAAATCCCCTTCCTCTCACGCATTATCGCTGTGGCTGACGTCTTTGATGCTCTCACTTCGGTAAGACATTACCGCAATCGTATGCCTATTGAAAAAGTTGCTGAAATTCTTGATGCCGGTCGCGATAATCACTTTGACGTACGTTGCGTAGACGCCTTCGATAAGCTACCTTCAGACCGGGTCTTGAAGGTTATGGAAAGCGAACGAGATCGCAACACCTCAGAAGATATCGGTCCATTCCAACAAGTGACCTGGAAGCGACTAGTAGAAATCATTGCTGGCTCGCGTCCTAAACGCGGTGAAGAAGGTCTAAAAGAGGCCTTCGAGCGCATGTACAACTTTGGTCTTCCCAAAGACTACAAACCACTCGACTAGGAAGCAAAATGCTATTGAGCCAATTAAGAAAGCTTGGTTGCCTCACGGTGCTTGCTATCGCTCTGACAGTAGTTGCTAGCAACAAAAGTTCTGCCGATACCAGCACTAATAATGGTTCTAGCAATAGCAGTGTCGAAGCTCTGCCACCAGATGGGGCTTTACCGACCAAGTCTTTGGTCAAGCTGCGCATCAGTGTGCCCCAAATGAAAGACCGCACAGACACAATTACTTTTTATCCTTATTCAACTAAACCACCGAAGATCAAGTTTTTGATAATGCCTCTGCCTGAGGACGACAAGCAGATCAAGCAAATGTTGATCAGCTCTGGCTACCTGAGCAGACAGTCGCTTACTAAGCCTTACCCTGACATTGGTTGGCGTTGGCACTATGCCTATCGCAATGCGCAAAAACGTGCCGGTGGAGACGAGCCGCGCTTAGTTGGCGGCATCTACCGCTGGGCCGACAATATGCTCAAGTATGTTAAACCAGAAGTAGAGCGTATCAACAAAATTGAAGAAGCACGCAATGCTCGTTATCTAAAGGCAGTCGAAGAATACGAGGACAGCCACAAAGACGAAGAAATGGAAGCCCTCAGACTAGGCCTAGAGCCAACTAGCATTGCCTTGCACTCTGCCAATAAAGGTACAGCTGTTGAAGGGATAGCTGAGCTCAAAGCAGGCGAATGGTATGTCACGGGTAAGCACATTACCCCAGGCCTGACCTATTATTGGCAAGAAAAATTGAAGCTGACTGGCGGTGAGAAAATTACCGTTGTGCTCAACGATGCCAATGCCATTTTAATTACGGGCGGCTGGTAAGCAAGTTTAAAACTAAACTTGGTGCGTCCTTTTAAACTTGGTGAATCAGCACTTGCACAGTAGGCTTAGCTGAAAGCCTTGAACGCAGTGCCTTGATCACAGCTTCGCGTACAGATGAGCGCAGTTGAATAGTGACATCATCATTTTTAGTATCTTTCTTGGTGCGCGCTACCGCCTCTCTGACGATACCGTCCAGCTCAAGGCGCATAGCAGCCCACTCAGTAGATCTAAGAAATCCTGAAGCGCCGACTTCGACAGTTGGGCCAGTCACTATTTCACCACCGGCGGTGACAGTCAAACCAATGGTTACCACGCCTTCTAAGCTCAAAGCGCGCCTTTCATTCACTGATGCTGTGGTCACTCTCTCACCTTGTTCGCGGTTAAAGAGAACTGGCTGAAAGGCGACCGAACCAGCCACGCAAGCAACTCCGTTACGAAGCTCTAGAAGGTCACCATTGCTCAAAGTAAAAACAGCACTCTCATCTAGACCAAATACTGTAGCCATTTCACCGTGCTGGGTAATGTGTCTGCCCTCACCAATTGCCGGGGCAAAATAGCGCGGATTAGTTATCGACAACATCAACTTGAGCTCTTCTTTGGAGGCATGCTTAGAGACATGCACACCCTTTCTCTGACCCCAGATACAGTTAACATTTTTCAGCAAAAGTTCGTCAAGAATATGGGCCATATGGCGAGCACGACCGGGCAAGACATCGCTTGAGAAAACTATAGTATCGCCTTCCTTAAGGGTAACGGTCGGGTGACGATCGTAAGCCATTTCATCAAGAACATTGATGGGGTCGGCTTCAGTAGAACTGGCAATGACCATGACGTCCCGTTCATTCATGCCTGCCAAGGCATTAATAGAGCCCTCAATGCTGCGGTCAAAGTTGAGGTTACCAGTAATAGCTGCGCTCACAGCAATTTTGTGGAGGTTGTCTCCAAGAAGAATAACTTTACGATTGCTTTTAGCAGCAGCATCAAACAGTATCTGCAAGCGATGAGTATTTGTTCCTGGCATGACGACAATCATTCGACCGGGCGAATTCTTAGCCAATTTATCCATGGCAACAGCCACCACTTTCTCCGATTGAGTGTAGCCGCCGGCCTCGACATTGGCAGAGTCAGAAATTAAAAGAGTGACACCCTCATCACCAATGGTGGCAAGGCGGCCAACATCAAGCAAAGTGCCATCTACTGGTGTTTGGTCAAACTTGAAGCTTGAGGTATATACAACTGACCCGGCATCACAAGTGATATGCAAGGCGCAAGAATCAGCGATGGCATTGTTACTGACAATCCACTCGACGGTAAACGGCCCTACCTGATACTTAGTTTTGACATCAACCACTTCCATGGCAGGCAGACTGGCGCTCTCGGTTGCTTCGCTGCTGCCATAAAGATCGTATACATTCTGATTGATCAATTCGGCCACGAAGCGAGGGGCCATAACCCGCGGCAGGCTGACATGGTGGGCTAGATACATGATCGCCCCGGCATGTTCTTCGTGGCCATTAGTAAGCAATAAAGCAGTAATTTTGTCTTGATTGGCTTCTAAGAAGGATGTGTTAGGTAGGAGCAGATCAACCCCAGGAAGCTCACGAGCCGGGTAGCTGGCCCCAGCATCGACCACAATCATTTCACCCTGATAGATGAACAACCACATGACCTGGCCAAGCTCGCCCTGACCCCCAACGGGCACTGCATATAGCGATTGGTAATCAAGCTCTGGCCAAGTGGTTAAGAAGTCACTCACGAAAGATTCCTATTTTTAAGTACCAAACACATTTTAAGTACCAAACAATTCTATAGCTGTCGGGCAAGAGAATGGAAAGAAGATCCAATTTGTAAGAATAGAAAGTAGAAATAGAAAGTAGAATCAAACAGAACTTATCTGAGGTATTTATGCAGGCAACTTCTAACCTCCAAGCCCAGCTAGATCGCATTTTAAGGCCCGGTTCAGCCCCGAGCGGCTATGCCAGCGACAAAACTAGTAAAAATTTAGCGCTAATACAAGTACTGCCGGGCGGCAAACTCAGAGAAATTGACCACAAAGCCTTAGAGCAGCTGATTGGCAAGGCCGAGAGCATGCTCAAGAGCTTCAGCGTCAAGGCTGGCGACAAAGTTCTCATGACTGCCCCAAACTCTCCCGAGCTAGCGGCCTGCATACTGGCAACCTGGCGCCTTGGGGCCATCGCTGTACCGGTCGATTTTCGCCTTACCGAAGGAGAATTAGCCAATGTGGCAAAATCTCCGGCCATAGCTGCCAAAGTAGTTTTGGTTTTGCCCGCCCTTATAAAAGATTATGCTGCTTTAGAAGCGAACCTCAACACTGGCAGCAAAATTGTTTTGAGCGACCTGGCTCAACTTCATAATTTTGAAGAATCAGTACGCTCTGAAAATCAGGTTAGCGATTTCGCCAGCCTTAGTGACCCCGCCCTTCTCATTCTCACCTCTGGCACCACAGGTATCCCGAAAGGGGCCCTGCATGACCTCGCCAGCTTGCTCAATAATTTGGATGAACTGGGCTCTATGGCTGATTTTCATAAAGACCTGAAGGTGCTTTTGCCGGTACCGATTTCACATGTGCTTGGCCTTGAAGTAATGCTGATTGCTCTGCTAGATGGTAGCACCGCTATTTTCTCTGAAATGACTATTGAAGGAATTATCGCTGCCAATAATAAATTCAAGCCAGATTTTATGGTTGGAGTGCCCACCATATATGGTGCTTTTGTTGCTATGCAAAAAGGGACAATTGACCTCAGTAACGCTAAGGTACTCTTGTGCGGAGGGGCGCCACTGCCGCTTTCGCTTGCAGAAGATTTTCAAAAAACGTTTGGACGCCGCCTCAACAATGGTTATGGCTCAACCGAATCGAAGATTATTGCAGTCAATTTAGTTGGCCCCGATCAATCAGTCGGCAAACTAGTGCCTTCTGTCAAAGTGAAAATTTTAAATTCTGATGGCGCTGAACAAGCAGAAGGGCAATCAGGAGAAATAGTGATTTGCGGCAGCTCACTCATGCTTGGCTACATCGGCCAAGAGCAAGCAACCAAGGCCGTCATTCATGATGGTGGTTATTACACTGGAGATATTGGTTATGTCAAAGACGGCTACCTTTATATTTCAGGTCGCGCCAAAGAATTGATTATTGTCGCTGGCAACAAAGTCTTTCCTGCTGAAGTCGAAGATGTTTTGCGAGCTAACGATCTTGTTAAAGAAGTAGCAGTTATCGGTGTGCCTCACAGCAAGCTAGGACAGATAGTCAAAGCCCATACAGTGCTAGAACCAGGAGAATGGTCGGACGCTCTAAAGGATGAAGGGGAAGCGAAAAAAGAGCACCGCCAAAAACTAATTCAAATGATGCGCGAATATTGCGGGCAACACTTAAAGCGCGAACTCAGGCCAATGGAATGGGAGTTTTATAGTTGCGACCACCCGTTGCCCCGCACTTCTGCCGGCAAAATAGACAAAAAGCAATTGAGCTAAAAGGTGCCCTTAGCCTTTGATTTTTGATAAGCGCTCAAAGTAGTCAACAAACATGCGCATACCACCGCTAGCCTGCTGCCAGTCGAAGTTTTCGTTGACAGCATGATAGCCGTGTTCAGGCAAAGATAGCCCTAAAAATACCAGTGGCGCTTTCAATATTTCTTGCATGCTTACAACAGCACCAATAGAGCCGCCCTCGCGAGTAAAGGCTGCTTCTACTCCAAATGCAGTTTTCATAGCAGCAGAAGCGGCTTCAGCAAAGGGCCCTCTAAATTCGCCAAGAAAGGGCTTGAGAGAACCTTCGGCCACAACTTCAACATCTTTATTATGCTTTGCTACAAACTTTCTCAGCAAAGCCAATATTTTGGCCGGGTCTTGATTGGGCACAAGACGCATACTGATTTTGGCTTCGGCTTGGTGAGGCACAATAGTTTTCACACCGGGCCCTGAATAACCACCAGTAATACCATGAACTTCAAAAGTTGGAGTGGCCCAAATGCGCGCACTGGCTTCAGCAGCGTCGTCAGTTCGGGTCGTATGAAGTTCGTGGGCCTTCTTGAAGTTATCAACATTGAAGCCTGAAGCGACAAAATTTTCAATCTCTGCCTTATCTATTGGTAGAACATCATCCATAAAATTATCGATTTTGATAGCACCAGTTTTAGCATCGAAGCACAGTGAAATTAGGTCAGCTAATTCAGCAATAGGATTGCGCGCCAAGCCACCGGTAAGGCCAGAATGGACATCTTTGGCACCGGTCTTCAGCTTGAAGAGACAGCCTTGCAGACCACGCAAGCCGTAAGGAATGGCTGGCCGTTCACGCGAAACCCAGATAGTATCTGAAATGACTACAGAATCAGTCTTCAAAACCGCTAGGTTATCTAATAAAAACTGCTCGAAAGAAGGACTGCCAATTTCTTCTTCTAATTCCCAGATGAACTTTATGTTTATTGGCAGACCTTGCTTATGCACGTATGACGCAGCGTATAAGACCGCCAGTGCGGGTCCTTTATCGTCGGTGGTACCGCGCCCACGGTAGACTCCAGCTTCAATTTGCATATCAAATGGCTCGGTAAGCCACTCAGAGGGGTCGGCCGGTTGAACGTCGATGTGGTTATAGACTGTGACGGTCGGACAATGATCGCCTCGATGAAACTCGCCAATCACGACAGGTTGCCCAGCAGTCTTGACGATGCGAGCTTTCGCCCCTTGCCCTTCTAATAATTCGATGGCGAAAGTGGCTGTGGCAAGCATGACTGGGGCTCTATCGGGCTCCATACTAACGCTTGGTAAATCAACGAACTTCTTCAGGTTACTTTCATACTCGCTGCGCAGACCGTTAACGTATGCGACAACCTGCTCTGAATCACATTTGACTTCCATGACCACTCCCAGAATTGACAGTGGTAATTATAGTTAAACGGTGGCGGTCTTGCTACGAGCTGCGGCAAAAGCCACCCTCATGTGATTGATAAATTTATTGCTGTCCATAAATCCAGCCAATTTGGATATTGGAGTTATATTTCCATGGTCTACGGAAAGCACTGAAACTGTAGGATAGCCTTCAACTTTAACCAAATTAGCTAATTGCTTAGCCTCGGCATTAGTCGATGGTGTTACTTGTAAATAAACAGCATCTTTTGCGATAGCGCCGACTTCTGGCTTCTGAAGTTCGTCAGAAAAGACTTTGCACCAGCCGCAACGATCTTCTTTGAAAACTACTACTAAGGGTTTGTGCTCGTTTTGAGCACGGGTCAAAGCAGTGCTGACGTTGCTTTCCCATTGAATTTTCTCAGCTGGGCGATCTGTGGTGGTAGATTTGTCAACGCCACGACCAGGCATGAAGTCAAAGTGTAGGCCCAGTAGATTGATGCTATCGCCCTTGCGCTCAGTGCTGGCCACTTTGCGGTCACTTTCAACTTCAGCTGTATTGAATACTGTCATTTGCCCGTTCCCTTATGTCCTGCGTGAACATATCTACACGAGCACCTCTCTTTTTGGACAGAAATGTCAGCTATTTGCTGAAATCACCGCAGGCGGCTGTCGAGGCAACCGCAAGCCACGGTGAGTCAGCCTTAACCGGATTTTTAGTTAGGCTAGCGACCGCTGCACCGCGACGCACTTCCCAACAAATCTTGTCATCTTCTTTGACTAAGACCAAACGCTTACTGACGCGCTCGGCCTCAGCGAAATAGGCGTCTTTGAGGTGAAAGTTCCGCGCAGGTGAATAGACGTCAACGGCGTAGCGACCACTTTCTGGACGCCCCTGTACGCAGAGTAGCGGGTAGCCTGTGCTCTGGGCCAGCTCTCTATAACGGGCCGCGTCAACCATGCCGCCAGTCCAAGGTTTGACCTCAACAAAGACCTTCAGCGTCGGCAACCAAAAATCGGGAAGATACCAACCGGCAAGTAATCCGTAGGCTTGTTTTTCATAAACATAGTCAAGCTCAAGGGCTTTAAAGAAGAGGGCCCAACGAACTTCTAATTGACTACGAAAACAATCACCGGCAAAAAAACTGCGTTTTCCTTGATACATAATCTTACTTCCACCACTCAGTAGTGAAGCAAGCTTATGCAAGTGCGCATGTTTATTGAATGTGCATTCGCACAGTGTCGGCGCTACTTAACGTGGGTTGGTGCCCGCTCGGTCATTTGCATACGTATACCGCGGCCATCCATTTCGGCCAAGAATAACTTGGTAGGAACAGCGGTTTCTTGGCGCAATACACCACGTTCGGTGATGTCGCCGCGAGCAATCATTTGGGCCACAATAGAAGCAGGGAAGGCAGTCATACGCATCATGGCCGTAAGACCGGCAGCTTGATCGGCATAGTCTATACAGTCCCAGATGATTTGTACCGGCTTCTTCTCTTTCAGTCCAGATACCATGACGCGCACAAGCACGACATCGGGTTCGTCTTTTGGCAGTTTGTCAGAAAGTAACTTAAACAGTAAATCGCGAGGGACAACTGGGCCTGAAGCAGTTTCAACAGGTTCTTTCGACATCATGCCCAACTCTTTAAGCATGTGGATAGCATCGCAGTGACCCGGATAGCGAATGGTTTTATAGTCGAGGTGTTGAACCCGACCGAGATAACTCTGCGGTAAAGTAGAAATTCCGCCTGAGGTGTTGAAGGCTTCCATGGTGCCGAAAGGACGCGGAAAATCAATTGACTCATTGTCAGAGAGGGACGGCACGGTAAAAATCTTGCCATCGCGCAAGACTGTGCAGTCTTCGTTGTATTCATTGATCAAACCATCAATAGAAAAGACTTGGCAATAATCCATGAAACAGTCATCAGGATTGGCAGGCAAGCCACCTACACGCAAGCGAATATCATAAATTTCATCGAAACTCTCGGCGGCGCTAACAGCCAAGAGTGATACCAGACCTGGTGCCAAACCCAAATCAGGAATAATGGTAATTCCCTGTTCTTTAGCTAGTTCATCGAGCATGAACTCTTTAGCAACAATCTCTTCGTTACCGCCCAAGTCGATAAAGTGAGTTTTGGTAGCAAGGGCGATTTTAGCTAGTTCGTAATTGTGCTTATAGGTAATGCAACTAACAGCCACATCAATTTCGGCCATCAATTGAGCTAATTCTTCTTCGTTAGTAACGTCGAGTTCAACTGGAATAATCTTGTCGTCAGGCAAACGCTTGACTAGCTCTTTAAGGTTATCGGTGCTGCTGTCGGCCACCACAACTTTTTCTACTTTAGCGCCGCGAATCAAGTCGTAAGCTACGGCATAACCCATTTTTCCGGCACCGAGAACGAGAAATTTCACAATATACCTCTAAATATGCAACCAAATAATACTACCTAATAAGTAGAGCGGCGTTTACCACCGTCCACACAAATTGTCGAACCAGTTATGTAAGCAGCTTGAACCGACGCCAAATAAGTGACCACCGAAGCGAACTCTTCAGGGGTGCCGAGGCGCCCAGCAGGGATGCTAGCCAAATACTCACGATTATATTCTTCTTCACTCTGACCGCTTTTAGCCATACGAACGGCCATCAAATCGGTCAGTCTATCGGTAGCAATGGCACCAGGAGCAACACAGTTAACCGTGATATTTTGCGCTGCCACTTCACTAGCCAGACTCTTGAGCATGGCTGTCACAGCCGCTCTAAGTGAATTAGAAATGGCTAGGCCGTTGATTGGTTCCATCACTGAAAGCGAAGTAACACAAAGCACTCGGCCAAAATTGCGTTCTTTCATTCCAGGCAAAAAGGCGCCGTTCAACTCTGCCACCGATTGAAAGAGCTGCTCAAAACCGGCTTGCCAATCGTCAGCAGAAGTATGGGCAGTGTCAGTCGGCTTGGGCCCGCCCACATTATGCACAAGTATGTCTATGCCAGCATCTTTGAAGGTTTTACCGACATAATCTATTAGCTCTTTGCGACTATTTCCTTGGCTTAAATCAGCACTGAAAATATGAAGGGGAGCATTTTTGCGCCAAAGACCAGCAGCAAGAGCCTCAAGATTTGTCTGGTCACGCGAAGCTGCAATTACTTCAACACCCTCAGCACTAAGGGCTTGCACAATAGCGCGGCCGATTCCTTTAGAGGCTCCAGTAACAAGAGCTTTTTTTCCGCGAATACCTAAATCCATTTTATTTCCTCAATTGCCTCTTTTAAGGTCTAAATTTATAAGAGATTGTCTTCGCCTCAGAGAAAAACTCAAGGCTATAACGACCGCCTTCACGGCCCATTCCAGAAGATTTTTGGCCACCAAACGGTGTTCTCAAATCACGAGCAAACCATGTATTTATCCAGATCATGCCTGCTTTTATTTGACTGCTAGCGCGGTGCAAGCGATCGATGTCTTGACTCCAAACTGAGGCAGAAAGGCCATATGGGGTAGAGTTTGCCATGGCAATTGCTTCTTCTTCACACTCAAAAGGCAAGATTGGCAAAGCTGGTCCAAATATCTCTTCTTGTAAGAAACGCGACTCAATTTCTAAACCAGTGAATACTGATGGACTCAAGAAATTACCGTCACCAAGCTCTTTTAGACGCTCGCCACCGCAGTGAATGTGACCTTCTTTTTTGCCCACAGCTAGGTAAGATTGAACTTTTTCCATGTGCTCGCGGCTGATCAAGGCACCCATTTCAGTTTCTTTGTCTAAGGGGTCACCAACTTTAATGGCGCGCACTCGCTCAACAATTTTTTCGACTACTTCTTCGTAGACTTTACGCTCGACAAATAGCCTAGAGCCAGCCAAACAAATTTGACCTTGGTTACGAAAAGCCGCTCTCACAGCAGTTGGAATTGCTTCTTTCAAATCAGCGTCAGCAAAAATGATATTGGCACCTTTACCACCAAGTTCAAAAGAAAGCTTTTTCATGGTGGCACTGGCAGCCTGCATAATTGCTCGACCAGTAGAAGTTTCGCCGGTAAAAGAAATTGAGCGAACGTCAGGATGGCGAGTAAGAGCCTCACCGGCACCGGCAGCACCAAAGCCTTGAACGATATTTAGCACGCCTTCTGGCAAGCCAGCGAGCATCGCTACTTGAGCCAAAAGATAAGCAGTATAGGGAGTCCACTCAGCCGGCTTGAGCACAATTGTATTACCCATCGCTAAGGCTGGTGCAATCTTCCAGGTAGCTAGATAGAGTGGCAAATTCCATGGTGTAATCAGGCCGCAGACCCCCAGCGGCTCACGCACAGCGATGTGTCGTTCATTTTCAGAACTTGAAAAAGCCTCTTCAACATAGCTTGGGGCAAAATCAGCAAAGAATTGAAAATTAAAGGCAGAGCGTGGAATATCTCCGTCAAAGCTTTCGCTAATTGGTTTACCAGAATCAATACTTTCAGCAATGGCAAATTCTTCGCGTCTAGCTAAAATCAAATCGGCAATTTTGCGCAAAATATTGCAGCGCTCACGCACAGACATACGTGGCCAAGGCCCTTTCTCAAAGGCCTTGCGGGCAGCACTGACAGCAGCATCGATATCATCGGCGGTACCAAGGGCGACCAAGGCATGGGCTTTTCCGGTAGCCGGGTTAATTGATTCAAAAGTCTCCTTACCCGAGCCAGCTTTAAATTTGCCACCAATGAAGTGTTCTATTGACGTAAGCTTGGCCACAGTTGAGCTAGACATTTCCCTCTCCTTCTTAAAAAGCGGCAATTGCTTTGATTTCGATGTAATTACGCCCTGGCAATTTGGCCACTTGCACAGTTGTTCGCGCTGGTGGGTTCTCGATTGAGAAATAACGGCTGTAGACTAAATTGTATTTTTCGAAGTCAGCCATATCGGCTAGAAAAACAGTAATGTCGACGACATTTTCAAAACCTAGGTTAGCGGCACTTAAAACAGCGCGAAGGTTTTCAAGAACGCCGACAGTTTGGGCTTCGATATCGTAGGCAATTACAGCACCTAGTTCATCAAAAGTTAGACCAGCTTCTACGCCACTTTTAGGGTCGCGGCAACCTTGGCCTGAGATGAACAAGAGATTGCCCACTTTAAGAGCGTGAGAATAGGAGCCTAATGGACTGGGAGATGCCTGACCTGGATTAACTGCGCTTTTGAATGAAACTGCCATCGCTCGCTCTCCATGCTCATACTAAATCATTGGTTTTACACCATGAAACAGAAGACGAGGCTGCATTGAGCGAATTTATTAAGGTAAGAGATTCGGCCTAGAAGAATAAGAGCGATACTGGCAGAATTTAAGAGCTAAAATTTTCTAGTTCAAAGACACAGAGAAACCTGCAAGCAATAAATATGCAAACCCAAGAGCAAACCAAAAGACAAACTGAAAGCACCCTGCCCTGGCAACCGCTATTTACGATTGAGCGCAGCGGTAGAAAAGAAGTAACTGTCTACGGCATTATCTGCCTTGTAGGCGGCCTTTCAGACACTGAAATTCAGTCAATCGATATAGTCAGACCATTGATGCAACTGGGTGACATCGACTATCAGCTGTGGAGTCGCTCACTTCTTAAACCATGGCAATTGATTCAGCACTTGCCAATCTTGAAGCAGCACTATCCGATGCTCAAAGACGAACACCTGGCTTTGTTCATGGCATCGCACAGTGCTGAAGCGCGACATATCGAACTTTTAGAAGAAATTATTGGAATAACCGGCGCTTCAGAAGCTGATCTTAAATGTCCGCCAGCAGCGCCATTGTCAAGCGAAACCAAGAGCCTGATCGCAGATGACCAAGAAAAAGCGAAAAGACGTTTTCATAATTGTAGCGGCAAACATATTGGCTATCTTTCAGCTATTAAGGCCACTGCAGGTGATCCCGACAAGTACTTGCAGGCCGATCAACCCCAGCATCTGAGATTGCGCAAAGTCTTAGCGGCCTTGATCAAGCGCAGCGAAGATTCACTATTGAGCACCACAGATGGTTGCCAGCTGCCCAATTATGCTCTCTCTGTTAAAGAGATGGCCTATCTCTATCAAAGTCTTTTGAGCAAGGCCCCAGCCAAGTTTGCCGATAGTGAAATCGAGCAGTGCGGTGCTCTCTACCATGAGCTAGGGCAACTGATGCTCAATTATCCACGCGCTATATCAGGGGCTGGTCGAGTTGATTTTAGACTAATCAGCCAAGATCTCTTTGGCCCGTGCGAGGCACCATTGGTAGCTAAAGAAGGAGCGGACGGCTTACTCGGAATCTCCATTGGTAGCTGCGAACGCTACCCTCAGGGCCTTGGTTTGTGCATCAAACTATCAAGTGGCTTTGACAATCGGCATATGGAGCTTATTGCCCGCGAAGTACTGAGAAAACTAAAACTGATTGGACCTCGACCAGAAAAACGAAAAATACCTAGAGACGTAAAAGTAGACCACATCAAAACTTATTTTCATTTCGACGTAGCCGGCAGTATCTAATTTATGAATCTCACCTATAAAAAAATAATAGACATATCTCAACCGGTTGACGAGACTTCCGCTTGCTTTCCAGGTGATACGCCCTTTTCACGCAATGTCACTCTCAGCTATGAAAACAGCAAAATTATCAATTTAACAGCCCTGACCATGAGCCCTCACGTTGGCACCCATGCTGATGCTCCGGTGCATATAAAAGGCACTTTAAACCCAGAAAGTAGCACTGATAAAGGCGCTAAATATAACACTACAGCTGGTGCCATGGCCTTAGAACCATTCATCGGACCAGTGGCCGTCATCGATATTGCTCCAACCACAGCTGGCATAAGCCTTGAGCTTGTGCAAGAAAAGTTGAAAGAGGTCAGCAGCAGAGTAAAGAGAGTTTTATTCAAGACTGCTAACAAAATCAATTTTGCCGTTTTCGAAGAAAACTATAGCTATATTGAAAGCGAGACAGCTGAATTATTGGGACAACTCGGTTTTGTTTTAGTTGGCCTTGATACACCTTCGGTTGACCACATCAGATCAAAAGATCTGGCTACCCATAACGTTCTTGATCGCCATGGCTTAGTATGGCTTGAAAATCTCGATCTCCAAGCCGTAGACGAAGGCGAGTATTTCCTCATGGCTCTTCCCCTCAAATTTATGGATTTAGAAGCCAGCCCAGTGCGAGCTGTTTTACTTGCCTAGGAGAGAAAATGTTCGGTAAAAATTGTTCGATCATTGGTGCAGTGCATGTGCACGCCCTGCCTGGGGCAGCTGGTTACAGCGGCAATATGGCACAAATAATAGAGAGAGCAGTGAGCGACTCGTGCGCTTATCAAAAGGCTGGTGTAGACGCTCTAATTATTGAAAACATGCATGATGTGCCTTATCTGAAAGGCTACGCCGAAGCTGAAACCACCGCTGCTATGGCGGTAGTGGCTGCAGCCATAAAAAAAGAATGTCAAATACCGATTGGCATACAAATACTTGCCGGAGCCAATATTGAAGCACTAGCAGTAGCCCACACATGCGAACTCGATTTCATAAGGGTAGAAGGGTTTGTCTTTGCCCACATTGGTGATGAAGGCATTCATGAAGCCTGTGCGGCTCAACTAGTAAGAAAGAGAGCGGCTATCAAAGCCGACAAAGTAAAAATCTATGCCGATATCAAAAAGAAACATTCTTCTCATGCCATCACCGACGATATCAGCCTAAAAGAGACTGCCAGCACAGCTGAGTTTTTCAAAGCCGACGGAGTGATTGTCACCGGCATGCGCACAGGACATGCACCACCGCCTAGTGCCGTGAGCGACGTCAAAAGCGAGGTGAGTATCCCGGTGCTGGTTGGCTCAGGAGTAACGGCAGAAAATATCGCTGAGTATGCCAAGCACGCTGATGGCATAATTTTTGGAACTTACGGCAAATTCGATGGCAACTGGATCAATGACGTTGATGAAGAACGCGTTAAGCGCTTAGTTGACGCCTGCCACAAATAACACGCTTAACCTTATAAACTAATAGCGCCGCTCTTTGAGCAGGTCAGAAAATCTATCACCCTTTGGCTGCACGTGGGCAACTGGCCGCGGGGCCGAAACAACCGTTTCGGTGCGTGGTTTGCGTACTCGCTTAATTTTTATCTGAGGAGGCAAGCTAACAGTTCGAGGATGTTCTGGATTAGTAACAGCGGGTGCTGGAGCTTCGCCAGCAGGTTTAGCTGCCGCAGTACTAGCACCACTAGCAGTGGCATCTTTATTTGGGCCCACACTTAAAGTAGACGTTGTCGCATCTGTCGTTGATGGCACGCTCACAGGTATAACCACTCTTGATGGAGCCACTATAGCTTGAGGAGCTGCCTTCTTACTCGAAGCATCTATAATAAGCTTGATGCCAACGCCGACAGCGATAAGTAGTGCAGAAGCAATTGCTACCCAGTGAAACGGTGTTAGCTGAGAAAACGGCGAAGTCTTTTTTTCGTCTTCGCTCTGAGGCATGGTCGGAAAATCGGTGCGCAGCACCTGACTTTTACCAGCACGTGGAATGGCGGTATCGAGATCGCGAGTAAGCTCAGCCATACTTTGTTGGCGATCGGCACGATCTTTTGATAGAGCTTTGAAAACCACCGCCTCAAGTCGCTCTGGAATATAAAGGTCAGGCCGCACTTCCGAAAAACGTGGTGGCGCCTCAGTAATGTGCTTACTCATAGTCTCGACCATGGTCTTGCCCAAAATTGGCAGGCGACCAGTGAGGGTTTCGTAAATAACAATGCCCATCGAATAAATATCAGAACGACTATCTAGCTCTAGGCCCTGACACTGTTCAGGACTCATATAAACAGGGCTGCCGCAGACTTCACCCATCTGGGTCAAACGTTGTTGTTCACCGCCAGCACTAATAAGTTTGGCCACACCGAAGTCGACCACTTTGACGTAGTCTTTTTCGTCTTCATAGTCAATCAGCATGATGTTGGATGGTTTTAAATCTCGGTGAATAACACCCATGCGGTGAGCATGATCAAGGGCATCCGTAGACTGAGCCAAAATTTTCAAACTGCGCTCGACGCCGAGCTGTCCTTCATCTTTAATAATGGTAGAAAGGTCTGTCCCTAGCAAATAGTCCATGACGATGAATGGCTGTCCTGAAGTTGGAGTGACACCAAAATCGTAGACAGTAATCACGTGTGGGTGATTCATTTTAGAAGCGGCTTTACCCTCTTGGTGGAAGCGCTTCACGCTCATAGAATCAGCGATATGTTGAGACTGCAGCATCTTAATTGCTACAGTTCTATCCATTAGAACCTGCCGCCCTTTGTAGACAACGCCCATACCACCGTGGCCGATTACGTCAATGATGTCGTACTTGCCCATAAGACAGGTGCCGACCATGGGATCGCGAGCCAAAGGAACGAGGTTTGTTCCATCATGGGGGCATGCCGCCACAATACCTGTGAATTGCCTGTTGCATTCAAGGCAAACTTTGCGATCTATGTCATGTAAATGTTCGGCGAACACGCAGTGAACCTAGCTCTTTCAAACGGTTGAATTCTTAACCAATGTTAATGTACCCATACATAGTGTCATTTAACCACGCTAGGAGCCCAATGTTTATCTCCTGACTGCTTTGGCACTAGTCTGATAAAATTACGCCGGCCTTCACCGACACTATTTTGGCCCCTTCAATCCACTCAGGCCTGAATCCATCTAGGTGGGTCGTGGTAATTAATGTTTGCATGTCACTGTTGACCAACTGCATCAACATACCTTGACGACCCAAGTCTAACTCCGCCAAAACGTCATCGAGCAGAAGCAGGGGTGGCTCCTCTAAACGGTCAGTAACTAACTTCAACTCAGCAAGCTTGAGAGCTAATACGAGGGTGCGCTGTTGGCCTTGCGAAGCGTAGGCTGTGGCGGCAAATTGATTGAGAGCAAAGCTGACATCATCACGGTGAGGGCCACAAACAGTTTGCTTGCGAGCAATTTCTTCGGCTCGCCGCTTCTTTAGCTGGCTCAAAATAATCTGCTCAAGCTCTCGCTCACTCATTTCGCTGAGTTGCTCAATGCCAATTATCTGCGTTTTCTCTGGCCCCTTCTCTTGCCCAGTTTCATGTGCTTCGACCTCTTCAGTCTTAAAAATATACTGGGCAGTCAAACTTTCGCGACTACCGGATAGCTCGCCTTGGTGTGCCTCAGCCAGCGGCAGAAGCAAGGTCAATACATGCACTCTCTGTTTGATAATCTGACTACCGTACTGAGCCAGCTGTTTATCCCAAACTCTTAGCTCATCTATATCTGAAGCCGTTAAGCGCCCCTGCTTCTCAAAGAACGACTTAAGCAAACGATTGCGCTGCTGCACAATCTTGTCGTAACGAGAAGTCAGTTCAATATGACTCGACTTGAGTTTGCAAACTAGCTGGTCAAGCCAGTCGCGACGCGACTTTGGCCCGCCGCGCAACAAGTCTAAATCAGAGACTTTGAAGCTCACCGTAGTCAGTCGAGCGAAGCGCTTTGTGGCGGGCTGAATAACGCCATTGATTTTTGCCTTACGAGACATTCGCTCACCAGCCGTGAGCAACAAGCTAGCAGTTTCGCTGTATCCGGCTGACTGATAGCTGACCTCAACTAAGGCCTGATTTTCGCCTCGGTAAACCAACTCACGGTCATTACCTGAGCGATCTGAGCGGCCGCTAGCAATCAGTTCTATGGCTTCGAGGAGATTTGTCTTACCTTGGGCATTCTCACCAATTAAAACGTTTCTGCCATCATGTAAATCAAGAACTGCATCTTTGTAATTTCGAAAATTTTTAACAGTGACTTTGCTGACTCTCAAGCGTCCTCAATTATTTTTTGACTTGTCGTCATTGATTCAGCATGCCAAATAGCAGCGAGCCACCTGACAATCAGTGGCAATCTGATCTTTAAGAGCTGTTAGATCGGCAAATTTTTTCTCATCGCGCAAGTTTTTCAGTAAAGCAACCTCAACTATTTGGCCATAGAGATCACCATCAAAATCTAGCAAGTGGGCTTCGATAGTCGGTTTTTGTTCGCCATCAGCATTAAAAGTCGGTCTGATGCCGATATTAACAACACTTTGGTGGCGACTACCGTCGTTCAAACTGACCGCAGCGACATAAACACCTGTAGGTGGCACTAGCTGATTGAAAGCGACTTCAACGTTAGCAGTAGGAAAACCAAGCTGTCGACCGCGCTTCTCGCCGCCGACAACCGTGCCTCGCAGACTGTAAGGTCGCCCAAGCAAGGTATTGGCCAACTC
Organism: Candidatus Obscuribacterales bacterium; assembly: GCA_038231015.1. Classification (GTDB taxonomy): domain Bacteria; phylum Cyanobacteriota; class Vampirovibrionia; order Obscuribacterales; family Obscuribacteraceae. The sequence goes on from JBBRMD010000013.1 coordinate 34,768, forward strand.
CATATCTTTACCAAGAATGAGGTCGCGAATGCGACTGCTAGATACTTCAAGATTTTCGACCATGACCATATCGGCCACATGCACGACAAAATCTCGCTCACCGCCTAGATCGCGCAGCAAATTTGCATCGCCTTCACGATCTCGACCAAAGTGATGATTGTGGCCCACTGAAATAGAGCGAGCACCCATGCTTTCAGTTAAAACATTTTGCACATATTCTTTAGGCGAGAGCTTGCATAGCTCTTCTGAAAAAGTAAGCACGAGGGCGACCTCAAGACCAAGGCTGGCGAACAATTCTAGCCTTTGCTCAATAGTTGTGAGCAGAAGCGGAGCTTGGCCCCTGGTCAAACCCCGCGGGTGGTCCGAAAATGTCACTACCCCAGCTTTGACATTGAGGCGCTTGGCCTCTTGAACGGCTTTACCAATGACAACCTGGTGACCGGGATGAACACCGTCGAAAAATCCAAGAGCTATGGCTGAACGTTCGACAAGGCCGGGTTTTGCGTCAAAATAAATATCCAAAGCAAGATTCCAGAGTTTCTAAGGGACGAGCAACTACAACTATAAGAGTCTACAGTACTACTGTAATAAAGGCTGCGAACGGCTTCTGTGCTAAAATTTGTCGTGTACGAAGGGCAATGAAGTAGAATCTCCATTCTACGATGAGCGACCCTCCGACCGGTAGATATCCGATTTGCCCCCGAGAGCATAGCGCTCGTCTCTTTTGTCTTTGCACAGAGGAGTTCTACAAAAAATTGTGGCGAAATATCTGTCGAAGAAACTGACAAAACCGTTTGGGATCTTGAATACACATGGCAAACAAAGAACAAGGGACAGTGGCAGCGTTGACTGAAGACGACTCCGAAAAAAAAGTTGATGAAGTACAGGCCGAAGCCGATGCAAGCTCTGAGAGCAAACCTGAAGCTGCTGAGTCTATGGCTCCGGTGCCAATTTCGGCAGAATATAATGCCTCGGCAATCGATGTATTAGAAGGTTTAGAAGCCGTTAGACTGAGACCAGGTATGTACATCGGTACAACCGGCCCACGAGGTCTTCACCACCTAGTATGGGAAATCGTTGACAACGCTGTTGACGAAGCTCTTGCTGGCCACTGCAACAAGATCGATATTTCAATAAACGAAGATGAGTCGTGTACCGTTCAAGATAATGGCCGGGGCATTCCTACAGACATTGTAGAAAAGACTGGCAAAAGCGCTGTTGAAACTGTCTTTACTGTACTCCACGCTGGTGGCAAATTTGGTGGCGGCGGATACAAAGTATCTGGTGGCCTGCACGGAGTTGGTGCCTCGGTTGTAAACGCTCTTTCTGAGCGTTTAGAAGTTGAAGTTTATCGACTTGGTCGCGTTCACAGACAAGTTTACTTGCGGGGCGATGCTGATGGCTTGCTGCAAGTCTTGGGCGAAACCGATATGCAAGGCACCAAAGTTACTTTCTGGCCTGATGAGTTAATTTTCCACGACATCAACGAAGACAATGAGCGCCTCAAAATCTTCTTCGAATGGGATGTTCTCGCCACTAGACTTAGAGAAATGGCCTTCCTCAACAAAGGCCTCTGCATAATTCTCACCGATAACCGCAGCAGCAAAGGTGCTGGCAAAACTGAGACTTATCACTATGCTGGTGGTATTTCGAGTTATGTCGAATATCTCAACGAAAGTCGCGATGTCTTACACAAGCCACCAATCTACTTTGAGCAAAGAACTAACGACATTACAGCTGAATGTTCACTGCAGTGGACAACTCTTTATTCAGAGTCAGTCTACAGCTTCGTTAACAACATCAACACTCATGATGGCGGCACCCACTTAACTGGTTTTAGAAATGCTTTGACAAGAGTAGTGAATGAATACGCCAAAAAGACAAACATTCTCAAAGAATCTGATGAGCGCTTCACCGGCGAAGATATTCGCGAAGGGATGACCGCAATCATCTCGGTAAAAGTGCCAGATCCGCAGTTTGAAGGTCAGACTAAAGAACGGCTAGGTAACCGCGAAGTTCAGGGCGTTGTGCAAGGCATTGCGGCCGAGCGCTTGGCTGATTGGCTAGAACTAAATCCGAAGCCAGCCAAAGACATTTTGATGAAAGTCTTGCAGTCGAAGCAAGCTCGCGAAGCTGCTCAAAAAGCCAAACAAACTGTTCGTCGCCAATCAGCTTTGTCTGGTGGCGGCTTGCCAGGAAAACTAGCTGACTGCTCAGATAAAGATCCAGAAAAATGCGAAGTGTTTTTGGTTGAAGGTGACTCCGCCGGAGGTTCTGCCAAACAAGGTCGCGATCGTAGTTTCCAGGCTATCTTGCCTTTGCGCGGTAAAATTCTAAACGTTGAACGAGTTCAGCCCAGCCGCATCTACGATAACAATGAAGTGCAGGCGATGATTCAAGCCCTAGGCTTGGTCGTCACTGAGTTAGATGAAGATGGTGGCAAGAGCACCGGTATGCTCAGACCGAATGCACTCAATCTTGATCTGACAAAGTTGCGCTACCACAAAGTAATCATCATGACTGACGCCGACGTCGACGGCAGTCACATCCGCACCTTGTTGCTGACATTCCTCTTCCGCTATGCTCGCCCAGTGGTTGACAACGGTTATGTCTACATCGCCCAGCCACCACTGTTCAAAGTAAGCAAAGGCAAACGCGTTGAGTACTGCTATAACGAGCATAAACTCGAAGCTGTGCTAGCTGAAATGGGAGACAAAGGCGTTGATATTCAACGTTATAAAGGTCTCGGCGAAATGATGGCAGAACAGCTCTGGGAAACCACAATGAATCCGGCCACTCGTACTCTTAAGCAAGTGACTATTGAAGACGCTTCAGAAGCAGATCACATTTTTGACTTGCTTATGGGCGAATCGGTAGCACCACGCAAAGAGTTCATTGAAAAGAACTCCCACCTGGTTGCTCACTTAGACGTCTAGGGCAAGGCCAGCTGGCAATGAATGTCCCCAACTTTATTACAGTATCGAGAGTGGTGCTTGCCCTTGCCACTCTCGCTCTGTTGTATATACCCGGCAGCAAAGAGAGTCAGCAGAGTTATCTCTGGTGGGCTTTTGCTTTGACGGTGATAGTTATTTGGGCGGACGGTCTAGACGGATTTTTCGCGCGCAAACTGAACCAAGCAACCAAACTTGGTGCCATCCTCGACATTGCCGGTGACCGTGCAGTTGAAATGGCTTACTGGATAGTATTCGCCTCATTGGGCTGGATAGCTGTCTGGGTGCCACTGCTATTTTTGGTGAGAGGAACCTTTGTCGACGCCATGCGTAGCCAGGCAAGCAGCGAAGGTTATACAGCCTTTGGCGCTAAAACCATGATGCAATCAGGCATCGGCAAATTTTTGGTGGCTTCAAACTTCAGCCGCTTCACCTATGCCGTGGTTAAAGCTTTAGCGTTTTGCCTTGTGATTGCCGCTCAAACTACCCTACTGAAAGACAGCTGGGCGCAGCCAACAGCGAGCCTTTTGGTCTATCTATCAGCAGCATTTTGCTTACTTCGCGGTCTGCCTGTCTTGTTTGAAAGTAACGGCTTGTTTGCCAAGCCAACCGACCTTTAAATTACGGTGTTTGACCTTGACCTGGTGGCACATATTCGCCATTAGGAGCTAGACCATTACCTATTGGCTTGGGGTCAACATTGCTGCGAGTAATCGCCAACTCTTTTTCTAAATTAGTCATGGTGTATTTGCAATTAATTTCACTAATTTTCATTTGAGCCTGAGTGGTCTTTAACGAAGTCAGGCAGCGGTTATCCTTACCGACTGATCTCTCAGCAAAAGTGATAATACGGTCAAACCATTGATTGTCTTCCTTGAGTAAACGCAAGTGGGCAACCATGGCGTCGTAAGCATTGCGCTTAGCATTAGAATGAAAAGAACCACCAGCAGAAAGGTTGCTAGAGTTCGAACCATCGTAAGTTGAACCCTTAGGGTTGAGTTTTGAATCACTAACAAACATAGTTAGGTGATTAAGCAAACTGCAAACTTGCCCTTCAGTTGTGATGCTCAATCCTTTTTTCGCTTCAGGCGGAACAACCTGTTCGGCAATTTTTAGAGAAGCTAGCCAATATTGTTTGGCTTTCTCAAGTTCATTTCTAGTGTAATAGTACATGCCGCCATTATCATACTGAACCCAGGCCGGAATTCCGCCGCGGGCAACCATGCCACCTCTATAAGGAGCGGAGCTTGGCGCTTCAACAGCCGCTTTCGATTTGCGTTTCTTGGTAGCCGATTCAGCTGGCCCAGAAGCTAAAACTGTCGCTGCAGCCAAAATCGAGACAATGACTAGATTTTTCAGTGGGACGAACATTTAGTGCTCCTGTTAGAGACCAGTTTGATACATATTTAAGCACTTCTCAAATATTACATCAGGTGAAAGCTCAGTTAGACATTCTCTATTATGGCAAACCTTGTGATAATTGCACGGACGACAAGGCAAACTACTGTCAAATACTGCGGCATTAGCCTCACCATAAGGCTGCCAGCGCACCGGATCGGTCGGCCCGAATATAGCGATTGTGGGCACCTGGGCGGCGGCACAGAGATGGGCCGGGCCAGAATCGACGCAGACAGCAAGACTCATAAGACTGTAAAGAGCCATACTCTCACGCAGGCTAAGTCTTCCGGCGAAATTAACAGCCACAGATTCAAGACCACTCAAAGCTGCTAACTCTTGATAGAGAGCGGTATCTTGCTTATCTCCAGAAAAAACAGGAATGAGATCTAGCTCGATGTAGAGGCGCTTTATCAAACTAGCCCAACTACTAAGAGGATAAAGCTTGTCAGGGTGAGCAGCAGCAGCGTGAATAAGAACCAGTTTCTTAGAGTTGCTAGCGGCAGGCGGCAACAACCCCAATTCGTGAACTTTGGCCAACTCTGAGGGGCTCACCCAAGACTCTAAGGCTCTCTTCTCTTGAGGAACTGTAATTTTAATAGATTCAAGAACTGAAACTAGTGAATCAACTTCGTGAATGTCTTCTCGCCATGGCACTCTATCAGTGAGAAGTAAGTTCCGGGCCAATTGGCCAGAGCCTTCTAATGCATAGCCTACACGCCTCTGGGCGCCAGTAAGAAAAGCTAACAGGGCACTAGAGAAAGAGCGCTTTAGAACAAAAACAAGATCATATTTGTTCTTGCGCAATTGCCAAACATAAGAAGCAAATGAGCGCGTCTTACCTGCACCACTATCATATTTATGAAAGCGTGTGGTGTCATAGACAATCTGCGAATCAATATACGGACAGCCGTCTAATACTTCGCCACTTTTAGGGCCAGTCAATACGTCAATGCGAGCATCAGGGTAAGCTTCTCGCAAATTTCGCAAAAAAGGAACCGTCAAAATGGTATCGCCAATAAAGCGATAACGAATTACCAGAATAGTTTTAGCCGTTGGTTTATCTTTTTCAATCATGGGCTCAATACTGGGCTAGTTAAAAATGAAGGAGGGGCTGATATCCACTGAGTTTCTAAGACAACGGCCCAAGTTTTGGCCGCCATATCATCAGACAGTGTCATGCGAACTAGATCTTTTTCGGTAGTGACTAGAAGGTCGGCACCACTCGCTCTAAAATCAACTTCTAAGCCATTTATTTGAGAGGGGCTAAACCAATGGTGATCGTCAAACTGCTTCACTCGTATAGGCACCACACCTAAATCGGCTAAGAGGTTAAGAAAGCCTTCAGGGCGAGCGATACCGCAAAGAGAATAGACTTTCTTACCGGCCAATTCACTAAGTTTGATTGGTTGAGCCAATTTACCATTGCGAGCGTAGCCGCTTAGATAGGCAGGCCCAAAGCGGCAGCTAGAAATCGCGGCACGGGGAGCCAGATCTGCTAATTGGCCCTGAAGCCTATCTAACAAACCTTGGTCAACATTTTCAGGCACTTTAGTAATGACGATATCGCTGGCGCGACTGAGGCCGCTCAATGGTTCACGTAAACGTCCTGATGGTAAAAGCATGGCCTGCTCTGGCTTATCGTTGAAATCCCAAAGCACTATATCAATATCGCGCTTCAGTTTAATATGTTGAAAGCCGTCGTCAAGAATAATAACCTGAGCAGCAAATTGGCGCACTGCTAACTGAGCTGATTGTAAGCGCGAGCTGCAAACTATAACCACAGCTTCAGGTACGGCCTGGGCTATCAAAAAAGGCTCATCACCAGCCTCTTCTACCGAAATCAAGGGCGTACCACTACCGTCGGCCACAACCAGCAAGCCTTTCGATTTGCGGCCATAACCCCGTGACAAAATTGCCACTTTTAACCCTGTCGATGAGAGCCGCTCTGCTAAATCGATAGTAAGAGGAGTTTTGCCTGTGCCACCAACGGTGATATTACCAACACTGACCACCGGTACGACAGCAGAACGGCGACTAGCGAGCCCTGCTGAGTAAGCAACTAAACGCGCATAAGCACCGAGACCATAACAATAAGAGAAAGGTCGTAGCACTTCAGATAGCAACTTACTGTTGTTGAGCTTCACTGTTATTGTTTTTCTACCTCTTAGTCAGGGTAGCAGCCGTAGTCTCTTTAAGATTGTCATTGAGCATTTCAATGGCCTTAGAAAGAGCGCCTTGGCTGGCCTTTAGGAGATCTCGACCGGCTGAGCCGGCTTTTAAACGGGCATTTCGGTCGTGGAATAGGTGCAGCAGGCTTTCGACAACTTCGTCACTACTCTCACTCAAAGCCAAAGCTTGGCATGCCACCAAGGCATTGGCCACATCTTTAGTTTTCTCTACCCTTGGGCCCACCACCACCGGCACTCCGTAGGCATAAGGCTCCATAATGTTGTGACCACCTACCGGTGCAATTGTGCCACCGACAAAGGCAATATTGGCCAGACTGTAAAAATCAAAAAGTTTGCCTATCACATCAAGCAAATAAACTTCGCGACCGCTATCAAGAAAACGCTCAGAGCGCGAATGTCTGCGAACAGTGTAACCAGCTTGATCAACCATTGCTGCTACATGATCAAAGCGCTCCGGGTGACGCGGCACGAGAATCAAACGAATCTTATCTGTGCGGTCGGCCCATTCACCGCCGTTGGTATCAAGCATGCGGCCATAGGCTTTCAGCATTGCCGTCTCTTCACCTTCATGAGTCGAGCCGGCCACCAAAACAAATCTATCGCTGGGCAAATTGACCAGACTACGCAGCTGCTCAACTTGCTCGTGGGCAATCGGCTCTAGACCGTCAAATTTCAAATTGCCTAATACTCGAATATTAACTTTCGGGCCGCCCACTTCGCTATAGCGCATCGCTTCTTCAGGAGACTGCACACCAAATTCAGTAAATGCCTGCAAGACTGGCGCGAAGACTTTGCGATGACGCAAATAAGACTTGAAAGACTTCGGCGACATGCGTCCATTCACTACGACGAGCTTTACACCGAGCTTCTTGCATTGATAGCTGAAGCCGGGCCAGATCTCGGTCTCGGCAATAACGACTAAGCGCGGTTTCAATAAATTGAGATAAGCTAGAGTCGATGATGGTAAGTCAAAGGGAAAATAAAATACTTGGGCAATGGCACTGACTTTCTCTTGGGCGAGCTTCTGCCCAGTGTATGTCGTGGTAGAAACAACGATAGGCAGATGGGGATACTTAGCGTGGAAGGTCTTGATCAGTGGCAAAATGGCATTGAATTCGCCCACTGAAACAGCATGAAACCAGACACAGCCAGCAAGTTTTGCTTGATTTTGGCGCAGCTCTTTCGATATAAATCCTAGTTTCTGCCATAAACCAGCCCGCGCCTTTTTCTTAAAAAGAAGAAAAGGCCCAGCCACAAACAGCAGAAGGCTAAAGCAGAAATAGTAGAGAAATATCATCAGAATAAATGGTAACTAACTAAGCCTAGAGAAGAAAGAGAACTAGTTTAATTTGAGTCTCAAATCATATCGAGGGCGTCAACATCAACCGCCACCGACACTTGAGGACCAAAACGCCGCACCCGCATGTATTCGGTGATCATCTGCTGAATTGCCGGACCGCCTTTATTCTTGATAATTAAGTGATAACGGAAGCGTCCCTTAATGCGCTCGATCACACAAGGCACCGGACCCAATAGCTTGACGTCACCTTCTGGTACGTCATCTTCAAGCAAGCGACTGATCTCCTCAGCTAGCAGATCACTGACAGACTCGACCAATAGCTGATCCTCACCTGTAACAACAATGCGAATTAACTGGCTAAATGGCGGATACTCAAAATCGCGCCGATTCTCCAGCTCTGGGGTAAAGAAGCCGTGATAGTCGTGCTTACTAGCCAGGCGCAAGGCTTCCAACTCAGGAGCATAGGTCTGCAAAATCACTTCACCAACGTGCGCGCCCCGGCCAGCTCTTCCGGCCACCTGGGTCAAGAGCTGAAAGCCACGTTCAGTTGAGCGGTAATCAGGCAAATTAAAAGCAGCATCGGCAGTTAACACCCCAACTAGGGTCACTTTTTCGATATCAAGCCCCTTAGCCACCATCTGCGTGCCAATCAAAATATCAGCTTCTCCCTGAGAAAACTGATTCAGAACTTTCTCATAGGCCCCTTTATGGGCAGCAACGTCAGAATCAAGGCGGACCACTCGAGCCTCAGGGTGGCGCTTGTGCACCTCTTGCTCGACTTTCTGGGTGCCCAAGCCAGACTCTTTCAAAAAAGGACTGCTACAGCTTGGACACTCTTCTTTCAGTGACACTCTGAAGCCACAATGATGACATGCCAAATGGCCCTGGGGCGGTTGTTTGTCGTCATCATCATTTTTTTGCAAGCGTCTATGTAGGGTTAAAGTGACACTGCAGTTTTTGCATTTGACCACATGACCGCAAAGTTGACAAAAGACATGGTTAGCAAAACCACGACGATTGATCAAAAGAACGACTTGCTCTTTCCGCTCAAGACGAGCATCAATAGCCCGGTTTAGCTGAGGTGAAAAAATTGCTTTTTTACCATCGGCGAATTCTTGGCGCATATCCACTACTGTAACTTTTGGCATAGCTTGAAGAAATACGCGATTTGGCATTGCTAAAATGCGATTGCTTTGTTGCGCTCTCTGATAAGAAACTATATCTGGTGTGGCACTACCAAATAAGACAAGAGCTCCAGTGCGTCTAGCTTTTTCTACAGCAACATCGCGAGCGTTATAGCGCGGACTCGGCGAAGACTGTTTGTAAGAACCGTCATGCTCTTCATCTAAAATTATTACGCCAAGTTCGGGTAAATGAGCCAAAATTGCCGATCTTGCACCAAGCAGTACGCGCACTTCACCGTTGCGTAAACGGCGCCAAGTATCATAGCGCTCACCAGCACTGATAGCACTGTGCCAAACAGCTACAAGTGGTCCAAAGCGAGATTTTAAGCGGCCAGAAAGCTGCGGAGTCAAGCTAATTTCAGGTACCAGAAAAAGTGCCGAGCGACCTTGCTGAAGAGCCTCTGTAATTAAACGCAAATAGACCTCGGTTTTACCCGAGCCGGTCACACCATGCAGAAGCCACGGTTCAACCGGCTCAGCAAGAGAGGCTTGAGCACTCAAGCTCAGCCGTTTAGCCAAGTCATCTTTAAGGACAGAAAAAACTTGTGACTGCTCAGCGGTTAACGGCAAACTATTATCTTTAGCTGCCCTATCAATAAACGCCTGGGGCAAATTGGCTAAAGAATCACGCTGCACTTCTTCACTAAACGACTCGATCAAACCAGCATCAATGAGCTTTTCGACCATTGAGCGACTGACAGAGGCGGCCTCTGCTAATGCAGTGATTGAGACTACTTTCTTTAGGGGTGAGGCAGTCTCAAAATTAAGCAATGCACTAATGATCGCTTTCTGTTTCGCTGTTTTAGCCAGCTCTAATGCTCCCTCGACCGATTTTAGAAAAGTGGCAGTCTTGGCTGTGGTTGCGCCCTCTTCTTCTACTTCGCTAAAGACTTGTCTAGCTTTTATCAGCTCGCGCAAAGCGGTGTGAAACTGCAAAAGATCAAGTTTTGGCCGTGCTTTGCGACCAATCTGTTCAAACCGTTGGCGCAAAGTTGTCAGACTTAGCGCCCCCTTAGCCGACTCTTTCAGTAAGCTCAAAATCAGGCTAGGTGCGGCGCTATCCAACGCAGTCGGCGTGGTATTTTCAGCTAGCCGGACCACTCGCTTTAGCTTTGTCGTAAGACAAGCAGGAATTGCCGCAGCAATGACTTCTTGCAGAGAAGCACAATATTGTTTACCAATGTAAGCGAGAAAGTCTATATATTCTTGGTCGAATAAAGGCTCTGGCTCAAGTACTTCTTGAATTTCTTTGATGGCATAGTCAGCTTCAAAATGTGACAACAAGCCAATTACATAACCAGGCACAAGCTGCCGTGGACCGAATGGCACGATTACTTGGGCACCGATAAAGACACTACCGAGCAGAGACTCTGGCACCTTGTAAGTGAAAAGCCTGTCTTTTAATCCTTGAATTTGCACATCAAGAATGACACTAACGAATAGCGCTTTCTCCGAGGTGGAAATTGTTGTGTAAGTATCAGACTGCAAAGTGACGGCACCAGCTATGGCATCAGCATAATGTACAGCATAGACAAACTAACACTCATAGAAACACAGATTGCAAATAAAGAGCGCTAAGCGCCAATTACATATTTCTTCCAGTCGTACTCGGCAGCACCAGCGTGCTTAGAAATTTCAAAGACTACGTGAGACATTGGCCGTCTAGGTGTTGTGTTAAGTGGCATTCCAGCTTCTTTAGGAGTACGGTCGCCTTTCTTGACGTTACAACGCAAACAAGCGGCAGCAACATTATCCCAGCTGTCTAAGCCACCTCTAGAGCGAGGAATGATGTGGTCAATGGTGAGATCGTGGCGCTTATCACCGCAATACTGGCAAATATAATTGTCACGGTGCAGTATGTTGCGTCGTGACAAGCTAATTTCTTTGTAGGGAATTTTCACGTAAGAACGCAGGCGAATGACAGTAGGGAGGGGTAAATCGGTGTAGATTTCTTTGCCGTTATTTTCGATTTGCTCTGCTTTTCCTTTCATCAACAAGACAACAGCGCGGCGCCAGGTGCAGATGTTAAGCGGTTCGTAGGATGCATTGAGCACTAGTACTTTCGACACTTGAACCTCACTCGCAATCAATTTTCGCCATTAACAGGTTAGCAAAAGTTTACGTTGTATTATTATAACTAGTTATCGGCAAAGAGTCCATAAATAGGTATATACGGGCATTTCTGTAACAAGCGCTAAGAGGCCACTGGGGACGAATGCTCTCAGGGTAAAAACCTCAAACCGTCACAGAGATGCCATCTTGCCAACGCAGCGCTGACCCAAGCCAGGTAGCAGGCCAATTCTTAAGCGAACCGTTAAGGTTCTCTAGCGATTCAAGCCAGTACGTGCCGAGGAGTGTTACCTTGGAGTTCTACTGGAGCGGGCGGTCCTACGGAAGGCCGTCGTCTATTTCGCTTGGTGTTTGCCTTGCAAAACCTCTAGTAGCGACTCCGTCTAGTTCCGCCATACCTTCTGGCCTACCCATTATCTAAGGAGCAATTACCCTTGCCAGTAGCATCGATGAGACAACTTTTGGAAGCAGGCGTTCACTTCGGCCACCAGACCCGTCGTTGGAACCCAAAGATGAGACCTTACATCTATGGTGAAAGAAACGGCATCTACATTATCGACCTTGAGCAAACCACTCGCGCTCTCGATAAAGCCTGTGAATACATTAGAAAATGCGCTTCCGAAAAGAAAAACATTATTTTCGTAGGCACCAAAAAACAAGCTTCTGAAATCGTTGAAGAAGAAGCAAAACGTTGCGGCGCCCACTATGTCAACCGTCGTTGGTTGGGCGGAATGCTCACCAACTTCGAAACGATCAGACTGCGTATTAACCGTTTGAAAGAACTTGAAGAAATGCGCGACAACGGCGATTTATTCCGCCGCGGAAAGAAAGAGCAATCAGTTCTCAATCGTGAACTACTCAAACTAGAGAAATCACTAGGTGGCATCAAAACCATGCGTGGTAAGCCAGATGTGCTCTTCATCATCGACCAAAAACGTGAATTCATTGCTGTCAACGAAGCCAAGAAAATCGGCATCGCCACAGTAGGAATTATCGATACCAACTGCGATCCAGATGGCATCGACTATGTAATTCCTGGTAATGATGACTCAATTCGCTCGATCAAGCTAATCGTCGGCAAAATTGCTGATTCTATTCTTGAAGGTAAGCAAGGCTCAGGCGTTCAAGTCGAACTCCCAGCTGAAAAGACTGACTGGAAAGAACACGGCGCTCCTGAAGCTGCTGAAGCTGAACCGCAAATGGCTGCTGTTGGAGCGGGCGAAGAGCCAGCTGTTGCTGCTGCTGAAGTTGCAAGCGAAGGCTAATTTCAAGACTAGTTTTTAGTCTTCAAACTTTAAATTCACAATTTCCAATTTCATATGAGGATAGGAGATGAGTACAGTGGTAGATATATCTGCGTCCATGGTCAAAGAGTTGCGCGAGAAATCAGGCGCAGCAATGATGGATTGCAAGAAAGCCCTAGTAGAAGCTCTTGGCGATTTCGACAAAGCCTTCGAACTTCTCAGACAAAAAGGTGCTGCTTCAGCTAGCAAAAAGGCTAGCCGAGCTACATCTGAAGGTCTAGTTGTTGGCCAAGTAAGCCCTGATGGCAAAGTAGCTTCTTTAGTTGAAATCAACTGCGAGACCGACTTTGTTGCCAGAAACGACCAGTTCATCGCCCTCAGCAAGCAAATTGCTGAGTTGGCCGGTAGCAAAAAGCCTGCTGATGTTGATGCCCTTTTGGCTCTTTCAATTGATGGCAAGCCAGTTAAAGATGCTGTTACTGAAACAATCGCTAAAATCGGCGAAAACATTTCAGTGAAGCGCTTAGCTGTCTTCGACCTCTCGACACCGCACGGCACAACCGGTCTTTACATCCACACGTTGGGTGGCAAGATGGGCGCAATCGTTGAAATCCAAACAGACAAAGCAGTTGCTAACCTAGCTGATTTGCAAGCCGTTGCTCGCGAACTAGCGATGCACGTTGTTTCAGCCAAGCCTACATTCTTGACCCGTGACGACATTTCAGCCGAAGTGATCGAAAACGAGCGCAGAATTGAACTCGGAAAAGCTGACCTTGCTGACAAGAAGCCTGAGATGAAAGAAAAAATCGTCACTGGCCGCGTTGACAAGTTGCTTGCTGAACGCGTTTTAAGTGAACAACCTTTCGTTAAAGACCCACAGCAGTCAGTTGCCAAATATCTGGCAGCTAAAGGCAAAGAAATGGGTGTTGAAGCTAAAGTAGTGCGCTACGCCTTGTTCATCCTCGGTGACAACGGCGAAGCACCAGAAGAGACTGAAGCTTCCGCTTAAACCAATGCCATGTAGATAGATAGACAGCCGTGATCGCGTTATGATCTGGCTGTCTTCTCTTTAGAAGTTTTTCGCAAAGGAATCAAATGGCCATTCACTATAAAAGGATTCTACTCAAGCTCAGCGGAGAGGCTCTCATGGGCACTCAAGGCTTTGGCATTGATCAAGCTGAAATTAACCGCATAGCCAACGAGATACAAATTGCATATAACCTAGGCGTACAAATCGCAGTAGTAGTTGGCGGCGGCAACATCTTTAGAGGTGTTCAAGGTGCTGGTTGGGGCATGGACAAAGCGGCAGCCGACCACGTTGGCATGTTGGCTACGATCATGAATTGTTTAATTCTTGGCGAAGTTCTCAACAAAAAAGGCATCGACATCCGCGTACAAACAGCTATTGCCATGCCTACAGTGGCAGAACCGTTCATTCGTCTGCGTGCCATCCGCCATTTACAAAAGAACCGCATTGTCATCCTTGGTGGCGGCACAGGCAACCCGCACGTCACCACTGACACTGCCGCTGCCCTTCGCGCAGCCGAACTAAAAGCCGATGCTGTCCTCATGGCTAAAAATGGCGTAGATGGTGTCTACGACGACGATCCAAGGACTAATCCAAAAGCGAAAAAGCTAGACCACATTTCTTTTGAGGAGATGCTCAGACAAGGTCTCAAAGTAATGGACCCAGCGGCTGTCTCACTCTGTCAGCAAAATAATATCCCGATTTTAGTCTTCGATTTTGCTAAAGATGGCAGCATTGAACGCATTGTCAAAGGCCAAGAAGTTGGAACGATAGTAGGAAACGCAGTTCGAGTTTAAGTCAACATAGATAGGACAGATTCATGAGCACAACCACAGAAGTCTTACAGAACGCAGAAGAGCGCATGAAGAAAGCGCTAGTGAGCTTGCACAAAGAATTGCAAACGGTGAGAACCGGCCGCGCTAATCCTCAAATGCTCGACCGCATCGAAGCTGACTACTACGGCACCATGACTCCTCTTAAAGGCCTCGCCAATATTTCCACTAGTGATGGTCGTTCGCTTACCATTCAGCCTTACGATAAAGGCAGCTTGAAAGCTATCGAACAAGCCATTCACAAGTCAGATCTCGGCCTTACACCAAACTCTGATGGCAACGTCATTCGCATTGGCATTCCTCAAATGACCGAAGACCGCCGCAAAGAAATGGGCAAGATGGTCAAAAAAATCGGCGAAGAATCAAGAGTAGCTGTGCGAAATATTCGTCGCGACAGTGATCAAGATTTGAAAAAAATGAAGGGCGGCCAGATTTCAGAAGATGAAATCAAAGGCAAAGAAGCTGACTTACAGAAGATCACAGATAAATACATCAAAGAAATCGACAAGTATCTACACGATAAAGAAGTCGAATTGATGGAAGTCTAAGAGTTAGTCTAAGGAGGAAGTAAAAATGTGCGGAATCGTTGGCTATCTCGGCCCCTTACATGCAGCCCCAGTTTTGCTCAACGAGCTAAAATGCCTTGAGTATAGAGGTTACGACTCTGCCGGCGTGGCCGTCATAGAAAACGGTCGTCTTTGCGTTCTCAAAGCAGCCGGTAAACTCTCCAATCTAGAAGCCCTGCTCGACAGCAAACGACCATCTGCTACTGTCGGCATCGGCCATACTCGCTGGGCCACTCACGGCATCCCCAACGATCAAAACGCACACCCTCACACCGATTCTACCGGCACCATCGCGGTAGTTCACAATGGCATTATCGAAAACTACGAAGAGTTGCAAAACGAGCTGAAAGGCCTCGGTTATCATTTCAACTCTGACACCGACACTGAAGTGGTAGCACACCTGGTATCACACGAATATGCCAAAGACCAAGACTTACTGAAAGCAATTACCCGCTCAGTCAAAAGACTAGTTGGTATTTTTGCCTTGGGCGTAGTCAGCCAAGAACACCCAGACCGTATCTATGCCATCAACCACCACTACTCACTTTCAGTCGGTCTCGGCAATGACGAAAACTTCCTCGCCTCCGACTCTATGGCCGTGCGCCAATACACCAACCGTGTAATTAAACTAGAACAGAGCGAAATCGCTGAAATTACAGCAGCCAAAGTACGCCTATTTACTTTTGATGGCGTTGAAGTAAAACGCAGTCCTATTGCCCTTGATACCAGCCCTTATGTAATCGACAAGTGCGGCTACAAGCACTTCTTGCTCAAAGAGATTCATGAGCAGCCCCTGGTATTGCGTCAGACATTGTCTAAATATCTGCGCCACCCGAATCATCCTATCGACCTCAATATCGACCACTTAACCCCGTCAGGCAGCGCTTCGTCAAACTATGGCGTGCATCTAACCGATGATGAAATCAAAGGCCTTTCTCGCATCAATATCTTTGCTTGCGGCACCGCCTACCATGCTTCTATGGTCGGCAAGCTACTTATCGAAGAGCTAGTTGGCATACCAGTTGATGTCGATATCGCTTCTGAAATTCGTGGCCGCAAACTACTGTGCAACGAATCGACTCTTGCCATTGCTGTGAGCCAATCAGGTGAAACGGCCGACACCCTAGCAGCTCTCACTGCAGCTAAACAGAAAGGCGCCTACACTCTCGGTATCACTAACCGAGCTGATTCGCACTTAGCCCAGTTGACCCAAAATTTGATAGTGACTGAATGCGGTATTGAAGTATCGGTAGCTGCCACTAAGACTTATTTAGCTCAGCTGGCCTGCTTCTACCTGCTGGCAATTTATCTAGGCGAACGCCGCGGCACACTCAGTGCTGAGCGCGCTAAAGATCTGAAAATCAAACTGAACCTGGTGCCCGCCATGATCGAACAGATTTTGGCTCGCGAAGAAGAAATTCGCGAAACCTCAGTTAAGTATGCCGAAGCTCACGATGTCGTCTTCATCGGCCGCGGACTTAATTATCCAACAGCCCTAGAAGGCGCACTCAAACTAAAAGAGTTGAGCTATATTCATGCATCTGGCTACGCTGCCGGAGAACTTAAGCACGGACCAATCGCCGTACTTGATCAAAACGTGCCGGTAATAACAGTGCTCGTTCCTGGTCTCGTTTACGAGAAGACCCTCTCAAATGCCCAAGAAGCAAGAGCGCGCAAAGCCAAAATGATTGCAGTAGCCGTCGATGGCGATGAACAAGCGCAGAGAACATTCGACTCTGTGCTGACAGTGCCACCAGTAGACGAATTGTTCTCACCGATGACCACCGTCGTGCCACTACAGTTGCTTTCTTACTTCATCTCAGACTACCTCGGCAAAGACGTAGACCAGCCCCGCAACCTCGCTAAATCAGTGACAGTTGAATAGCAATAATAAGAAGCAAATTCAGCTAACCATAGTTGGTGGCGGCTTCAGTGGTTCGATGACGGCCTATCATCTCTTGCAACAGAAAGAGAAGGCTTTTGCCATTACCTTAGTCGAACCCAAAACTGAAATAGCTTTGGGTTTGGCTTACAGCACCACTTGTGATGAGCACCTCCTAAATGTCAGCGCCGCCGGCATGAGCGCTCTAGCAGATGAGCCAGAACATTTTCTCAACTATGCTAGAAGCAAAGACGCCTCAGTCTTAGCGGAAGATTTTCTGCCGCGAAAATTCTTTGGCCAGTACGTCCAAGAGTTAGTTCACGGTGCCATTGCTAAAATTGACCACTTCCATTCTTTTACTGCCATCCATGAAAGTGCTATCGATATAGCAGCCTTAGACTCAAATTTAGTCGCAGAAACCCGCTATGCTGTCACGTTAAGCAACGGGGCCGTGCTGCCAGCCGACATTGTTGTTCTTGCTCTAGGCAATTTGGCAGGAAAGAGACCGGCTTGGCTATGTGACCTTTCTATGGAAAGCGAGCACTACTTGCATGACCCATGGAATACTAAAGCTGTGAGCAGTATCGCTTCCACTGACTCGGTTTTGATTGTGGGAACTGGCCTAACCGCCGTCGATAAAATCATCGAACTGACTAGCAAGGGACATAGCGGCAAGCTCTATGCCGTTTCGCGCCATGGTCTTCTACCAAGACCCCATCTAGATAAACCTAACCTTCATCCGACCCAGACACATTTGAACGAAGTGACTGAATCGACGTTGGCTACATTCAAATTGCTCCGTCACAAATCTAAAGAGATGGGCTGGCGAAATGCTGTAGATAGCTTCAGAGCTATTACCCAGACTTGGTGGCTAGGCCTTGAACTAGTCGAAAAACGACACTTCATGCGCCATCTGCAAACTTACTGGGACGTTCATCGCCACCGCATGGCACCCACTATTTCGCAAAGAATCGAAGCTTTCCGAGCGAGCGATCAACTGCGAGTTCTCTCAGGCGGTATAAAAGAAATGCGAGAAGAAAAGTCTGATGGCAAATCTTTTGTGCGTGCTGTTCTTCGCCAGCATCACGGTGAGCAAGAATCTATTACTATCAACAAAGTAATCAACTGCATCGGGCCACAATCGAAACTTAGTGCGATTGACAGCCCTCTCATGGCCAATCTTCATAAGAGCAAAATGGTGCTAGCTGATCAAACCGGTGCGGGAATCAGTTGCGAACCCTCAGGCTTAGTGAAAAATGGCAATAATCAACCAAGCAAAATATTTGCTATCGGACCGATGCTCAAAGCGGTGCTGCTAGAAAGCGTCGCTGTGCCAGAACTTAAAGTTCAATCCAAGAATCTCGCTCAACTTATTTGCTCGATAAGCTCTAATTAGTTCCCCAAATTTTACTTAGCACCAACACTAGTGGCATACATGTGAGCGAGCATGATTAATCAAAAGTTTCTTATATCGGCCTCTTACATCGAGACAGAACCACGGCGATCAGCCAACGACGAGCTAGGCTCTTCTTCAACTATTTTGGGAGTGATTAGAAGCATCAACTCAGTACGGTTGCGGCCCTTCAATGTATTTCTAAAGAGGGCGCCGAGCACTGGTGCTTCAGCCAAATATGGAGTTTTGGAAAGCTGAGCAGCTTCGGTCTCAGAGAATAGACCACCAAGCACAAGAGTCTGGCCGTCTTTGATACGCACTTCTTGAGCCATGATATCGCGGTAATTGAGCAAGGTAACTACAACTGTTGGTTGGTTTACTGGTCCAAATGTCTGCGGCGGCCCTAGAGGTGTAGAAACTTGAGGGCGCAGTCTCATAGTTATGAAACCATCTTGGCTCACACGGGGGAGCACGTTTAAGAAAATTCCTGCCTTAGTTAGTTCAACGTTGGTGGTAACAACGCCTAAACTGACTGTCGACGTCACTTTGTGAATAACTTCAGAGGCGATCGTAATCAGTGCTTCTGAATTGTCGACAACTACAACAGATGGGTTGGCAATGAGCTTGGCCTTGTTGGTCTGCAAAAGCAAGTTAACAGATAAGTTGATGGCATGCGGCACTGTAGCGATATTGGCACGACCGCCAGCTCGACCATCAGCGGCAATAAAGTTGAAGGCACTCTGGGCGGTAGTGACAGCGTTAACACCGGCGATAGTTGGGGCGATAATCGGCACCAGAGAACCAATCAAACCAGAGTAAGCCGTACCAGGAGTACCAGCACCATTGGCGGCACCATTTGTGACGTTAGAACCGGTGAAGGGGATAGCAGGAATATTCGGGTTGGCAACTGAGCTGGCCGGTGAACCTAAACCTGGCAAGAATGACTTCAATGGAGCTTGAGAATTCCCCATAATCGAGCTGGAGAGACCCTCACCCTGCAAGTTGAGAGTGGCACCAAGCTGCCTGATGCCTTGATTGCTCAGTTCAATTAATGATGCTTGAATGTGTACCTGCTTCGGACGACGGTCAATCAAGCGAATGGCGTCTTCGGCAATATTGACATCATCGGAGGTGCCAACGACAATTACCTGGCGACCCTTCACATCAGGAATAACAATTGCGCCACCGCCATTGGGGTCAACGCTAAAATCAGCTGCAATTTCTAGATTAGCTCGAATTTGTTGAGTACCCGGATCGGTAGCGGCATTGTTAAAGCCAACGCCTTCTTGAGTCTGGGCCCGACTTGTACCACGCAATGTGCGCGGCTGAGTTTCTAAAGAATAGCTCTGAGTGCTATCGGTATCACTTTTGGTACCTTCACGGCCACTTATTTTTTCGCCAGTATTTTCTACTGATGGGCCACTAAGATCGCCACCCTGACCCGAGCCTTTCTTTTCGCTGGCAGTTTCATCGGTTGACTCATTTGCTAACTGGCGCTTGGTGGTGGTTTTGAAATCAGGCAAATAGCCTTTGTTGAAAATAGAGGCCGACAAAAGAGCGGCAACATCATAAGGGTGAGAATAGCTAAGCTTAAAGGCGCGTGCCATGGGCCGGTTCAGACCAAGTTGCACCATCGCTTGAGTGGAGCCAACTACAATAGTTTTGTTGTCGAGCATACGGCTTTGTAAACCGGCAGCCGCTAGCACATTGTCCATCGCTTCATTAAGATTGACGTCGCGCAAATCACCGGTAATCTTGCCGCTGCAAGACTTATCAATAATGATGTTGACGTTGCCCCGACGAGCAATTTCAGTGATTACATCTTTGACCGGTGTATCTCTGAAACTCAAGTGATGAATTAATTGACGACCTTCTTCACTCTGAGCAAATAGCTGGAAAGGTCTGCGAATTTTCACTGTGCCAGTGACACCTGGCAATGAATTGCGGGTGACTGAACGCATAGAGCCTTGGGCTAGTTTGCGACCATCCCCATCAGAGCCAGAAGAACTAGATTGAGAACTAGATTGAGAATTAGAGAGCGGATTAGACGCTGAATCAGCGCCAAAATCTGAATCAGACAGATTGGCTGGTCCGCTGGCATTGCCACTGCTCGGCGAATAAGATAAGCCTGGCTTCTTACTAGTTTTAGCTGAAGTAGAATTGTCACTGGCTTCACTAGCACTAGCTTCAGCAGCACTAGGGTTGTGGTCGCCATCTTCGGCGAAAGCCGCTAGCGAAGAATTAAGGGCGCAAGCACATAGAAGTGATAGTGATACCGCCTGCGATATCAACAAATTAAGCGCTGGCTTTTGGCCTTTGACTTGCACTAAGGATGCCTCGACTCAAGTAGATGCTTTTCCGCAGCGTCATTCTAACTTGAATACCTCGCAAGTTCCTTAAACTTATGGTCGCTTATTGCCAGTTAGGCCATATATGGCAATTTCTAGATTATTTCTTGCTTCTCCAAGATGTGGGTTTAACCTTAAGGCTAAACGCAGCTCAGACACGGCAGAAGAGACATCGCCTCGACCGTAAAGTGCATATCCCAGGTCGTTTCGCGCCTGAGCGTTGAGCGGGTCAAGCCTGACAGCCTGGCGAAATTCTTCTACCGCGCCGATCGTGTTTTTATTGGCGTATAGAGCACGACCAAGGGCTAAATGGCTTTCTGCCGCAGAAGGCTCAAGCAAGCTGGCCTGGCGGGCGGTGCGCAAAGCCGGATGATAATCGCCGGAGGTGAGCAATGCCTTAGTGAGAACCACGTGAGCCCGCCCTGAGCTGGGTTCGACAGAGACAGCTTGGCGAGCAGCCTTGATTGCACCACTGATGTCGTGGGTGGCCAAAAGCGCTTCTGAAAGCCCCGAAAAGCTGCTAGCGCTTGGCTTTAACTGAGTGGCCAGGCGATACTCACTGACCGCCTGAGAAACTTCGGCTCGCGTAAAGAGACTATCAGCGTAGTATTCGTGACTCTCAGCCGAACTTGGCTCAAGCTGCATAGCCCGCTTAAATTCGACTTCAGCATTTGACTCATCGCCGCTATGGTCAAGAATCTTCGCTAAAACCATGTGGGCAAAATAATCATCAGGAGCGCTAGAAACAGCTCGCTTCATCTCCGAAGCTGCTCCTTCTAAATCACCGGCTAGGTAAAGATAACTGGCCAGCCTTAATCTTAAATTTTCATCATAGGGATCATCGGTAATTTTCCGCCTTAGCTGAATCATCAAATCGCCCATTGAGCGCAAATCGACGCTGGCGGGTTTGGTACTCATTAGCTTCAAAAGTGCCGTTTGTGCCACAGTGAGAGCGTTTTCGCCTTTGGCCGACTGCGGCTTGGCACCTTCTACTTTGGCGTTTTCTGCGCTTTCTAGTTTGGCATCTTCAGCCTGAGCGCTCAAACAAACTAATTGGATGCAGGCCAACGAGAACAAAAGAGCCGCTGCGCTTTTAAACAACCAGATATTAACTAACTTTCTCGCTACAATCATTGCCAAATGATAGCAACAGAAGCCCATAAAGAAAGTGAAGACAAAGCCATCTCTCCGCAGAGCGCCTATATTCACATCCCTTTTTGCACTCATAAATGCGAATTCTGCGATTTTGCCGCTTTTGCTGGCTTAATCGAGCTAGAAGACGAGTATTGCCAAGTTCTAGTAGGCGAAATAGAATCGCGCCTCGCTCCGCGCACAGAACCACTTAGCCTTAAGACTGTCTTTTATGGCGGCGGCACACCGGGGCTGATTAAGCCCAGCAACATTGCCATGATTCACAAACAACTGCTCAAGTATGCTCCGCTACAAACCAGTGGGCCAGCTCTCGAAATTGCTATGGAAACTACGCCCCATGCGATTACTGCTGAGAAAGCTCAAGAATGGCTAGAAATTGGAATTAACCGCCTTTCTATTGGCATTGAATCACTCTGCGACGCCGAATTAACTGCTATCGGGCGCGATCACAGCGTCGCCCAAGCCATAGACGGAGTGAAACTAGCTCATCAAGCTGGCTTCACTAGCATCAGTATCGATTTCATGTACGGCCTTCCCACCCAAACGATGAGCAGCTGGCAGGCCACAATAGATGCTGCTCTTGCCTTAACAAAAGAGTGTCCATCGATTCAACATATTTCGGCCTATGGTCTAGAAATTGCCAAGAATTCTCCCCTGTTGAGCCGCTTCCCTCGCGATTCTGCCAGCTATCCTTCTGACGACCTTTGCGTTGAAATGTACGAATACTTGGTGGCCACTCTAGAACAAAACAATTATCAGCAATATGAAGTATCTAACTTTGCTAAGCCTGGCCAAGAATCTCAGCACAACCTCACTTATTGGCGCAATGCCCCCTATTTTGCCTTTGGAGTCGGGGCTCACCGCTATGTCGATGGCGTTCGCAGCGCCAACTTGCGCTCCTTGAAGAAATATATGCGCAGTCCATTAAGCGATGAAGTGAGCGAACTAATTGACCCGGCCACCCGCCTCAAAGAAGGCATAATGCTCGGCCTGCGCCTCATCGAAGGAATTGATTTAAAGCAGTTTGAAGCCGACTATGGCCAAGATTTGCTGGCCTTGCAAGGTTCAGAAATAGAGTATTTATGCGAAAAAGAGCTGCTGCAATTATCGGACGGCAAGCTCAAGATTACACGCCAGGGCATACCTATAAGTAACTCAATAATTGGCCGTCTCATTTGAGGATATTCATGGGTTTTAGGGGAATACCTGAATATAGGCGCTAATTTGGTACGCTTTTACTAATGGCTTGGAGTTTAGGCTGTGAAGTCCTGTCCTGAGTGCTACTCAGAATACGAAGATGGTCTTGAAAGATGTCCGGCTGATTCCAGTTTACTGAAATCAGGAGATCGTGACCCCTTAGTCGGCACAAGATTGGGCGACCGCTATGAAATTGTTTCGGTGATTGGTCGTGGCGGCATGGGAGTTGTCTACAAAGCTCGCCAGGAGCAAATGGACAAGCTCATGGCTATCAAAATGTTGCACTCGCATATGGTGTCAGATTCAGAGGCGGTCAAACGCTTTTATAGGGAAGCAAAAACCGTCTCTCAAGTTAAGCACCACCATATTGTCACTCTCTATGACTTTGGCATGAGCTCTCAAGGGCAGCCATTTTTGGTGATGGACTACCTGCAAGGGGTTAGTCTAAAAGATGAATTGAAGAATAACGGCCCGCTTTCTTTTGAAAGAGCTGATCGTATTTTCGGTCAAATCGTAGATGGCTTAGCAGCAGCGCACTCTCTCGATGTCGTTCACCGAGATCTTAAGCCAGAAAACATTGTGCTTTCCACCAATGCTCCCACGGGTGACTGGGTGACCTTGGTTGACTTCGGGCTCTCCAAACTGAAAGAACCCAAAACCCAAGATGCTTACACCATTACTAAAACCGGCGATGTTTGCGGCAGCCCGCCCTACATGAGCCCAGAGCAGTGCTTAGCTGCATCGGCAGTCGATCCAAGATCTGATATTTATTCACTAGCGATCGTGGTTTACGAATCGCTTTCTGGATTTCTTCCTTACAAAGCCAAATCGGCTATTGAAATGATGGACTGCCATTTATACGGCACTCCCACTCCATTCTCGCAAGCATCAACCGATTTTAAAGTTTGCACAGAAGTAACCAATGTACTGAATAAAGCCTTGGCCAAAGAGCCTGAACAAAGACAACAAGATGTTCAAGAATTCGGTAAGGAGCTGCACGAGGCTCTAGCCGGCGACGGCATCAAACTGAAGTCTTACAAACACCGCATGGAAATTGCCGATTTCAAAGACATGGAGAGTGAGGCAGAGGCTCTCATGACTGGTTCTTATCCTACGCTCGGCCTAGCTGCAGAAGGGCATCTCAATGCCATCAACAATCAAACAGCCATGGAAATTGCCACCAACACTCAGATAGATTCAACCTATGCCAAAGCCAATACTCAAACTGGTGGCCATGACGTAGTTAATTTCTCTACTAGCAATCACAGTTCTAAAAACAACAACACTAATAACAACGGCGACGGTCAAGACCAAGAGGCCAATCGCAGTTGGATTTCACGGGTTATGAGTGCTGTCTTTGGACCGCGCCCTGAAGAAGCTGAAGAAGAAGAAGATCTTGAATCGACCTTGCCCTATGCCAACTGCCCGTACTGCCAAGCCCCGGTCAGGTCCCTCATTCGCTTTTGCATATCTTGTCAGCGCCAGCTCCCTTCAGCTGGAGAATACGCCAGAATGCGCGTCAGTGGTGGCAGCAAACTGGTGCCAAATAAGTCGCAAACTAATACAGGGCGTCACGCCAAACCTGGTTTTAGCAACCGTGCCAAAGAGTCGATGAACCGCCAGGCCTATCCTGGTGTAACCAAATTTCTCATGATCGGTCTGGTTGGTGCTTGCATTTATGCTGGTTCTGTCGCCCTCAAAAATCCTGAATTCGTCAAGACAATGAAGCGCACAGTAGCAGCATTTCAAAAATAGTTCGGCGCTGTATGTCCAAGAAAAAGATCGAAAAAGAGACTAAGGCGGCAGCTGCTAGAGCGCTTTATTTTGAGATTCGCAAGATAGCAGACAGCGCGCTGCGCAAAAAAAATTATGAACAGTCTCGCCACGACTACTTAAATGGTGCCAAGCAAATTGAGCATTTTGCGGACATAGATAACCGTCTTTGTGCTCTTTACGCCGGCGCTGGCAATGCCGCTCGCTGGCAGGGAAAGTACGCTCTAAGCCTGCGATACTTCAACCTTTCAATCTCACATCTGAGAGCCAATCACGACTGTTTTATTGACATGCTTGATTACATAATCGAGTCACTGACAAATATATTTGATTGGCTAAAAACAGAAAAGCTAAGACAATCTATTGCTTTGATGGCCCGCAAAATGCTACGCCAGCATAGCGCCAGGCTGAGCAAGGCAGCACCTCAGGCAAAAACGAAAAGCTATACAATCTCTGGCAGTCGCATTCTCGATCGTTTCTCCTCATTAGAAGAAAATAGCGAAGCAACAAAAGCTTGGTTAAAAAGCCAAGCCATGCTTACTCGCCTTAACCTTCTAACTATTATCACTACATTTAAGAAGCCAAAAGAATTCTATGATGCAGCCTTCGCTCAAGTACACAGAGTACCTTTTAAGGCCGGTGATTTCTACTTCTATACGAGTGTAGATCAGTCTGGCTACACCACTGTCAGACGCGCTCTTGCGAGCGCTAAAAATCAGAGGGGAAAGATTGTCTACTCTGATAAGCGAATCGCTAATCGCAACGCATGGATGAGTGGCTTTAGAGTAAATCTTAAAGGCAATCTTCTCGCTTATGGCATGTCTAATAACGGCTCCGATTTCGAGACATGGAGAGTACGAGATCTCGATACTGGCAAAGATCTTGATGACATAATTGAGGAGGTGCCATCGGGTTCAATAAGATTTCATCATCAAAAAGCCGGCCTAATCTACCGTCACTCTCAAGAAAATCTTCCTACCGCCTCTAAAAGCATAGGCGGCAGCGAGAAAGCGCACAGCAAAGATATGCAACAAGAGCCGAGCTATTCTAAGCGGGCTTCAATCTTTTTCCATAGACTCGGCGATCACAAGAAAAAAGATAAAGTCATTCACAACCCAACGGCCGACTGGGTGGATATCTACGGTCTGCAAAATAAACAGCACGCACTAATCTCAGAATGGCCCGCCGGAAAACTGCATAACCGCTTTCTGATTAAATGTTTGAGCAACGGCAAAATGTGTGCTCTTTTTCCTAGAAAAATTGGCTATTACACTTGGCTTGGGGAGAACAAAGGCAAACTTTTCATCAAAACTGATCATAAGGCACCACGAGGAAGAGTTTTAGCCCTTACCTTCGACTTCAAAAATTTTGCAGTAAAAACTATTGAAGAAATCATTCCACAAAGCGAATTTACACTGCAAGAAGTAAGTCTGCTGCGCGACCGTATACTGACCAGCTGTCTTGATAGTGAAGGCAAGACAAGGCTTTTACAGTACAGACTTGATGGCACTAAACTAGATGAAATTGCACTGCCATTTAACGGAACATTGAGCTCTCTTTCAACAGAATTTAAAGACAAGAATATCTTCTTCAGTCTAGAAAATTTTGCTACGGCAAGAACGATTTATCGCCACAACATAGATAGTGAGAAGACCGTTGTACTGTATGAACCGCGCTACTCTATGACCAAACGTGTGGTGCAAAAAATGGTGCAAGTCGAGAGCAAAGATGGTGTTATGGTGCCAATGAATATTGCCTATCTCAAGGGCACCAAACTCAATGGCAATAATCCTACACTTTTGTCAGTCTATGGTGGCTTTAGTATCGCGAGCATGCCATATTTTTCTTATCAAACGGCCACCTGGCTGGCCATGGGCGGCATTTGGGCGCAACCATACCTAAGAGGTGGCGACGAACTGGGAGCCGATTGGCATTTATCTGCTACTAAAGAAAACAAACAACTTACCTATGACGACACCATCGCTTGCGCTGAATGGCTGGTTAGAGAACACTTTAGTAAGCCAAAGAAAATAGCGATTAACGGCGGGAGCAATGGTGGCCTGACAGTCGGGGCGGCTATCACTCAAAGGCCAGATTTGTTTGGAGCAGCGATTGCCGACAACGGTCTCTTTGACATGCTCAAGTACTCTTTTCATGGTTTAGGCTGGGCCTGGCAGAGCGAATATGGCTCTGTTGGTAATATCAACGAATTTGATGCCCTGAGAGCCTATTCTCCTTACCACTGTGTTGAAAAACTAAAAAGTAACTGCAACTTTCCCAACCTTTTAATAAATGCATCGGCGGGAGATAACCGCGTTGTCCCCTGGCACTCTTATAAATTTGCCGCTGCTTGCCAACAGCGGGGCTTTCCCGCCCTTCTCAATGTCAAATGGCAAGAAGGTCACAGTTGGGGTCGTCCAGACATGTCAGTACGGGACAATTTAGCGTACCTCCAGTGGGCTCTGAAAATGAAATGAGCAAGCGAACAAAGCGCTTGAAATCCTAAACTAATTTGTACTTTTCAACATATATAGGTCATCTGACCATGTAACATAGCTGCAGTCGTTGATGATTGATGGCAACGAAGTGACAGACAGACAGGCAACCCTTTCAATTCTCCGAACGTTTTCTTTTCCTTCCCTTTGTGAACTAGGCGGGATTCAATGTTAGACATTTTCAAAAAGCAATTTATCGAAGTTATTGAGTGGACAGAAGAAAGTGATGGCGTGCTTGCCTATCGCTTTCCTACTCTCGACAAAGAAATTCAAACTGGTGCCCAGCTGACCGTGCGCGATTCGCAAATGGCACTGTTTGTTAACGAAGGCAATATCGCTGACAATTTCTCCCCGGGCCGCTACACCTTAAACACTCAGAATTTGCCTATCCTCACCACTCTCATGAACTGGGACAAAGGCTTCAAGTCACCATTTAAATCAGAAGTTTATTTCTTCTCCACCCGTGAACAAATCGACCAACGCTGGGGCACTCAAACTCCTATTGCTATTCGCGATAAAGAGTTCGGCGTAATTCGCCTTCGTGCCTTTGGCACCTTCTCATATCAAATAGAAGAACCAAATACTTTCTACCAAAAAATCAGCGGCACTCGGCAGGTTTACACAACCAGCGAATTAGACGGCCAACTGCGCTCGATGATTTTGACTCACATTGCCACCAAACTGGGACAAGCAGACACCGCCTTTCTCGATATGGCAGCCAACCAACAGAAATTTTCGGAGCAACTGAAGGACGAACTTGACCTACCATTCTTACAATATGGCCTAAAGCTCAACACCTTCTTGGTGCAGAGCGTGACTTTGCCAGAAGAACTGCAAGAGTACCTCGACAAACAATCACAAATGAACCTTGTCGGCGATTTGAAAAAATATGCCAACTTCCAAGCTGCTGACAGTATTTCAGCTGCTGCCAATAACCCCGGTGGACTCGCTGGGGCTGGCGTGGGCTTGGGTATGGGTGCAGTGATTGGCCAGACCATGGCCGCCGGTCTAGGCGGAGTGGGCATGGGCGCAGCTGCTAGCAGCGAAGATGTCTATGCCAAGCTAGAAAAACTGCATGGTCTTGTCAGCAAAGGTATATTAACCCAAGAAGAATTTGACGTTAAAAAGGCAGAGTTACTCAAGAGTATTTCTTAAATGCTGACACTGAGTTGTCCCTCCTGTGGGGCAAACGTCAATTTTCAATCGAAAGCATCAGTTTTTGCAGTCTGTTCATTCTGCAAAGGTAGTCTAGTGCGTCGAGGTATGGATCTCGATAATATTGGACAAGTGTCCGAACTTATCGATGATCTTACACCGATTCAAATCGGCACTACTGGCATGTACAAAGAGCAAAAATTTGAAGTCGTCGGTCGCATAAAAGTGGGCTATGACGGCGGTTTCTGGAATGAATGGTTTTGCATCTTCGCTGATGAAAAAATTGCTTGGCTGGCGGAAGCGCAGGGCTTTTATGCGGTGTGCTTCCCTTGCTTTGACATGGTGCCACCAGTGGGCAAATTCCATCCTGGCAAAGCGGTAGATTTTGGCAAACATGGCATTTACGAAGTAGAAGATATTCGCAAAGTAAAGTGTCTCTACAGTGAAGGTGAATTGCCCTTTAACGCTCTCCAAGGCCGCAAGTCAGAAAGTATTGATCTAAGCGGTTTCGAAGACGAAATGGCCACCATAGAACTGGCTGACAAAGAGAACCGCGTATTTCTTGGCAGCTACATCGACTTTGACCAACTGCAATTCAAAAACTTGAGGCGCATCGATGGCTGGTAAAAACGAACCGGGCAACACCGAACCGGACAATAATGAACCGGGCAATAATGAACCGGATAATATCGCAAGTAAGAGCGACAAACCTGATGGAATTGGCTATCCTCTACCGCTAGAAAAAGAGCCAAAGCCAGCCAAGCCAACGGCTAAAATGTTTGCTTGCACTGCTTGCGGTGCCTCAATAACAATTAAGTATCCTGGTGCGGCCATGGCAGTGGTTTGCAATAGCTGCAATTCCACCATTGATGTCACCAGTGAAGCTTATCGTATCTTATCAACTTACGTAGGTAAAACCACTTTCTTCAAGCCCGACATTCCGCTTGGCGCCAGGGGCAAGCTCAAAGGCAAAACCTGGGAAGTAATTGGCTATTTAGTGCGAGAGGCTAGCGACTATTTTTGGTCTGAATATTTACTTTTTAATCCTTACTACGGCTACCGTTGGTTAGTCGAAGACAAAGGCTACTGGAACTTTGTCACTACCATTAAGAGAAAGCCGGATACCATAAGCATCAACCGCTATCCGGTCAAAGGCCAGTTAGCAAAGCTGGACGGCAAGAGCTATCAAATATACAACTACGGCAATGCCAAAGTTAAGTATGTTTTGGGAGAATTCTATTGGCGTGTCATGGTCGGCTCCTCGGCACTGACAGCCGATTATATAGATCCACCGCGGATGCTCTCAGCAGAAAAAGACGACAATGAAGTTGTCTGGAGTTTGGCTGAATATATGGATGCCGATGAAATCCATAAAGCTTTCAAAGTTGAAAGCAAATTTCCTTTTCAAAGCGGTGTGCCTGCTACCAAGCCACCAACAGAATTACAAGCCAGTGCAAAAATAGGCTTTCTCTGTACCGTTTTCTGTATATTCATAACTTGTGCGCAGGTATATTTTACAGCCGACGCGCCCCAGTCGCAGCTTCTGCGTTATGACGGCATTTTTACTCCCAATCAAAAAAAAGCTGACATCACCACTCCGGTGTTCACGGTTACTGGCGGACCAACCAATATTGTGATCGATTTGACGGCCCCTGTTAATAACAGTTGGTTCTATGTCGGCGGCGAAATGGTGAACGACGAAGACGGCACCAGCTATCCGTTTGAAAAATCAGTTGAATATTATTGTGGTTCTGACAGCGACGGCTTCTGGTCAGAGGGGAGTACGAGAGCACAGCTAGGAGTTTCCTCGGTTCCTTCAGGCAAATACTATCTCAATATTGATACCGAAAGCGGTGACTTCCGCCAAGCGAGAGACGACCAATACACAATTACTGTTAGCAGTGGCTATGCCATTTACGATAACTATTGGTGGACTCTGCTTGCCCTAATCTTAGTTCCTATATACGCTTTTATTGCCATGCGCAGCGTAGAGAGTTCGCGCTGGTCTAATAGCGACTTTAGCCCGTACCCAGACCCTTCCGTTTATATAGGGAGCGACGACTAATTATGGCGCGATTTTATCTAGTAACAGGGATCTTTCTCTGCGCGTTGTTTGTATACGCAGGCTTGAGAGGTTGGAAAATTATCGATCCCTTTGCCATTACCGGAGCGCGGCCAACAGGTCCTGGCGCCCACTATCACAAGTAAATAAGTTAGGAGACTAGTACTTAGACCAGTAAGTAGATTAGTTATTAGATAAGGAGCAATAAGTGGAACAAGTTCTAACCGTAAAATACGTTCTAGCAGCAGTTGTATACTCATCCCTCGGCATTGCCATTCTCTGCATGTCCACAAAAGTATTCGACATGCTCACTCCTGGCGATATGTGGAAAGACATTGTCGTCGAGAAAAATCTTCCACTAGCAATTACTCTAGCAGCCATGATGATCGCAGTTGGCAATATAATCGCTGCTGCAATTCACGGGTAATAGTCAATTTGACATACGCTCTTTTAATAACCGTCTTTGTCATATCGACATGCGGTTTGGTCTACGAACTGATTGCCGGAACGATTGCCAGCTACCTTTTAGGAGACTCAATCACCCAATTCTCCACAGTTATCGGTGTCTACCTATTTTCGATGGGGGTAGGCTCGTTTCTATCTAAATATGTGGAGAAAAACATTGCCCTTACCTTTGTTCAAGTAGAGCTTTTAATTGGCCTCATCGGCGGTGCCTCAGCCACTCTGCTCTTTCTTATGTTCAATCACATCGATAATTTTCGCATTTTGCTTTACAGCCTGGTAGGCATTATCGGTATTTTGGTAGGCCTAGAAATACCGCTATTAATGCGCATTCTCCAACAAAGGCTCGATTTTAAAGACCTCGTTTCGCAGATATTTACCTTCGATTATGTTGGTGCCCTACTGGCCTCTCTTCTCTTTCCTTTACTACTGGTGCCCTACCTAGGGTTGATGCGCACTTCCTTTCTTTTTGGCCTCTTCAACTTAGGGGTAGCACTCTGGACCATTCATTTATTTAGAGAAGAGCTGCCATGGCGCAACTCACTAAGATCTACTGCATTTCTTCTAATTGTTGCACTAGTGTGTGGTTTCGCTTTCTCCGATAAACTTATGGGAATAGCTGAGGCCGCTACCTATCAAGACCCTGTCATTTATTCCACCACCACTCCCTACCAGCGCATAGTGCTGACCGGCAATAGCAAAGACTTGCGCCTCTTTCTAAACGGCAATTTGCAATTTAGCTCAAGAGACGAATATCGCTATCACGAAGCCCTCATTCACCCGGCGATGGCCAGCTTAAACCAACCACAAGATGTGCTTGTGCTAGGCGGTGGAGACGGACTAGCGGTAAGAGAAATTCTCAAATATCCATCAGTGCGCTCTATCACCCTAGTTGATTTAGATAAGGCCATGACTGAGCTTTTTAAGAGCCAAGAAGTACTCACACGCCTCAATCAAAATTCGCTTAACAACGACAAGGTCAAAGTAATTATTGATGATGCCTTCGTCTGGCTGCGAAGCACACCGCAAAAATTTGACTTAGCAATTATCGATTTTCCCGATCCTAGTAACTATTCTTTAGGCAAGCTTTACAGCGACACCTTCTATCGCGCTCTCAAGAAAGTGATGAAACCTCAAGGCATGGTGGTAGTACAAAGCACCTCTCCTTTTTATGCAAAGAACTCCTTCTGGTGTGTCGATAAGACCATCGCTTCAGTTGGCTTTCATACCACTCCTTACCACGCTTACGTGCCGGCCTTTGGCGACTGGGGTTATGTAATTGGCTCTATGCAACCGTACCAAGCGCCGCAGCAAAGTCAGTATCCAGTTGGTTTGCGCTTCGTCAACAGTGATACAGTCAAGCAAATGCTCTGCTTCGCACCAGATATGCTACCAACCGCCACAGCGGTCAACAAACTAAATAATCAGTCTTTAGTGCATATGTTCGAATCTGAGTGGAGCGAATATGTCGACGCCCATTAGTCGAGCAACCTTCCTTAAAACCCTTGCAGCATTAGGTCTTTCGGCCGTTGGAGCAAAACTATTAGCGCCCTATAAACTTAGTATTGAGAACTTAAGCACGTTTTCTAGCGAATTGTTTTCAGGCAATAAATTTGCCTGTCGCATGCTCGGTCCATCCAAAAAAATTGGCCATATATTGCGCGAGCGAGGGGGCGACAAAAATAAAATTGGTAGCGCGGGCATTGACCAAAAGCTCCAAGATATCAAAAGAACTAAAGTCACCATAATTGGTGGCGGTATGGCTGGGCTATCGGCTGCCTGGTGGCTTCAGAAGCACAACCTAACTGACTTCATTGTGCTTGAACTAGAGCAAGTCGTGGGGGGCAACTCCACCTCAGGCAAGAACCAAATTAGCGCCTATCCTTGGGGAGCGCACTATGTTCCTATTGCCAATAGTGAATCAAAATATGTGCGCCAATTATTTGAAGAGCTAAAAATAATTCAGGGCTACGACAGCAAAGGCGAGGCGATCTACGATGAGCTGATGCTCTGTCACCAGCCCCAAGACCGACTATATAAAGATGGTGCCTTCCACGATGGACTAGTGCCCAAAAGAGGCTTGCAACAGAATGAAAGCGATGAAATAGCCCGCTTCTTCGACCAAATGATCACTCTGCGCCACACCATCGGTAGCGACGGCCAACCAGCTTTTGCGATTCCCCTTGATTTAAGCTCACAAGATGCAGACCTGCGCGCCCTCGACAAAATCTCGATGAAAGTGTGGCTTGCGCAAAACAAATTTAGCTCTAGGCCTTTGCTCTGGTATGTCGATTATTGCTGCAAAGACGACTACGGCTCAACCGCTCAATTTGTTTCAGCTTGGGCAGGCATTCACTATTTCGCCGGGCGCCGCGGCACTGCCGCCAATTCAGAACAAAACGCCGTTCTCACCTGGCCACAAGGCAACGGCTTCTTAGTTGAGCAACTAAAAGCACCCCTGAGCAAAAATATTCAGGTAAATGCTCTAGCCACTTCTATCAAAGAAGCAGACGGCAAAGTGCTCACTACCTACCTCAATACCAAGACAGAGACGTATGCAGCCATAGAATCAGATTTCGTCATCTTTGCCGGTCCGCGCTTTGTGGCTAATCGATTAATTGCGCCTAGCATAGGCATTGCCGGTAGTGAAGATAAATTAGCACCGCCTTCTGCACTTACTTATTCGCCCACTTATTCTCCGTGGATGGTGGCAAATATCAGCCTAAAGCATCTTCCGGATGGTCAAGGTGTATTGCCGGCTTGGGACAATGTCAGCTACTACAGTCAATCTCTTGGTTATGTGGTAGCAAACCACCAAGAAATTACCACCAGATACAAACCAACAGTAATCACTTATTACTTCCCGCTTTCGCAGCAAGAGCCAAAAGTAGCTAGGCAGGCGCTCAATAAGGCTAGTGCCGACGATTGGTCAAAAACTATTGTTGAAGATCTAGAGAAAATGCATCCTGGTATAGCCAGCGAAATAATTTCTATAGATCTCTGGCCCTGGGGACACGGCATGGTTAGGCCATCTGTTGGGGAAATTTGGGGAGAGTCAAGGCAAGCAATGAAGCAGCCTCTAGGCAACATATTTTTTGCCCACTCAGATATGTCGGGCATTTCTAACTTCGAAGAAGCTCAGTATCATGGAGTAGAAGCAGCCAAAATGATTTTGGCGAAACAATCATAAGTTAGGGTCTATACCAAAATTTAGCTAGGACCAGTGAAATTGCAGGCAAGCTTCCCGCCACTTAGAAATAATAATTGCGATTCTAACCGCGCGATTAGCCGCCAAGCCTGGTTATCCTCGCCAGGCTGGGACACTCTGTGGATACTTTCTCCAGCTTTTCTCTCTACGGCCTTTGTCTTCCTTGCCAGAAACCAAATTGCCACCAGTCAAAATATTCCACTGTGGGTCTGGGTCTGCTTTGTTTTGCTAATAGATGTAGCGCACGTTTACGCCACTCTCTTTCGTACATACTTATCGCCGCAGGCCTTTGCAAAGAATAAAGCAGTCTTATTAGCCATGCCAATGGTTGCCTGGATTGGCGGCAGTCTTCTTTACGCGCTCGATGGCATCTATTTCTGGCGAGCCCTCGCCTATTTGGCTGTATTTCATTTCATTCGCCAACAGTTTGGCTTTATCGTCCTCTACTCGCGCCGCGATCCTGAGGCCATGAAGAAGTTCAAATGGCTTGATGGTTTAGCTATTTACCTGGCCACCCTTTATCCGATTCTCTTTTGGCACTCAAATATGCCCCGCAATTTCAGCTGGTTTGTCGCCGGAGATTTCTTAGAGTCTATGCCGGCAATAATCACCAAATGCACTTTTGTAGTCTATGTAATTGTTATGGCTAGCTTCGTCATCAAAGAAATTGTCCTGTTCAAGAAAACCTCGTTTTTCAACATTCCCCGCAGTCTGCTGATTGTGGGTACTGCCTTAAGCTGGTGGACTGGCATCATCACCTTCAATTCAGACATGGCCTTTACCATTACCAACGTGGTCAGCCACGGCGTTCCTTATATGGCTCTGGTATGGCTCTATCATCACGGTACTGCCGAAGCACAATCAGAAGTCGCCAGCAATTTATCGAAATCTGAACTTCAAAATAAATCAGGCCATAAATCTGATGCTCAATGCCAATCTAACTCAGAAGCAAGAGCTATAACCAATGAAAAAAGCTGGAGCAATTTCCCACGCATTTTGCTCTCCAACGTTCTCTTTTTCTTCGCCTTCTTGGCTCTCATGGCCTATCTAGAAGAAGGTCTTTGGGACGGCCTAATCTGGCGCGAGCATTTAAGCATATTCGCGCTCTTCTCGAACCTGCCGGTTATAAACGACAGCGCAATACTGGCACTGCTCGTACCATTCTTGGCACTGCCGCAATCTACCCACTATTTACTTGATGGCTTTATTTGGCGCGTCAAAGAGCGCAACAGTACTTGGTCTGCTTAGTGAGGCTTAAAATTGCCACTGAGGTTCTGACCGATACGGAAGCCTTGGATAAGGTTGTGTCGCGTCAGTTGGAAAATTTCGTGGAGAGCAGCGGCATCAGTGATGCCATGCTTATCAGAGATAGCATTTACTTGCTCCATTGCTATAGCTGAAAAATAAACATCAACGTCGTCATGAACATGACCACGACCTTGATTGGGAAGTTTAAGGATGGCTTTACCAAAGTCGTTGGTAACGGCATCGGCAATTTGAGCTGTGAGAAGATCAGCGTAGAAAGAATCGGCCTTAACTGCCATATCTGAGCCCCCATGATTCCTAAGAATAGTTATCTAATTGCTTGCGAACTTCTTGAATATCTTTCCACATCAGCCATTTAGGTGAGCCGATTTCTTTTGAATCATTGCGCAACAGATATGTTGGGTGAAAGACAGGCATAACTCTAGCACCGAACTGCCAATCAAACCACGTACCGCGAATACGGCTTATAGGATCCTTAACTTGTAAAATTGCCTCAACAGCGGTGGCTCCTGCAAGCAAAATCAAAGCAGGCCGAACTAGCTCCAGCTGCGCATCTAAGTACTTACGGCAAGCTTGAATTTCATTTTTTGCAGGCAGTCGATTGTTGGGTGGACGACACTTTATGACATTGCAAAGGTATATCTCTTTTTCACGATCGATTCGACCGGCCTCAAGAATTTTATCGAACAACTTTCCTGCGCGACCGACAAAGGGAACGCCCGCCTCATCCTCGTTTCGACCAGGCGCTTCGGCAATAATCATTAGCTTTGCCTGAGGATTTCCCGAGGCAAAGACAACATTTGTACGCGTTTGGCACAGCCCACAATCGACACAGGCGCGAGCTGAAGACTCAACGGCCTCAAGGCTTTGCCAGATCGGTGGCGGTGCCAGGTGAAGCTGCTCAGACATTATCTGCCTCTAAAAACTTATTAAGCAAATGTGCCCGAAGTTGCGACATCTATAGTCACATTCTGAACATTGAAACTTTGCTGACGAGCAGCTTCAAGTACGGCCACATCTACTTCTTGCACCAGCTTAATTTCGTGCCCCAAACACAACGAAGCGGCTTGAGCAAAATCAGTAGCATTACCAGTGGTGAAAAAGCGAAAAGCATCTCCCTGATAGCAATTAGACGACACTGTCTGTAGTGGCAAATCTAAAGCTAACATCTGCAGAGCCAAAGCATGGGCCGGATCAATCAACTTAAGACCATCTGGAAACAGGGCTTTAAGTTCGCCTTGCACCAAGGCTAGAATGCGATCGGCAACAAATGGATAGTGTGTGCAACCAAGTATCAAAGCATCGACACCGGCCAAGATTGTTAAATACTCCACCAGAGCTAGCTTCAGTGCGGCCTCGCACTCGGCTTCGCCCAGGCGTCCACTCTCAATCAGAGGGACTAACTTCGGACATCCAAGCTCTACAACAGAGCCTTGGTAGCCACGTTTGCTCAGCGCCTGAGAGAAGGCCTTACTTTTGGCGGTATTTATAGTCGACATCACACCAACGGCCTTTGGCGGATTGGCGACAATTGAGTCAGCGGTAGGCTCAATTAAGTCATAAAGTTTAACGCCAGGAACGCGCGAAGCTGCTTTCACAGCGGCATCTTTAGCAACGGCAGCACTGGTATTGCATGCCATCACTACGGCATCAAGATTGAAAGATGTTAGCCAGCTAACAATTTCGTCCACGAAAGTAGCAATCTCAGCGGGAGCACGGTTGCCGTACGGGCAACGAGCAGCATCGCCCAAGTAGACAAATTCAAGTCCTTCACCTTGGGTGACTGTGACTAAATGGCGCAGAACAGAAAGCCCACCTACTCCTGAATCGAACAGCCCGATTCGCTTAGTGGTGCGCATGTATAAACGATCTTCAGTTACTTTCTTAGTCAATTTCGCTATCAACTTGTCTGTCAGAAATGTCGGTGGGCTATTTTGTGGGTTTCCAGCTACTGGTGGCCAATTTAGAAGGTTTTTGTCCGTCCATAGAACTGCTTACTGAACTGGACGAATTATTAGCGAAGCCGCTCTGAGATTTTATATCTTGCAAGTAGAGCATAACACCCCGAGCCAGCGCGCTAGCAACCTTTTGCTGGTAATCAGAGGAGATTAACCTGTCTCTTTCAGCTTTATTTGTAATGTATCCCACTTCTGCCAATATTGCCGGAATTGGGGTGTGGTTAATGACATAGAAACGGGCTTTGCGCACCGAGCGGTCAGGAGCACCTAGACCACTTACCAGCGAACTATGCACGCGATCGGCCAGGGGTCTGCTCTGGTCAGTTTGGAAGTAAGTCTCTATGCCATATACATTTGAGGTGCTTTCGAGCGAGTTAATATGTACTGACAAAAACAAATTTGGCGAAATGGCATTGGTAATCTTCACTCTCTCTTCTAATGAGACAAAGGTGTCGTCGCCGCGAGTGAGAACAATGCGTGCGCCTTTGCTCTCCAAGACTTTCTTCAACTTGGCAATAATCTGCATCGTCACTTCTTTTTCTTGCACTTCGCCGCGCACTGCACCGGGATCACT
The DNA here is from genome assembly GCA_038231015.1 of Candidatus Obscuribacterales bacterium. Lineage (GTDB taxonomy): Bacteria > Cyanobacteriota > Vampirovibrionia > Obscuribacterales > Obscuribacteraceae. The sequence continues at coordinate 72,455 of JBBRMD010000013.1, forward strand.
TCCGCCATGACCAGCATCTAGGACAACAACAGTCTCACTTGGTGCCCGGGGAACTAGGATTGGCCCACTTGGAAGAAGACTAGAATTTACACCAGAGCTGGCGATGTTACCGTTGCGCGCAATTCCGGCATTGCCGGTGAGACCTTTGGCCAATGTCACAGTCATATAACTAGAGCCGGCATTAAAGCTCTCATCAACAGAGACTGTGTCATCAGTTAGCTGGAGAACCAAACGACCAGCTCCTTCAGCTTCTCCCGGCAGACCGACTCGCATGAAGGAGACGAGGGGGGAAGTGGAAAGATCAGGCAGAACCGAATTTGCCAGCTCGCGATACTCGGGCATGTCGACAACGTAACGTTCTGGATTATGGAGCCGGAATGATTTGAAATTGAGGGGTTGGCCATCGGGACGTTCTACTCTAAAAATCTCGAGCTTAGCGCCAGAACCCTGAGGATCGGCTGTTTCGAGAGTAATTAAAGGCGGTGGCCCGAGCGGAACCTCTGGTTTCTCAAAATTACTGGTGGCACTTGCGGCATCGCCGTTTGAAAAACCATTTGTAGAGCCGTTTGCAAATGCGCCAGCAGAACCACTAGTCTCGCTATCAGTGGTAAGGTTGGCACCACTACTGGTGCCGGCCTTGCCAGCAAATTCAGAATTGGCCCTTGAACCTAAAGCAGAATTGCTATTACCGCGAAGGCCTGGCCGTTCAGTTCCAGCAATGGTTGGGAAAGCTGAAGTAATTGATTCGGCTTTAGAAGCTGCAGTAGCGGGGAAGCTTGAAGAGGTGTTTGATGAACTGTTTGAAGAGGTGTGTGACGAACTGTTTGACAACAACGAATCGGCGACAGGGCGTCGAGCCGCTCTTGCCGCACTTGGCGAACTCTGCGCTATGGCCGGAGCCAAAGCAATCGTTGAGTCTTTACCTTTTACCTTACTTGGGGCCACGACCGGCTTCGCACCCAACGAAGCTTGATTAGAAACTTGATTAGAAACTTGACTAGAAACTTGACCAGAAACTTGACCAGAAACTTGACCAGAAGCTTGACTAGAGTCCTGGTCTAAAGACTTGTCTGTGGGCTGCTCAGCTGGCGCACTGAAATAGTCTTTAGTCTTGCTGCGCAGGCGAGCCAACCAACCTGATTTTGTCGCAGCAGATTTTCCAATATTAGAATCGGCAGCCTGTTGCTGAGCCTGTTGCTGAGCTTGTTTCCGAGCTTGTTCTTGAGAATGTTCTTGAGCTTGCTGGCTGATCTGCTCTTTCTTAGAAGTTCCTTTGGCAGACGCTATAGGCGGCATCTGTTCAATTGAATGCATGCGAGCTGACGGAGCCTTAGCCGGTGTGACTTCGTTTTTTCGATTTGCAGCAAGATTGTTAGTTTCGCCATTAGAAGCTGAGCCGCTCTTCCACGACAACTTTAATAGTCCTGGGGCCGCACCAATTGCCACCTTCTTAAGAAGAGCGGGATCACGGGCCACAAAGGAAATTCGCAAAACACTTGGACTTGCCTGAAATTGCCCAATGCGTATCTCTTTGATACCAGTAAACGAGGCATTGCTTAGACCCTTCTCAGGTGAATTCAGTCTAATGATTTTAGTCGGATAATTCCAACTTAACCCTTCGAAATCTGCCGTCAAAACAGTATCGCCATTACTACCCGGAAGATATCTAAATTGCGGTCGAGCAGCCACTACCGATGAACCAGTCTTGAGAGTGACTTCACCGCCAGCGGTCGTCAAAAGACTGTCTAAAGCCTGGCTGACAGGCACTCCCGGACCACGATCAGCCAAATTCTGGGCATAGGCGCCAAACGGAAAAGCAACGTATCCGAGGGCGAACGATGATGCTAAAAGAGCTGAGACCGAAGTGAAAATTGCATAGTTAAAAGGCCTAGCTCTCATTTATTCCTTGAGTGTGGGCCGAAAAGACGCCCTCAAAAATTACAGTTGCAGCGGCCGCTAGCCAGGAGCAAGATCTCGAACGTTTTACCAGTTATAAAGAGATCACTGAAAAATTCTAACACAGAGATCAATTTGACCTGTTTGCAGCCCTGTATATCTAATGGCAACCGAGTGTTTGATTCAGTAAATTAAATAGTATTTGGGGTAGGACCATCCCCTTCCTGCTACTCTAAGCAGTCGTTGAGACCGGGAATATTTCTGCCCCAGGCGAGTATTGCCGACAAATTTAGCGCTTTCATCGAAGGTGATGGGTGCGCGATTGCGAATGAACTTTCGTTTCGTAGCAAAACTTGGAATGGTAGGTCTTTGTCGGATTTCCGCATGTGACTGACATTCAAACAGCGTAACTAGGGAGTAAAAAATGGGTGATCTGCCTCTACAAGTTGCCGTCGGATGCGGCCTACTTGCAGTTCTTTATGGTGCTTGGGCTGGTAAAAGCGTGCTCGATATGAGCCCTGGAAATGAACGCATGCAATCAATTGCAGCGGCCATTCAGGAAGGTGCTGGAGCCTACATGAACAAACAGTACACCGCCATCGCCGGCGTTGGAGCTGTTCTTTTCTTCGTGATTGGATTCGGTCTGGGTTGGCCATCGGCTGCCGGCTTCCTCGTTGGAGCAGTGCTGTCATCCATCTCCGGATTTGTCGGCATGTACGTATCAGTTCGCGCAAACGTTCGCACCGCCGAAGCTGCTAGAACCGGCTTAGAAACAGCGTTAGCCGTCGCCTTCAAAGGTGGCTCGGTTACGGGCCTATTGGTAGTAGGTCTTGGTCTGCTAGGCGTATCACTATTTTACGGTGCCACTCACGACATTAATGCTTTGGTAGGCCTCGGATTCGGAGCTTCCTTAATATCAGTATTCGCCAGATTGGGCGGCGGTATCTACACCAAAGCGGCTGACGTCGGTGCTGACCTAGTAGGTAAAGTAGAAGCCGGAATTCCTGAAGACGACCCAAGAAACCCAGCAGTGATTGCCGACAACGTCGGCGACAACGTTGGTGACTGCGCTGGTATGGCAGCTGACTTGTTCGAAACCTATGCAGTTACTGCCGTAGCAACTATGTTACTTGCCCACGAACTCTTCAAAGAACAAATCGTAGCTGGTACAGCTCCTTACGTAATCGAATATCCACTAGTTTTGGGTGCCGTTTCAATCGTCACTTCAATCCTTGGTTGCATGTGCGTTAAGCTCGGCAAGAGCACCAATATCATGGGCGCTCTCTACAAAGGCTTGATCGTTGCTGGTGGACTCGCTGGCGTCGCCTTCTATTTCGTCACCGACAAAATGATGCAAGGCCTGACGATAGCTGGTACACCGGTTCCATCTATCAACTTCTTCGCCGCTTCGATGGTTGGTCTTGTAGTAACCGGCCTGCTCGTCTACATCACCGAATACTACACTTCAACATCTTATGGTCCCGTTAAGTACATCGCCAAAGCTTCCGAGACTGGTCACGCCACCAACATCATTGCTGGTTTGGCCGTATCGATGAAATCAACTGCTTGGCCAGTTCTGTCTATCGTTGTCGGAATTCTTGTAGCCTTTGCTCTCGCCGGAGTTTATGGCGTAGCACTAGCAGCGATGGCCATGCTTTCAATGGCTGGAATTATCGTAGCGATTGACTCTTATGGACCAATCACCGATAACGCTGGCGGTATTGCCGAAATGGCAGAGATGCCTAAAGAAGTTCGCGAAGTAACCGATCCGCTAGACGCCGTTGGTAACACCACCAAAGCCGTCACCAAAGGCTACGCTATCGGTTCAGCCGGTCTAGCTGCCATCGTTCTGTTCAGTTCATACACTCAAGAATTGAACATGAAAATTCTTGAGAAAGGTGGAACTGCTATTACCTTTGATCTTTCCAGCCCATATGTTCTTGCTGGCTTGTTCATCGGCGGTTTGATTCCCTTCCTCTTCGCCGCTCTCGCCATGGAAGCTGTTGGAGCTGCCGGTGGTTTGGTTGTAGAAGAAGTAAGACGTCAATTCCGCGAAATTCCAGGCATCATGGAAGGCACCGCTAAACCAGACTACGCAAAATGCGTCAGTATCGTTACTGGTGCTGCCATCCAAAAGATGATCGTTCCGGCTCTTCTCCCAGTGCTGACTCCAGTAGTAATCGCCTTGATTGGTGCCTTCTACCTGAATCATGCACTACCAGGCCAATATGCCGCCGCCAAGATTCTCGGCGGCATATTGGTTGGTTCAATCGTTACCGGTTTGTTCGTAGCCATCTCCATGACCTCCGGTGGCGGAGCTTGGGATAACGCTAAGAAGTACATTGAAGAAGGCAACCACGGCGGCAAAGGTTCAGACGCTCACAAAGCTGCTGTAACTGGCGACACTGTAGGTGACCCTTACAAAGATACTGCCGGTCCCGCAATCAACCCGATGATCAAAATCTTGAACATCGTGGCATTGCTTCTAGTGAGCCTTCTAGTTCAATAGAACTTCAGAGCCCTCATATAAAATTCAGTAGAATTCTGCTACTGAGCAATTCAAAAAAAGACCGCAGATAAATTGAAACGGCCGGTAACCCAAAAGGAAATCGGCCGTTTTTCTATTAATAGAAGCCTATATCATCGAATATTAGGAGTGATTAGTTCTTATGCAAATTCGCCTCTACAGCCGCCAAGACGACAAAGAGTTTCGCAAACTGATGCAATCGGTTTGCCAATCTAACGGCAACGAATTCGATCTTGATGGCATCGACAATGACCTACGCAATGTCGAAGGAAGTTATTTCGGCAACGACGGACTCTTCCTCGTCGCCGAAGATGAAGGTGTCATTCAAGGATTTTGTGGGGCGCGTATCGAACCAGGGACAAAATTACCTACCGGCCAAGTTAATTCAGGCGCAAATCTAAACGTCGAGCGCGACACCCTGCAAATTAAGAGACTTTACGTCAGACCTGAACTTAAGGGGCGCCAAGACTTGATTGACTCTATGCTAAACGTGATTAAAAACCACGCATACCAACTTGATCTTGAAGCCATTGAAATGCCATCGGCGGCAAAACTATCCAAGTAACTTCAAGTTTTTCTTAAGCTAAGACTAGCCTAATGAGTGAACGAGCGATACCATCAGTGGTGACTCGTAAGCTAACAAGTCTCTATCCGGCGAGAGCGAACGGTCTATAGAAACGACCACGAGTGATCCCATTCGCCAAAACTCTCTATCGAAGAAACACCAAAAAGTACCAAGATATAACTGAAGATACTTTCGACTAACTCCTTGTCTAATTGCCTTGATATTGTTGATAGCGGCGGTAATCAACGCCAAAAGCTCAGGCGACAATATGGAGTCAGTTGATTCTGGCTTAGCATTCCTGCTGCGCACAAAGCAATTTCCAGGTGCCTGATCAATATGACCAAATAATTCTAGCATTGTAAGTGCAGCACCTACTGGACCGGCTGCATGATCGAATTGAGCAGAAAGCTCGTCGACTGACTTAGGAACAGCAGAAATCTGGCCTAGAACTTCTTTCTCAAAATCACCGAGATCGTCAAAGGTACTATTCTGGTCACGATTGTCACCACTGCTTGTCGGAAAGTTTGTATCCGCCAAAGGCTCAGAATCAACTACCACGGCAGGCTGCGGAATAGCTGATGCATGTTCGTAGGCACCGGAAATGCGACTGCGCCTAATCATTATTTCGGAGAAATAAGGACAACTAACTTTCTCAGAAGCCAAATCACAGGACGCTCCGCGCAGAGATTCTATAAATGCACCTATGGTATTAATGATCTTCAGGCCTGTCGACGTAGCGATGCCAAATATTTGATGGAGTTTCGTAGAGGTCACAACCGCGCCATAGTCCATCATCCAAACTGCCCCTAAGCGTGCTTGAATTTGGCTAACACCCTCATAAAGAGTGCCAACAGTAAAATAGGTGTATTTCTTGCATTCCTTGCAGAGAACTTTGCGCTCGTATTGTTCGCGGATGGCATCCTCGAAAACATAGCCACACTTACAGAAAAGCTTCTTGTGTTGCACTTGTGTCTGCAAAATCAAATCAAGAGCTGCTTCTTCAGTTGGTACGAGTGAAAAAAATTCGGATAAACACGTACTTATCAGCAAATTATTTGCCACTGTGGCTTCATTACAAATTCTTGGCATAACTCCAACCTCCGCCGTATACATCTATACGGCGGTAATCCGCAAAAAGTTCAAAAAATGCCCAGAAAACCGCTTCAAAATTTCCGCGTTTTAAAGCTGAAATGGAAACCGGGTCGATATCGACCTAGTTTCCATTTCAGAACGAATCAAATTTCATTTGAAAGTCGAAAAAGCCAGGCAAGCATTTGATTGAGGCAAATCCTTACGGCTCAATTCCAACTCTAATTTGGGGTAGATTCTTACCCAAATTGTTTAAGGTTTGATAGGTCAAAGCAGCGACATCTGCACGCGTAGCATTAACATTTGGCTTGATTTGGCTTGGGTCTGGATAGCTAACAAGAATGCGCGCCTTGGCAGCTTTTGCCACTGATGGAGCGGCCCAGGCGGGGACGGACGAACCATCGCTGTAGGAATTAAGAATGGACGTATCAGGAGCCCCTTTATTGGGCAGTGCTTTGGCTAGGATAACCAGGGCTTGAGCCCTTGTTATTTTATCTTCGGGCTTAAATGTGCCATCAGGAAAACCTGTTACCAGGCCTGCTTGGCTCACTGCAGCAATGGCTTTATTGGCCCAGTAAGAGGCAGATACGTCAGCAAAATTCGCTGGGCCGGACGCGCTCGGAAGACTCAAAGCCTTTACAGCAATGGCGGCGAACTGGGCGCGCGTGATGCCATCATCCGGCTTGAATGAACCATCGGGAAATCCACCTATAATGCCACGCTGTATTAGTTGCCCGACATAAGTTTCAGCCCAGTGGCCCTTGGTATCAAATGGCACACTAGAAGAAGATATTGGAGCAGCTGCTGGCGCAGCGGCAATCAATCTGTTTATATCTGAATCAAGTGCATCAAGATCACGATTAACTTTCATCGCTTCCCAATCATTCAAACCACCATCGGAGTTACGGAACGATGCCTCAACACCGCTAATGCGGGCAAATTCTCGTTTCAAATCGCTCAGCTGACTAGAATTCAAGGCACCAGAGGCCTCTGCTCCATTTAGCTTGGCAGTTATTGCTGATTGTTTTCCGTTCACGTTCGGAAGTGGTGTCATAGTTTTCTCTAGTCTAGCAGCGACATCATCGTACTCGCGCACCATTGCTACAACTTGCTGGTCGGTAAACTGATTGTTGCCTCCGCGCATCGCTTGCTCTAATCGATTTGCCCTCGTTAGGTCTCTTCTTAGATCGTCGGCTTGGTCGGCAGTTAAACGCCCTGAAGCAAGGCTTTCTTCGATTTGCTTTGTAAGCAAGTTCTTTTTGGCGGTAAGATCTGGCAAAGCTATTTGTGACTGTTGAATACGACCACTTATTTGCTCTAAGTCATTGGCTAGCGATAGTGTCTCACTATCACTCATTTGACCATTAGCTTTGTACAAACGCTCTTTAGCAGCCACTCTATCTAATTCAGATCTAAGTTGCTGATAGACAGCTTCGCTAATACGTTGATTTGCACGAGCTTGATCAAGCTTGGCTTGAACACGCGCCTGCCGTGAGTCAATGGTATTGGTTGGTGCTTGAGTGAGGCTGCGGTCGATTCGCTTATTCAATTTCTCAAGTTCAGCAGAGAGTGTCAAAGTTTCGCTATCGGTTAAGACACCATCGGCTCGGTAAGTCGCTTCTACAGAAGCAATACGATCAAATTCTTGTTTAATCACTGATAGTTCTTGTGCATCGAGTTGACCCGAACTTTGACCTGTAGCAATCTTTGATGAAAGCGCACGTTGCATCTCGTTAATGCCCGGCAGCGAAGCAGCACTACTAGTAGTGGCAGCGAAGCGCTCTAATTTACTGTTAAGGCGCTCCAAATCAAGGGCCAAAGAAAGTTGATCTTCGGTGGTTAGTATCCGTCCAGATGCTGCCATTGATGCCTGACGACTGCTTATACCAGCTAGCTCCTGACGATAGGCGGCAGTCTCAACAGCAGATGCTCTGCCGGCAGTCTGCAAATCACTTATGCGGGTGGCCAATTCTCTCGTTCTGTCAGCAAATTTGAAGTCTTCGCCAGTTCTCGCTTTTAGCTGAGACTCGATAGCTGTAGACAGGCGATCTAAATCTAAGGCTAGTTCTAAAGTTTGGGTACTGCTTAATGGCTGCCCAGCAGTATTTACTGATTGATACGAGGTTTCTTTGGCCGTGATATTAGCTAACTGCCTCTTAAAATTTTGCGCTTCTTGAGGGCTTAAACGCCCGGAATTGAGGGCTTCATTTAAGCGCACTGAAATATCGAGCTTCTTGCCGCTGAGATCGGTGAGACCAATGCTAGAGCGCTCGTGCAAGCTCTTTTCTATATTGCCAGAAAGGACATCTAGCTCAAGAGTCAATCGTGCTTTTTGAAAGAAAGAAAACTTACCGCTAGCTTTATAGCTCTCTTCTGAATTTTTAATACGCAGCAGCTCTTGCCTGAAGGGTTCTGCTTCTGGTGCAGTAAGGCGTCCAGACGAGATGGCATCGGCTAGTTTCTTGTCCAGGTCACTACGTCTTTTCTCAACATCCAAGAGGGAGGGAATTTGACTAATATCGCGCCCGCCATACTGGGCCTGAGCAGGAGAAGAAATTATCAGACTACTGGTAAGTGTGGCAGTAACCGTGAGCAAAGCTATTGAGCTTGCCAAAGACACTATTGAACGCATGCATTCCCCTTTACAACGATAACATGATGGCACAGAATTACTGTGACGACAAAGTTATAGCGCAAAATGAGAATCAAAGGCTTTCTGCACGGTTAGCAAACATTGGGCCAGTAAGGAAAATATTGCTAATCTAACCCAATAATCGAGAAAGTAAGCCAAAGTAAGACTCTAAATCGTCTCTAGAAATTCCTAAACGAGGGCCAGGCTTATCTTCGACAACCATATCGGCAATCGCCTCCTGATTATTCAAAAGAAAAGCAATGAATGACTTCTCTTTAGCATCCATTGCCGGATCTAAACGAGCTAGATGAAGCTCAGTCGACTCTATGAAGCCATTACCATCTTTATCTAATCGATCAAAGGCTTTATAGGCATAATCTCGAATAGATGTAATATCGTGCATTTCTTCGTTATCGCCACCTTGATCCATCCAGCTGCGGTCGGTTTGCTCACTTTCCATTTCATTAACCATGTCGTTTCTTCTACCACTCCAAATTGACCGGTAATCCAGCCTAGCAATAAATTCCACATAGAAGCTCTGGCGAAACTGTCTAGGGCATCACCGATTCATCGAACGCAAAGATGAGCTAAGCCAATTGATCATCGAGCAGCGCTTTCTAGACGGCTCAGTTTAGTCAAGACCATGCCAGGGCATGATTGGTTATAGAGGTGATTTTTATGTTAGAGAACGACAGCAATTCAACTGTATCGATGAATAACTTGCAGTTGAACGATCAGCAGCTGGGCAATGAGCCCGTCAATAAAGTTTGGCTAGCTGTCATTGCTGGTTTGCTTATTGCCACTTCTAACACCTGGCTATTTCATCCACAGATAAAACAATCTACCTATAGTGCTCCATGGGTTCATCCCGGTTACGAGCCGGGGCAGACACACTCTATATAAGACTTAGACTAAGCAATAAGAGTAAGCAATAAGAGTAACCACTCTGAATAAGCGCTCAGAAAATACAAAGAGAATTAGCAACAGAATGCACTTTTAAGTCTTCAACACACTGAATATTAGGCGAAAGAGGCAGTAAGCAAACAGTGCAGAGCAGGGAATGGTTAACAACCAGGCCCAAGCCATTTCGCGGGCGACGAGCCAATGTACACCTTTACGACGATTGGCATAACCAACTCCCATAACTGTTGAGGCGATCACTTGCGAAGCTGATACCGGGCCTCCCGTAATTGAACCAGTAAGCACCACGACAGCAGAAGCAAGCTCAGTGACAAAACCATGCACCGGACGCTGTCTAAAAATGCCAAAGCCGACTCGTTTGAGAATTCCAGGAGCCATGCAAATCACGCCTAGTGCCATAAAGAGACCGATGGTAATGCGCACCCAAAAAGGAATACTCTCGCTAGAGATCAAGGGGTTTTGATAGCCAAATAATCCAGCTGAGCTCATCGCCATTATTATCACTCCCATAACCTTCTGGGTGTCATTAGCACCGTGACCGAAAGCCAATATTGGTAGCACGATCCATTGCGAAAGCTTGAGAGCATTGTTGACTTTTGTGGTTGCCCGCGAGAGCAAAAACTGAAGCAAGTGTAAAGTGAAGTAACCAGCGACAAATCCAATCAAAGGCGAGAGGAAAAGTGTGGCTATGACTTTGCATACTCCGGTTGGATGAACAAGTGCACCAAAACTGCCCCAGACAATGTACTGAAAACTTCCAGTTGAAGCAAAAATAGCACCAATCAAGCCACCAACAAGAGCATGGGTTGAACTGGAAGGCACCTTGAGTAAGCGAGTAAGAAAGTTCCACAGTACCGCGGCCAGCAGAGCGCAAGCAAGAACACAGAGAAATAGTTCACTGCGCGGATAATTAGTAATTCCAGCAATGGCAGAAGCTACCTGCGATCCGCCAAAAAGGGCACCACAAAGTTCAAAAATAGCAGTTAGCCAGACGCCCTGCCAAAGACCAATCGAACGCGAAGCAATTGGACTAGCAGCGACAGAACTACCGTCTTGAAAGCCGTTTGTAAAAGCAAACAAACAACCAAGCACAAGAACCACTAAGAAGTAGATATTTATTGCCATAACCTCTACTCTTACCGAAGAACGTAACTCCCATCTATTTAGCTTATCTTGACGATAACATGATGCAATTTTTCTGCCACCATATCAATTCGGGTCGCAGTTTGAACCATTGTTCTATAAACTTCCAGGGTGCGCAAAATCGTTTTGAAATCGTTCAACTCAAAAAGCTCACGCATAGCTTGACGATATACTTTTTCAAAACGATTTTCTGATTTACGCGCTAGATTAGCTTGAGCTGAAGCTTCAACCAAATTGACATTGAGGTTGCGAAAGGAGTTGTACAAACAGCGGCTTCCCTCAACTAAGTTGCGCGCCATCTCCGCCAAGCTTGAATCGCGAGGGCAATAATTGAGTGCTTCCACTTCGCGGGCGCTATTTTTAGCGCTGTTAAGCACTTCATCAAGGCGCACCGACAGGTCGTATATGTCTTCGCGGTCAAAAGGGGTAATAAATGACTCTGCCAACTTTCGCTGCAGAGAAGCTTTTATTTCGTCACCTTGGTGCTCGAAATCGCGCACAACCTGACAGCGCTGGTAAGCTCCGGTGCTGAGCCAGGCTTCAAGGCCTTCCACTCCTTTTAAGGTAGTGTCTGCCTGGGTTATGAGCAAGGCATAAAAATCGATTCGCGGAGAAAAAAACTTTGCTACACTCTGGTGCAATGCTTTTTTCCAGAAAGGCTTTTTAGTGGATGAATCCATTGAAGTTCTCGCCTGAAACCAATGCTCGTTTGACCTCTGATATAAAGTCTTCGGGATCGATTCTGCTTTCGTGCCCATCTACCAGCTTAAGCCGGGCAATTATCTCATCGTTGCCGTTGAATTGCCAGTGCCCCTGACCTTTTTCCATACTTGTGAGAGTCTTAGCCAATACTGAGAGATCTAACCGTTTGGCTAATGGTCGAGAAACAAAATCAACCCAGGTTTCATAGCGGTAGTAAAGCTCATATTGTCGGCCCCGCATAACGAGCACGCGCATTCGTTCTGTACGGTTGTGTATGGCCATAGGGTGCACAACCGACGATATCCAGCTTGGGCAATGTTCTCGCACCAGGTAGGGAAAAGTATCGTCATGCACACGCACAACTAACAAATCAATCTCGGGCAATTCTTGCAGGGTGATTAATCCTGAAGCAATAGCATTCTCTGTAGTATCAAGAAAATCGTCTTCTTCCTGCCAATAACGTCTGAGATTGTCAATCTTGTTAATGATGCTGGGCAAGCGCACCAGCAATTCTTCATACAATATCGCTGTTATTTCAGGATAAGGCCGCGCAAACACTGCTTGATTGAGGGGAGAAAGCTCAGGATTGGACCAAGCAGACAACACGAAACAAATTCTCGCCGACTCGCGATCGCTAAAAGTGCCAAAATCTCCGGCGCTGGCGATGTCGACCAGAGCCGATTGCTCTTCTTGAGCCAGCTGCGGATTGAGCAAACTATAGAGTGAAATCAAACCATCTTCATCGAAGTGATTGTTTGATACCACTGAACACGATGGCGGTAAATGCGATCCGGGATTAGCCAAAAATTTAAAAACGCTCTGTGCTGATAGATCATCTTTAAACTCAGCAGGTGTGCCGCTACTACGCCAATGCGAAAGCGTCAACACCGTATTATCGTTGGCCTTTCCGTCAACAATTAGGTTAGGTAAATTTCCCAACTTGTGGTAAGGCACATATTGCATGCGCTAGGACACCATGACTCCCGAACTCCTGCAGCCCTTTACCAGCTTAGCAAAAACGGCAGATTTGGGTTCCTCAAACTAGGCCTTTACAGATTAGTTTTAAAAATCAGGGCGAATATAATGAAGTCTAATTGAGTTTCGTCCTACCCATGATCGTCTCTATCCAGTCTCTGAAAGAACTGGCCCAGTCAGAAGAATGCATTGATAATTTCGCTTCCATGCGAATATAAGCTTTATCAATATCGGTGTTAAAAGGTGAAAGTGCATGAGCCAATTGATAGGCGCGCAAAGCTTCTGGATAGTTACGAGCGTAATTCTCTTGTAGCTCTCCATACAAGTAAAGGCCCTCGAACGACTTGGGATCAGCCTCTAAGAGCCTATCTACTTCAGCTTTTGCTAGCTTCGCTTTGCCTTGATTGTAAAACATGGTGGCAAGGTAATAGTGGAAAGCTGGACGAACCAAAGATTTTTCTTTCTTGAGCTGCTCATAAAATTGCGCAAGTTGCGCCTCAACATCACTGTTTGGCAAATTACTCACAATTTTGCTTAGAACTTCAGCAGAAATCAACGGACCCGAAATCGCATGAGCTTCCATACCAAGAAAATACAAAGCAGGTTGAACGGCCTCATGATAGCGCCCATCCCAGTACAAGCAACGCAGATAATATTCAGCGGAATGACCAAAAACATGAGACTGCTCGTAGAGTTTCTTAAGAGGTGCAACAGCAGCACTGTATTGGCCCATAGCCATGAGTGCGATAGCTTTGACCTGAAGCGACAAATAATAGTCTGGATATTGAGCAAGATCCTCGTTGGCCAGCTTTAGCGCCAACTCTGGATTATTCTCTTGATAGAGTTCGGCTAGCTCAGCGGGCAAATGTTTGACCTTATAGCCAGCTTTGTAGGCGCGATCAAGAACCATCTGCGCTTCTTTGAAATGACGGTGTTCTTTGAAATTTTTGCCCATAAAGAACAAAATCTCTGGTGAGTGAGGGAAGCGTTTGAGTGCCTTGTTCAGTAAATCAGTGGCCGCAGAACTATCACCGCGGGCAAGAATGTGATTCATTATTCCGGCAGTAGCTCGCGGATCTTTTGGACCTAATTTATCTGCCGCTTCAAATTCAGCCATCGCTTGCTCAGGCAGACCGACCTCGTCTAGAACCAAACCGTAATAGAGATGAACTTTGTAATTTGTCGGATATTTGCTAGCAAGCGTCTCTAATTCAGCTTGGGACGCTTGAGAGAGAGTACGGTTATCCAGCTCAGATTGAATGCGTCTCAATGAGTTACCAACGGTCACCCCGCCCGGCAGTTGTTCATCGGGCAGCTCATCTTTGCGAAGCAGGGGGGCCGGTTCGCTAACCGAAAGAGCGGTGCCGGCTTGGCTCTTTTCTGAAATTTGAGCTTTCGCCAGAATTGGCATCAAAAATGTCAGAGCAAGAGCTATTGGCAAAGCCGATCTTGTGATGGCACTGGTGATGGCAAATCCATTTCTATAGTGTTTTGTCACTCTTTTAGTCCTTGCTGTACTAAGATTCTTGGTAGTTTGCCAAATTCTTGGTAATTTTGGGCGCAGTCATATTCTACCCCACAGCGCAGACAGATTAATTCTTACTAAGCGAGCTGCTGTGATTAGCATTAATGGATTTAAAGAGATAGCTGGCGGGGCATAACAATAATAGGAAGAACTGGGCGCTTGCCTAAGTAACATGGTTCGCCTTTTAGTAAATTCCTAAGCTCCAAAGTCAGTTGATTCAAGGAATCTAGCGTTAAATGCATCTTTCCCGGGGGGGAATCGCGGTTATGAAGGCAAGAAGAAAAAGCACTGGTGGCCAGATCGCGGAATTAGCCCCCGCCATGCTAATTCTCTTCATTGTTGTCCTTTTTCCATTGATTGACATCATGTATCTCGGATTAGGATATTGTGCCGGCTGGTATCTCAATCAGATGACAGCTAGAGCTTGCGCTATTGTGCCATCATCACAGTACACCGCCGCCGAAACCAACATGAAAAATGCCTGGGAAGCCAGCGGATTAGCCCAATTTACAAGGGCTGGAGTAATTTTGAACAAAGCTACAGCGGCAGCCTACGGAGCGACCGTAGACAGAGAAACTGGCAAGCCGATGCAGCTACTTCAAGTTGAAACGCAAGTTGCTATCACTCCATTCCTCTCACTTGGTGGAGTGCCTTTCATGGCTGCGATGAACATTGATGGCCTCACTAGACCAATAGTTTTCAGATATTTAGATAAGAGACCGCTGGAAGAAACCAATGAGAACTAGTGCGCAATCTGGCCAGCAATCGGAGAATGGGCGATTGAAATCACTGAATAACAATAAGAGAGCAAATCGAGGCAGTAGCTTAGTTGAGACTGTTGTTGGCTGCATTTTTATTGTGATAATAGCTCTCTTCTTGGTTGACGTAGCAGCCATAGTAATTTGCCAGACGCAAAATGATGCCTTGGCGAAACACTGTGCTCGGGCCGCTTCTAACTTCGAGGACAAACCGAAAGCTCAAGTCGCTGTTGACGATGTAGTAAATCAATTTTTGGCTAGTAACGGTGGCTCAAAAATCTGTGTATTCAATAACACAGTGCTCGAATATCCGGCTGGCTCAGCACAGGTGTTAGTTGTCTCGACTGTCGTATGCAATTTTCCTGTACCGATTCCGTTGGTAGGAACATCTAGCATAGCCATGAAGTCAGAAGCAACAGAGCCTGTAGTGGCTGACGTAGTGCCGCCAAACTAAATTTTTCGTCTAACCTAACTAACCTGGTAATTTCTGCAATGAAGTGTATTTAGGAATGAGCACCACTGGCGCGTTCTGAATCACTTCATCAATAGCATCTTTAACCGTCACTGTCGTTTTAGGATCGGCAGTTATAGTTATTTTAGTGAGCTTAGGTACATCAGTTACTGCTGGATTATAAATAACAACTCCACCGTAAGGCTTGCGGAGAGCCACTTCACAACGACTTACTCCCTTGGTATTTCTTAGCGCGGTGCGTATGTTGAGAATGCAGCGAGCGCAACTGACACCCTCAAGACGAAAATCAAAACGATGAAACTTTTGCTGTGGGCTTTTGGAGCTGGAAGAAGCTGTCGCGCCAACTGCTGCCTTGGAGGTTGGAACAGCCTCACTAGCAGCGCACAAAGATAAATTTGTCAGGGTTGAAACCAATAGAGCTAGCGCAAAAAACTTGCAATCTATTTTCATTGTCATGTCCTTCAGAAAAATTCGCTTAAGCCTTCAAAAATACGAGATACTACACTTTATATCAGATCGCCTCTCTCGGCAAAAAGTGTTTCTTGAAATCCGAAAAAACTATCAATTTGCTAATCGGTTGGCTGCTTTATCCTATTGGCGATCTTGTTGGGCAAATACTGCTAGGAAAATTTGAGCCTGAACGCATCTTAGTGATGACTTTGATTGGTGGTTTGCTCTATCGCTTTGAAATACCAGCTTGGTTTAAACTGCTCGACAGCCTCACTATCGCTAAGCAAAAGCTTAACTGGCTTGGTCGAACCTTGGGAGCGATGCTCTATTTCAACCCACTCTGGATTGCCCGACATGTCTTTTTCATTTTTCTCGCCACTCACCATTTTCAGTTAGGCAGTGACTGGCCAGCCACGGAAGCAATCCTGCTAGATTGCCTCAAGGTCGGTTATAAGTCATTCTTAGCCAACTTACCGCTGTCAGTAATTGGAAATTTCATTATTCAGACCCAGCTACCTATTAAATATAGATTCGCCGGTTCAGCGTCTCTTAGTGCCATATTTGCCGTCAGTTACGCTATTGAATATTTGCTTTTCCGCTAAATTCTTTTTGTCGCTTAGCTGCTTCGCTAATACTTAAGGTGTAATCAGGGCTCAACACACCGACCTCGGTAATAATTCCAGCAATTAGGTAGGCAGGCGTTACATCAAAACCTGGATTATAAGCGCGCGCATTTAGCACGGTTGTCGGCGCACCATTTATGGTGAGTATTTCAGATTGATCGCGCTCTTCAATAGGAATGTTCGAACCATCTACCAAATCTAAATCGAAAGTAGAAAAGGGGGCGGCAATATAGAACGGTATTTTGTGATAATGAGCCAGTACAGCCAAATTATAGGTACCAATCTTGTTGGCGGTATCACCATTGCGAGCAATTCGATCGGCACCAGTAATGACAATATCGATCTTACCTTTGCTCATCATATGGCCCGACATTGAATCACAAACCAAAGTGGATGGTACTTGATCTTGAGCCAACTCCCACATAGTCAACTTCGCTCCCTGACCGCGTGGTCGCGTTTCATCGGCATAGACCATAATGTTCTTGCCTTGAAAATGAGCAGCGCGAATGACACCAAGAGCGGTTCCATAACCACATGCTGCAAGACCACCAGCATTACAATGAGTAATAACTTGCGCCCCGTTCGAGAGCAATTGAGCACCATAATTACTAATAGCTAGATTGGCATCAAGATGTTCTTGCAGAATAGTCTCGGCTTCACTGAAGGCCTCAGCTGCCGTTTCAGTGCAAGAAGCTCCGCGAGCAAAGGCAGAAAAAACAGTTTTAGCCATACGCTCTGTGGCCCAACGCAAATTGACAGCGGTTGGTCTAGTTTCGTTCAATTGAGCTTGGGCCTGAGCAAAACATGCCATAAAATCTGCTTGCTCAAGCTGATTGGCAGCAGAAACAAGACGGCGAGCCTCGAATGCCAATCCATAGGCGGCAGCTACTCCAATTGAAGGAGCCCCTCTAACCACCATATCTTTGATGGCAAATACCATTTGCGAGAGATCGGTGGCATCAAAATAGCAAAATTCTTGCGGCAACTTGCGCTGGTCAACGAGCAAAACTCTTTCGCCTTCCACTTTTAGTGGCATGACACCGGGTGAAAATGATTTAGCAGCAGAAGCAGACATATAATAGACCTTATTGTTAGACAAGAAGATTATAGAGACATGGCAGACCTAATTCGAAAACAATCGCATTTAGCAAAGTTCAAGTCACAAAAAGCTTGGGGCTATGCCATTCTTGTCTTACTGACAGCCACTCTGCTTACTCTGGCCACGATAAGGGCAGCAAAGACTCAGCAAATAAGCTCTAACCGTCTCTCTTTAGGTGCTCAAGCGAAAGTGCAAAGTGGTGTCAGTTTGACTGTCAATAACCCTTCTGAATACGACTTTCACTCGCGCAGTGAGATAGAAAATCTCAGACGTAATTTTGCTTATCAGCACCCCGAACTACTTCTTTATCAATACACGCCGATGCCAGCAATATTTAGCCAAATAGAAGACGGTAAGCCTTGGTGGGGTCTTGAAGGTCAGCTTTTCTTCGATTCAGGAGAGAAGAGCATCGATGGTCTTTCAGAAGAGTCTCGCTTTATCAATAATCCGTTTATGCTGGCTTGCGCCAATATGGTCTTGGATGGATACCAGTATGAGCTCAGCAAATTTCCAAGCAAGGACGATTTTGCTCTCAGTGGCTTGCCTCTTTATTGCGCAGCCAGCCAGATTGCAATTTATCCGAAAGAATCGCGCGAAGAAATTACTTACAACGTCACCAACTTCATGCTTACAAGCGCCAAGATTGTAGACCTGCCAAAACAGCTTGGTAGTGCGCCATTTGATGTGGTGGCATACAATGCCCGTGACTTTGGTTACAACTATCTAGCCGTTTCTACGCGCTATTCACGAAATATAAACCGCACCAGCGATCGCCCCATTGAAATCACGCAATATATTCACTGCGGAGGCACCTGTGGATACAACGGTGGCTGCAATAATATGAGCCCTTACATTGAAGGCCTTCACGGACTTTCACTTAAGGGGCTGCCAGCACAAGCCTGTGTTTATCTTTGGCGCACCAGGCCAACCTCTGTTGACCAAACACCAGACTTTCTGGTGCAGCTCAATTTTATATAGGCTCAGATATTCCCTTAAAGAAAAGGGCCTAGGTGATACCCAGGCCCTTAGAAAATGGTCGATACTAGCGAAGCTTACGCGCTTATTTGCTAGGGTTACGTTGCTTTAGAAATTCTGGAATGTCCAGAATGTCGCTAGCCATCTTCTTCAACTCATTGCTCTGATTTTGCTGAGCTTGTTGCTGTTGTTGCTGCTGTTGTGCTTGTTGAGCAGGTCTAGCTGGTTGCTCAGCACGTTGTTGCTGCTGCTGGTTATTAGCAGTAGTACTTGCCTGAGTCGGTCTAGCCTTAGGCTGAGACTGCACAAGCATATCGAAACCAGTAGCGATAACAGTAATCAGCACTTCGCCATGAAGACGATCGTCAAGAACTGCACCAAAAATGATGTTTGCTTCGTCAGAAACTGCCGAGTAAATCACATTAGCTGCTTCTTGCACTTCGTGCAGAGTGAGGTCAGGGCCGCCAGTGACGTTGAAGATGACACCAGAGGCGCCATCAATCGTGGTCTCAAGCAATGGGCTATTAATAGCATTGCGAGCGGCTTCTACTGCTCTTCCTTCACCAGTAGCTCGGCCAACGCCCATGAGAGCAGAACCGGCAGTTTGCATGACAGCTTTAACGTCTGCAAAGTCAACGTTGATCAAACCAGGAACGGTGATGATGTCAGAGATACCTTGCACACCTTGCATCAAGACTTTGTCAGCTTCAACAAAGGCCTCTTGCATAGATGCTCTGTGATCTACTACTTCAAGCAAACGTTGGTTAGGGATGACAATCAATGTGTCGACCCGCGAACGAATCTCGTTAATGCCACTTTCAGCTTGGTTGCTGCGACGTTTTCCTTCAAATAGGAAAGGTCGAGAAACAACGCCTACAGTAAGAGCGCCCATCTCTTTAGCTACTTCAGCGACAATCGGAGCAGCACCAGTACCGGTACCACCACCCATGCCAGCAGCGATGAAGACCATGTCAGCACCTTGCAAGGCCTGAGCGATTTCTTCGCGACTTTCTTCTGCCGCTTTTTGACCGATGCTAGGATTGCCACCGGCACCAAGGCCGCGGGTGAGCTTAGAGCCTATCTGCAATCGATTTTTGGCAGCAGCCAAATCGAGCGCTTGAGCATCAGTGTTACAAGACCAGAATTCCACTCCATTCAAGCCTGCTGCAATCATGCGATTAACAGCATTGGAGCCGGCACCACCAACACCAACAACTTTAATGCTGGCCTTCATTTCGAAGCTTTTGGCAGCTTTCTCATCAATTTTAGCTCGCTCAAGCACAGCCTTTAGACCTCTTCAAACTAATACGACAAATGGGCTAATGAAAATTAGGTAAAACAACAAATTACTTAAATCAAGCGCTGGAGCCCGGTTTACCGAGAACCATCACTCACTCTAATGCGCCTGTTGAGACAGTTAGTACGAGACAGCGATAAAGGGCCCTGTAAGGCACCTATGTTCGAAGCACGTTACTGCTATCTTAGCTAAACTTATGTTAGAACCTATCTAGTGTATTTGCAAGTTGCTACACATCTACGTGTAGTTAACCTTTTCACATACCTAAACGTCATGCCTTTTGCGCCAGAGTCGGTTGTCAACAGACGCAAACTCTGACTTTACAACTACCCCAATAATAGCTTTTCGCACAAGAAAGCCCAAAATAAAATTTTGGGCTTTCTCATTCAGAGCAACATTACTTAGCTTTTGAAGCCAGTTTTATTTTTTCCAAAGTCGCTGTATATGCTTTATTGTCAGGATGGATATTGACGGCCGATTGAGCAAAGTCAATCGCTTCTTTGAACTTGTGATTGGAGGCCATAATGGCTGCCAGCAAGCGATAGGCGTCAGCGTTTTTCTTATCAAGCTCTACGCAGCGCTGCAGATAAGGAAGCGCTTCGCTGCCTTTGTTGGAGGCAGCGTAGGCTGAGCCCATGTAGAAGTGAGCATCGGCGCTATCTGGAGCCAATGTAAGAGCAATTTTCTCTTCAGCAATCTGACCAGGGAAATCGCCTTTCAAACCCAGAGCGGCCCCATAGTCACGGTGAGCAGCGGCATCTTTGCCATCTAACTTGATTGCCTGTTTAAACTCGGCCAATGCTTGGTCGAGCTTCTTCTCGTTTCGTGACAGCAACTGGGCATATTTCAAGTGATACTGAGATTTAGTAGGAGCCAGCCTTACGGCTTCTTTGATACTGTCGCAAGCTTGCTGTACATCGTTTTTTCGACCGTAGCAACGCGCTAGGCCCATGTACAGTTCTGGATCTTCGCTATTAAGTTTGACTGCCGCTTTGAACGATTCAATCGCTTTATCGACATCGCCACTCATCAAGTAAGCCTTACCCAATTTCACATGGTTAACAGGATTGCTCGGATTCTGCTCGGCAGCAGCTTGGTATCTAAAAATGACACTCTTTATATCTTCAGCGTCTTTGTCGTCGCAGAAACCAGGCAATGCCATAGAGACTAGACTGGCGCAGGCCAGGCCAGCAGCAACAGCCTTCGAAGACAAACCAGTAAGTACCCGCATTTTCATGTACCTCAATTAACTCAATTAGATCACTGACAACTCAAAAACTTCAACCTGTTTTTTCTAGCGCACTAGTCGGTCTAAACTAGCAGTATTCGGCATACTTTTGATCAACAACTCACTCATTGCTGCTTTGCAATTAGCATCATTTGGGGCAATCTGCATAGCTTTCCTAATGCATTCAATGGCCTTGCCGGGCTCTTTCATCGCATCATAGATGCGCGCTTTGGCAAGGTAAGCATAATGGTTATGGCTGTCTAGTGAGATCACCTTATCAATCACTAGCTTAGCTTCTGGATACTGCTGCTTTGCCTCATAACAAGAAGCCAGGCCTAAAACCGCCATAGCGACTTGGGGCTCACGAGGATTCTTCGTCATGGCCCTTTCAAAATAGGTGCAGGCATGGCTGTAATCGCCCTTGATAGACGAAGCTAGGCCAAGGTTATAGAGCGAGACAAAATTGTTTGGCTCGACCGCTAGTACCTTTTTAAACTCTTCAATGGCGAGGTCGACAAAACCAATCTGCTCTAGGCAGATGCCAAGATTGCCACGGGCGATCGTGTTTGTTGGCGAAGCATCAACTATCTTCTTAAATTGACCACCGGCCTCGTCATAGTTGCCACGCTTCATGTAGATAGCGCCAATGGCCTCACGCGCTTCAAGACCCTTGATTGGATTGTCAGTCAGGAGAGTCAATGCTTCCATAAGAGACATAATTGCTTGGTCTTGGTTTCCTAGACGGTTTTGTATGCGACCTAGCTCAAGATGGGCCTCTGCGACATCACGTCTCTTGGCTATAAGAGTCTCTAGTAAGCGAGTTGCTTGGGTCAGACCTGTCAAGGTGTCTGTCTTTTCAAGCTGGTAAACCTGCTTCATCACCAGCTCGTTCTCACCTTTGGCTGATTTGAAGTTAGTTAGGTTGTTCAAACCTGACAGGGGAGAGGCCGCGACTTCCGTAGGAGCCGCTGACAAGAGCAGAGAAGCCGCGACAACAGCGAAGAGCTGACCGGCAAGAGTATTCTGCAGAGCCACTTGTAGGCGATTACAGGAAGAAGTCATAAGATTATTTAGTTGAGACAATGTTGAACCGCTGGCGAGAAAGAAAACAACAAGTCATTATATGAGAGGTCAAGGTGTAATCAGAGCGCTTAAAATAACTCCTATCTAATAAGCTGGAAATTTCACAGGCATCACTGGCATCAGGAAAGGCAAAAACCACAACATGGAATTTCATTGGGCGTCTCTATTTGCCTCACAGCATGCAACTTTCTGGAAAGTTATCATGCCGCCGTTTCTCTATTTTGCCCATGGCTATTTGGCCACATGGATGGCTGTAGCTGCACTTTTCAGGCCCTACGAAGCCTGGTACATTCCTTTCACAAAAATCCAACTGCCATTGACTCCTGGCATCTTTCCAAAACGCAGAGCCAAGCTCGCCCAAGCCGTTGCCAGCACCATTACTGAAACTTTGCTCACCCCAAAAGACATTAAGGTTCAAGTCGAACTGCTTTTGACTGAGGCCAATATTCACTTGGCGATCGGCCTGTTTGTTGATTCTGTATTGAAAGAATTCAGAGACACCACTAAATTGCATCGCCTTGCATCTGATATTGCAGAACTTAGCCCCACTTTAATGGAGCACTTCGTCCGCTCGACCATTGAATCTTTAGAGTCAGGAAAAGACAGCAAAATAGCGGCAATCACCGAAAAAGTTTTTGATCAGGTAGTACTAACAGCGCGCATATCGCTTGAGCAAGCCAATGAATTTGCTGCTCGCATTCTTGAAGCCTTCCTTACTCCCGCTAAAGTGCGCTCATCTTTGATTACTTTGCTCAGCCCGCAGAACATCAGTTCGTTGGATGAGTCGATCAATGCACATGCCAGTACTCCATACAAAATTTTGGCAAAGATTATCGGCGTTAAAAGAGTCTGCTACGAGTGTCGCAACTATCTGGAAAAAGAACCTGAAGAGTCAGAGAAGCTTATTGCTGACCTAACAAAACGTTTTGGTATCAAAGATCAAATAGCCATACAGATTGCTAATTTTGACCTTAGTTCAATGCCACTGCAAAGTATCGCTAAGTTCAAAGCCAACATGGTTTCTTTCGTTGAGTCTTTCTTAGTCGAACACAAGGCCGATATTTTACTTTCAGTTCGCAAAGTTGAAGGTGAAGCAATGAGCGCTGTGCGGCAATCAATTGTCAGGTTCAATCCTGAATCAATTCCAGAAGCCTGGCTTGAGCGTGCCAAAAACGATCTTTCAGTATTTTCCCATTCGTATCTCAAACGTGAGCTTGGCGAACTTCTAGAGAAGGCTATCCCAGCACTGGGTATGTATAACCTGATCGCCACTAAAATCGATCTGTTTACAGCTCAGCAGCTAGAAGCCCTAGTCAAACGAATTTGCAGTCAAGAATTGAAGGTCTTAGAATTGTTCGGCGGGCTAATTGGTTTGATGCTCGGGTTCGTACAAATTGTAGTCAATGCCATCGCCCCTTAAACATCAGGTAAGCTTTTCAGCAGATGCCGCACTATGCAAGATCGCCAGCACAGCAACTGCTAACGCTTCCCCATACCGGCAAGCCACCCCTTTATCGCATTCATATTCCGAATGACTTTCGCGACCTGCTCGTGGGTGCCACTCTCGGTAGCCGCTATTGGGTTCTCAGTGTAATCGGCCGCGGTGGTATGAGCGTTGTTTACAAAGCCAAAGTAAAAGACACCGGCAAAATCGTAGCAGTGAAAACACTGCGTACAGCTGGCATGACCGACGACATGGTGGTAAAACGTTTTCAAAGAGAGGCCGAACTTCTCAGCCGTCTCAACCATCCTCGCATCGTCAATTTGCACGCTTACGGCTCTAGCGCTAAAGGCCAACCCTACTTTGTGATGGACTATTTGGTGGGAGAGAATCTCACTGATCTGCTCGGCCGCGAAAATCATTTGGAACCAGAGAGATTTCAGGATGTTTTTGTGCAAGTCTGCGCCGCCATTGAACACGCCCACAGACAAGGCGCCATTCACCGCGATATCAAGCCGGGCAACATCATGTTGACGCGTCAAGGTGCCACCACCGATTACGTCAAGGTGGTAGATTTTGGTATCGCGAAAATGGCAGAAGAAGCACAGAAACTAACCCGTATGGGCGAAGTTTGGGGCTCGCCAATTTATATGAGCCCAGAGCAATGTATGGGCGCACCGGTAGATGCCAGGTCGGATATTTATTCGCTCGGCATAGTTATGTACGAGAGCCTCACTGGCAAAGTGCCCTTTTTGGGCCGTAACTACGCCGATACCATGACCAAACAAATATCAGACGATCCCGCACCATTTGCTCAAATCAGACCAGACTTAGAAATTCCCGCTAGTCTGGAAAAAATTATCATGTCAGCCATGGCCAAGCAACCAGAAAATCGCTATCAGTCGCTCGGCATAATGCGTAAAGACCTTGAAGCAGCCCTCAGTGCGAAGCCAACCACCGAGCTGCCAATTCCAATCGTTAAACCCAACAAAGCAAAGGTCTCGTCAACCGGTCTCAAAAAAACGTATGACAATTTAGCAAGTGCAGAGAAAGCCCGCTCTCAGTCACAAA
Source organism: Candidatus Obscuribacterales bacterium (assembly GCA_038231015.1). Classification (GTDB taxonomy): domain Bacteria; phylum Cyanobacteriota; class Vampirovibrionia; order Obscuribacterales; family Obscuribacteraceae. The sequence goes on from JBBRMD010000013.1 coordinate 96,927, forward strand.
AAATTGAAGTAAAAGCAGAGCCAAAGAGAACGGCAGAACAAAAACGGCCTGAAGCGAAAAAAACTATTGAGAAAAAGATTCCATCAAAGAAAGACTTAGTAGAAGCGACAAAACAAAAACGCAAACGTAGCATTACACTTCACGGCATCCCAGAAAAGCGCAGCCTCAGCAGAGGCAAGCAACTAATAGTGGTGGCACTGACTTCGCTCATCTTTTCTATAGCATTAATAGGCATTATCAGTAACGCCGAGGCTATCAGTCAGTTTCTAGCGTTCACTGTTAAAGCCTTAGTAGGTGGGCCAGAAGATAACGTCTCGCCATTTTCAGAGCCCACCAACGACAACCAAGGGCAGCAGCCAGGTCAGGAAAACTTGCAACCAGCCTTGCCACCGAGCCAAGATTCAAGCGACACTAGCAGTAACAGTACCACTCAGTAGTTTGCATGCTTAAGTGAGGTCTTTGTCGTACTCATTTTTGAGTTTGGCTAAGCCCTCTTTATACTCACTAATCATCTCAGCAAGCTTAATCATATGCTCCGCACCTTTTAAATCGCGCCGAGCGAAAGCATCAGAACCCTTGGTTGAAATCAGCTCCAGCTCTTTATCAAAAGCAAAAATAACTCTATCAATTTCACTCTTCAACGAATGTTCGCTACTTGCCACTATCAATGGTGCGGCGCCACCTAAAGACGCTGAAATAGGGCTGAAGCTAGGGAAGGCTGGCAAGGTGAGCATCTCACCTTGGTCATGCTCGAACCCACTAGCCTGGTGAGATTGAGACTCCTCCGCCGAATTCGGTTGGTCACTATCTGCCGGCCCACACCACGGATTCATAGATTGACTTAGATCGTCAGTTGACTGAGCCAACTCTTCCTCTAGTTCGGCAATTGACTCAACTGTTTCTTCTTCTATTTCGGTTAAGCGATCATGATCATCGTCACGGGCCAACTGCATCTCAGAATCTAGCTCAAGAGATAGTTCAGGATCAAGGTCAGATTTTGCCTCATCCTCTATCTCTTTGTTATTTTCGTCCTCGGCATCTTCGTCGCTGTCATCCTCGTCGCCGTCATCAAAGGAACTTTCTGGCTTATCTTCGCCTTCCTGGTCTACTTGGACTTCATCAACTTCGTTGTCTTGTTCGACTTCGATTGCCCTATCCCGCAAGTCTGCATCGAGATTTATGGCGGACACAGCACTCTCTTCTAGCTCGTCCTCAACATGTTCGCCTTCAGTAAGTTCATCTTCTGCAAGTTCGTCTGCAAGTTCGTCTTCAGCAAGTTCATCTTCAGCAAGTTCGTCGGCAAGTTCATCTTCAGCAAGTTCGTCGGCAAGTTCATCGGCAACTTGATCAGATTCTTCTTTTCGATTAGCTTGCTCTTGCTCATCTTCTGCTTCGTGCTCTTGTTTTGACTCATCAATCACTTCAAGCTCGTCAGCAGTGCTATCAATAGAGTCAGGACTCAAGTCTTCAATATCGGAGTCTTCAATATCGGAGTCTTCAATATCGGAGTCTTCAATATCGGAGTCTTCAGTGCTTGAGTCTTCGGTGCTTGAGTCTTCGGTATTACCTAAATCGGAACCGCTGGATAAACCATCATCCGCTTGATTAGTCTTTGCCTCATTCTCTTTTTCAGTCGAGAAAGCATCAACTTCGGAAGTCTGCTCCTCTTGAGTAAGTGCTTCGACTTCTGGAGCTTCTTCCTCTTGAGCAAGTGCTTCGACTTCTGGAGCTTCTTCCTCTTGAGCTGGCGCCTCGATTACCCGAGCTTCTTCCTCAAGCTGAATCGTTTGCTCAGCCATATGCGCAGCAATCTGCTCGATCATATGCTCAACAACCGGCTCGGTCATTGAATCGTCCAACTGTTCTACATCGCGATTTAGATCAGCGGCTGGCAAAGTTTGATTGGCAATGTCAAAAGCGAAACGATCAGCGCTAAATTGACCGGTCGTGGCAATCTCAACAGTTTTGGTTTCGTCGATTTCAACAGCAGGCTCGAAGAAATTACTAGTTGACTCCTTAACGGGCATTGGCGCCCAAGGTGGAGCAATCATATGCGTTTCTGTGCTGCTTGCCGTTGGATTGAAATCAGCCTTATTGCCACCTTGAGACGGTGCCGGGGCTTGACCCCAAGGAGAAGCACCACTAGCAGTGTCAACGCTGGCCTGTCCTTGCGCAACCTGATCCGGCATTACTGGAGGCAATGGTGAAGGCATCGGCGCATTCGGTGCTTGCACTGGCGGCGGCACAGGATGCGACGCTGGTGGCTGCGCAGGTGGTTGGCTCAAATTTGGAGTTGATACAGCAAGCGGTGTATAAAAAGGATTGGCATCATTCTCGTCATCATCTAGTGGAAGATTAGAAGGCTGTTGCATTGGCACTGCCGGTGGCGCCGCAGAATCTAAAGACGCTGGAGAAGGTGAAGAAGCTGGAGGCTGTGACTTAGCAGCAGCATTTGATGCACCAAACGGCCGAGCAAACGGATTTAGACCTTCACCAGATGTTTGACCGCCGAGACTGGCATTTGAAGCCGAACTTGAAGTAGGCGAAAATCCAGCGTTAGCATTAGTATTAGTACTTGGATTAGGAGAGGGGGCCGGAGCTGGAGTGAAGCCTGGACTAGGTGCTGCGCCGCTAGGGAAGCCTAAACTTGGTGGCATGTCAGCAAAGAGATTAGCGGGGAAATTAACTGGAGCCAGAGGACCAGTATCGCTCTGCGCTAGCTCCTTCGGTAGCTTTTCTATCGGCACAAAATTCCAATCATCACTAGACGGCGCACCAGGTACACCAGAGCCCACTGTTGGCCGCTGGCCAGACATAGACTGGGAGCCACCTGCCAACGAATCGCTGTTAGCAGAAGAATTAGAATTAGAAGAAGGCGATGAAGCTGGCTTTGTTGGAAACGCTGGCTTGAAACTTGGCGCTGGAGCGTTGGCAGGTTGCACTGGGCTTGTAGAATCTACACCGCGCCAACCATCATCAGCTTGACTGGGAGGACGAGAAGCAGGGGCGGCAAAAGGCGGCGCTGGTGCCGCAAATGATGGGGGCGAAGACATAGGCGCAGACGGTGGAGAAGACGGCGAATTTGAAGAAGGGTCAGCGGTTGGGTTCTGAAACTGACGCGGCTGCAATGGCTGCGGTCCGGCCGCTCCTCTAACATTGCGTACCACTGGCTTCCAATCGTCAGCACTAGCTGCTGGACCGCCTTGGCTAGAAGCTTGATTATTAGGCTGGTTAGGTGCGAACTGCCGGAAGTTGTTAACTGAATTATTATTGACAGAAGTATTATTGACAGAAGTATTGGTACTATTTGGATAAGGCGCTGAAAACGGATTAGGCGGTGCGCCAACATTTGCTGATGAATCACCAGAGAAATGTTGCCGATACCGCTCAGAATAATCAATGTCACCACCGAGCATACTCACAGTGGGCTCTGCAGGAGCACTCTTTTGTATAGGAGCATCTGCAGGCAAAACTGCTGGTGCGAACATGTCGATAGGCTTAGTCGGCGGCATGTCTTCTTGAGCTACTTGTACCAAGCTATCCAACACCGCTCTGGCTGCCTGCTGAATGTCCTCAGTTTTCAACTGCTTCTGACCAGCACTCCAATAAACCATGGCACCATCAAAATATGGCACCATTTCAAACATCGGCATATAGTTCGCCGGAGCGGCATTGAATGTAAGAAGCTTATCTGCAGGGATAATATGTGAGGTAATGTACTCAGAGCTTCCACGCACCACCAAGGTCCAATACCTGGTCGAAATGCGGCCATTGAACACTGATAGATACTGTGAGCCTTGGTGCCAACTACCAATGTTCTCTCGATTGATACTAGGGCGAATCCAAGTTAATTCAAGATCAGAAGCCGATGCGACTTGATTAAAGTCGTAAGCTAAATTCTGAAACTGATCGAACATGCGGTCGACGATGCCAATCATCGATTCGTGCTGAGCATTAGTGCGAGCTCTTTCTACAGCTTCCATAGCTCCACGATTGGCAGCCGATGGTATCGATGCGTTTTGCGGAGCTGGTTTAGTGCCACCCATCAAACGGGCCTTCCAAACACCTGAGAGCTGATCATCTAAACTGACCGAGTTCTCTGAAATCTTCAAAAATTCTGGTCCACTAGCCCGAGCAGCCTCTTCTCTAGCCAGTTGGTCAGCCGAGGCTTGATCGGCCGCACGGAAGATCTCTGCTTCCAGCAGCTCCTCGGGAGAAAGAGGTGGCTGAGCTGAAGGCAAGTCGCCAGTATTTTGCAAGGCTTTGGCAGCTTCCGCTGTCATTGCTTTTAACTTTGTCCGCGTGGCACGTGGTTTTTTACGAGGTTTCGGTTCATCGCCGTCGCCAGACTCTGATGATTCCCCCTTGCCACCCTTGCCCTTGCCATTTGGCCACATTTGATACAAGCCTCCACGGCGCCACATAAAGAACGCTCTACATTCATCTACCCCCGCTCAAAAGAGCCGAAACAGAACACACAGGCTGATGTGCGAGAAATTTGTAAATTAATGAGACTCTCCCTAAGCAAATTTCAAAATTGTTTCTTAGAACTGCGGGAAACCTCTGCCTAATCAGGCTAAGATATGTTTGAAGTCAATATAAAGAAAGAGATGTTAAGCGAGACCAACCGCAAAGGTTCTCACCTACATGACAATATCGTCGTACGTGGGGCCAGGCAGCACAACCTAAAAAATATAGACGTGAAGATTCCACGAGGCAAGCTGGTAGTTATTACTGGCGTAAGTGGCTCCGGAAAATCGTCTTTGGCATTTGATACGATTTTTGCCGAAGGCCAAAGGCGCTACGTCGAATCGTTATCAGCTTACGCTAGGCAGTTTCTTGGACAGTTAGATAAGCCCGATGTCGATGGCATCGATGGCCTATCTCCGGCAATCTCAATCGACCAAAAATCAACCAGTCATAACCCGCGGTCAACAGTGGGAACTGTTACTGAAATTTACGATTATTTGCGCTTGCTTTTCGCACGCACGGGTACACCTCACTGTCCTCAGTGTGATCGCCTTATCAATCCACAAACAATAGATCAAATCGTCGATCAAGTACTTGAGATGGCCGACGGTACCAGGATACAAATACTTGCGCCTTTGGTATCAGGCAAGAAAGGTGAATATCAATCACTCTTCACCGAGTTGCGCAAAGAAGGCTTTGTCAGAGTGCGCGTTGACGGCGATGTACTTGAGCTTGAAGACGAAATTAAGCTCGACAAAAACAAGAAGCACTCTATTGATCTGGTGGTTGACCGCCTTGTAATAAAAAAGGGCATTCAATCAAGATTGGCAGACAGCCTTTCATTGGCCCTAAAATGGGGCAAATCGAACGTACTGGTTGATACTGTTGGCGGTGGCAAACCTGAAACTAAATCAGAAGGCAAACCCGCAGGCAAATCAAAAAACGATTCTAAAGCAGATGCAAAAACCGAAGCCAATTCCTCCAGTAGTGGCTCTGGCAAAGAGATGCTATTTTCTGAAAATTTTGCTTGCGGAGCCTGCGGCATCAGTTTCGCCGAAATTTCGCCTCGAATTTTTTCGTTCAACAGTCCTTATGGCGCCTGCGATTCGTGCCACGGCCTAGGTTGTAGTTTCGAAGTTGATCCCGCTTTAGCTGTGCCTGATGGCACGAAAACTCTCAAAGCGGGCGCTATCTATCCTTGGTCAAAAACCAACAATCCATATTACGATCAGCTTTTAGCCTCGGTGGCAAAGCACTACAAGTTCTCTGTTGATACACCTTTCGACAAACTTACCAAGGCCCAACAAGGAATTATTCTTTATGGCTCGGGAGTCGACCGGATAAAACTCGGTCACGATTCTTTCGATGGTCGCGAATTTTGGGAATACAAGAAACCGTTTGAAGGTGTAATCAACAACCTCAAGCGCCGCCATGAAGAATCAAACTCAGACAGAGTGCGCGCTGACATTGAAAATTACATGACTCAAATGACTTGTGCTGCATGTAATGGTGCGCGCTTGAAGCCTGAGAGTTTGTCGGTCAAAGTAGGCTCGTTATCGATTGCTACCATCAGCAATCTTTCTGTCGAAAAAGCTATCGCATTCTTTGCTGCTTTGCCTGACAAGTTGACGGCTAGACACAAAACTATTGCTCATCAAGTACTAATTGAAATCACTGCCCGTCTCACTTTTCTCAACGATGTCGGACTATCATATTTGACTCTTGATCGGCAGGCTGGAACACTTTCAGGGGGCGAAGCTCAACGTATTCGTTTGGCTACTCAAATTGGCTCAGGGCTATCGGGCGTGCTCTATGTCTTAGATGAACCATCAATTGGTTTGCACCAACGAGACAATTCACGCTTAATCGAAACTTTGAAGCGTCTGCGCGATTTAGGCAACACATTGCTTGTGGTCGAACACGATGAAGACACAATTAGAGAAGCTGATTGGGTAATTGATATCGGTCCTGGTGCCGGTGTTCACGGCGGTGAGTTAGTGGCTGAAGGGCAATTGCCTGAAATTTTACAGTCGCTTAGATCCTCTACTGGTGCCTACCTAAGTGGGCGCAAAAAAATCCACGTCCCGAAGAAGCGCAGAGCTGGAAATGGTTTAAGCCTTACAGTAGAGGGCGCGACTCTCAATAACCTGCAAGATATCACTGTAGAAATTCCCCTTGGCAAACTTGTCGCAGTGACCGGTGTGAGTGGCTCGGGCAAGTCTACTTTGGTCAATGACCTACTCTATCAACACTTGCGCCATTACTTCGGACGTACTGTGCCAGCACCGAAAGGGGTGCGAGCAGTGAAAGGCGTCGAGGCTCTAGACAAAGTAATTGATATCGATCAATCTCCCATCGGCCGCACCCCGCGCTCGAACCCGGCTACCTACACCGGTCTTTTCGACATAGTACGAGAAGTCTTCTCGATGACGACCGAGGCAAAAGCGCGTGGTTATTTGCCAGGTCGATTCTCTTTCAACGTCAAAGGCGGGCGCTGCGAAGCTTGTCATGGCGAAGGTATGAACGAGATCGAAATGAACTTTCTACCTTCAGTATTTGTCACCTGTGATGTATGCAAAGGTGCTCGCTACAACAGAGAAACCCTTGAAGTGAAGTTCAAAGGAAAATCGATTGGCGAAGTGCTAGAAATGACTGTAGAAGACGGTTTGCAATTCTTCGAGAACATACCCAAAGCGCAAGCCAAGCTGGCCACTCTGATGGAAGTCGGTCTCGACTATGTCAAGCTCGGTCAGCCGGCCACAACTCTTTCAGGTGGCGAAGCTCAACGAGTAAAACTAGCAGAGCAATTGAGTAAGCGCTCAACTGGCAAGACAATTTATATATTAGATGAACCAACTACTGGTTTGTCTTTCCATGATGTCGACAAGCTCTTGCATGTACTGAACCGCTTAGCCGATTCCGGAAATACTGTCTTGATCATCGAACATAACCTTGATGTCATCAAGCAGGCCGACTGGGTAGTCGATCTTGGACCTGAAGGCGGAGACAAAGGCGGCACAGTTGTAGCCACCGGCACTCCAGAAAAAATTGCTAGCTTGAAGCAATCTTATACAGGAGCGTACCTCAAACAATATTTAGACCAAAAAACTAGCTTGGCTAAATAGTGAGAATGCTAAATAATAGTCATGAGGCACGCCCTCAGGGCTGCCACCTTGATGTATGATCGGCGACATAATGAACAGCGCTAAAAAAACTTCTGACAGCCTTGATAAAGACGATGACAAATTGCCTGCGGTCGAGAGCCTTGGGCAAGATCCTGTCTTTGACAGTTTACGCAAACGCGGCCATCGCATTACGGCTCAGCGCGAGACTATTCTCCAGATTTTCCGCGAGCAACCTCACGGCGAACATTTATCGGCCGAAGAGCTGCATGCCAAGCTTTTAGAGCGGGGCTCTAACGTCTCTTTAGCCACAGCCTATCGCACTCTAAAGCTGCTTTCATCTCTAGGCCTGTTGCGTGAACTAGACTTTGCTGAGGGTCACAAGCACTATGAGTTGAAGCAAGATACCTTGCCTCACCAGCACATTATTTGCACGGGCTGCAACCTAACACTAGAATTTGAAGATCACTTCCTTGAAGAAGCCGGACAAAAAATTGGTTCGCGCTACAACTTCGAAGTAATCGATGCCCAGTTCAAGATTTTTGGCCTCTGCCCTAATTGCAAACTCAAGAGAAAATGAAATGACACTCGCTGAGGCCATCGAGGGCAAAAAAGTCACTATCAAGAATACCGAAGGTGATGATGTCACCCTTCAAGCACTTCGCTTTGGCATTGCCCAAGGCGCAGTGGTAAACATAGAAAAAAATATTCCTGGCGGCCCTGTAATTGTCAGCCGCAACCAAATGGAATTGGCCGTTGGTAGACAGTTTGCTCAATTAATTGAAGTAGAATCGATATAGAGCGTGCGCCAAGCGCCAATAATCGAAGAAGAGGCCTGAGAGCGCCATGGATATTCCTGTCAGAATTGAAAAGTCCGAAAAAGAGATGTCCTCAAGTGGCTCTAGCAGCAGCGATCGTTTAGTTTGCACTAATTGCTCGTTTCCCCTTGGGCCCACCTCTGGTTCAGTCTCAAAAGTTTGCTGCCCTCGTTGCAATACCTGGATGGATATCGACCCTGCCTGTTTTGGCAGCTGTTTGAAATGCCATAAGACCAAACAAAGTGAGCCATCATCATGCGTTGAGCCTTCATTAGTAAAATTGAAGGAAGAAAACGAGATTTCTTGCCAAGCAGCGGGAAGGAAAAGTCATGGAGATTTACTGAAAAAGTTTAGCTTTCTTGTGGAAAAGGCGCGTGATTACCTGATCGGGAAGGTTTTCCTGTAATATTAATAGGTAGGGTCGAGCGTTCTGAGATACATACAGGTTAAATTGGCCTTTTATCAACCGAAAAACCTGTCTGTTCATTTCTGTGGAACTAGGGAATCACAATGGCAAAAATAAATCCCTGGAAGGTGACGGGGTACAAAGCAGGACAAAATGTGGTTTGCACAGTAAAAGGTGCAGACCAAGGCGGCTACGAAGTCGTAATTAAAAAAGACAACCTGCCAGGATTTATCAAAACCACAGCCACACTCAAAATCGGCGACGAAATTCTGGCGCAGTTTGTTTGCGTCCATAAAGATAGAGTTTTGCTGACACCAATTTTTCAAGGCAATCGCGGCGTTCCCGGTGCCTCCGCAGCCGGCGGCGTCAACTGGCAAGACCATAAGCTAGAAAATCTGGACGAAGCTTACGAGCAAAAGTCTCAAGAACAACGCACCTATCGCGGTCTTGACGACACAGCTGAAGCTCAGGCGCAAAGTCAAGCAACCAAGGCTTATCAGACCAGCAATCAGTCCCAAACTGGCAACAACCCTTACCAAACTGGCAACAATAATCCATATCAGACCGGCACCAATTCACCAATCTTGCCGCAACAGGCCGACATGGCTTACGCTCCACCACAAGATCAGTACTCTACTGGCTCAAATGCAGAACAGCAGTGGGAAGCGCCAAATCAACATACACCGCAAAAAAGATTCCGCTTAAGACGGGCCATCGACTTGTTGATGCCGCCTCCAGATCAAGAAAGTCTAGAAAGCTTGAAAACCTTCAAAATTTCTGACTACGACCTCGAATGGCTAATCACCGATGTCGAAGGTGGCATGCGCACTGGTTGCCTCAAAGCTACTTCTGAATCAAAAATGTCACGCGCTGCCATTTTGCTTTATAACGGCAGAGCAGTTGGTTGCATATACGGATGCAAGTCGAACCCTGAAGCAAAAGCGACCGAAGAATCACTTTCATTAACGCTGACAGATTTAGAAGCACCAGACACACTGGTGACTATGTATGACCTGCCAGATGAAGCAGCTCTGGCAATGTCGGCACTATTTCTCGGTCTAGCTTTAGAACGCGAAGACAACCTCGATAGCCGCTCCTACTTCGATCATGTGATGAATTGGTTTGTCACCAGTGCTAGCACCGCTTGTGTTGTTATCACACTGCCATCAAGCAAATCTACTTATTTAGTCTTTGTCGGCAAGGGTCAATTTGGTGGCGCGTTCTTTGTAGAAGAACAACAGTTCACCAAAGATCGCAACGCCATCTATCAACTATTCGAATCTGATCAAGGTGCTGTAGTCGAAGTGAGCTTACTCAGCCCTGAAGCTATAGCTCCAGGTGTTCGCTTTGGTTATAGCTTGACCATGGCAAGACAAAAGAGACCGAGCTTCTAAGTACAGGCTTCTAAATTTGTTGAAGCGACCAAAAGAGCCCATCTTTGACAACAAAATAGCTTACAAAAAGGCCCTCACCATTCGGTAAGGGCCTTTCTTTTATCAGTTATCTAAGCGTTATTCTTGCTCGTGTCGAAAATCATCGCCACCATATTCGGTGGAAGGACGATCACCCTCATCGTCTCCAGATGGAGAATCAGAGACAGAAGCAGTGCTAGCAATTGGAATACGCAACTGGCTGAATTCGCCACCTGAATGAGCAGCTTCATCTTCAGAGTTGAAGTTTGGTTGCTCAGCAGAATTGTGCCGCGTTCCATTCGAATCAGAGTGAGATTCTGAATTGTCATGCTCATGATTTTGTTGGTCAAGAACATGTTGCTGACGATCAGCTTCTTCTTGTTCTGCTTTAGTTTTTAGGCGGTAGATACCAGTAACTGGATCAACTTCAGCAGCAATTGGTGTTTCTGGAATTTCTTCCACTGCACTATGCCCTGGGTGATCATCGTTAGGCTGATGCTCATCAGAGACAGAAGCAGATTCGCTAATCGCTTCTACTTCTAAGGCCACTTGACCGTCATCCAAATTACTTTCATCTAGCTCTACTGGCTCGAGAAAGTCATTGGTGATGATAGTTGCCTCAACTACCTTATCAATTTCAATGTGAGCACCTGAGTGTGAATCCATTTCTTGGTAGACGCTTTCTACAGCAGAAACACTACGAGCGAGATCGGCAGCCATGTCTTGGTCGCTACCGTCATCATTGCCTTCATCAGAGAAGTCATCATCTTCATCGGTAAGACTCGGACGTTTGACGCTCAATGAAGGAGTTTCGTGCTCGTCTTCACCGTGTCCAGCATAATCTTCGCTGTCACCGTCAAAACTGCCACGCTTGCCGAGCGACTTACCTGCTGCTCTTGCATCAAGCAAATCTTCTGGCATTTGAGCAAGAATTTCTTCTGGCACATCATCGAATTCGTGTCCGTGATCTGAAGATTCATCGTGAGCATCATGCAGGTCATGACCGTGTGAGCGATCATTGTCGTGACTGTGGCCGTTATCACGGTTAGGCATGACGCGACCACTTACAGCACTAGCTGCCTTGAGTGGTTGATTACCACCTCGGCCGCTGCCACCACGAGATTTACCACGACGATTTTCTTCGTCGCGATTTCTAAAGGCGATGATGCGACGATCTTCTGGTGGTCCAAGTTCAAGCTGTGGAATCACACCTTGGCCGACGCAGCTTTGGCACTTGATCGAGAACAGCTCTCTCAAGCTTTGTCCTTGTCTACGTCTAGTCAATTCAACTAAACCGAGATCAGACAGTTGACCGATTTGTGGTTTGGCTCTGTCTTCTTCAAGGGCACGTTGGAATGCTTCTAGAACTTGTTGCTGGTCTTTACGGCTATCCATATCGATAAAGTCGACAATGACCATGCCACCAATATTGCGCAAGCGCAATTGTCTTGGAATTTCTTGAGCAGCTTCCAGATTGGTACGACGAACTGTTTCAGCTTGCGTACGTGAACTAGTGAAACGACCAGAGTTAACGTCAATTACTGTCAATGCTTCAGTTGGTTGAACGTTGAGGTGACCACCAGATGGAAGTTCAGCCCGGTCAGAAAGAGCCGCTTCGATTTCGCGGTCAATTCCTTTAGCCAAGAGCAGTGGAACTTCATCAGTATGGAAGGAAACTTTGGTCTGCTTGCTGGCCCAACCACTCAAATATTCTTGAGCACGTCTTTGACCTTCTGGACTATCAGCAATGATCTCACTCACTTCGTGCGAGTAAGCATCGCGAATAACGCGGAAGAGCAAATCTTGATCTCTATAGATAAGAGTTGGTCCGATAGAAGCTTCAGCTTCAGAAACGATTGTCTGCCAACGATCCCAAAGCTGTTCGAAGTCTTCGAACAATTCTTGATCGCCTTGGCCTTTGGCTTCAGTACGGATGATTAGGCCGACGCCTGGAGGCTTCATCAAGTTGACCACAGACTTCAGTCTGGCTCTTTCTCTGGCTTCAGAAATGCGGCGTGAAATTGAAACGCCCCGCTCTTCTGGTACCAGAACTAAAAAGCGACCAGGCAAGCTGATGGCTGTAGATACCCGCGGGCCTTTATGACCAGTAGGTTCTTTGATGATTTGTACAAGGAGCTTTTGTTTAGGCACCAGTCTCTCTTTAAGAGGACCTTGTCCTGGCACGTCGTTAGCGTGCAAGAAGCCCATTTTGTCTTTGCCTAAATTGACGAAAGCGGCGTCAATACCGGGGAGAATATTCTCCACCGAGGCAGTGTAAATGTCACCGAGAAGCAATTCACCGCGATTGACGAAGAATTCGACCACTCGGTCGTTCTCCAGCAAGGCAGCAATATTATCTTGCTCCGAAATGACGATTGACTTTCTCATAATTTCCCTCTAAATGGAATTTAAATTGTGTGAGTGCACATCGGAAAAATTGATGCTCGGTTGAGTCAAAACCTCAAGCCGAGTAATACGCCAGCTGAGATTGAGCGTCGGACAAAGCAGCGCTAGCAAATCGGTTGGCTTGATATGGCCAACTCCATTGAGCCCAGTTCCAGATCCGGTTGCTATCTCAAATTCGAGCGTTGGTGCCTCATTGTTTAAATGTTCTGTTTTCGTTTGTTCTTTACTAGTAGAGACAAGAGTCAAGCTAAGAAGACCCGGCCTTAAGTCTTTGCCCTGAGGATTCTTAGACTCATTTTTCTTCCTGATTTTCTCTTTACTAGATTTGCTCGCTGTCGCGCTAGCTTCTTGCACCGGTGCATAAAGGTGCTCGCTATCGATCAGCTCTTTAATACCGATTTTCAGTGCTTCTACAAGTGCATCAGCAGAAGCCTTCTTATCGGCGGCTGAACTTAAACTTGAGTCTAAGTCCAAAAGAGAGTCTTGAAGTACGTGTAATTCAGCCCGATATCGAGCTGCAGTGACCAACGACGCTATCGAGGGTGTAGCTTGGGCATCACCATTTATTGGCGGTAGCTTAGGCAACTCAACAGAGCCGACAATCTGTACTTCAGGAGGCAGTTGCTGGTTTAGTCTCTGCATAAACTGTTCGCAAGTCATTTCTTCGGTTAGCTCGATATCGGCTAATTCGCGAAGTCCTTCTTGGAACAGCGGCAGTGGACAAGCCAGCGAAAGTTTTGGCTGAGGGTTAAAACCCTGCGTGTATGCCATTTTCAGAGCAGCACGGCGGGCCGCTCTAATGAGCAGATTTTGCATATCTAAGTGACCGATGAATCTTAGGTCACCAATTTTGGTGAAAGCAAATCTGATTTTAAAATTGTCGACTAGAGGAGCGACCTCGACTTCTTTTGGTGCCACGAAGAATAGTGAAGGATGAGACTCAGCGTCACCTTTGTTGGCGTTCAATTCTTTGACAAAAGGATTTTTCTTCATCACCGCAGGAATTGGATTAGCCAAAATGTGCGTCGTCTCAAGCTCAGTGCAAATACCGCAGGCATGACAGACATTCTCTGTACAAGCCGCTGTTTCTACAGCATTTACTGCTTTTTCCCATTCACGCTTGAGCCAGAAATCATGCAAACCAATATGCACAACATCAAATGCTTGACGCGATCCTACTTCTAAATCAGGACAAGCCAAATCTTCTAAAGTTGTTGAAAGCGAGGCAGCTGCTTGGTGCCAAAGCTCTGGCTGATAGCGATCATCCCAGGCATCGAAGACGGCACCAGACTTCCAGGCGCGGTAAATTAGTTCTCCAACAGTACGATTGCCGCGCGAAATAGCGGCTTCAAGCAAACTGATAGCAGGGTCAGTCACGTTCAAAGTGACCTTGCGCATTCCTGATTCTCTCAGTTTCGCTCTTAAGACACTGTGCCGCCTTGCCGTTTCGCGGGGATCAACCTGACCAAACCATTGGAATGGTGTGAAAGGCTTAGGTACGAAATTAGAGATGGTGCAAGTAATTTCAATGCCCTTTTTGTATTTAGCCGTATTACCATTGCGAATAACATTGCAATGAACTTCCGCCTCTTTCAAAATGTCGATGATACCTTGCAAATCGCTATCATCTTCAAAGGGCAAACCGCACATGAAGTAAAGTTTGACCGAAGCCCAACCAGCCTGATAAGCCGCTTCTATAGCGCTAATAATCTGCTGATGAGACAAGCCTTTGTTGATGACAGCGCGTAATTTTTCAGTACCAGCTTCGGGCGCCAAAGTGATACCGCTCTTGCGCACCGCTTTCAACTCTTCAGCGATCTCCAGATTCATGCGATCAGCACGCTGAGAAGGGAAGGAAAGAGAAGCTCGCGTAACACTATGTTCGCGGTTTAGGGCCCGAACCGAATCATGCAGTGATGTGTAATCACTGACGCACAATGACAGTAGTGAATATTCTTCATGGCCAGAGTTAGCCAGAGCTTTTTTGGATAATTCTACGAGTTCTTCAGCTGAGCGCTCGCGCACAGGCAAGAAAGTGTAACCAGGCTGACAGAAGCGACAACCACGATCGCAGCCGCGTCTAACTTCAAGCGTTTCGCGATCGTGCACGAGTGCTAGATAGGGAACAAGATTGGTTGTTGGTTGATTACTATCGGTAAGCGGTGCAATCTGCCGCAAAACACGTTGGGGAATTACAGCAGCGCGCAACTGTTCTAATGCTTCAGCATGCTCTGGCAAATGCTCTTTCAACCGATCAACAATCTGGCCGATGGCAACCGGTGTAACAACGACATCGCCTTCTTTCAAATCATAAAGGCAAGGCACATAAACACCACCGACCTCAGTAGCCAACTTTGCCAGTAGCCACTGTCTGTAGTGCGGCGCTAATTGGGGTTTGCTAGTTACTGTTTCTAGATGCTCAGCTTTGAACTGACGCACAATATTCATTACAGCCGGAATGGCAAGCTCGCCATCACCGATGATGAAGAAGTCCATGAACGCTGCCATCGGTTCTGGATTTACAGAAGACGGACCGCCACCAAAAACAAGAGGGAAAAGCTCAGTGCGCTCATTCGCTTTCACTGGCAACTGTGCTAAATCAAGCATGTTTAAGACATTGCTGTAGGTGAGCTCATACTGCAGAGAGAAACCAAGCAATTCAAAGTTATACAGGGGCTGGCGCGACTCAAAACCAAATAATGGAATTTGCGGCTTAGAATCACGCATCAAAGCTTCAAGGTCAGATGCTGGCGCATAAGAACGGTCAACTAAAAGGCCTTCGAAGTCGTTGACCAACTGATAGAGAATCTTCAGGCCAAAATTGGACATGCCAAGTTCGTACATATCTGGGAAACAAAGCGCTAGGCGCACATCGCAGCTAGTAAAAGGCTTGCGTCTTGCACCCCATTCATTTCCAAGATATTGGCCAGGTTTGAAAACCCGGGGAAGAAACCGCTCTACAAGCAGATCTGAGATCATTTTGCTTGAGACTTTATCTCGGTGAGTGCTGACGAGAGAATTTAAAATGACCTATCTCCACAGACATAGCGGTCGTCGACCGTGAACTGCCCAGAGATGCCAACTGTATAAAATGACGTTCGGAAGCGCCGTAGCGGCTTCGTAGAGTTTATTGGATGGCATCAAAAGGGTTCTTGAGCTAAGTACGTCCTCAAGTACGAGAATTATAACCTTATTTGCCTATCAATATAGAAGGCATAAAGTTTAATTTCCTAAATCTTAGCGTTATGCCCATCGAAATAGCTCGAAAGCAACCGCCAGCAGCCTATTTACTAGGGAACGGCGCCCCACTTTACTTCCCCCGTGCTATAGTCGCTAAGAAGCCCATCACCTGCAACCCTTACCTAAATCGAGTAATGATCCTAGAGGCATTTGCCGAGTTTTTGCACCGCGTTCCTGAGTTGCCAGCCAACCAGGCGCTTTCGCTCTGGCTCTGGGAACGGCTGAAGAAGCCACCCAGTTCGGCAGTTGATCAAGTTATTCACTGCGAAGTTGACATCTCTTCGGCTAGCGGCAGGCAATCGCCGCCACTCAACCTTGGGCGCAAAATTCGCTTACCTCAAGAAGCCGAAATGGTTATCAACGCCCAAAAGAGCGGCTCAAAAATCGAAACTGGCCCAGAAGTGATTTATTTTTTTGAGGGTGCCTCTAGTTCTGGCATTAGGCTGCTCAATAGCCTTTACGAGTATTCCATGAGCTATGAGCAGCAAAAATGGTCACGCTTTGTCCACGGCGTCAAAGCCAGCGATTTCAAAAGCAACGACTAGAGCTTGCCCCGAGCAGGTATAAAAAGGCAATGAGCACCGCCTTGGGAACATCCCTTGCCATCGGGTTGTCTATAATTAGCATAGCCGGGACGATAGTATAGAGACGACAATACTGAGATGACAATACAGAGACGAAAAGTCAGGAGCGAAAAGTGAATTTGAAGATTAGCACCGCAGTTTTTGCCTTTATGACAACAGCGGTTGCTTTCAACGTAGTTTTCAATGTAGATAACGCGGCCTTTGCCGCCAACGAATTGAAGCTAAAGAAAGGCATTTCATTTGTACAAGATACTGACTCAGGTTTTCCTATTGAGGCCGATAAGTTTGATGATTGTCAGCTCGAACCAGGCAAAGCAACCGTTGTTTTCTTTGGCGCTTCAGGCGACCTCAACACCAATCGCCAAGCAAAACGAGTAGTAGATCTTTATCGCCAAGCAAATAATAAACCGGTCAAATTTATTTTGATTGACGTCGATCATGCCCAAAACGATCAAGCTCGATCACTGATCAAAAACCACTACAAGGGCTATATCCCTTTCGAAGTCATCTTGAACAAAACTGGCAATGTGAGCTGGAGTTCAATCGGTGAAGTTGAGACATCGACACTCAATCAACAACTCGATAAAGCACTGGGCAACTAATCTCTCAGATAGGCGCTGCGGAGGTTTTCTAGGACCTCAGGTGGTAGCGGAATTGAACCCATCATCGAGGCAAATTCTTCGTAAGGGCCATGGCAGTCCGAGCCGCCAGTGACAAGCATTTTGTGATCTTTGGCAAAGCGAAGATATTGACGCAATAAAGGCTCTGAATGCACTCGGTGATAAGCTTCGACACCGCTTAATCCAGCCTCGTGAAGTGCCTCTATCAGTGGTATCACATGCTTTTCTTTGCCAGGATGGGCAATAGAGGCAATACCACCAGCCGCCTTGATGGCAGCTACAGCTTCATAAGGGCTGATACTCTTTCTATCTGCGTAGAACTTTGAGCCTCTCACCATAAATTTCTCATAGGCAGAAGTTAAGTCGGGGGCACCACCAGCTCTAACAATCGCTTCGCTAAGATGGGCTTTGCCAATTGCACCTCTACCGGCACACTCTTGAACAGACTCAAGACTAATTGATACACCAGCAGCAGCAACTAGCTCTATGCAATCAAGCACATGAGCAGCCCTAGCAGCCTTTTGCTTAGCAATCGCAGAAGCCAAAATCTGGTTATCTTTATCAATGTAATAGCCAAGTATATGAACGTCATGCCTAGCGCCATTTTCTTCTTGGAAAATAGTGTTTAGCTCAATGGCTGGAATAATTTCCAAACGTCCACAAGCGGCTTCAAGGCCCTCATCAATACCGCTGACGGTATCATGGTCAGAAATGGCAATATGTTTCATGCCGATTTTAACGGCGTACTCTACCAGTTCAGCTGGCGACCAAGTGCCATCAGAGTGGTGTGTGTGCAAATGCAGATCAATCACTTTTGCTATCGCCGTCGTCATGAAATCTAATGCGCTTAACGGCTAAGGCTCTTCCGCTTTCAGCGTCAACAGTAATTAAAACACCGCAGCAAACCGTTGGCCCAGAGGCAATTTCAAAGCGCGAAGGCAATTGCTTGACCATCCGCCTAAATACGCCTTCTACAGCCATGCCGATGACGCCATCAGTGGGTCCGCAGCAACCGGCATCGGTAATAAAAGCAGTGCCTTTGTGCAAAAGCCTTTCATCAGCTGTCTGCACATGGGTGTGGGTGCCCACAACCCCAGAAACTTTGCCATCGAGATACCAGCCCATAGCGACTTTTTCAGCAGTAGCCTCGGCATGAATATCAACCAAAATAATATTGGTCTCTTCTTTCACTTTGGCCACCAACTGCTCGGCTATCAAGAATGGAGACTGCAGCGGTTCCATGAAAACGCGGCCCATTACGTTAATTACAGCGAGCTTATGCTCACCTTTCTGAATAACGCAATAACCTTTACCTGCTGTGCCCTCGGGATAGTTAGCTGGCCTAAGTACAGCAGGCTCTTGATCAATAAAATCAAATATCTCTTTGCGATCAAAGGTGTGGTTGCCACCAGAGAACACATCGACGCCAGCTTCTCTCAAATCAGCTATATTGTCTTTTGTAACGCCAAAACCATGTGCGGCGTTTTCTACGTTGACCACTACAAAATCGGGAAACCCTTCACCATGGCCGGTATTGAGGGCTGAATCAGGCTTGAGGCTCTGTAAGTATTTTTTCACTACGAGTCTACCTGGCTTGCCTATTACGTCGCCAAGGAAGAGGATTGTAATTGCCTGATCAGACTTATGGTTTGCGGTCATGCTTAGAGCTTACACCATAGAATCTTTTGGAAACCACATGCCGTCTGTACGTAAAAATATATCTGCAATAAAGAAATCCGACCAAGTTTTGTTGGCGGCTTTAGCTTTATCTGACTTCATTCAAGCTGCTATCTCTCTGGGCACGATTGCAAGTGCTGCAGTCCCTACCCTCAGACCCATACCTGAGATCGCCAGCTAGGCGGCCGCTGATTAAAAATATTCTAGCAAGTCGTTCAAACC
>JBBRMD010000014.1:0-111640 GCA_038231015.1 Candidatus Obscuribacterales bacterium
CGCCTGCACCTCCTCCACCGCCGCCGCCTGCACCACCACCACCGCCGCCGCCTGCACCTCCACCGCCGCCGCCGCCTGCACCTCCACCGCCGCCGCCTGCACCTCCACCACCGCCGCCGCCGCCTGCACCGCCGCCGCCTGCACCACCGCCGCCGCCGCCACCACCGCCGCCGCCGCCACCACCGCCGCCGCCGCCACCACCGCCGCCGCCGCCACCACCGCCACCGCCGCCGCCACCGCCGCCGCCACCGCCGCCACCGCCACCGCCTCCACCACCGCCGCCACCGGCGCCGCCGGAGTAAGTGGGAGCTACCTGAAGTCTACGGAGACAAACGAGGCAGAGATAAGGAATTTATGAGAATAGCTAACCTTGTCTTTGCCATCGCTGTCTCCGTAGCCAGTATCTCTAGTGTTTTGGCTGTAAGCGAAAGAAATAAGTCGGCCTTGCCCAATCATTGGCAGGAACTAGAATTGAAAGCTGGTGACGCTAAATTTAACTTAGTCAAAGCCGCTGTTAAGAAGCAGCAAATTGAGCCCGACCTGCTACCGGCAGCGCGAGAGCTGGCTACCATTTATAGACAATTAGGAAAACAGCAGGATGCTGCTAAGATCTACCGCATTCTTTGGCTGGCCAAGCAAGAGCCTAAGCGCTTTGTCGAAGACGCTCTTGAGCTCGCTTCTCTTTATTCTGAGATGTCAGCTTTTACTTATGCTATTGAAAGTTATCAAAAAATTCTTGAGTTCGATCGTCTGCGCTTTCCAGCCAATGATCCAACAATTGCTAGAGATTTGAACAATCTTGCAGTTTGCTACCGTTGCTATGGCATTAGCCTGACTGATCCAAAGAAACGCAAATATAATCTCGATTTAGCTGCAGTAAATTTTGCTGCTGCTGCCAAAATTGGCACCGATAGCCAGCTCGTGTCGACTAAAGTAGTATTGGATCAGCCAAATATTGTCTCGTCTAATCAAGCAGTGCTTGCTCACGACCGAGGGCAAAGTGACTAAATGACGAATTTTTGTTCTAAGAGTTTGACTTTTGGCAAAAATAGTTTGTTTGACGTTGCCTTCATTATTTTAGGTGGGCTACCTTTCTATCTACCTTATTTATTCTTCCTTGGCGAAGCAGGACTTAGAGCGAACATACCTTTTGACTGGGCTTTCTGGGGTAATCAGGTTGTGAGTATGCCGCACGTTTGGGCAACTTATGCGCGGCTGACGAGAAAGATCGGCGAGGGTAAAGTCAATTTCTTATTTGGTGCACCGGCTTATATCGCAGTGGTGGCATTTTTGATTGTTGCTTCTCTCAATGGCTTCTTTCTCGAAGCGATGACAGCAGTAAATGTTTGGCAGTCTTTTCATTATCTGCGGCAGGTTTATGGTATTAGTCGCTACTTCGCGCGCCCAGACTCAGAATCTGATTTTGAACGTAAGCTTTCATTTTGGGCTTACCACCTGGCCATGCCTCTCTTTATCATCGGCCGCTGGAATATGCTTTATATCTATTGGCACGGTAAGCCATCCGACGCTATTATCCCAGTCGGCTTTCCGGCACCACTTTTGACGGCACTTTATATTTTGGCAGGAGTTGGCTTGGCGGTTGGTCTTTATTTGGAGCTGCTCAAGTACAGACGTCTGGCAAATGGCAGCGCTAAGCAATATGACTGCAGCGGCTTGCTTACCTTGCTCGTTTATTTCGCCATTCACTGGTTTGGCTTTCTTTCTATTCAGTTTTACTTTATCGGCTTTATCACAGTGACAATTTTTCATGCTGTGCAATATCTTGCTATCTCTTGGCATTTTGAAGAGATGCAATCGACAACCAATATTTTTACAGCCAAAGCACTTAAGGCTCTCCCTACTCTCGCTTCGTTCGCTGCATTTTGGCTAGTTGTCTATCTCATTGGTGATTTTGCCCAAAGTGTCTTGATGCCGATGGGGAATTCTTTTTATCCAAAGTTCGCTATGGTCTGCCTTTCGTCTGTTTCAGCCCATCATTACCTTGTCGACACTGTCCTCTGGGGGCGCAAGGCTGGCATTTAACCAATCTCTCCTTCTTATTTGCGAAATGCCAGTTAGAATATAGAGATCGACTGCGCATGACTTTTTTTTGAGGACGACTTACATGAAGCTAGCCAGAGCAACTCTTCTTTTGATCTGCAGCTTGCCGCTTTCATCACTGGCAGCAATGGCCCAGAATATTGGAGGCCAATATCAGAACCAGAATTTTAATCAGAATTCTAGTCAGTATAAAGGTGACAATTCAGGTATGTCGCAGTCTTCTGGGCAAATGCCAGGGAACGCCAGTCGCACTAGTCCGCAACAGCTGCGGCAATGGTTTAGCGCCTATGACTTGGTGCGCAAGCAAGCGCAAATGTCTCCTTCTGAAAAAGAGAGAGCAGACAATTTGCTTTCTCAAGGCCTTTCTGTTTTTGTGCCTGGACCTAACAAAATACAAGCGCAAAAATTATTGACCGGTTTGGTCGACAAATATCAAGTGGCCATCAATAAAATGAAGGCGATGCCACTCTATCCTGAAACTGAAAAATTGCACCGCGGGTACTACCAATATTTTAGCGATGCCAAAACTCTTTTTTCAGATTATCTAAGGGTACAAGATAATCTGATGGTAAAAGATGAGCACGGTAAAGGCATCATGCCTCAACTGATGGCCCGCAAGGCCAATCTTGAAAGTTTAGAGATGCAGATCAAGCAGCTAGATTCAGATTTGCGTGGTCAGTTTGGTATTGCCCCATATCGCAATTAAAACTTTGCCTAAAGCGGAACGGTTGTTTTCTTCTCGTAGAGCCGTCTCACTGTATTTAAATCGCGTTGTGAAATGCGTGAATGTTCGTCGGTGACCGGATACATCAAGTCTCCTTTGGCTGGGCTATGTCCCAGCAAGCCAATGGCATGACCGAGTTCGTGGGCGACAATATTGCGTAAGGTGATATAACGAGAATCAGCTTCGTTGCTCTCAACTAAGTCAAGATTGACCTCAATTACTTGCGGCGGCACTGTATATTTCGGTCCAGCACTAGGAATATAGAGCGGAACTGGAATGGCCCCTACTGAAAGCAAAGATAGCCGACCAGAGGGTTTCTTCGTCCATTTCGTCATTGTGTGTGCGCCGAGATTGCTGTCTTTGTCAGATTTTAGGCCCAGGTGGCTCCAGGTAACGCGAATTCTTGCTGCATTAGCCTGGGCAACCGGAACAAACCTGATCATTCCTTCTGAGCGTCGGTCCCAATCGCCAAAAGCTGCCATCACGGCGTTTGAGTAGCCGGCATCGCTTGTGGCCGTTATGTAGACAGGCACAGGCATTGCTTCAAACTTGAAGACACGATTTTTTGAAGCAGTAAGAACGCTCGCTAAATAGTCTTCGCTGCTAGGCTCACTGTTTGCCTCTTCAATGCGAAAAAAGTGAGTCGGGTAGGTGTTGGCTGTAATCATCGAGCGAGTTAAGTTTGCTGATTGCATAAGGGCATTGAGCCTTTGCTGTTTGGCTGAATCGGGCTCGGCGATCACAGTATTGGCTGCCGGCAAAATCTGTCTACTGGTTAAGCGGTTTAGTCTTTCAAAAATTGAACCATTACCGCTGTTTCCGAAAGTCTTTAATTCAAGGGTTTGCAGCCTGTCTATTATAGATTGCCCTGGGTTAGGCGAGATGCCTTGGCTACGCTCTAACTGGCTCAACTGATCTGGCAGCGAAAGTGAATCAGCCGCAGCCGGCTGACAGCTAAAAGGGCTAACTATCAATAGCGATTGCAATAGCGCCAACAGCAGCAGACCAAAAGCTGGTGCTTTGTTAGTCACTATTCGGCGATAGGTGCAGTTCGCTGATGGAATCATCTATAAATTGAGTAAGTTTGGTTCTCACGGCTTCTTGTATTCTAACCAACTCGCGCGAGTAACAATAGAATTCAGCACCGGTCTGCTGATCAAAACTCATTGAGAAGAGGCCGTCCATCGGATCGTCCATCTCAGCTAACTGAGCTTCTAGTTGCTGCATGCCAATGTTGCAAAAAATACTTTTTTCGATTAGTTGCGGCTCGCGCACCTTTGTCAGCTTACCGCCGTCTTCAAGACGTCCCCAAGTACCGCTGAGAAATCGATAGACCGGCACTTCTATTTCTGGTGGCTTCTTCACTGGGGCCAAAAGCTGAACTATCTTGGAGAAACTTGGTCTTTTGGTCTCTTTCTCGCCGAGGGCTTCAAGATCTTCAGGTCGGTAGCCGAGCAACTCGCGGTTTAGCCAGGTCAGGCGATGGTCTGGTAATTTGCCCCTAAGGCTGCGGGCGGCCAAGAGTAAGCCGTCAGACACGCTCAAATCTTTTTGAGCCAACTGACCACGTATGCGACTAAGTTGGTGGTACAGCATCAGACACCATTTAGATACGACCTATCTAACTAATATATATGAAGCTTGAGTGACAGGGCTAAATACTTGCAGCTCTCAAAATGGCTCTTAGGGCCAAGCACCATTTACGGTGACAGCCTGAGACCATCGTTGCCATAGGCTTTTGCCTCTAAAGAGGAGTAAAAATGAATTCTTTGCTTGCGGTCAATTCAATTTACAAAACTTATGATAGTTTTAATCGATAAAATGGATGCTCAAATGGACGAACGCCTAAGAGAACTAGCTCAGACCCGCTATAGCCAGAAGCAGTTTTTAGGCGCTCTTTTTGAGTTAGCTCTAGAAGAGCACTGGTTCGACGTGCAGCACATGGTTCAGCACGATATGGCCAAGGCAATAATTGCTGACTATTCGCGCGAAATGGGCAATGACTACCTCAATCAAGATCTTTATTTTGAGTACTGGGAAGAGGTGATTGAAGTCGGTTGGACTGTTTTCTGCAACCACACGGGCTTATCTCGCCAGAAAGTCAACGCGAGTCTGGCCCAGCTGCGTGAAGGCGTCTAGGGTTGAGCTGTTGGAGTAACTTCGCTATAGCGCACAATCATGGCTATGCCACCGGGAAATTTACCGTTGTTTGAGTTTTGCTTCGGTAATTCTGAAGCAAGTGACCAAACTCCCGGATTGTTGGCAGCAAATTCAAGATCGATACGGTCTGAAGGATTGATTGTGACGGTGTCTCGCACTACTCGTGGTTCTAGTGGGTCAGAACCGTTGATAGCGGTTACTTCAAAGCGATGACCGCTGAGGTGAAGAGGTACTGGCTCGTCGAGTGTGTTGATGACGCGTAAACGCACTCGTTCACCGTTGAGCACCTCTAGGGCCGGCACGAAAGGTGCTTCCTTGCCATTAATCAGATAGCAATGTTTGGTCGCTTGTGCCGAGCTTGCAGCTGCACTAGCAGAATTGTTTGAGCCGATTGAGCTATTTGAGCTAATGTCTGCGCGACTTAAGAAGAGCACAAGCTCTTTGTTTACTTCTTTTGTGGGCAAGCGCGGATGGACCACGATCGCTCCAAACATGCCTTTGAAGCGCTGCTCTTGATGAATAATTTGGGGATGATAGAAGAATGTGCCAGGCTGGTTAGCAATGAATTGATAGACGAAAGAATCTTCTGCTTTTAGAAATCTTTCTGGGGCGGCGGTCGCTCCGCCTGCTCGCGGCAGGCCGTCTACTTTGTGCGGGGCAATGATGCCGTGAAAGTGAAGAGAAGTAGGCGTCTTAAGATTGTTGTGCAGCACTATACGCACAGCTTCGCCTTGTCGTACATGTATTTCTGGTCCTGGAATTTTGCCATTGTAGGTCAAGGCCTTGATTGTGTTTTTGCTGGCGCCAGTCTCTGAGCCAGCTTCAAGTGTTGCTTCGCGGGCGAATAAATGCACTTCTCTAACTTTGACTGGCTGGCTTGGACCATTTTGACCGTTCGTATTTTGGGCGCCTGTTAGCTCGCTCATGGCTCCCATGGCATCTCTCACTTGGCCTTTGATATCGCGCATTTCGTTGCGCATATCTTCAAGCTCAACTTTTTCTTGAGCTTGCTCTTGGGCCATATCCCCGATGTCATCTAAAGCGATGGCAGGCAGCAACAATTGGCTCAGAGTAACAAGACAAAACGCTACAGATTGAGCAATCACTTTGGCCGAAGTTTGTCGGTCTCGTATTTGCATAATGATTTCTAAGCTCTCGCTACAAGAGTGGCAACCGAAGCATGAGTGACGATTTTGTTCGCTACTTCACCCATAAGAAAGTGTTTGACAGCGCCTTTGCCTTGAGCACCAACTACAAGTAATTCAGCACTAGTTTCTTCTGCTACTTTCATAATTTCATGGGCTGGTGATCCGCTCTTCAGAATGATGTCGACATTGGTGAAGCCGTGGTCGGCCAAGATTTTTTTTGCGGTGGCAAGATGAACTTCGCCTTCCATCATCAAATTTTCTTCCATCGCCACTACAAAACCGCGCGGTGTTACTGCTGCCACCATTGGCGAGATGTTAGCGACAAAGATCAGATTTATTTTCTTGCTCTGAATAGTGGCATCAAAATTCTTGATGGCAGACTCAATAGATTTTAAGCAGCTTTCCGAACCATCAATGGCAACTAGCACTGATGAATTGTTAGACGACTGATTGCTGTTGCCATTGCGTAACACTAAAGTAGAGCATGGCGCGTGACGGGCCACATGGGCAGATGTGCTGGCCATTGTGAATTGACCGTCTGCTCTTGGCCCGGAGGTGACGACCACCAGCTCTTTCTTCTCGTCAAGAGCCGCTTGCTCAATCATGTAGGCGGCTGGGCCGGTCACTATTTCAACTTGTACTTTGGCGCCATGGCTTTCAAGTTGTTTGGCCAGTTCGGCTAATACTGGTTTAGCTTGTGATTCGATGATATTGCCCAAGTCTTGTGGGAAATCAGCTTGAGTGGCCAGTACGCGTTCGTATGAAGGTAATTCTTCTTTGACATAAATTAGATTGACTTCGCAGCCAGCCAGCGGCACTAAACTTGCCAGTTGGTCTAGGTTAAACCATTGATGGGTGCCTTCATTCATAAATGAAAGTGAAACATCAGCGGCAATCAAAATTTTCATCAGTTCAAATTCTCTTCAATGGTTTTGCTTTGTAATGGCCAATTGTAGCAATGCTCAAATCTTTTTTTTCTGCATTGCCTATCTACTTGTCAGCTCTCAGCTCTTGGCATGGCCGTAACGGTTGGCGAATTTTTAGGCTCTGATCACGCTCTAAGCTTGTTTAATCAGAGACAATAAGATTTTGCACTGGAGGACTAGTTTTGATAGACCGTTATACCAGGCCCGAGATGGGCGCTCTCTGGTCGATTGAAGCCAAGTTTCAGACTTACTTAGATGTTGAAATCGCCGTCTGTCAGGCGCAGAGCGATATGGGTCTGATTCCCCCAGCAGCCTTAGCTGAAATAAAAAGCAAGGCGCGCTTCGATGTCGCTCGCATTGACGAGATCGAATTGCAAGTAAAGCATGATGTCATTGCCTTTTTAACTTCTGTTGGTGAAAATGTCGGTGACTCAGCCCGCTACATACACATGGGCCTGACGAGTTCTGACGTAATCGATACAGCTCTAGCCCTGCAACTGAAACGCTCAGCAGTGATCTTGCACGCTGGTCTGGAGAAATTGACAGAAGCAGTGCTCAAACAGGCACGTCAGCACAAGCATACTGTCATGGTTGGTCGCTCACACGGCATCCACGCTGAACCAATTACTTTTGGCTTCAAAATGGCTGTCTGGGTGGAAGAATTAAGACGTCATAAAACCAGGCTTGAGCAGGCCGTAGAAATGATCTCGGTGGGTCAGATGAGTGGCCCGGTTGGTACCTATTCAAATATTTCACCAGAAGTAGAAGAGCGCACTCTCAAATTGCTTGATCTTGTTCCGGCAAAAGTATCAACCCAAATTATTCAGCGTGATCGTCATGCCCAGTTTGTTTTAACTCTGGCCTTAATAGCTGCCAGTCTTGAGAAGTTTGCTGTTGAAATTAGACACTTGCAGCGTACCGATGTGCTTGAAGTCGAAGAGCCATTCGCCTCCGGTCAAAAAGGTTCATCAGCCATGCCCCACAAGCGCAATCCGGTGGCTAGCGAAAATATTACCGGTTTGGCTCGTGTCATTCGCGGTCATGCAGTAGCCGCTCTCGAAAACGTTGCCCTTTGGCACGAACGCGATATTTCGCACAGTTCAGTTGAGCGCATTATTTTGCCTGATTCGACTATTTTGCTTGATTATATGCTCAACCGTTTGGCCGTAGTAATGGACGGTTTAGTTGTCTATCCTGATAACATGATTCGCAATATGGATGTCTTTGGTGGCGTGATCTTCTCGCAAGCGGTCTTGCTTAAACTGACAGATAAAGGGCTTGCCCGTGAAGTCGCTTATAAGTTAGTGCAAGATAATGCCATGGCTGCCTGGAACACCAAGAGTGGTAACTTCCGAGAGAACTTACTTGCAGACAAGCGTGTAACGGAGCATCTCACCGAAGAAGAGATTGTCTCATGTTTTGATCCGGCCAACTATCTGCAAAATATTGAAAGAGTTTTTGAACGCGCAGGCATATAAACCATTTTAAGATAGCCTTGGGGAAGAGATTTTATGACTCAGATCGATCAAGATAAAAAGGCTGCTGGTCTCCTTCTTCCAGTATTTGCTTTGAGGCGGAAAGGTGATCTTGGTATCGGCGATACTCTCTGTGTCGAAGATGCCATTGATTTTCTTAGTCGGCATAATTTAGGCGTCTTGCAAATTCTACCTGTCAACGAAACGGGCGGCGACAATAGCCCTTACAATGCTCTTAGCTCTATTGCTCTTGACCCTCTCTATGTTTCTTTGGTACCAGATTTGGTGCCGGGCTTGAGCGCTGATATTTTGACCTCTCAAGTGTCTTCTGAGCTTGCCCAGAAGCTTTCGCAAGGACCGGTGCAATACTCAGTAGTACGCAAGCTAAAACTTGATCTGCTCTTTGCTGCTTTTGAAAATTTTGATAAAACTGACAAAGTATTTGCTCAGTTTTGCACTGAACAAAGTGATTGGTTGGCTGATTATGCCTTGTTCCGCTCTCTCGTTGATAAGTTCGATGGAAATGCTTGCTGGACCAATTGGCCGCTAGAACAATCAACTTTGGCAAAGACAAAAGAGTGGTTGCTTAAATCGCCAGAGGCCAAGCAAATTGCCCTTAAGCAAAGCTTCTATAGCTACGTGCAGTGGGTGGCCTTCAGTCAATGGGGACGTGTGCGCGTTCACGCTGATAACAATTCTGTCGAACTTATGGGCGACATTCCTTTTGGTGTCAGTCGTTATAGCGCTGACGTTTGGTGCAATCCGCAATTATTCGACTTAAAATGGTCCGGTGGTGCGCCGCCAGAAAAGTTCTTCCAATCTGACTTGTTCACCTGTCAGTGGGGCCAGAATTGGGGTATTCCTCTCTACCATTGGCCGAGCCATGAAAAGACCAACTATGCGTTCTGGCAAAGAAGAGTGAAGCAAGTCGCTTCAATTTTTCATTATTTTCGCATTGATCATGTCCTCGGTTTCTTTCGCGTTTATTCCTTCCCCTGGATTCCTGAACGCAACCATGAGTTTATCGACCTTACTGAACTTGAAGCAAAAAAACTCACTGGTGGTGAGCTTCCTCGCTTTATGGCTCGACCAGATACTCCTTTGAAAAATGCCAGACTGAATAATGATCAAGGCGAAAAACTTTTAAAAATGATTTTGGCTGCTGCGCCAAACAGCGGAGTGGTGGCTGAAGATCTTGGTATGGTGCCTGACTACGTGCGACCATGTTTGCAAAAATTACATATTCCTGGTTTTACTATTCCTATTTTTGAACGGGTAGAAAAAGACCAATCGTTCAAGCCCAAAGAAACCCATGAAAAGCTCTCTTTGGTCACTTATGGCACTCACGATCACCAGCCTATTCGCAATTTCTACGAAGGGCTCTGTCAGTGGTGGCATGGTAAGGATGGTCATCAAGGCTGGTTAGAAGTGCAGAGGCTGATGGTATTTCTCGGTATGGATGAAGATTCACCTCCCGAACATTTCACTCCTGAACTACACAAACGCATGATCGAAGTGTTGATGGAATGTCCATCTTGGCTGGCGGTGCTGATGATTAGCGATCTCTTTGGTGTAAGTCAACGCTTTAATGAGCCCGGTATTTCTGGCGATTCAAACTGGAGTCAGAGGCTCGATCGCACTTTGGCCGAATACGAAGCTGACCCGCAGTACGCACAAGCGATTAAATGGCTCGACCAAGCCGTTATTGCTAATTCTCGTCAAGCAAAGAAAGTAGCGGCAAAGTCTAGTTGATTTTACTTGTCTAGGTAGCGACTCCCTAGACTTATGGGGTATGCTTCTATTCTGCTACTCTCTAGTTTCACTTTAAAAGGAACCGCAGTAAATGCTTCCGGCTTTTCTGATCAGGACTGGTATCGATTGGGTTAGGCATAACTCTGAATTTGCCACTTCAAACCCTTATGCTCGTTGCGAGCAGTCGATCAAAATTTGCGAAAAACTCTGGGAAGAGTCGGTCGGCAAATCAGAAAATTCATTGCTTGAAGTGGCCGTGGTGACGGCTTACTGGGAAGAGTTTTTTCACGCAGAAGACCCTTTGCAAGATGAAAAAGAGTGGCGCGATGGCCTCACCAAGCGCTCTGGCCAGTATGAAGAGTTTGATGGCTGGCAAGAATGGTTCAAAAAGAGCTACGCCAAGGTTTATTCTGATAACAATGTTTGGACCAGCTTGCTGATGTCTGCTTGGGCCACTACCCACCAGTATCAACTTGCCTATAGTGAAGATTCTTGGGATTTTAAACCGTCGCGTTCATATTTACCGACTAGTTACATGTGGCGTTTGAAGCCGCATATGGACACCATTACCGAAGTCTTGCGCGAGTTCTGGATTGAAGAAAGTCACCGATGGGAAGAGGCTGGATTCGCCATCGAAGACCAGAGCGTCTATTATCTGGGTAGGGTCGAGTGCCTCGGCTTTGACCTCAAGCGTTATGTGATTACCTGGCCAGCCCGCGCACAGATGGCTAGAGAAGAGCTTGATCTTGGTAATTTGGTGGCCGATCTTATCGCACCAGCCGGCGATTCTTGGTACCGCCGCCTTGACCCCGTGATTTTTGCCCACGATCATGTCGATATTACATCGCTGATTAATCGCGCTTCTTATGTCTTTGGCTCCCGACGTAGACTGTTTGAGCTGGCCATCGAAGACGGCATAGGCAAAGCCAAGTTGCAAGCGCAAGCAGAAGGCTGGCTGGTGGAAGATTTAGAAGAAGCGGGCACCCTCTAACTAACTTGGTCGCAGCAGTTATTTAGTGCCTTTGATTTTTGCCCAAGGACGTGGGTAATAGTGCGGTGTGGTCTCAATTTTGCGAATGAGTAGAATGACGCTGTCTTCAACTCCGGGCATTCCGGTGAACAGTTTGGTCTGTTCTACTCGGCACTCTAACTCTCTCATCATTGCCTTGGCGTCCTTTAACTCCTCTTCTAGGCGACTAGTGGTCTTTTGGGCCAGGTAAAGGCCGTTGCGCTTAAGGAAGGGTAGGCAAAGCTCTATAGTCAAGGTTAATGTGCCTACAGCTCGGGCTGTCACAAGGTCGTAGCTGGCCCTTTCACCCTTAACCCTAGCCAGCTCCTCAGCTCGTGCTGCAAAGGCCGTATTGTTGATGAGGCCAAGCTCGTGGCTGGCATCATTGAGAAATTTCACTTTCTTTCCGACTGAGTCGACCATGGTGACAGCTAGGTCGGGGCAGGCGATGGCAATAACCATGGCCGGCAAACCTCCACCTGAGCCAATATCAATAAGTTTTCCACTGGTCATCTTTGATTTGTATATATTGCTGGCCACTGTGAGGCCGTCTAAAATGTGCCTGTTTACAAGAACTTCTGGAGTTGTATTGGCTACTAAATTAACCTTCTCGTTGTAGGCGGCCAAAATGCGGCAAAATTGGTCTAGCAGTTGCCAGCGGTCTTCAGCTAATGTGAGGCCGTCAAGTGCTGGGTGCGTCCTTAAAAGCTTGAGTAGGGGCTCAAAATCAGCGCTCTCTCCCAAATTATCGGCTGCATCTAACTGCGAATCTGAAGCTTGTTCTCTTTGCTCTTCTGCCGCCATTAACTTCTGCAACTCCTTATCAAGAGTAAAAAAACAGGTGAATACCTAAATACTACTGGGAAGATTATTATTACTATTTAGAGTTCACGGTCACGACTGAATTACTCTAGCTCGATTTCCGCTATCTCTATTTTAGTATCAGAGTAGATTACACCCAATGCAAACCGCCGACACTTAGTAAATGACCTCAGGTAACGCTTATCCTAACCAGCCAGATCCGGACACTTCGCGTGAACGGATGGAGCTTGAGACGCGGGTGCTGGCTGCAGCCTTGCGTCAGAGCTTAGAGCGCGGCGATACGGTGGGCTCAAGTCATGCCCATCAGCAGATCTTTATTTTGCTCAAAGCTTCGCAAGAAATGGGTTGGGAAGAGCCCATTAGCCTACCGCCAGAGCTGATGATTGAGAAAGACGTTCGTAGACCGATGCCAGACATCGACTGGGGCGCCCCAGACGACAGTCCGATAATGTCAGCGGCGATCGAAGGATTTAGCGGATTTGAACAAGCCTCTGCTTCTGATTACGAATTAGTTAGTACTGATGAGGCACCAACTGAAGGGCTGATATCTCTTAGCGAGGCAGCAGTCGATCAGTTTGCTACTCATGACCTTCAAGCTATTGAAGGCAGTGAAGAATCTGATGTGCAGTCTGATGTGCAGCCGGCAGTTGAGTCTGCAGTTCAGCCGGCAGTAGATTCTTCTTCATTAGACGATTCGGCCACAGAGTCTTCTAGCGAAGCCGGCGCCAATCAAGAACCAGTATCGACTCAGTTAACAAACCCTAGTCAACCTTTGGCTATAGTACCGGCCTTTGCTTTAGTATCAGTGCCGACCTTTGGCTCCTCTACTCCGGCCTCTGGTGCTGCTGCAGTTCTCGATTTCTACTTGCGCCTGCAAGTAAGTCAAATTGCCGATTTTGCCAGCATTCATAAAAGCTTCTTGCGGAAAGTTAGACCACTCTTGCGGCAATATGCATCTGGTACTTTTACCGGACAAGCGAAAAAAGATTTGCTATTGAGCTTGCAGAGCCTTTGGATCGCTCACGATATTTTGTGCGATCCCGTCACTCGAACTGACTACGACTTCCGCCGTATGGGGCTTAGAGGTGGAGTTGAGGAAAATGCTGAGGGTAAAGCGAGCGTGGCAAATCGCCCCCAGCTTCGCATCGGCGAACTACTTCTATGTGCTGGATTATTAGAGACAACCGAATTAGAAATTGCTGCAGACATGCACAAGGCAATGCCTGAGCTAATGTTTGGTGCTTTTTTGGTTAAACAGGGCTTCATTGAAGAAGACGATCTCAATTGCGTACTGTTAGGACAGCAGCTTCTCAAGACTGGTGGTATCACTGCTGCTCAATTCCAAGAATCTATGAGTGAACGGTCGAATAGTGGTAAAGATTTTGGCGACGTTCTAGTGGCACGCCGTTACTTATCACATTTGCAGTTGCAAGATGCTTATCGTCATCAGATGGACGATACATTGCCTCGGCTGCCCGCTGTGGTAGCGACTGTTTCGCTTGAAGATAGCGCCGCTGATGTTGCTAAAGCGCTTGGTGCTGAAGGTGACGAAAGCGAATATGACAGCGAATCTACTGAAGAATCTTCGCAGGCGTCTAGTGAGCACGATGATGTCTCTTCTGCAGCAGAAGAGCATGCTCTTTCGCCTAGCCGACCACGCGAGTTGATCAATAGTTCTCCGTCGCTCAACATTGGTAATGCAGTGCCGTCGTGGAAAGATCAACTAGATTGGGATAGCCCGCAGTCTGATGATGCAGTTGCAAGTGCTGAAGGTGAGGCTCACGCTCAGCCTCTCTCTCTGCCTCTCACTCAAGCCGGGGCGACACCATCATTGGCATCACTTTATGATAGCGGATCATCGCGTGCTGACACAGCAGACTTAACACCTCATGCATCTGCCGCCAGTCATGGTGGTAGTTCGCCGCCGAGCCGATTTGAACAAGGTAAGAAGAAGTCACTGACAGATCTTATGGCTGAGCTTGAACCCGCACGCCCTAGACTAGAAGAACCAAGATCATCAGATATTTCGGCACAGTCACCGTTCGCTAGTATCTGGGCCGAGAGTAGTCAGAGTGACAGTGACACCTCTGATGAAGTCCAATCTGGTTATCCTCAACTTGATATAGCTTTGCCACCAGAAACGGTAGTATCAGATGCATTGCTGCCAGATGCGATGCCATCACCAGTAGTGCCTCCGGCTATAGATTTTTTGATGGATGCTCTAGAAACTGCTGAATATAATGCTGCCAAGGCCATAACTCAAGACGATTTCGCTCCACCAAGCCTAGAGCATGATGAAGACCTTTCGCAGGTCGAAGAAGAATTTGCTGCATTAGATGCTGCCGCCGATGAGGCTTTGCAAATAAATGATCAAGCTGAAATCGAGGTGAGTGTGAGCGCTCCGCTTATTCCAGAGCAGCAACAAAAAGAAAGCGGTAGCTGGCAGATTGTCTCTGTTCCAGCTTCGGCCCTGGCTTCTCTGCTTTTAGACGACGAACCAGAAGCCGGTAACAATGCCAATCCGGTGCCTTCTGAATCTCGATTTAGGGAACCTTCTTTGGCTGCACCGGAGGCTGCTCCTGAGGCTGCAGCTGAGATTCCCCAAGCTGAATCTAGTCAAGTTGAATCTAGTCAAGTTGAAATGGTCCCAGCTGAGACAGTCTTACCTGAGAGCGTTTTACCTGAGACAGCCCCACCTGAACCTGTCAAAGAGAGACGTCAGCTCAAGACTTCTTTTGCAAACGATAGACCGAGCACGGCTAAACCAAACAACGACAACACTCCGCCAGGCGGCGACCGGCGCTCAAAGAAACGTAAGACCAGATAATCTATGAATCTCTAATTGTTTACTCTGTTGGATTGGGCCGTATTTTTGTGCCGTGACTGGCCATTTAATTCTAGTAGTCTAAGAACAACTGAAAGCTGCTCGCCAATTAAACGCACCACTTTCTGATCGCCCGGTTTGAAGATTTGCTGCGGATATGGCACAACCACAAGAAGACCCAATCTCTGGCCTCTAATATCGATTGGCTGAGTCAAGGCATTATCGGGCAGGTAATGACCCTTTGCTATTTCGTCTCGCAGTGGTGGCAGGCCCAGCTGCATAGCTAGGCGCGTGACATAGCCACGCAGAGCCAGTTCGTCTAGATTATCGCCAGCATCAACTCGTAAGACCGAACCTGTTCCTTGATTGACCACTAAGCCGAGGGCTTGGTAGTTGAGGATGGAAGCCAGTAGGTTGAATAGTTTTTGAGTGACAGTATCAACATCAAGTTCGTCTTCAGCGATGCGGCGTACTTCGTCAACTATGGTGGCTTCAAAAAGGAGGCGCTCTAAAAGCTGGTTTAGTCGATTGTTGACGTCTTCGGCTGATAATGTCTTCGAAGGCTCGCCAATGAGCCGCAGGCGTGGTTTCAGGGTGGCCTCTTCGAGCATCTCTTGAGTTGCCTTGATTAAGCTGGTGAAACCAGGCTCTTTCGGAATGTAGCGGTCTGCACCTGATTTGAAGCCCCAAAATCTATCGACGGAACCGTCAAGTTTAGTTAACAGAATAACTGGAGTGGCTGCCAGGTCGGGGTCACTTTTCACTAATCGGCATAGTTGATAGCCGTTAATGCCGGTCATGACCACGTCTGAGATGATCAGGTCTGGTAGCTCGTTGTAAGCGCGAGCAAGACCCTCAGCACCATTGCGGGCTTCAATAACGGTATATCCCTCAGCTTCAAGAGTCTTAGAGATTGTTATTAATTGGGTTGGACTGTCTTCTATTAATAGAAGTCTGAATGACATTCGGCACCTACTCAAGGGCGACTTTGCTTATCTCATAATGTGAACAGCAAATCGATTTAGATTTTCTAAAAAGATGGCCTGTGACGTTTTGGATAGCTAGCTAAAGCCTTATCAGGATTGACTTCAGGATACCTGCGGTATTGATTTTCAAACCAGCGATTTGATTCAGTATCTCATTTTCTGGACATATTTGTCCGGCTTTTCGTAAGTTTAAGTGAGCTTCCGTGCCATGGTCCTCGATTTGATATATGCACGCGGCAATCAAATAAGGTGTACAGCTTTGGTGATTTAACAGATGGGCTGCCTGGGTTTCCTGGAGTCCTTCCTCTAATTTACCCAAGTAAACCAAAGCCAACGCAAGAAGTTCGCGAGTTTGTTCAATTGAAGGGTTGAGTGCTTTTGATCTATTGAGATAATCGAGGGCTAGCTCTGGCTTTCCTTCAATCAAAAGATTTTTTGCTTTTACATTTAGCAATAGATAAGCTGACTGATCTAGTGCGATGGCGTTAAGCAGGCTTGCCTCATTTTTTGGCTCGGTCTTTAGAGAGCCAAGCTGCCACTTGTTGGCAATACTTGCTAGATTTGCCTGCATTTGCTTTTCATTGGCCCCATCTATGTTGGCAAGATAGCGACCGGCGCTAAATTCAAGCCGCATGTTGTCGTCAGTGTTTATTTCGCGTGTCCTTTGCAGTGGCCCAATAGCCTTCGCTGACTGGGAGCCAAGTAGAGCTAGATGGCACTGAGCAAAAGTGTTCCAACTGTCTATCCCAGCTAGAGCAGTTTGCTTGCGGCAAGCATGCGAGAGAAATCTATCTTTATACTCGTTCGTTTGTATTCTCTCTAAGCTTTTTGAATTATTCGCGCCTATTAATAATATTTCGCCCGCACCTTTTTGATGAAAAATGAGGGTGTCGGGGAAGGCCGCGACGAAAGTTCTCAGTGCGCAATGAAAGTCGCTTTCGCTTAAGCCGTAAAGAGGCATCCATTGAGCCGCTAGCCCATCGCTGGCGAGCCTTGACTTCACTAGGCGAAAAAACTCTATTGTAAATAGGCCAGAGCTGCCAGCAATCCACGGTTCAGAGGGCTGCGAAATAATTAGATCATAAGTCTGCTTGTCCTTCAGATGCGCTCTTGCATCGCTATGAACATATCTCAACTTGTGGGATGTATTTTCAACATCTTTAACCTCTAAGTTACCGAAGTGGTCAGCGGCGAGAAAAACGGCCGGTTCTAGTTCGACTACTTCTACTGTTTTGACTTGCCCTAACGCTCTGGCGGTGTTGCTGGTGGTGCCACTACCCAGCCCGACAATTAGACAGCGAAAATTATTGCCACCGTGAACAAGCACAGGAAGTACACAGAGCATAGTCTGCGTTGCTAAATCTGAGCCGCTAGCAGCCTCTTCTTTATGAATGGGTAATGTCGCTTCTACTTTGCCATCACTTTTGAGAATGCGAATATTTAGTGCCTTATTATCTTCGACTGATATGGTGCTATTGATGCCGTCTTTATACATCTGCTGCTCAAGAGCAATGCCCTCTTGTTTTATCTGCTCAAGCGCCTCGGGTGTTGCAGCTAAGTAGGCTATTCCGGCTGTCATCATGCGCTTGTTAAGAGGTGGTGGGAAAATTGTCATCACAGTAGCAAAAATAGATCCAGCGAGAAAAACGAGCGCTATTGGTTTGAGAGATTTTGTTTTTGTTAGAAGCGGCACTGCTTCGATTGCGGTCAATAGCGCCAGTATCAAGATGCAGAGTTTGAGTAGCAATTCAAGCGAGGTAAATGGCAGCGCGATTAGAAAAATTGATGGTGCGACAATGGCTCCAGCAGCCGAGACTGTGTAAGCCTTGCGCCATTGCTGGTTGCTCAAGTTGCCGGTGTATAGTGGATAAATTAATCCAAGGCAGGCACTAGTAGGCATCACTAATAAGGCAGTCGCTAGCTGCTGTGGCACTGCTAAAAAGATTTCACTGATACCCTGAAACTGTTGAAAATAAATTCGCAACACTTGAAAAATAGTCGGTAGAGCCGACACTGACTTTAGTGAAAGTAAGCAGGCCAGAGTCGACAAAGTAAGGGCTGCAGCTGGCAGCACAACTGCGTCTTTCTTGCTTTTTGAGAGTTTTAAGGCAAAGAAGTTGCCCAGAGCCAACCCGCCGATGATAAAAGCTAACGTTGCCGCAAAAGTTTGACTTGATGAACCAAGAAGTAACGACGAGAGGCGCAGCCAATCACATTCAAGTATCGTCAGCAGGAGAGCCGTGCAAAATAAAATAAGATAGGTAGATTTTGCAGTTGCTGTTTCAAACGTTTCGACTGTGGCTGTAGCAGAGCGATCTTCCACTTGCAATACATCTTTGAAAAACCAACTGCAAATGGTCGCTGGAGTGATAACTGCTAGTAATGTCACTAAGCAGCCAGTCAGGCCAAAATGCGGTAGAAGAACGTATCCGGTCAACACAACCCCGCTAAACGCTCCTAGGTTGGCGGCCAAATAGATGCTATTACTAGTGCCGGCCCGTTGGCGAGAAGCTAAAAGACTGACCAAGGCAGCTGAACTTGATGAAGGCAGGGCCAAGGCTAAAGTAAGTAAAAATAGAATTGTTGGGCTGCCGAGTGCCGTATTGGCAAGAAACTGCATTAGACCAAGACTGAGTAGTGGAGTTGCTGCCAAGGTCGTAGCTGCCACAGTAATAGTGCGATTGCTGGTGGTCTTGTACTGAGCTAGAAGGGCGCCCAATGTTAACCCGCAAAGATAAATGGTAATTGTTACAGTTGAGGCCAGAGCCGTGCTGCCCAAGCTGGTCAGGGCAATTCTAGCCAAGACAAGCTCTAAGCCGAGCGAGACCAAGCTGCCGCTAAAGGCGGCGAAACATGATAGGGCAACGACGCTAGTGCGCCGCTCTGCGTTTCTACCTAGTGGTTCACTCATAGTCATAAATAGTTGTAAGTATAGAACGATATCGTTCACTCGTAGCCGCTTTTCAGCTCGAATGATAAGCTTATTGCTTTGCCAGTAAGAACTCTATGATTCTCAACTCTGTACACCTCCATAACTTCATGAGTTATTCCGACTCTACCCTTGATCTCAATGGTATTGCGGTGGCATGTTTGACTGGCTTGAACGGAGCAGGCAAGTCAGCCATTCTTGACGCCGTTACCTGGGCTATCTGGGAAGAGGCGCGAGGTAGCTCAGACGAATTAGTGCGTCTAGGCGAAAAAGAGATGTGGGTCGAGATCGTTTTTAGCCATGAAGGGCAACTTTACCGCGTACGTCGCTCTCGTCAAAAACAGGTTGGCCGTGCTGGTGGCAAAGGTACTTCAAAAGGCACACTAGAATTTCAAATTGCCGATCAAACTGGAGACTTGCGCTGGAATAGCCTCACGGCCGCTAGTATGAAAGAGACCGGAAAACATATATGTGATCTTTTGCGTATGGACTACGACACATTCATAAATAGTGCCTATCTTAAGCAAGGCCGGGCCGAAGAATTTACTACTCGCCTACCCTCTGAACGTAAGCAAGTTTTGGCTGAAATTCTTGGTCTTTCTTACTTTGACCGCCTACAAGAAGAAGCCCGCGAGCGGCTGCGTGGCGTCAAAGCCCAAATTGAGTTTTTAGAGGGAAGTTTGGCTGGTGCTAGACAGGTTGAAGCCGAATTTGCTCAAGTGCACACTGAGCTATGTGCTGCTCAAATTGAGTACGATGATTTGGTGCTGGTTTCTCGTGATATAGAACAACAAGTAGAAGAAGTAAGTGCCCAACTGCAGCAGTTCAAATTGATTGAAGTAACTATTACTTCTAACGAGAAACAGCTGGTAGAGCTAAATCACGCCCTCAAGCGTATTGATGATCAGAAGCTCTCTATTGAACAGAAGAAAAAATCTCTAGGTGATTTAATTGGTGAAAGTTCTGATATCGAAGCTCAGTTAACAGAGTTCAAT
This sequence comes from Candidatus Obscuribacterales bacterium, assembly GCA_038231015.1. Lineage (GTDB taxonomy): Bacteria > Cyanobacteriota > Vampirovibrionia > Obscuribacterales > Obscuribacteraceae. The sequence continues at coordinate 19,812 of JBBRMD010000014.1, forward strand.
CAAGTGCGAGCTGCTGTAGAGAAACTCGATAGTGTTTTTCTTGAAGTGCAAGACTTAAATGATAAGAAGCTAGAACTAACTGGCCAGTTGGCCACTCTGCGCAGCCGACTAGAAGTAAAGCTAGAAGGCCTAGAAGTGGAAAATCGAGAGCTGACTAAAAGTCGCGAACGTTTGCTGCGCGATACAGAAGACGGCGACAAAATCAAATCGCAGTATCTTGAATTTCGCCAACTGCTTGAGAGCGAAGCCGTGCTATCGCAAAAGCAAGAAGCTCATAGCCAACTATCTCACCGCGTCTCAGAGCTCAGCTCGACAATTCAAGAAGCGAAAATTCGCTTAGAGGCCGAACTGGGTCAAAAGCAAAGTGCTATTAAAGAGCTAGTAACGTTAACTCAATCGCAAGCTAGTTTAGGAGCTGAAGGCGCCGAACTCGATCAGCTCAAAGAGCGTCTTGAGCGCTTAGAAGCTGAATTTGAACTAGTTGAGAAAAATGGCATTGCCATGAAATCTGATTTAGAAGGCCTCGGCATAAAGGCTGAAGAAATAAGAGGAAGGCAAAGAGAAAATTTAGAGAAAATCAAAGAGCTGAAAGAGCACGAACACTCATCAATTTGTCCGCTATGTTCCGCTCCTATTGTCGATCGAGCAGCCGTGATTGAGCGCTATTTGAAGCACAACGAAGAAATGGATCAAGAAATTGATCAGCTTGCTGTGCAAAAAGAAAAATTGAATGACCAGAGGGCCGAGTTACGACTACGCTATGTTGAAATGCGTAAAGAACTTGAGGGCCGCAAAGACTTAGACAAACGCATCGGTCAGTACAACGAACGCCAGCAAGCTCTTCTCAGAGCCAGTGATAGCGAGCAGAAGCTCACCCAGGCTGAGGCTCTGCTAGCTGAAAAATTGGCTCAGAATAACTTTGCTCAAGTAGAGCGCGAAAGCTTGGTGGCAGTAAAGGCTGAACTTCATAAGCTAGAGTTTGACCCAGCTGTTTATGTCTCGCTGCAATCGCAAATTCGCTTGAAGCGCCATATTGAAGGCAAGCATCAGCAGCTGGCTAAAGACACTGAAGAGTTGACTAGAGTGAATGGCAAAATGCCAGAGCTAAAGAAAACCATTGAAGAATTGTCTTCAGAATTGAGTGGTGAAATTTATGGTCAAGCTGTTCGCCTCGAATTGAAAGAAGTGCTGCAAAAGCTCACTACTTTCTCTTACGATCGCAATGAGCATGCTCGACTTAAACAGAGGCTATCAGAGCTGTTTGTCGCTACAGAAAAGTCTCGTGATCTTAGTCGCGCAATGGCTGAATTACCTGCTCTAAACGAGCAACTAGAAGTATTGAAAGGCGAGTATCAAGCCAAGCAGGCGCAAATAGCCAAAGTTGATAACGAGCAGGCCGACTTGAGAGGCCAGCTGAAAGACTTAGACTTGGTTGAGAAAACCTTGACTGGTTTGAGGCCATCATTAGATGAGGTGCGCGGCTTTAAAGAAGAATCTGGGCGCAAGGTAGCAGTGCTAGCCTCTCGCAGCCATGCCCTTACTGATGAATTATCTCGTTTGGCAGCGCGCTTGCAAGAGATGAATTTGTTACGAGAAGAAATGGAAGACTACGCCTATCTCGTGGAAGTCTTCGGCAAGAAAGGCATTCAGGCGGTAATCATTGAGAATGCTATTCCTGAAATTGAAAATGAAGCCAACCGCATATTGAGCCGATTGACTGACAACAAAATGCACATTGCTCTGATTACTCAAACTAAGACTAAGTCGGGCACAATGGCCGAAACTCTTGATTTGGTGATCGGTGACGAAGTTGGTACGCGCAGCTACGAACTATATTCTGGTGGTGAAGCATTCAAAGTTAACTTCGCCTTGCGCATTGCTTTGTCTCGTCTGCTTGCCCGAAGAGCTGGCGCAAAATTAGAAACTCTGATCATTGATGAAGGCTTCGGCTCGCAAGACGATGGTAGCCGAGAACGGCTTGTAAAGGCTATTCGCTTGATTCAAACAGACTTCTCGCGGGTGCTTGTGATTACCCACATTGCCGATGTACGAGAGATGTTTCCTGTGCAAATTCAAGTGACAAAGACTAATGGCATTTCGACATTTAAACTGGTTTCTTGAGTTCGGCAAGGCAGACTAATTTTTACTATTGGTAGGAGCGCAGAATGAATAGGGAATATCACAAATGGCACAGCCCAAATCTCGATAGAGAGATGGAGATGCTTGTCTTTGGTCATTCTGGTGCAAGAGTTATTGTCTTTCCTACTTCATGCGGGCGATTTTACGACTGGGAAAATCGCGAGATGATCAAGACTCTTGAGCACCACATTGAGCAAGGTTGGCTGCAAGTATTTTGTCTCGATAGTGTTGACGCTGAGAGCTGGTGGAATACCGCGGCCAAACCAGCCGAGAAAGCCCTGCGTCATCTTGATTATCACAAGTATGTTATTGATGAAGTTCTGCCTTTCACTGCCAAGATGAACAGCAACGATTTTGTGATTGCTCTGGGTGCCAGTATGGGTGCCTACCATGCTATGAATCTTACTATTCGCTTCCCCGAGAGTTTTAACAGATGCTTAGCTATGAGCGGCCCTTATGACTTTGCGCAGATGAGTGCGCCCTACAATGTTTTTAATTGGATTTTCGATTATGACGACGACAATGTGCGCCAGTGCAATCCGGTGCCACTAGTAAAATTGTCTTCAAAGGCCCAGCTAGAGAAGCTTAAAAAAGTAGAACTGATTTTCCCCATTGGTGAGACAGATCCGCTTCATGGCAGCAATGTTCTTTTGTCGGAGGCCTTAACTGCCAATGCTGTTCCGCACTCGTTTCATACCTGGGACGGCTTCGCCCATGACTGGCCATTCTGGAAAGAAATGATATTGCAGTATATTGGTGGCGAAAGTAAGTAGTAGAACGTGCTTTCTTTTAGCCCACCGTCGCGAACGAGTGTTTAAACCGTTCTACGTCTCGCTTCGGTGGTTTTCTCTCTCTGTCGTGGGTACTGCGCTATGATGTCAGCTTGAGGGCTTTGGCCATGGACATCATTAAGGAAGGCAATTTTAAGCCTGTCGGAAATGAGCTTGGCCAAATTCTTCTGCTTCCGGTAAAGTCTGTGCCTTTCCTTGAGGCCTCGATTTACGAAAACCCTGAATGGCTTTCTTCTGTTGCGCGTGGAATAAAAGATATCGAGGCCGGTAGGGTTGTGAAGTCTGATCTTTCTTGACCGTGAGGTTTTAAATTACTTCGCTCTTGAAGATGACATCCAATTGCCTGGTGCCGTTGTGTAGAGCTTACGCAGAGCAGCTTTGTCTGCTGCGGTGACACTATGCTCTATAAAGTTTCCATCATCGTCATACGTATAATTTTCGTTTTGATACATCGTATCTTCTGTATTAGGGCTATGCTCCAGCCCTAGTGCGTCACCAAACTCGTGAGCCGCGACCATCTTGCGTGCAATTGCCCAGTTTTCTTTTTTGTGTTTAGATTTTTCGCCCAAGTTTAGTTCTATCAAGTTTGGTTGTCCAAGTTCATGCGGGTAATTGCATTGGCCACTCTTGTTATCAGTTATTTTATTGCAGTAAAAAACAATGATGTCAGCCTCTGTGTAATTGTTTGTCTGCATGAATGAAAGAAGCCCAACTGCTGCTTGTGACCACATGTTGATGCCCTGAATTGCAGTTGCTCGATGTTCCGGGCCATAATTGCACGAACTTTGTCGCTGATACCTGAGTACGAATGCCCAAGATACAACAAGGCTATAGCACTGTTGTTTCCTTCTTGAGTTGAGCGCTTTAAGTACTGCGCAGCTGTTTTGTAATCGCGGTTCTTATATGCAGTAAGGCCGTATTGGTAGTCGGTTTCGGCTGAAGCTATCGATGGAATGTCTGTGCTAAACGCAAAGAAAAATAGAAAAACTAGCAGAACCTTATTCATTTAGCTACCGTTGATGAGTGCACTCAAATAGACTTGTCTGTGGGCTTCGAGGTTGGCTTTATCCATTTTGGAAAGAGTTGTTTGAATGTTTTGTTGCCATAAGAGCGGTAAATGTCGAAGTCAGCGTCTAGGCTCACAACATCACGTAGTGCTAAACGCTCAGAAAGTGCGACTATTGAAAGGTCTGCAAAATCACCGGGTACATCACTGTATTTCTCATTCAGCTGAGCGATATATTTGAAGTCAGCTGTTTTCAGGGAAATTAATTGGTAAAGCTCATTCTGTAGATCTGCTAGAAACTCATTCTGGACACGCCAATCTTTGTCGAGCAGCCACATAACTTCAGTCGCAACCGGTTCTGACGTGATCAACTTCCCCTTATATGATTCGAAGAACTTTCGTGCTGTGGAATGCCAATTGTCCCGCTTGTTGTAATAGGCAATCAGTGGCCCTGCATCAATTAATGCTGTCCTAAATGACATTACTCAGCTCTTCGAGCAGCTTTGGTTGCTAATTTCTTGGAGATGGCCGCTTTTCGACTTGAGCGTTCGCTTAAACCTGAATCTCCATCAAGCAGATACTGCGGATGGCCCCCTCTGCGCTCAACCAATGTTTTGTTAGCTTGCAATGACTCGAATTTTTCGTTTATAAGAGTTCTCACCGCATCGCTTTGGCTGCCAGCATTCATCGTCGCCGTAATCACATCCAGCCTGTTTTGTTCTTGCTCTGCTAGTTTTACAGTTAAGGTCATGGTTAGCACGCTCTGCTTCGGTTCATATTATTACCAGGGTAATACCAATATATTACAAAAGTAATACCCTGACAAGCCCTAGCGTTAGGCTGAAGAATTACCTACTGCACGTATGTTCTCACGAAGTTAAAGGCATAGCCTGGCAGAGTCGAGAGCTTGTAGAACTGATAGATACAAGCCGCACTGTTGAATGCCACAAGTGCTATAACAGCCTTGTTTCGAAGACTTTTCGGCAGTAAGTATAGTCCGCCTAAAAGCATGGCCAAGATCGGTATTTCGTTAGGGAATAAATAACGCCCTTGTGCTAAACCAAAGTTAGCCATCGAGGCGTAGACCATAGCGCCTAGATTAATGAAAAAGCTTGCGATTAGTACAAACCAAACAGCTGGTATGGCAGCGTCTTTGTTAAATGTCGCAAAGAGGTTTGGTATTGCCTTTAGTGCCTTTAATTCCTTTACTAAACTTGGAATGCGAGCGAGTGCTGAAGCAATACTGACTGCCATAAAACTTTGATAGACAACATAGAGTGGACGAGCCATTTCTTGAGTCATATAACCAAAATAGCCCCAATAAGAATAGATGATGGTGCGCCACCAACGGTGGTCTTTCAAGAATGACCAAGCGCTCTTGTGAAATACTAATTCTCTTTTGAATGTGACAGCCCATGTGTGATACATGGTTTTGGTGCCGAGGTAGTCGCCGTCGAATATGGCAGCATTGCGAAGGAACCACCAGACGCTTAAACCAATAGCTGAAGCTGCTACTAGAGCGCAATTCAACAAAACTGTTGAAAGCTTTGTGCGATGCAAAATGGCCGCCATAACTAGAGCCAAAGCGGCGGTCGGAAAGATCGAATAACCAGAATATTTCGTTAATGCAAGCCAGCCAAGCACGAGGCCCAAAATCAAGCTAGATTTGAGTTGCATGCCTTGTAGCATTATTTTGCTGACGAGCACTAGGGTCACGGCCGCTAGGGCCGCTGTGGTGGTGTCACAATTGGCATAGGCATTAACAAAAACGAGTTGCGGATGGAAAATAGTCAGCAGTGGCAGTGCCAAGGCAAACAATCGCGAGTGCTGGAAGAGTAGTCTGCCGAAGTAGTCGGCGCAAGGGACGAGCACGGCTCCGGCCAAGAGACTGCCGAAGCGGGCGCTAAGCGAGATATCGACATTGGGGGCAAGTTGGCCAGCGATCAGGGCTGCCAACACATGGGGCACATAGCCAAACGGTGGGTATGAGCCATAAACGGCGGAAGGTCCGCCAGCCAAGACTTCCGCGGCTTCAGGTAGGCGCAGATGCTCCGCCAGAAAGCGCAAAATCCAAAAATGAGCATATTCATCCGGGGCTTCTTTCATCGGCACTAAGAAGAGCCAAGGTAGCCTGATAAGAAAATAGGCTATAAGCAGTACCAGTACTCTGGTACGAGCATCTGCCATTGAGTCTCCCGCACGTTAAATCAGCAATTTATACTACATAGCACCTTTATAATAGTGTAGTCAGCTATCATCTTAGTATTGGATAGTTTCCTGAAGAATCTTAAATAATGGACCGAAATGATGGACCAGTCTGATAGTCTCCGCAAATTCGAAACTCTGCTTAATTCAGTTGAAGCGATAATTTGGGAAGCTGATTTTAAGACTTCGGCTATTCATTTTGTTTCGCAACACGCAGTCGCTCTGCTGGGCTATCCCGTTGAAAAGTGGATGGTCGAGCCGGCCCATTTTGCCAACATCTGTCATCCTGAAGATTTGCCCAAGGTCCAGCGCGCTAAAGATAGTGTTACTCGCGAAAATAATCATTATGAAGTGATCTATCGGATGAAGCACGCCGACGGCCTTTACGTCTGGCTTTCTGATCGAGTCAATGTTGAATTTGACGGCCTTGAGCCAAAGTTGATGCGTGGCATTAGCTACGACGTTAGTGAGCGGCGCCGTATTGAAGAAGCTCTTGCACTTGTGGTTGAGGTGATTGCCGAGGCGAGTGAACTTGAGCGCATCGACGATATTAGTTTGCACTGTATCTCTCGAATTTGTCAGCTTACTAACTGGCAAATCGGTCAGGCCTGGTTCCCAAATTATGATGGTAGTGCATTGCGCTGCTCTGAAATTGCTTTTTATTCGTCGTTGCCAGCCAATGTATTTCGACAAGAAAGTCTCTTGCATGAGCTTAAGCTCGGTGCGGGTTTGCCTGGTAAGGCTGCTACCGAAAATACCCCGGTTTTTATTGATAATGTTGTTATCGAAAATCGCTCACTTGAAACGTTATCGACTATTCAAGCTGGTTTTGCTTTTCCTATTCGTAACGGTCAGAAACTGCTGGCTGTTTTTGAATTTTTCGGTGTACGGCGCGGCGCACCAGACAAATATTTTCTCAATGCTATTGAAGAAATTGGTACGCACCTTTCGGTAGTATTTGAACGGCGTCAAGCGCAAGATATGCTGGGTATTCAGCGCGCTCATGAACAAGTAATTCTCGATTCGATGCCTTCGATGGTCTGGTATAAAGACCTAGAGAACCGCGTTATACGAGTGAATAAAGCAGTTTGTGACTCACTGGGTATGTCGGCCTCAGAGCTTGAAGGTAAGCCGATTGCCGAGCTTTTTCCAGAAGAGGCCGAAGCGTATTTTTGGGCTGACCTCGAAGTAATTAAATCAGGCAAGCCCAAGCTCGGTATCGTCGAAATTGTGCGCGCAATTGATGGCTCAGTTCGTTGGCTGCATACAGACAAGATGCCGTTTCGTGATGAGAGCGGGGTGATTCAAGGAATTATTGCTTTCTGTTCTGATGTTACGCAGTTGAAGAGTGCTGAAGACGAATTAAAGGCTTCCCAGGCTGATCTTGAGCATAAAGTCGTTGAGCGTACCAAAGAATTAAATGAAGCCAACATTTACTTTAACTTGTCCCATGACTTGTTTTGTATCGCTTCAGACGATGGTTACTTCAAACGTATCAATTCGGCCTGGAGTGAAAAGCTTGGCTACACAGAAGAGGAGTTGTTAAGCCGTCCCTATCGTACATTTTTACACCCTGATGACCTAGTAGAAACTGACAAGAGACAGAAAGATCTGCTTACCGGATCTGCTGTTGTTAATTTTGAGAATCGCTATCTTTGCAAAGATGGAGCGGTTTGTTGGCTGCTTTGGAGCGCTACACCAGTTCATAATGGTCTCATTTATGCCGTAGCTTACGATATTACAGATCGCAAAGCGGCTGAAACAGAGCTTCTCGACATCAATATAGCGATGAAAAACGCTGTTGAAGGCATCGCTAAAATTGACGTTGATGACTTCTATTTGTCGGTAAATAGATCGTATGCTGATTTATTTGGATTTGAAATCGAAGAGCTTATTTTGGCTTCGGTCCAAGAATCTATTTATTCTGAAGACCTGAGTAAATGGACACGCTGCTATCAGATGATGCTAGGTAGTGGCAAGGCCGAAGCTGAGCTATTGGGCCGACGTAAAGACGGTACGCTTTTTCACCAGCAATTGACTATGGTGCGCGTTACCGATCTCAACGATAAATTTACTGGATACTATGTCTTTAATAAAGACATCTCCGCCAGAAAAGAGGTAGAGGCATCACTTCAGCAAAGTGAAGCGCGCTTTAATCAGTTAGCTTCGCACGTTCCCGGTGGAATATATCAATATGTCCACCGTCGTGATGGTAGTTTCTATTTTCCGTATGTTAGTGAGAGCTGTCGAAACGTTTTAGAGATTGAACCGGTTGCGATGATGGCAGACCCGGCCCTGGCTTTTTCGCGCATTCATCCAGATGATCTCCCTAGCATGTGGCAAAACATTGAGGAAGCCTATATCGGTCCAACTGTGTTTGAGTGGGAAGGTCGCCTTATCACCAAATCTGGTGGCATAAAATGGATACGGTGTTCGTCCTCTCCTGAGGTGCTTGAGAATGGCGATGTAATTTTCAATGGTCTTGTTACTGATATCAACGAGAAGAGGCAAGCTGATGAAGAGATTCGTAAGCTCAATATCGATCTGCAAAAGCGAGTAGACAGGCTTGCTTTAGTTAATAAAGAGTTAGAAACTCTGACTCGTAAGCTTGAAGTAGCATATGACGCGGCTCTAGAAGCCTCTAAGCTTAAGAGCGAATTTGTCGCCAATATTTCTCATGAAATTCGCACACCTATTTCTGCCGTTATTGGTATGTCCGAACTGCTGCTCGATACAGTTCTGGACAGCCAGCAGAAACAGTTTACGACTATGGTGAAAGATTCTGCCCAGTCGCTCCTAACCATTATTAACGACATTCTCGACTTCTCAAAAATTGAAGCCGGTCGAGTTGAGCTTGATAATGTTGATTTTAGTATTCTTTCGCTAATTGAAGACTGTGCCGATCTGCTTGCCCCTGCTGCTCGCAAGAAAAACTTGGCTTTACTTACGTGGATAGATCCTCGATTGCCAGCTAGCATGCGGGGCGATCCTGTTCGCATACGGCAAATTTTGCTCAACCTTGCTAGCAATGCCGTCAAATTTACTAGGCAGGGCGAGGTTTTCTTGAAAGCCGAGCTGTGTCAAGAAGGAATCTCTGTCGAACCCAGTGGCATTGCATATGATGACCCAGAGAAAGTTGTTAGAGTTAAGTTTACTGTTAGCGATACCGGTATTGGTTTGTCTGAAGAAGCCTGCAAGCGCTTGTTTAGACCCTTTGTTCAAGCCGATGGTTCAACCACGCGAAAATATGGTGGCACTGGCTTAGGTCTTTCTATCAGTAAACTGCTGGTCGAGATGATGTCTGGTAACATTGACTTTTCTAGTAAAGCCGGAGCGGGTTCATCTTTTTGGTTTGCGATACCGATTGGTGTGGCGCAAGATTCAACCACCTTGAACAAACTTTTAGCGCCAAACGATAGAGCCCTTAGTCGCGTCACTTCTCCCGGCTCTTCCGTTGCGCAGCCTTTGGTCTTGCTAGCTTCTACCTCTGCTGTCATTGACGAAATTGTGGCTGGTTACCTTTCTGTCTACAGTATAGAGTTAAACATCGCTCGCAGCCTTGAGGACGTTTCAGCCCTTTTAGACCCAGCTAAAAACAAAAGAATTCCCAATTTGCTCATCTACGATATGGCATTTGGCCAGGAATACCTTAACAATCGCAGCCCCTCTGAAAGTGGTGCGCAAAAAATAATATCTGGCAGTTTTTCTCTAATTCCCTCCCCTTTTGAATTAGAGCATTTTCAAAACTTTTGCCAAGCTGTGGCCGAGGTTTCGGCTCACTCCCTGCCTTCGATATTGGTCCTCGGAGTCAGTGAATTGCCTGCCAGTTCTCTTATCGCTAAATCAATTGCAGTCACTTGTAACCTCGGTCAATTACAAAAGCCTTTCCGTCTATTCGAGTTTCTCTCTGAAGTAGAAAAGCTGTTGACTGGTAATTCGAACCTTCAAACGGTATTGTCGGCGGTGCCGGCGGCACAGGCGGTGGCACCGCCTTTTTCTGTACCAAAGTTGACAGGTAAGAATTTTGGTTCAGGCCGACGTATTCTTATTGCTGAAGACAATGCCGTTATGCAAGAGCTTGCACTGCGGCAGGTTCAACGCCTTGGCTTGACTGCTGATTTAGTTTCTAATGGTAGAGAAGCTCTTGAGGCCTCCCGCTCGGCATTCTATTCGTTGATATTAATGGATTGCCAGATGCCAGAAATGGACGGCTATGAGGCCACTGTCTCCATTCGCAAAGAAGAGGCGGCAAGGGGCGGCCACATTCCGATCATTGCTATGACTGCTTCGGCTATGAAGGGAGATCGCGAAAACTGTATTGCTGCTGGTATGGATGACTATATGAGCAAGCCGGTTAGTCAAGAACAGTTGTATCGTTTGCTTGAAAAGTGGCTGCCTTCGAGCATCAATGGCGCAGAGGCAATTGGTAAGCTGACCGCAGGGTCTCAAGAGCGGCCAGCGGCTGAGGTGCCGGTCGCTTCTGATAGTTTGATCGGCGGCAAAGCGCTCATCTCTGGACAGTTTGCCATAGAAGAAATTCCTATAAATTGCGAGGAGTTGGCTGCTTTATACGGCCTGCCAGACCTTAAGCGCTTGATCAGCAGCTTTAGCGCTGAGTGTGAGGATTTGCTGAGCTGCATTCGTAAGTCGGTGGCCAACCAGGATGACCAAGAGACCATTCGCTTGGCTCACCAACTAAAAGGACTTGCGGTTGTCATGACTGCCAATTCGCTCTCAAGATCGGCATTGATTCTTGAAACTTCGGCCAAGAGAGGCGAGCAAGACCGCTTGCCTCTTTTGGCCGAGCAGCTTGAGGAAGAACTGACAATAGTTTTAACTTATATAGAAGCCCGTAAGAGTTCGCCCATCTTTTCCTGATTCTTGTAACTGACCTTTATAGTCAAAGGCCTTATAATTACTTGGACTTGTCTTTTAAATTTCTTGCCAAATAGTTGATGTCACCAAATTGTTGAGAGCATTTTTAGTTTTATTTGTTATAGCGATCTTGCTTGCGGGCGGAGGCTACTTTGTTGCACAGCGCAGCCTGCCTGTTTTAGATGGCATAGTTAGTTTCCCTGAGCTTGGCCGCGGTGCTTCAGTAAAGTTCGACGAACGGTCGGTGCCTTATATAGAAGCAGCCTCTGAACTTGACCTCTATCGCATACAGGGTTATGTCACTGCCCAAGATCGTCTCTTCCAGATGGACATGATGCGGCGCACAGCAGCCGGCGAATTGTCAGAAGTTTTTGGCTCACAATCTTTGTCTCACGATAAACTAGTGCGAACCATTGGTATTAACCGTGCAGCGGCTGCCGAGCTAAAGGGCTTGAACAAAGACGTTTTGGCTGCCCTTGAAGCCTATAGCCAAGGGGTCAATGCCTATATCAATTCATCAAAAGATAGATTGTCTGTTGAATTTCTTTTGCTTGGCTACAAGCCAAAAGCTTGGACCTCGCAGAACTCGCTGGCGATACTGAAATACAATCAGTATTGCTTAGACGAAACTTGGCGCCTTGATGATTTGCGTCAGCGAATTGTCGATAAGGCTGGCAGTAAAATTGCTTCTCGTATGTTTGATCGCATTTTTGAGGCACCGCCAGCGGTGACTAGCTTGCCTGTGGTTCGATCTCCAAATAAGTCAGTATTTCCGGCTATGTCATCGCCTTTGTCTTTGACTAGTGTCTTATCTCCAGCTAGTGTCTTATCTTCTGCTAGCGCTTTGTCTCCAGCTCCTGGTTGGGGTTCTAATGGCTGGGTGGTTTCTTCTAGTATGACTGAGAGTAAGGGTGCTTATCTTGCTCTCGATAGACACTTTGCCTTTACTCAGCCGAGTGATTGGTACCTGGTATCACTGAAGAGCCCTTCAATGCATTTGGCTGGTGCGGCAATGCCTGGTGTGCCAGGTGTGGTCAATGGTCGCAATGATCGCATTGCTTTTGGTCTGACTTCATTAAAAGTTGACGTGCAAGACCTCTTCCTTGAGCAGTTCTCGCCGCAGTTTCCGGGCAAATACAAAACCCCAACAGGCTGGGCCAATGCCAAAGAAATTGTTGAAGAGATTCCGGTGCGATTCTCAAGCTCTTTGGTGCTCACTTCAAATCTCATTCACAAAGTGCTTGAGACCAGACATGGCCCAGTTCTAATTAAGAACGATCAGAATGCCGTGGCACTTTCTTGGGTTGGTCTATACCAGCCGGAGAAAACTACCGGTTGTCTGGAGACAATTTATCGCCTTAATCATGCCGCCGACTGGGCGCAGTTTCAGAGTGGAATCGAGCACTATGCTGGTTCGCCGTTTACTTTCTTATACGCCGATAAAAATGGCCACATTGGCTACCAGCAAGGCGGCTCAATTCCTGAACGTAGCACGGTCGGCAAGTCGGGCAAATTTGAATCGTGCTTGCTTAATCCAGGCTGGGTTGCCACCGGAGATTGGGGTGCCAATGTTCTATTTAAAGATATGGAACATGCTTTTGACCCAGCTGAAGGTTACTACGTAGCTAACTTCCGCCAAAGCCACACCGATGTGCCACTCAATCTCAATGTCTATCGCGCGCAGCGAGTGCTCAATGTGCTCGCGTCGTATAAAAAGACTGGGCAAAAACCTGGTTTGCCTGAAATGGCTTTGCTGCAAGGTGATCAACTGGCACCACTTGCACCATTGGTTAAACGCACATTGGCCGAAGCTATCGGCAAGACCGACTCTGTAGATGCTATTCAGTTGAGTGCTCTTGATGCTATTGCCAAATGGGATGGCGTTTTGACTGAAAATAGCAGTGGTGCTGCATTATATGAGTGCTTCATTCGTACTGTTGTTCGTCGCATATTAGAGCCTCGACTGGGCTCTCCGCTCACCAATGAATACCTAGAGCGCTACCCAGCTTGGTCGCAAGTAGTTGAGCGTCTCTTGCTCGAAAAGAATGTTGAGTGGTTGCCATCTGAAGAGCGCACTTTCAAAGGCTTTGTAATCACGTCATTTGGCCAGGCCGTTAAAGACGTTCGTCTGCAGAGCAAGAGTGATGAATCAGGTTCATGGAAGTGGGGCGATTTGCACAAGGTTGTGTTTGAGAGCGATATCTTGCGTGGTGCTCCTGGCCTTGCGCCGATTTTAGGCGTGCTTAACGGCCCGACTGTGGCAGTTGGTGGTGACCAAGATACTGTTTCAAGTATGGAATCTTCAATGCGTCGCGGCGGTGATCAGTTCATTTGTCGCAGCGGCCCAACCATGCGCATTCTGATTGATTTATCTGATAGCGAGAAGTTCTATCAAACTCTCACTCTTGGTCAAAGTGGCAACTTCCTCTCTAATGCGCATTCTGATCAATTACGTTCTTGGCTTACCTTGAAACCTCTACCGATTGCTTTCTCTCCTGCTTTAGAGGAGAAGATTTCTCAGCATAGGTTACTCTTCACTGATCGCTAATGAGCAATTTTATTTTTAGCTCAATTGATTGTTTGAAGCGCTCTTTGGGTCTGTCATTGTTGCTTGTCTCGACATTGAATCAAGTAGCATTAGCACAGGTCTTCAACGATATTGGTGGGCCGCAGAAGTTTAAGCGACCCACTGAAATTAAGTTGACCGATGATGCTCCGGCTCGGTCATTGGGGCCGCCTACACTGAAAGACGTCTTTCCGTCAATGAACTTGCCTTTCACTCAGCCTCAGCCGCTTTCATTAGAGGGTATGAAACTCTCCGGGCTAGGGCCGAGGAGCACCAAGATTTTGGGCTTCAATCACTTTGTCGTTCAGCAAGGAACTCCAGAATTTAGCGGAAGTTCTGCTTTATTGTTTAAAGACAACCGCGAAAATTTTCGCAGCAATTTTGTCACTGCTGATCCTTTTGTTCACGCTTACTTTGTTATAGCCAACACTCTGGCGTTAAAAGTGATCAACGAAACGCTCTATTCTGAGCTGAATACTTTGTTGCTAGCCCTTGTCGATTCGTGCGTAAAAGATTATCGGGCCTGCGAAATTGATGAAGTAAAAGATGATATTCAGCGCAATTTGGCTTTTGTAATTGTCGGCCTTAAATTGCTTGATCCGAAAATCGTTTTGGCTGATATGGGTGGTGCTTCTGACTTAGCCCAAACCGAGTTGGCCATCATCGCTAAAGGCAAACGAGCCCGCTCTGTCATTTTTAACCGCGAGCAAGATTATAGCTGCCTTAATCCTTTGGGCTTTTACACTAGCACTGAGCGCAGCGCTAACTACTATCGATCAGTTTCTTGGCTGTCGTATATGTATCTTACTCTGTCAGACGTTACCATCGATTCGCAAACTGGTGGTGGTAATAATTTTCGTCGAGCCCTTCTGTTATATCGTGCTATCGAATTAGGAAAAAGTAGTCGGCAGGCGCCGCTAGCCGGAAACGACCGCTCCAATTCATTGATGCCTAGCTGGCAGCGTATTTGCGATATTAGTTTGGCAATATCACCAAGTCAACTTACCCGCGAGCAGACTGTCTATCCGCGCGAAATTAAAAGTATGTTTCAAGCAGGAAATCTAGAATTCAAAGATCTCTTACAGACTCTTGCTCAGCCACTTTCGCGTGCTCGTCTTTTACTGTCTATCAAAAAGCAACGACCACAAGGTTTAGATGCTGCTTCAATTTTTGAAATGGATAAGAATCGCGGCCCTGATGAAAATAAGTTGGTATTGCGTTTTCTGCCACCAATCAACAGTTATGAACTAGAGTGGATGCGGTGGCAAACCACAAACTTTAAAGAAGAAAGTGCAGATGGGTTGGTCGATCCTCTTTCGCTTTATCTCTTATATTCTTGGGGTTCACCTGTGGCTAGTAATATTTTGAACGCCCTTACAGATAGGCTCGATCCTAATTTGATGAATACCGCTCCTGAGCTAACCAGAGTAGCTGGGCGTCGTAGAATCGAATCTGACCCAGCCAACGCAGTCTGCCTTGCTGAGAAACGCTGGGCTGTAATTACTGAATATTTTCGGCCAATGAAGAAAAATTCGCAGCCTTCTCTTCTGGGCGAGAATTGGTCAATTCAACACTTGCTCAGTGCTTCGGCTGCCTTTGTTGATTCATTCACTGCATACGACCGACCAGCTCTGACGCTAAACACCACTTCAACTATTTCGAACGCGCCTAAGATTAAAGGTGCTGATGATGCTGAAGGTGCCCAGGTTAAGGCGGTTGGCGAGAAAGCACCTACCCGCAATGAAATGAATGATGCTCAAAGGATGTTTGCGCCTAAGCAAACAGTGAAGAAAGCAGCCAACTTTCACTATCTTGAGCCTACGCCTGACCTCTACCGCAAGCTTGGTTGGTTTACACAAGTAACTGCAGCAGACTTGACGAGACTAAAGTGCTTTCCTGAGGATATGCGCTCGAGAGAGACTGACTTTGTTAGGTTGTTAGATCGCGTTACCAAAATAGCAGAGCAAGAACTAGCCGTGCAGCCAATCTCTGCGACAGATTTTAAGTTGTTAGCCAATATCGACCAAATTCTTTCTATCATTTGTCCACCTGAATCGGCCAGTATCTATGTGCCTGGAGCCGGCGGAGGCGGTGCCAGCATTGGCCCCGGAGACAGCGGTCAAATATATGCCATCTTTAGTACAGACCAAGGGCCTTACCTGAGCCGCGGCACGCTCTATTCATATTATGAAGCTGCTGGTGGCCCCTTCAAACAACAGCACTGGGACCGTAAACAAGGGTTTGGATTTTTAAAACCACCGGGTTGGGTTTCGAAAATCGATATACTTTCTGAAACCAAAGCTGAGTCTAAACCTGAATCAAAATCTGGGTCTAAGCCCGTGACTAAACCAGTTTCTGGTTCTGTTGCTCCAGTTCAGCAGCCAATTAAACAAGGAAATAAGTAGTGAAAAAAAGTCTTTTATCGTGCACTCTAATGCTCATTGCTCTAATAGTAGGTGATTTAATAGTAGGTGAACCTGCCGGAGCCGAGACAAAAGCGGCACCAGCCGCAGGTAGTAATGCCGCTATTTCGGTCGTCAGTGCTGTATTACCTGAGAGCGATCTAAAAAGCGAAATTCGCGACCTGCATGAAAATCTGCGCCGTATAGAAAGCGCCTTGCATGACCTTGACCGTGAGGCTGGACGTCGTCAGGTTATTGGTAATAGTCTTTATAACAACGATGCATTTATTGCTGATCCGTGGATGGGCTGCATGGCTTGTGGACTGCCCAGCATGATGACCGATAGCACCAGACTCGGTGCCTATTTAAAACCACGCGCCTCTTTCCTTAAGCTTTCTTTGACTTCGCTTGATTCGCTTTCGGCCTCGGTGCACACCATTGTGGTAACTCTTGCTAAAGACCCAACAATCGCCGGCGATACCAAGGCGAGAGTTGACGCCGATGTTTTGGGAGACGCTTTGAAGAATTTTGACGCTCAGCTGGTTTCTCTTAAAGCGCTCTGTAATGTCGATGCTCCTGACAATGCGCAAATACTCATGGCCGTCGGTACATTGAAGCAAACAGTTGATGGTATTGATACTGTCGGCGGTCGTCTTTGGAAGGCAGAGAAGAGCAAATAGACTTTTGTCGCCAGTTTGGAAGAGCTAAAAGGGATCTTATTTTGTTTTATTAAAATGACTATTGTCAGACTGGCGGCTCTTTATCGGCTTTTAATGCAAAAGATATCTAGTCGCTCCCTTGTCAATGCGCTGAAACCCTAATACCATGCTGCTCTAGGTGTTTATCCTAAGTGGTTTATAGTCGTTCAAATTCAGAGTGTCATTAATAAGTTCCATGATTGATTTCAAAGGCATCACTGAAGACATCGCTAATCCTGGTTTTCAGAGCGTTGGTTCTGCTCCAAGTGCAGTGCAAGTAGAACTTAGACAAGCCGTCGATTATTTTAAAATGGCTATGGAGTATCTCACTCAAGGCCGCTTCGACGATGCTGAACAACTTTATCGCATGGCTCTCAATGTTTCTGAGACAGCGATGGGCATGGATAATCCAGCGATTATTGGCCATTTAGAAGAGCTCTCCAACTTTTATATGAATAGAGCTAAGTTTGTCGAAGCTGAGCCCTACCTTAAACGCATCTACGCCTTGCGTATTAATAGCCAGCAAAGCGATGCAAATTATTTTGTCTCTTTGGCCGACACTATCGATAAGTTGGCTCTTGTTTTTGAGCGCACTGCACGCCCAGGCGAAGCTGAGAAACTCTATCTCAATTTATTGCGCAGTCAAGAGAAACTTCACGGTGGCCAAGACAGTACAACTTTAGATGCACTAAGCCGCCTCGGCAATTTCTACCAGCGCACGGGTGTCCATGCTGCAGCTAGAGCTGTATTTGAAGAGTTGCTTGAAATTCAATCGACTGTTTGCGGTGCCAACAGTGCTGAAGTTGGAGTCGTGCTTTCTAGCCTTTCTGTTGTTTATGGCAAGCTCGAACTATATATGGAACAGATTGATGTTCTTGAGCGCCAAGTGCAAGTTCTTGACACCATTCATGGTGGCTGTGGTTTATCCCTTGCCAGTGCACTTTCGCGCTTAGCCGATGTTCTATCGGGTGCTGTGAGGTTGACTGGCTGTAAAGAACTTTTAGAGCGGGCTGAGCTTGTTTATCGCCGTGCTCTTTCTATCTATGAAAAGCACTACGGGCCTTCAACAGCGACAGTTGAAAATCTGCGTTTGCGCCTCAAAAAGTTATCTAGCTAAGACTTATCTAGCTAAGATTTATCTAGCTAGGCCGTCAGAGCTAGTTTTTTCTTCGGTTTTCTTCTCTTCGACACGCTTGTCTTCTGCGTGTTTTTCTTGTTCGATCAGACCTTTTGAATACTCAATTTTACTGTTTGCTTTTTTGACCACTTTTGGTCTTTGTGGGGCATACATTTGATATCCAACATTGTCGATGAAACCTAGTTGTAGCTTGCCATCAACGTCTTGATAGTACTGTTGCAAAATTCGATCGAAAGTCCAGCCGCGTTTGGCGAACATATTTGCACCATGTTGGCTGAGGCCGCGGGCACCATTGCCCGGTCCGCGATAGGTGAAGACCCAGTTGGCGCCTTCGTCATGCACGTCGAGAATTCCGGCTGTCGCAAAATTGAGCATGCGCGCTAGTAAAATGCCGTCAACTTCGCGGCTATTTTTGACACCCATTACTTGAATGTGAGTAGCGTTGCCCACTGCATCCCAGCGTTTCACTGTTACTCCAACAATGCCTTTGATACCAGTGATTTTTTCAAGATAGCTCTGCGAAACAACACCTTTTTTGATGTTGAGATTTTCCATATCGTCGCCGACCCAAGCGCGGTAGAAACCCGGTTTGACCTTGTCGGCATTTTTTAGAATTAGACCTTGAGTTTGCATGACTGCCCGACAAGTTGAATCAGCCTCAGCGGCTAGACCTTTGTAGGCTTGGTCGCGCACGTCGGGCACCATGTCAAAGCCTTCACTCTTCCATTTAGACCCTTTACCCATATGAGCATAGGCATAGCTGCGAGCCGCTACAGCCTGACATTTAAGGGCCTCTGGTGCCCAGCTAGATGGCATTTCAGAAGGCACTACGCCGAGTAAATATTGTTCTAGGTCGAGCAAATTCACAGCTGTAACATAAGTCGGCATGTTGATAATTTCTAGGCAACCGCGCCACCAACGGTTAACTGTCCAAACTCTAAAATCGGGCGCTGAAATATGACAGCGCTGATCGTAGGGAAGCGCACAGCTGCGACCGGTGCCCAGCTCGGTGATTTTGCCCGGGGTAATCGTATATACCATTCTCGGTTCTAAGGCAAAAATTGGGATGCCATTAACAAAGACAGCTCCAGGTTCCCAGATTGCCACCCTGATCGAATGTGCTTTGGTGTTTAGGCCGATGCGTACAGCGTGAGGCATGACCGGATATGGGTTGAAGTTCGGCATTCCAACCATAGAGCCTTTTGCGCTATTGGTGCTCTTTGCATCTGCTTGAAGTTCGAGATTGTTTGAGGCGAGATTACTAAGCAGCGCAATTGCAGTAAAGCCAAGAGCCCATCTTGCTTTTATCCAGCTCAAAAGTGCTGGAGAGTTGTTAAGTTGATTATATTTCTGGGGCTTCAAGTGAGATACCGCTGAAGTCAATACGCCGAGGATAATACGACGATGATACTATGAAGGCTCCAACAATTTCCCTGTTGCCCCCCTCGAAGAATTGTCCCTTGAAGAAACTGCTAATAGTTGATGATGAAGTAGATATTGCCACCAGTATTCAGTATGTTCTGAATCAGGAAGGCTTTGCTACGCTGCTTGCCCATGATGGCATTAAGGCCATTCAGCTTTTCGAGCATGAGAAACCAGATTTGGTTATTCTCGATTTAATGATGCCCGGCCTCGATGGTTACGAGGTCTGCCGTCGGGTTAGGGCCTTCGATAAGCGCACCCCTATTTTAATGTTGACTGCCCGCACCTCTGAAATTGACACAGTTGTCGGTTTAGAGCTGGGTGCAAATGACTATATTGCCAAGCCGGTCAGGCTGCGTGAGCTGGTGGCCAGGGTTAAAGCTCATTTGCGTGAAGCGCCGCAGGTGCAAGAAGTCACCAAGGGTATTCGTCTTGGTGACCTATTCATCGATACTGACAGTCGCACAGTTTTGGTGGGCGATAAGCCAATCGAACTAACTTTTAAAGAGTTCGAGCTGCTTTTTGCCATGGCTCGTCAGCCTAACCGCGTCTTTTCACGCGACCAGCTATTTGCCCAGGTTTGGGGCTCCGATTTTCTCGGCGAAAGCCGCACTGTAGACGTGCACATTAGATATTTGCGGGAAAAACTCGAGGCCAATCCGAGTCAGCCCAAACATATTCTGACCGTGCGCGGTGTGGGCTATCGTCTAGTCTGGGATTAATGTCCGGCAAATCTTAGATTAAGCAACGATTTAATCTTTCTTTTTATCGTATTTCTCCCACTTCATTGTGGCAAATGGCCCTTTCTGGTTTGCCGTTGCGTATTCTTCCCAGTGACATGTCCTGTGCCATTTCATAGACTAAGTCAGTAGGCAATGAACTGGCGTAACTTTCTTTGGCGGAACAGGTAACAAATGAAATCACATGCATTTCTAGTCGGCGTAAACGTTGCAGCTTCCATTCCTTTAGTGCTTGCACCTCAGGCGATGGCTAGTGACAACATGAGCGGAACAGCCAGTTTCCTCAAGGCCGCTGTTGGCGAAAAAGCCACTGCTCGCTCGCTTTCAGGTGATCTTCAATCAGCTCCAGTGCTCGCCTCGAAGCGTCTGCCAATCAGACGTAGTCTTACTCCAGTCAGTCTCTCTTCGCCACAATCTGTTAACGCCCGTTTGGCAATGTCACCTGTAGCAGGCGCTACTAAGCTAAGACCATTCGTGGCTGGCCGTAAATTGCCTAGCCGCAACCAACTGCAAACACAAATGCCTCAGCTCGACAACAGCGCCCAGCCTAGTTTGGCTGGCTCTATTAACGAGGCTACTTTTGCTCCGCAGACCAACAACTCTTATGACTCTGGCTACGGCAACACTGCCTACGCTCAGCCTACCCAAGCAGCACCTGCAGCTGCCAATCGCAGCCGCATGCGCCAGGCTGCCGATATCGTTGCCAGCTTCCAACGCAAGCACGCCGCTCGCTCGTTGCCTGGTCAATCACCAGCTACACCTGGTCAAGTTGGCTTTCCTTGTGCTCAACAAGCTGTCAATCCTAGTGAAGCCGAATGGACACAAATGGCTCGCACTGCCGGAAACAATGATAATGCTGAAATGGCAAGTTTGGCTCAAGACTTCGCTGCTAGTCAAGCACACGGTCAAGGCGCTCCATCAGCTGGAACTGCAGGTCCTGCACCTTTCCCGCTAAGCTTGATTCCACAGTCTTCCCTCAAGCAGTTGATAGGCAGCACTGCCAAAGGTTCTCCTGCTGTCGCTAGTCACGGCGCTGGTCGCCAACAAGCAGCAATGACTCCGAGCTACTTTGGCTCATGGCGTCAAGGTCAGACTCCTGTGGCTCATGGCCGCGGTGGCAACTTGCAGCCTTCTGGTTTCCATACATATTTGGCTGCTGGTCAAGCAAGCAAGACCACGACTGCCAGTGCTTTCAAATCTTATTCTCCGATGACCTACAAAGCTACCCGCAGAGTTGCTCCTCAAATGAGCACAATGATCAAGAAAGTAGCTCCAGTAGCCGCTGCTCCTTATGTTGCTACTTATGGAACCTACCACTCACCTGCTCTATAGACTGTACTGAGCGTTAACAGACTGAGTTGAAATCAATTAAAGAGGTGCCCGGCGCCTCTTTTTGCTTTTTGCCGATGTCCAGAAAAATCGGTTACTGGATATATATTTGAACAAGTACAATAGGTCTTCCTGAAGGCTGTAACGCCAAAGCACTTCTGTCGAGGTTTTGATGACTGACTCCCACCGCGAGAAAAAACGTCGCGGACGACATGTTGCCAGTGTTGCCACTCTTAAAGAAATTGAAGAGTTATCGACTGTTGCCTATGAAAAGCTTGTGCACGGAGAATCTATAGAGGCTAAAGTTCTACTGCTGAAAGCGCTTGAGCTGAGTGCTAAGACCGCTTACGCTGAGAAATCTCAAGCTGTTGTGCTCACTTATTTGGGTCAGACAGAGCGCATGATGGGCGAACATACTTCTTCTATCAGCCATCTCAATCAAGCGATTGCCCTTTGTCGGCAAACAAATATGCTCGAATGTGAGTTGCAGGCCAGGCTATTTTTAGCGGAGCAATTGACTTCGAATGGAGACTTTACGGCCGCCCAAGGGCAGTTTGAGCAGGCCTACAATACTGCTTCGTTTTTGCAAGACCGGCAATCGATGGAGCTTGCTGCTGGCAATTTAGGTTCAGTAACGATGACGCGCTGTCATCTAGAAGCAGCTACTGATTGGTTCAACACAGCTCTAGAACTTGCTGGTTACACTGAGTCTGGCGAAAAGAGTGTCTGGCTTGGCAGTCTTGGCCTCGCCTTAAGCGAACTCGGTCAGTTTGAACAAGCTATCAGTTACTATCGGCGCGCCTACCAAGAAGCAGAACTTGTCGAAGACGCACTAACCATGTCGATTTGTCGTGGTTCAGAAGGCAATATTCGCTTTGAGCAAAGCCAGTTTGAAGAAGCTTTGGCTCTATATAAAGAAGCGCAGACGCTCGCCAGTGGTGTTCAAGATCGCCGTCGAGAAGGCATCTGGCTTGGCAATCAAGGTGTCTCACTCTCTCGTTTGAGCAAAAGCGTTGAAGCTATTGAGCTGCTCGATAAGGCCCTCTTTATTGCCCGTGAGCTAAATGATTTAGCCACTGCTGCTGCCCATCTCGATAGTCTTGGAGATTGCTACAAAGCAATTGATAGCCTTGAGCAAGCCGATCAGTTTTACTGTGAAGCCTTGTCCCTTAGCCGTGCCATCAACGATCGTTTAGGTGAGCGTATTTATCTAGGCAATCTTGGTAAGCTGAAGTCGCAGAGCGGTCAATTGGCGCCAGCCTTTGAATACTTCCGGCAAGCTGTTGAGTTGTTCGATGAACAGCGCGGCATGATCAAAGCAGACGATCTCAAAACCAGTTTTGCCAATCGTGGCCAAGAACTATATCGCGATATGGTCTCTACATGCTTGAAGTTAGACAAGAGAGTAGAAGCCCTTGAGTATGTTGGTCGTGCTAAATCGAGAGCGCTGCTTGATTTGCTCAGTAACTCGCCAATTGATGTTAATCAGCTTGTCGGTGATGACGATAGTGCGGGCCTCACTCGCGGCATCAAAGAGTTGGTGAGTCGTGAAGCCGATTTACGCGCTCAGATTGCCCACTTAGAAAGACAATTTTTTCACGGTTACGACACTGACCAGCCTGATTCGAGTGGCACTTCTAATAATGATGAGGATAGTGGCAGCAGACTGCGCGGCTCTTCGGCACCACAAGAAGATACTCGCAAGCTCTATCTAGAATGGCGCGAAGTTCTCAATCAGCTGCGGCGACGTCACCCTAACTACGCCAATTTAGTTAGTGCCACCACTCTTAACTACGCTGAAATACAAGCTTTATGGCAATCGAACAAGCTCAATGCCGACACTTGCGTTATCGAGTTTTTCTTTCCACAAGACTATTTACTAGTTGCTTGTGTGCAAAGAGAAAATGATTTCGATGGCAGTGCCAGCTCTTCTGCCATTACTAATAGACCTGGGTTGAAGACCCATGTGGTGATGGAACCACAAGCCCTTGAATCACTTCGCGAAGACATCGCTACTTTCTTTGAGATGAGCTCAACTGAAGGATGGGAAGTTCCTGTTAGCCTCTGTCGCAGGCTTTATCAAAGTCTTCTCGGGCCGGTTTTAGATAATCTAGCTCCGGGTATTGAGCGCTTGCTATTGATTCCGCATGGCAATCTTTATCACTTGCCTTTCTCGGCATTGCACGACACAACTGGCTATGTTTGCGAGCGTTATGCTGTCTCTTATGTACCGACTGTTTCGCTCATACCTATTTTGGCTAGTGCCCAAAACCGCAAAGTGGAGGGCCGCGACGGCGCCACTGAGTCTGGTGATGCTCGCTATTTGGTTTCGGCAATTAGTGATTATTCTGCCACCAGGGAAAGTGGCATGGTTTTTAGTTCTCGTTTAAGGTCTTCAGCCGGCTTAGAAGACCTTGCTTACACAATGGAAGAAGCCAATTCAATTCTTTCTCTCGGCCAGACAGCTATCGCTCAAGGCTCAGGCAGTACCCTTCTAACCAATGAAGAGGTCAAGCGTTCTTTGCCTGAATTGTTTGGCGATTTCGATGTGGTGCACTTTGCTGGCCATGCCATTTTCAATCACGATGAGCCGATGGCTTCAGGCTTGGTTCTATCTGACGGAAGTATTTTATCCGCTGCTTCAATTTTAGAGGGTAACGCTCTACGTACCGAGCGTGGTCGCCTGCTTGTGCTTTCGGCTTGTCAAACTGGCGTTAATGTCGTCACCGAAGGGGGCGAAATTCTTGGTCTAGCGAGAGCCCTAATGTACGCCGGCATGCCCAATTTGGTTCTCTCTTTATGGGAAGTAGCCGACCGCTCTACCGCCGAACTTATGCAAGATTTTCATACTTGTTGGCAATCGGGCAAAATCTCCGTGGCTCAGGCCCTTCGCCAGGCGCAGCTCAAGGCCATCGCCGCCAAGCAGCCAGTGCATGCTTGGGCGCCCTTCATACATTTTGGTATTGAATGAGGTTATACTTGACCTTCTCTAACCTGTTGTAAAATCATGATCAACTTTAATTTTAATTGCCCTTTGAGATACAGACTTTTGTCAGTCGGACTCACTTCTCTGCTATCCCTGGCACTTTCTCCGGCCTTCGCTGAACCGCTTGAAAAGGGCAAAGATTCTGGTCGTGCGGCTGTAAAAGAGAGTGCCCCTCAAGCCTTAAAAGATTCTTCCAGAGAACCTCTTAAAGAGAGTCAGGCTTCTGATAGCAAAATGTCAGCCCATCCGACTTTACCTGGTTCAGAAATCAATCGACATGATCCGCTTGCCGTTTATCGAGAAGCTGGAATCGACAAGGATCAAGAAATAAAGATTCGCCAATTGGCTAAAGAATTTGAAGATGGACAAAGAGTACGTTTGGCTCTGATGGCTAATCTGCTCAAAGATATGCGCAACTTGCAGATGCAGCCTGACCCCAATGAAAAAGCTGCTTTGGCAAAGCAAGACGAGATCAATAAAGTGCAGTCAGAAATGGGCACCGAGCGCGTAAAGCTCGTGCTGAAGATTCGCTCAGTTTTGACTTTCGACGAAAAGCAAAGATTAGTCGAAAATATGCGGCGTCCCGCTAAATCAGCTAAATAACTAGGCTTATGGCTTGTGGGCCATGAAATGCATAGTGGCAAAATTCTTACTGAAATCAATACGCGTGATTGAGCCAGTCGGAATCGAAAGGCGCCAGAAGTTTGCAATCGGCATGCCTAAAGCGTGAACAATAATTGAGCGAATAATGCCAGAGTGGGTGACCATTGCAATAGTCTTGCCTTCGAACTGGCTGTCTGCAATAAGTTCGATCAGGCTTTCTTTAATGCGCTCACTCAATTGAATAATTGATTCGCCCTTAGGTGGTGCGTTAGCAATCGGATTAGCGCACCAGCTGTGATACTGATCAGGATCATTTTTCTTTATGTCTAGATAGGTGCGGCCTTCCCAGTCACCCACCTGCCACTCTTCAAAACCTTTAACCACTCTGGCGTCTAGGCCTGTCTCTGCGGCAACTGGTTCGCTTGATTGCTCTACCCGCCTAGCTGCACCCCGCAGTAGAATTTGCGGTTTGATGGTAGCAATATACTGAGCGGCGGCCTGCGCTTGGCTTAGGCCTTTTTCGGTGATTTCGATATTGGGATCGCTATAGAGTAAGCCTAGTTCGGTAGCCTTGGTGTGGCCGTGGCGCACAAGGTAGAGTGAGGTAATTGCTTCAAGTGGATGTAATTCTTCGCTCACTTGGTTCCTGCTTCGATTAGCTTGTCGCTATTTTTGGGTGGTGTCATTCCGTAAATATTGCAGATGGCAAATAGGTTTTGCACTTGTTCACTTGTAAGGGTTTTCTCGCCACCAAGAGTGTGCGCCACAAGTAAGGTTTTAGCCTGATGCTCAAGGGTCTCTAAGCGGTAGAAAGCCTGAAAAATATCAGTACCCAAAGTGAGGGCGCCATGGTGAGATAAGAGAATAGTATCGGTATTGAGTAAATGTTCGGCAATACTATCTGGCACTTCGTCAGTACTTGGTGTCGCATATGGTGCCAGAGCTATGTACCCTAAAGTCAATATCGCCTCAGGAAGAACGCAGCGGTTTAGGGTTTTGTCTGCAACGCTGAAGGCGACGGCCGTGGTCGGATGGGCGTGTGCAACGGCCATGATATCTGGTCGTAAGCGATAGGCGATCAAGTGCATTTTTAATTCGCTTGATGGCTTTTTGCCACGATTGTCTGGCAAATCGAGGGCGAGGCCGTCAAGATTTGTTAATACAAGCTCAGACGGGCTTAATAAACCTTTGCAGGTACCAGCCGGGGTTGTCAGCAAGGTTTGTTCGTCTAAACGCAGGCTGAAATTACCTTCAGTGCCGCAAATATAGCCACGCTCGTAGGCTAAGCGACAAACTTGCGTTAGTTCAGTGCGAGCCCGTTCTATATTTCTTGCCTGCAAGATTTCAGCTCTTCGTTAGAATTAGACCATGACATCTAGCAATACATCAATTGATTGCCAAGGATGAGTATTATATACGTGCTAGCCCCAGTACATTGCTGTTAAGCCGCTGGGAGATTGGGATGTTAGATGCGTTGCCCTGAATGCACAGTTAGAAATTCTGTCGCCGCTGTCCAGTGTAAGGAATGCGGCGTTAATTTGGCGCGCAAAAGTAGCCCCAACTTGATTAAGTACGCCGCTATTGCTGCCGGTGGATTAGCTGTACTAGGAATTGGCTCGGCTTCTCTTTCGTTTGTTTCGAACCTGTTTGATGCTGATGGCAGTCTGCAAAAAGTTTCGCGTCGCGTGGCTCAAGGGCCTAAGTCTAGAGAAGACGCCGAGCATCTAAAGAGCGAGTTAGAAAATAGTGTTAAGCGTTTTCTTGAGAAGAATGCCGCGCTGCCATCAGCTGAAATCATCAGCAAGTTGCAAAAACTTTTTCCAACATCTGCTTACGAAATTCACGCTTTTGATTTGCCGAACGGTCTCAAGTTAGTTGAAATCGATACAGTACTGCAATCGTGCAATTATTTGATTTCGGGCAAAGAAGTCGCTGTGCTGCGCAAACTTGATGTTTTCGATGAAGCAAAAATTATCAGTGGTGCGGGTGGAGATACTTTGGTATTACTCGGTCACCAAAATGCTCAGGCCGGCCGCAAGCCCCAAGTAAAAGTGATCGAGTTAATTAATGGTGGCATTAAAGAACGCACTGATAAAGCGGTGCCGTTCTTTACCGGTGAAGGCGCTGCTAAGTTTGCCGCCAACGGTAAAGACATTGATATGGACCTTGCAGTGTCTTCGCGAGCTGGCGAAGAGGAGCTTTTTACTGCTTCTAGTTTGCGCGAATTAGGTTTGCCCGATGAGCAGTTGAAACTCAAACTTGTCTTCAAAGATGGTAAGTACGAACTAGTTGATGATAACGGTGATGGTCAGATGGCGGCTTTGCGGGCGGTGGCTTTCACAGTTGCTGATCAGGCTCAAAAGAATCGCTTCCGCAAATATATGACCAATTCTGTCTCTGACACTATTACCAACATTGGTGCCCTCAAGGTCTGCCCACCTTCGTTCGATGTTACTCGCAAAGGCAAAGTTACAGTTAGTGTGGCAGCTGCAGCGCCACCTGAAGATGACGGTGGTTCTAGACGCAGTCGCCGGCGCCGACGCGAAGCGGCCAGACGTGCTCAGCAGGTTGCTGGCAAACAGGGTTCTAGCCCAGGCTCTAGTTATCTAATGCAGAATGCTGAAGACGCTTTTGAGATTGTCTTAGCTCGCGGCAGTAGTGGTATCTATCAAACTGCTCAGTTGCGCCGGGTTAAGGTTCAGGGCCATGGTGCTGAAGCCGATGCTGGCTCGGTGGCTTCTACATATGAGAATAAAACCTCTTCTCTAGTAGATAAATTGCTATCAAGCCCCGATCCAACACCCGAGCAAAATTCAGAGAAGAACGGTGATAAGAAACCTAGTTCTCAAGTCGATGTTTCGCCTTTAGCGGTGCCTATTACAAAAGAAGTGGAGAAAACGGCCGCTTCGAAAGTAGTTGAGAAACAAGCAGTTGCCGAAAAAGGCACTGTTGCCAGTACTCTAACAAGCAAGACTGTCAAGGTGCGTGGCGGAGCTGGCACTGATTACCGCACAGTAGCTGAAGTTGCCCGTGGTGCCGATGTTGAGATTATCGGTAAGCAGGAAGGTTGGTATAAGGTACGCATCAAAGGCAAAGAAGGCTTCATCTACGCCGGTTTCATTAATTGCAAAACCGGTGATGCTTACACAACAGGCACTGTAAAGAGTGGCAAAACTGTCACAGATGCGAGAAACCGCCCTGTCAATTTGCAAGCTGGAGACCGCTTGGTGGTGCTCGGTGGCATTAATAACAATAAATACAAGGTGCAGCTCTCTAACGGACGCACAGGCTTTGTCGATAAAGACGCGCTCGATGTAGGCGGGGATAGTCCTCCGGCGTTTGTACCATAAGATATTAAGCTCTCTACGTAATTCAATAACTGCGTTAGGCAGTGTGATATATTTGAAAGCCGGGACGTAGCGCAGCTTGGTAGCGCGGTTGCTTTGGGAGCAATAGGTCGCAGGTTCAAATCCTGTCGTCCCGAAGTTTTTTAATTGAATAAGTAAGACAGTAATAGTAGCCAGCGGCCACTTTACCTAATCTGATTAGCTAGAGCAGCTTGGCGTGCTAGCGTTTTTTCGTAGATGCAACTTAGCCCTTCGGCAGGTAAGCCTTATATTGGTTTGCCTTTCCAGGCGCACTAAAATGAAGCGGGCCTTTTCAAGTGCTCGATACTCGGCGATGTTGTAGTCGAATGGTTACTCAAGAATTTCCGCTTAGCTTAATAAGTGCTTCGGCAGCTGTGTGGTCATAGAGCATTTCAAGAGCAGGATTGCATCCGCGTAGGCCGCTTACTACTTTTTTGCCCCATTCAACGTAAGCAATGCGCCTTTCCTGACTCCAGTCTGGGGGTGGAGACTGGCCCATATCGCGGACATTGCTAATTTTGTCGGCGAGCTTGATATGTTTTGCCTTGTTGCTTATATGCGGGGCGTGCTCTATTTGCTTTTGCTTGCGCACTTCTTTCGCTAGTGTCTTATCATCTGTACATTCCATCACCAAAGCTGCTACTTCTTCGCCAAAGAGGTCTAAGAGGCAATCTCTGCTGGTGTCGGTGTCTTCGACGGTGTCATGCAGTAAGGCCGCAGCAAGTGTTGCACCATCAGTAATACCGCCAACTTCTTGTAATATGCGGACAACTTCGATGGGATGATTTATATATGGTGTGGCTTCTTGGTCTTTGCGTCTTTGGTCGCGATGCTTTTCAGAAGCGAAAGACAATGCCGAGATTATTAAGGCTAGATCTGACATTCGATTGTTCATGGTCCACGTTTTTGGATGGTTAATGACTCTGCATCATATTTTACTAAATTAGCCTCGCTACAAATGTGCTAAAAATACAAACAGAGCACCTCGGGGAAGTATTGAGTGAAAGAGTCTTTTATGTGGTTTGTAATATTGGCGGTGATTGTCACGCCATTTTTGCCAAGCTTAATCAAAGGCAAATGTCCAACCTGTAGTAAGCGTAAGCTCAATAGCTTCGAACCAGAAGGCCTAGAATCAAAGCCCGGCACCTATATCACCTACTTCGTCTGCCAGAGCTGTCAAACTCAGTTTAGGCGCGATAAGAGTGGGCCCTTAGAGGTTATGGCAAGCGATTCTAAACAGCAAGCCGAATTGCCTGCTCAGTCTACTTAGTAAGTTTGCTTACTTCGCGCTGTATGTCTTAGATATACAATCGGCTCTACTGCAGGCTTCTGCCCCGAATAGCTTGAATTTGGCCGCCTTTGCGAGTACTTTTAAGGCTCAAGCTGTCGGCGAAAGAAATCTAAAAGAAAGGGTTAGCATCTATCTACTAAAGATGAAGTCTCGTATGCCTCAACTCCAATTGAAGATGTGGCCACTGGCTATTTTAATAGTCTTGTGCGGGCAGCCAGCTGCCGCATTAACAAGCGATGAAGATGTATTCGACTCAATAACATCTGGGGTATCGCCAAGAGCCTTGCGCCCGGGCCCTTCTGATCGGCCCAATCATCCGATAAACCGTGTGCCTGTAAGCCTTTCGGCTGCTTTCTCAACTTCATATACGCAAAACCCTTCAGTTGTCGCCGCTCTCAAAAACCTTGATATTTCTAAAGCTCAGATTCGCACTGCTGGAGCCCGGCCCAATCCTCAGTTTGCTATGCAGTATGGATTTGGTACACCTTACACTGAGGCCATTGCTGGCAATACGCAGCAAATTGGCGCCAACCAGCTTGTTGAGATGGGCGGCAAACGCGCATCTCGCTTGCGTTATGCCAGAGCCAATTATGTGCTCACCGAATATCAATTGGCCGATTTGCGCTACGACGTGCGCTCTGCTGTGCGAAAAGGCTACGCCGAGTTGGCAGCTTCAGAGGCCAATATCGAATTGGTCGAAAATCAGCGAGCTTTAGTGCAGCGATTGTCCAACTTGGCAGAGATTAGATTTAAAGCTAGCAAGTGCGAGGAGTTAGAAGTATTGCAAGCCAAGCTCGCTCTCGATCAGTTTGAGACTTTGAGCAATACCTCTTATGCACGACTGCGCCAAGCATCTATTGAGCTCGATTATCTTTTGGGTTACAACCCTGAACTAGATCTTGATGTGGAAGATAATGGTTTGTTCAAGCTCTCGACAAAGCGCACTGAGCTTGTTCCTCCGCCGGATCAGCCTATCCCTGATTTGCAGTTTTTGCTTACTCAAGCTTTCAGTGATAGGCCAGATTTAAAGGCCGCCAGACAGCAAGTGGTGACCACAACTAGCGCTATTCGCTTAGCTAAAGCCCAGGCCATTCCTGATGTTTTGCTGGGCTCTGGCTATGTTTTTAGTACTTATAAAAAATCAGCACATGTCAGACAACAAGATGGTGCCTATCTCAACCTCAACGTTGATTTGCCGATTTTTTATCGACATCAAGGCGAAATTGCTGCCGCCAAAGCCGCTAATAAACAGGCGCAAGATCAAGCTGTCGCAATGTCTTCACGAGTAGAAGTCGACGTGCGGGCTGCCTATGCCAAGATAGCTGCGGCACGGGCCAATATTGCTAACTATCAGAAAAATCTCATCCCTTTGGCATTAAATGTGGTGCGCAAGGCCCAAGACAGTTATGAAAAAGGTAACACCGATCTTGGCAGCGCAATCGTTGCCCAGCAGCAGTTTCAGCAGACTTTCTCAAGCTATTTTGATACGGTCGTCAATTATCAAAATGCTTGGGCTGACTTAGAGACAGCGATTGGCAAAAAGATCGATTTTTAGACGACAGTTATATTATCTGTAGTTGTTTTGGCCTTAGTGAGTGTTCTTCATGCGCTTTCTAATAGCTGGAAGTGCCTTCTCAGCAGCTTCTTCGCCAGATTTTATTGCTTCGATAAGATCGGCTTGATTGAAATTATGCAGATTGAGCTTGTCAGCATTTGGTTCGATGACAATGTCTGCTTGACCAGCTGGCTTGTCTTCAATTTCGGCCATGACAATGCCTATCAGTTGGTCGCCGTAACTCGAAAATGTGTTGAATTTGCTTTGGTCGTTTCCTTTGAGAAACGAATGCAGTTTCACTGCCACCACTAATTGTGCCCCTACTGCTGTGGCCGGCTCTGTTGGTAAATTGTTGCGTAGACCGCCGTCTACAAATAGTCTTCCTTCGCTCTCTACCGGCCTGTATAACAGTGGTACGCTACAGCTCGCTTGCACTGCCTTGCCGATATTACCTTTGTCGAGCCAAACTGGTCTAGTGTCACCAAGGTTTACAGTTAGTGCCGCAAAGGGCGTCTTTAACTGCTCGATGTTTTCGATACCTGCTGGCAAGTTGTGGCTAATAAATTGAGCAATAGAGTTTCCGCTATAGAGGCCAATTTTCGGCTTCATAAATAGCAAACGCTTGAGCATATAAGGGGGAATTCCCAAGGCGGCCTTAAGTTTAAATGGAATCGGATAAAAGGCTTTTTGGAATTGTTTACTAATAATCAATTCTTCAATCTTGCTGGCTGGCACCCCGGCACAATAGAGGCTTCCTACTAATGAGCCAACGCTGCTTCCGACTAAAAAATCAACAGGGATTTTCTCCCGTTCAAAGACTTTGAGCACTCCCACATGGGCCGCACCCCGAGCGCCACCGCCAGCTAAGATTAGGGCAACCCTTGGATTTTTTACTTCACTGAGTAAGTTGCCTGTCTCAAGTGGCACAGCTGGTTGGTGAATTGACTCGCCTTCACCACTGGAAGGTGTAGTGTCTACAACCACTGTGGGCGCGCTAACCTGAGCCTCAACAGTCTGTCCTGGGCTGCAAAAGAGGTAACTAATTGCGATAATTGCTAAAAATGCTGAGGATGCTAAAGGTCTATTGATTTTGTTGGTCATAAGGCGGTCTAACATTGGTTACGACCTTTTCTGCTAGATTCTTTCATGATATGACCAGACCCTGCTGCCTCAGGTTTGTTCCATCTTGGACTTTTGCAAGGAGAACTGATGCCAATTGAACCGCAAGCAAATGCTGCTAATGACGATTTGAGCCCCGCTCAAATTGCCCAAGTGCTTCGTCTTAAGGCTTTGGCCGATCAGTGTTTTGGGCCGGTGGTAGTGGTCAGTCGCGGCAAACGACTTTCTTTCGTGGATCGTATTTCTGCCTTTCATGAGGGGCAGAAGTTGTTGGCAAGCGAGCGAGTATTGGCTTATGTTCTGCTCGAATATCTCAATGCTTCGATTGCTGCAAGTAAATTACCTGTTTTACTAGTTGATGGTACAACTTTTGAAGATGATGGCGCCGCTATCAATTATATTGGCCAATCAGAACCGCCAATAGAGCGTGAAAGCGAAATTTTAGAGTTGATTCAAGCTAAGCAAAAATCAGCTCGTCTGTATCAATATGGTGTTTCAATTTTTAGAGGCACCTCGTCTCCGAAAAACTTTTCACAAGCAAAAGAGTTGTGGCGCAAGCGCGCTGAGCTAGGCGATTTAGATTCGCAGTTCGCCATTGGCGATATACTTTATAGCGACAAAGAATACGAAGAAGCAGTAAAGTGGCTAGAAATGGCTGCTGGAGTTGGTCATACCGATGCTATATTTGCGTTAGGTCTTTGCTATTTAGATGGGCTTGGAGTGGAAAAGAATCTTGAGAGAGCCTCCGGATGCGCCTTGTTGGCTGCTGAAAATGGTCATGCTCACGCGCAATACACTATTGGTATCACTGAAAAAGATCCCGCAGAGAAAAGACGCTGGTTAGAAAAGAGTGCCGCGCAAGGCTTCGCACCTGCTAAGAAAGCCCTAGCTGAAATCTAAACTATTGCTTGCCGTCCTTCATGTTGCTAACAAGTCGAATACTTCCATCTATTTCAACGCAAAAGATCCAATTTGCTGTGGCAATATATTCTGGAAGCTGTGGCTGGCGCAAGAGTACATGAAAGACGTCGGTGTCTTCTGGCTCGTCTTCTAATATGGCAGAATGACAGCCTCCTTGAAGCTGGGCGCCACTTGGCAGTTCACCGCGCTTGGGCCAAGACAAGACAGTGCGATGCATCTGCCTGGTTTCTAATATTTTCTTGTCGCTCCTTGAAACAAGGTAGCGCACGTCACCGCCGAGTAAATAAACGCCAGGTTCTGTGGTGCCTGGAAATTGATAGACCCAGTAGGTGTTTTTGTTATTGTCGCCCTCGTTTGGAATAGCGGCATAGTTCATCATTGGTCCGGTGCTTTTCATTTTTGTTCGGCAAAGAGCAAGTGCTTGGGCGCGCTTAAAGAATTCTCCTTTGTCGAGTTTGAAAATGTCGTATGACTTTACTTCGGGCTCTGTATTGGGTTTGAGGGTTACTTCGTAGGCGATAAGAAAGCTTTCGTTGTCTTCGCTGAGGCTGCCGAAGGCAACGTGCCATACTTCGTGCTCGGGATAGGCGACGAATAGTTTGAAGCTGGCTGCATTTTTGACAGCAGCTAACAAGGCATCGGTGGCTTTGGCACAAGCTTTATCGTACTCGTAGAGATCTTTTCCTCTTTCTGTTATATGTGCTAACTGAGAGGCACTAGGAGGCTTCACGGTTCCAATAGCCAATGGCACTTCGGGTTGGCCTTGAGCCAATGCCGCTGCATGGTTGAGCAGAGTGTAGCTGCCAGAAACTCCAAGCCACAGATAGCAGGCTGATGCCAGCGATATCAGTGATTTCTTCTCTAGTTTCTTAGCTGTTTTATTCATTAGGGCCTTACTTGATGCCTTCTTAGATGCCTTATTTGACAGTGTAATGCACAACTTGATGGGAAGCGAGTGCATATTTAATCTGATAGAGTGAACTTTTTTGATTCTTAGAGCGTCTATCTACTTATGAACAAGCACAGTAATAACTGGCTCTTCAAAGCTGTAAATATGGCAATGCTTCTCACTCTGGTGAGTGGCTCTCTTTGCCTTACTTCTTTAGCTGTTCTTTCACTAGCTGCTCCAGCTGCTCATGCGCAGAGCCAGTCAAAGCAACGAACACGTCTAGCGCGACCAGGCTATGTGCGCTCTTCTGAAGAAGAGTCGACGATGTATGAAGGTGATAACAAGATATTTCCTGCAACGGCTCCTAATGATGGTCGACCGTTTACCCTTGGGGTTGAACACAAGCAAACTGCGTTGACTTCTTCGGTTGAGCAAGCGCCACCGCTCAATAGTTCAGCTCTACTGAATGATGCTTCTTTAAAATCTCAGTCTGGCGTCTTTGATAAGCCGGTCACCACGATGTTTGCGCTGCAAGATTCACGCAGTGCCCTCAAGGGCAACTTGTCTAAAGATAGTAAGAATATCCCTACTTTGTCTGTCCAGCTCCTCTCAAACTTCGATTTAGAGCTTATTGTTGATTCGTCTTTATCGATGCGCCGGCTTGATTGTCCGAACTTCTTGTCACGCTGGGAGTGGTGCGGTGAACAAACTAAAGAGTTATCGCGCGCTTTGGTTCCCTTTGTGCCGAAGGGCCTCACTCTCACCTCTTTTGCTTCAGAATTTGACGTCTATCCAAATTCTAATCCAGCTCGAATCAACGACTTGTTCGAAAACCCTGCTTTTATGCGGGGCACCAAGTTGGCAGAACCATTAGAAGATAGGTTCTCTAACTTTTTTTCTAAGAGAAAACCTGGTTCGAAACCTATGCTCATAGCTGTTATTACAGACGGCGTACCTAGTCCAAAATACGAACCAATGATGGTAGTGCAAACTTTGGTCAATGCTACCAAACGTATGAAAAGTGCAAATGAAGTGACAGTGGTGTTCTTTCAAATTGGCGGAGCCGACGAGAAAGGTCGGCGTTTTTTAAGTGAGCTAGATTACAATTTGGTCAAGTATGGTGCGCGGTTTGATATTGTTCGCACGGTCTCGTTCGAGCATCTGCAGCAAGTGGGTCTCTCTCAAGCGCTAGTGCAGGCTGTTCAAGATTTCGCTAAACAGAATCAAACCAAATAGAATCAAACCAAATAGAAGTAAATGCTACTGGGCGTTGAATACTTTCACAAGGGCGTCAGTTAGTTCGTCCATAAAATAATAATCGTGTGCGCCGCCATAACGTTGAACTGCACCACCAAATTGGCTTTTGAAGTTTGAGAAGCGTCCATAAGGGTGGCTTGGTGAGCAGAATTGCTCGAACCCATAAAAATCATATTCACTGCAACCAGCAGCTTTTGCTCTATTGATCGCTTCCCATTGCAGCGCATAGCCAGTCATTAAGTGGCGCTTGCTGTTGCTGATGCCACCGTATAAATAAGTGCTCTTCTGGCCAAAAATAATTTGCACGAGGCCGCCTATAACTTCGCCTTCGTGTTCTGCAATAATTAGCTGGGCGAGCTTATTGCTTATAAGAGTATTGGTCAGTTCGAGAAAGAAAGAGGCCGGTTCTACCGTGAAGTGGTCACGGCGAGCTGTGATCTCCAAAATTGGGTAGAAGCTATCTATCATCTCTGCGGGGGTGCCACTGCGCACGGTGACTCCCTTGCGGGAAGAAAGGCGAATGTTATACCTCCCTTTTGTTTTCATTTGGGCCAATATTGTTTCGTGCGACTGGCTAATGTCAAGGCAGAGTGTCTCTATTGGCACAAGATCGATTGGCGCACGACCAAATTCTACTAGCAAGTCGGGTAAAGGCCTCGGCAATATTGGTTCGATACGCAAACCAATCAGGCCTTTTTCTTTGGCTTCGCATTCGCTGGCGCTGATAATTAAACCGAGGCATTTTCTCGCCAGTTCATTGTCTTGCCAGGGCAGCACCGGTCCATGAGGAGCCACTAGAAATCCGGGATTGCTGCCTGCTGCATAGTAGAAAATGCTTCCAGCTAGGAGTTCTTCACCTTGAAAAACTCCTAGACGCAGATGTTTAAGGCCCTGGTTTTCTTTGAACTGAGCCCACTCAATACTCTGCATAAAGCCGCTAGCAGAATTGTTTGCTACTAGCCTATTCCATTGCTTAGAGCTAGGCGTACCTAGCTCTAAGCTTTTCATCTGGCGCAGATCAAGGGCAGCGTCACAATCCATTTAGTTTTGGAATGTGGTCATGAGCTTGTTCAGGGCGGCAGTCTCAGCAGGCATGCTGTTTATCTCAGCCTGAACCGAATCTACTCGTTTTTGAGCATTTCTGATTTGATTGCCTAAGCGCCGAATAGCTTCAGCTCGCGGAACTTGTTTGGTTCCAAACTGAACCATATCTTGGCCTTGGCCCTGAACTTGATTCTGATTTTGCCCCTGTTGCAAGTTGTTCAGGCGGGTGGTCATTTTATCCACATGACCCTGAGCTTCTTGCATTTCTTGATTGAGACTATCGCTATGAGCACCGCTATCTTTCGCCAGGCTGGCTAAATATGAAGCCAAAATTGCCGTTAATTCTTTCGGGTATGGCTCTTTTAGTTTTGTGGTGCCCTCATCGCTATACCAGTGGTGCCCGTCGAGGTAGATCAGCTGCCCGTCAGCTTTCTTCAGAATGGCATATTTGCCACTAGCGTCTGCCCATGCGCTGTTGAACAGTTCGATAGCACCTGATACTGGGGCCTCTTGTTGCTCTGGCGGTCTGTCCTGTGGATCGCTGAAGCTTTGCTCTGCTTTCTCTAAAAGCATCGAAGTGCTTTGCATGTTTTGTACTTCGGAAGCATCGCGTGGGCTTCCAGAATTGTCGCCCTTGTCATTGTCATCACTGCTATCGTCGTTGTTGGCAGCCGAATCACTGTTAGAATTAGAAACATTACTTTGTGAAGAGCGTCGCAATCCATCGGCTTGTTGCTTCAATTCTGAGGCAATGTGCCAAGTCAAAGTAGGGTTGCTAAACAACGAGATAATGGTTCTTCCACTTTGTTGATCGATCAAGTCTGAGCTACTTGCCGTTACTCGCATATAGGCAGTGTCAGTAATTGGCATGACCGTAGCACCGCTTGCCAGAATGTCGACGTCAGGACCGAGTCTATATGCCGAGTTAAGCAAGTTACTGCTAACCGATGTGGAGGCAGTATCTTTGTTGTTTTCAGGCGTTGGATTGTAAGTCTGAATGTTTTTGTTTAAGCCGTCGGCACTATTATTGTAGTTATATTGCCTTGAAGGATATTGGTTGCCTTGGCTGTCTACCGATTGGTTATTGCTACCAAAGTTTAGGTTTATGAATCCAGGACCAGTGGCATAGTTGAGCGGGTTATACCAGCCGCCGACACCCCAACCGCCTCCCCATCCGCCACCCCAACCACCGCCCCAGCCATGATAGCCCCAGTGGTTCCAATGGTCAGCGCGTGCCCAGCCGCCCCAGTGCCCACGATCAGCACCCCAGCCACGGTTCCAGCCTCTGTTCCCACGGTCACCATTAAAGCCGCGACCGCCATCGCCTCGATCGCCGCGGTTACCATCGCCTCGATCACCACGATTGCCGCCGCCACGGTTGCCTTCGTGCCCTCCTTCGTGTCCACCTCCGCCGCCACCGCCTTTGCCGTAAGCTGAGTCAGGGAAGATGAAGTTGGCGAGAATGACGACTACAGCGAGAGTCGTAAGCACTCTTTTGCCAAGATGGAGAAGTGACTCCCAATCGCCGGCCCAATCAACCAGCTTCTCTTTTAGTAGGTGGAGTTCGTTGACAATGCGCAACGGTAGTTCTGCTGCTCGTTTAAGCAGAGAGTCTACTAAAGCTTTTAGATCGAGCGCTTCGAGAAATGAACCTGGCTCGACGAGAAAACGCGATAGTAGGCGCCTTGTCTTCTGCGGCTGCAAACCAGGCATGAGGCTGATCACGTCTTCAAATAGCTCTTGCTGATAGGCATTTTTACTTGCTTGAGCGACTACTTGAGGCATGGTTTTGTAGTCGGCTGTTAAGGCATTGAAGAAGGCACTACTTGCGGTGACACTATCAATCGGTTTGTCTGTTTCTAAGTAGGTTAAGAATATTGAATTGC
The DNA here is from genome assembly GCA_038231015.1 of Candidatus Obscuribacterales bacterium. Taxonomy (GTDB): domain Bacteria; phylum Cyanobacteriota; class Vampirovibrionia; order Obscuribacterales; family Obscuribacteraceae. The sequence continues at coordinate 58,042 of JBBRMD010000014.1, forward strand.
CGTGCTGTTCCGGTAAAGATATAGCCTGTATATTTTCAAAGTCATTAGGGAACAAAAAGAGACTTTCGAAGTTGCTTAGCTCTCTTGCTTCTATTGGTCTTTGGCCCTGGCTTGCTAGCAAGAAGCCCCAATCTGGTCCATAGCCCAATTCACTGAAGGAAGGGATACTGACCCGGTAAGGGCGGCAATCTAGGCCAGCGGCTCGCACACTGTTGAAGATGCTCCAGAAAGCATTCGGTGTATTTGACGGTGAAACACCGTTAGTAGCGAGAATGCCTTCTTCAGTCAAAAGCGCCGCTAAAGATCTGTACCATTCAACACTATGAAATTTGGCACTTGCTGCATCGCTGGCTACTGTAAGGTCGACTAAAATTAAATCGTAGTTCTTTGCTGCTTTTTGGCAGTCTTCGACAAAGTGCCAAGCGTCAGTGACGTGCACGGTCATGCGGCTGTCGCTCAGGCTGTTGCCGTTCAGTTGACTAAATTCACCTTTAGCTAAATCTAAAATTTCTGGGTCGTAGTCGACTAAATCTATTGCTCTGACCTGCTTTGACTTAAGCAATTCTCGTGCGGATAGACCGTCTCCGCCTCCAATGACAAGTACCCTTAGGGAAGTTAGGCGCTGCTCGGCTATTCTCAAGGCTGGCAAGGCCAAGCCTTCGTGATAAATTTTTTCGTCCTGTTGATCAAATTGCAGATCGCCGTCAATAAAGAGGGCTACAGTGCCGTCAGGACGGCGATTGACGAAAGTTGACATGCGTTTCAATTTCTCGTTTTAGGAAGTCTTGTTAATGTAGCCCACTGGCATCAATTCAACATTAAAGAAGAGGTTTTAATACTGCTCTTGCGGACATGATCTATACTTCTCTTGACGACTTTTCTCCGGCTGAGCGAGAGTGTCTTCAGATTCTTTAGGTGGCTCTTGAATTTTCACAAAAACATTTTGGTCGGCAGCTTATTGCTCGCCTCTGCAAATCCAGTTTTAGCTGGAGAGGTTAAGAGCGAACAGTCAGCAGCGCTTGAAGTTCCTCCAGTGGCAATTGTCGTTAATAAAGACCAAAAAACTAAAGTGGTTAAGGTCGTTGGAGCCAAGGTAGTCAAAGAAAAGAGACCTTTTTATCTCAATCCCTTCAAGCGCATAGCTCATGACAGCAGGATGATTTTGACGCCGCTGATTGAGAATGTCGGTGTGCCACTAAAAGCTACTGAAGATAATCTGAAAGCTTTGCAAGCCCCTCTGCACAATCTTGAAGAACCACTAGTTGGTATCAAGACTACTGTGGGCGAGTTGCGAGAACCGCTAGAAGATTTGAAGAAGCCAATGACTGAAGTGAAGCAGCCAATTATTGAGTTGCGCAAACCTATTGCTGCTCTCAAGCAACCAATATCAGATTTGCGTAAGCCTATTGCTGACCTATCTAAGCCTATAGAGCAACTCAATGTGCCTCTCGATCATTTGCAGCGCACCATGAAGTCTCTACCCCAACCAATTGAGAATTTAGTTCAGCCGCTCGATCAGCTAAGAAAGCCACTTGATGATATCGCCGCTCCTTTGTCAAATCTTGAGCCAAGCGTGCGTAATTTGGCTCCACCTGTGCATCAATTGTCTGACTCAGTAACTCAGCTTCATCTTGAAGTGGCATCACTCTCAAGCGAAATGAAAGCAACGCGTAAATCAGTTTTAGATATCTGTATTTACATCAGTTTGGCTATTGTTTTGGGGTGCGCAATGATCTCAGGCACATTGATTTGGCTGATCAAGCACTTCGCCAGAAATTATGGTCTCAGCCCTGCTCGAGCTGTGCGCTTTGTCTCTAATCCCGACGAAGTGAAACATAAGTAGTAGTTGTGAAACATAAGTAGTAGTTGTAAAACAGAATTAGACCCGAGAGCTACTCTAAGTGCGCGAATATATTTCTAGGTACTCTTTATGATTGGCGTCCCAGCTGCCTGTTAGGCCGTTGTGAATGAGATTCCATTCTTTGGAAATTTTTTGATAAAAGGCTTTGCTAGCGCAACAGGTTTTCTCGCCAATTACGATAATTTTCTTACCCTTATACTCAGTCAGGGCCTTAAAGGCCATAGTGTTTTGTGGTGGCCAGCACATCAGCAAAGTATAGTCTGTATAGTCGACCACTGAACTGCTGTCGCCTTTCTTTATATGCGTCCAGCTCTTGCCGTTAGTTGTTGGCAGTCCAACTATGTTGGTATTGAAAAACCAGTTTTTACCTTCTTCTACCGGAAAAGCATCAAGTGCTATGGTCTCCACACCAAGTTGTTGCAACAACCAGGCGTTGTAACCATTGCCAGCACCTAATTCTACTAACGGACCGTGTTCAGCCAATAAGTCGAGTATATGCTTCGACAGTACCGAATAAGAGTACTTCTCGCGTAGTGATTCAAAAAATATCTCTTCTACGGCCTTGGTGTTGTAGAAAGGCAATAAAGAAAGCATTTTGATCGATGCTTTTTTTAGTTGATCTAAGTCGGCTAGGTTAGCCAGTTCTACGATTTGCTTCGACGATTCTTTGATGTTAGCCGAGCGCAACTCAACCAATTTGGAATAGAAATCCCAATAAGGATGCTGCAATTCTTCTGGCATTTACTTGCTCTTTCCTTTGACTGTGCCTGAAACTTTCGAGAGGCCAAGGCTTGGTGTGAGCAATTTGCCGCTGCCCAACAAGGCTCTGTGCTGCGTGTTTAACAGAGACAATTCGGTTTTTAAAGATTCGAACTCACCAGCTAGATTACGCTCAGCTTCTACGACTTTGCTGCGTTTTAGAAGCTCGCCATCAGCATTAGCATTTTCACGATTGGCATTGGCCAGGCGACCCTCAGCGTTAGAGAGATCGAGTTCAGCTCTTGCAAGCCGTTCTTGATCGGCCTGCATCTGATGCGACAGTTTGGCATTTTCTGCTTGAGAAATCATCATGCCTGGGCAAAGGTGTGGTGGCGGTATTGGTGGCAGATGATATTGATCGACGTGCATGGTGTACTTTTTTGCATGCTCTTTATACTGCTTCTCGGCTTCTTTGCAGTGGCCTATATCGCGCTCGACTTGATCGAGATGGGCTTTGTAGCTATTTACATGATCTCTAAAAGCATTAAGATCGCTTTTGTACTGATCGAAATTGGCCGCTGACATTTTCGTTAACTTATTGGCACCGCTGGTGAGGCCGCGGGCATTGCGAATGGCATCGCGCATATTTGTAGTAGATTGGGAGGCATTCAATCTAAAATCTTTGCCCTCGGCAATCAGTTCACGGGCTGACTCTACTCTTCCTGGCTGTGTGCAAAGCTCGTTGGCAATGGTTTTAGTCTGCGTCCTTGGTCTAGCCTGGCTATCGAGGGTAGAGAGGCTGGCTGCAGATGAGATTACCAGAGCGGCTAAGGCCACACGACTCAGTCTGTTTGATTTGCTTTCCATCTATTTTTCCTGGATGTTACCGCAGTTTGTGCGCCTTAGCGGCCAACTCGACTGGAGCATCATCGGCGGCGGGGTCATCGTTGAAGCTTGGCGTATCGCTGCCATAATAGCGCACATAGAGGTTTGTACCCAGGGCACGCAACTTGGCGCTACCCGGTCTAGCTGGTTGCATCATTTGGGCTTTAAGATCTGCTGCACTTTGGGCAACAAATGCAGCTTTGCGGGCGGCTTCTGCGCGAATTTTGGTAGCCTGGACAGCGGCATCATTGCGCACATAGTTGTTTCTTATGTTCGCTAAGTTTGACTGTTCGCGGTCGTCATATCCTTGATATCCGCGTCTGCTCAAAAGCGAGACGCTAGTGTTGTTATCTTGAGCTATGCGTCGCAGCTGAATGTTTGCAAGGTCAGTGCGCCATCGCGACCATCTCTGCCCTTCGGCGGCATGAAAGTTAGATAGATCGTTTGACTGTCTGTTTATCAGCTTAATGGTACGCGCCACAATCAACGGCGAATCGAGCGGTTGTGTGCGTATGTAAGCGTCACGCTTAGCCAGCCCCATTAGCTTGGCTTTTCCGTAGCGGCCATATTGACCGAAAGGATCTACTTCAAAACCAGCTCTGTATGCTTCTTTTGCGCCTTCGTAGTCTTTTAAGTTAACGAGAATGTCGCCAAGATAGGCATAGGCTGGGGAATAACGCGGATTGATGCTGATAACTTTCAGGTAGGCATCGGCAGCAGCATGGTAACGCTTGCGCTTCAGTTCTAATGCCGCAATTGCATAGGCTTTGTTGAAAGTTAGTTTGACTTCTTTAACCGGCTTACTTTTCTCAGCCTTCATAGCTTTTAGGGCAGATTCTTCGGCGGCAATTGCTTTGGCTTGGTCGTCAGCTTTTTTCTTGGCTAAAGCGGCCACTACTTGCTCAATGTTGTTGACACGAGCGCTGTTGTCTTTAGCATCAGTTGCTTGGCCGAAAACTAATAGTTCCATGCGACGCAGCCGTCGCTCTTCGTTTTCGCTAGTAAAGCTATGACCAAAGTAGTGCACTTCGAGCACATTGAGCCTGTCACTGAGACTAGTGCCAGCGCTCGCTGATTCAGAATCTGGTAAATGTTCAGTTTTCGGAGCGGATGGGCTTTGGGAATTAGCGTTTGGTAGATTTCCTAGTGCGATTTTCTCTGCCTGAGCTGCTGCTCCACTGAGAATTGTCAGTGAAAGCGCCGCTACTAGAACTGAGCAAAGTCGTCTGTAAGTGTTCATGGGGCTACTAAAGGGGGATGCCCTATTATACACGCAAACCGCCGTTGTCAAGCGCAACTGTGCTACAGCTTGTGCTCTTTCAGCCATTGCGCCAGGAGAGTTACGCGCTCGTTCTCAGGGTCTAAGTTGTGGGCAACCTTGTAGCTTTTAAGAGCAGCTTGATTGTTACCTTGCTGAATCTGGAAACTGGCCAGGTTGCACCAACTAGCAACATCTTTAGGATTTTTCTCTAACAATATGCGAGTGGTCGACTCGGCATTGCTGGTCAGGCCCTGTTCGGCCTGGATAGTAGAAAGGTTTTGATAAGGCCACTCGAAGGCCGGATAGTCTTTAATACATTCTTCCAGAAGGGCCTGAGCCTCGGCGCTATGGCCCAAATGGCAGAGATTCCAAGCCTTGTTGTTCAGTTGCAGGGCGCGTGGTGGTGGATCGCTTATCGGTAATTCAGTAGCAATTGTGCGCTTTGCCTTTTTGGCCAGGGCGCTATTTGGCTTTTCTTCGACTATCTTTTGCAAAGCCTGTCTGGCGGCATCAGGCCAACCCATGTCTAACATTTGAGTACCCAAAATCCAGTATTGGTCAGCGTTGAGGCCTTCAGGCACGAATTTCTCTGGGCATTCTGTGCGCTTGAGCAATAGACTCAAAGTTCTCTCGTCTCTTCTGACTTTCAGTTCGGAGGTATCGCCAGCTCGCCCTTGCAGCAGAAAGAGGATATCAGCGCTGTCAAGGTTGCTCACATCGATGTTGTCTATCGACTTAATTACGTCTTGATCGGCCAGCCCGGCAGCGCCCGCTGGAGAGTACCTGCGCACTCTTAGCACAACGTTGCGACTAAGCTCGGCACCGAAGTAACCGACAGATTTCGTCTCTGTTTGATTTCTGGCTGGTGTCGATTGATTGTCGGTAATTGGGGTCGAATTAATGTTGGCGGGGCTGCATTGAGCGAATGGTGCAGTAAAAAGGTTCACAGTCAGGGCAATTGCCAGCGGGAGTGCCAGTGATAAGGCCATAGATTGGCCTCTAGATATGCACTTAGACTTTCTCATAGACTCGCCCTTAAGTTCATGAGTGCTCAAGTAACTGCCCAATTTTCTAGCCATTGCCATCGCCCCTTAATTTCCCGTTTGGGATGCCTTTCACGAGCAGTTTAGTCATCAAATGGGAGTATTTCGTGAAGATCTCAAATGCGACAAATAGAGGCAAGTGCTTGCAATCCGAGTTGGCAGGCTTGATAATTTTTCTACTTACCAATGAGAGTTACCTTTTGCTTCACCAAAATAGATATCAGAGGAATCGTTTCCTTTATCTACCATTCTTCACTTTTTTACTTAGCACCTCGATATCAATAATTTCTTTCCTGCCTAGCGAGGCTCTTACTAAAGCCGAAGAGAATCAGTCAAGCAAAACCAGTGGCAAGCACTCCGGTGGCAAGTCGCATGCGAAAAATATTGCTAAGGTCGCTCATAATGCAGTTCTTGATGCTATGCGTACCGAGCTTGATCGCTCCTTCACTAATTTGAAAAGCGTTGGTGAGGCACCACTTTATTTTCTTTCTTATTCGCTTTATGATGTTGAGTCATTGAGTGTGCAAGCTGATTATGGCGCACTCTATTCGCACCAAGATAATGATCACTCACGCAGTCTCGATATCGACTTGAGAGTTGGCAGCCCCAAGGTCGACAACACCCATAAGCTCAGAGATAGCGAGTTGGGTTTTGATTCAGTAGATTTTGCTAGCGCAGGCCCGGGTTTTCCTTTCGGAGATGATGCTGCCGCTATTCGCAGTGCCCTCTGGTCGCGCACCGACGCGGCGTTCAAGAAAGCGCAAAAGAAATACCGAAAAGTTGTCACCAATAAGGGTGTAAAAGTTGAAGAAGATGATACTTCTGATGACTTTTCTCTATCAACCCCTCATTCTGAAAGTTTGCCTTCCGTAGTTTTTTCACCCGATCGTAGTGCCTGGGAAGCTCGCGTCAGGCGCCTATCGGCTATTTACAAACTCTATCCTTCAGTGCAAGATTCTAATATTTCTTTTTCTGCTTCTAAGACCAAACACTATTTGGTAAATAGCGAAGGTACAAATATTTTCGACGAACGTATTCAATATCGTATATCGTCAACAGTTAGTGCCACAGCTAGTGATGGTATGAAATTGTGGCTCTTTGATGGAGTTGAAGCAAGCAATCCTGGAGAAATTCCAGATGACGAAGCTTTAGAAAAAATGGTTCGCAAGTTGGCCGAAGATTTGACCAAGTTAGAAACGGCTCAGAGAGCAGAACCGTTTGCTGGACCTGCAATTCTTAGAGCAAAAGCGGCAGGCGTATTTTTCCACGAAATCTTTGGCCATCGCATTGAAGGTCATAGACAGAAAGACGAATCAGAAGGACGCACTTTTACTAAAAAAGTTGGCCAGCTAGTGATGCCATCATTTATCTCTGTATCAGATGATCCAACCAGGCAGCGCTTTGGCACCAAGCCGCTGAATGGCTTCTACAAATACGATGATGAAGGTGTACCAGCTGAAAAGGTTGTTTTAGTTGATCAGGGTATTCTCAAAAACTTTTTGATGGCGCGGTCGCCAATCAAAGGTTTTGCTCGCTCTAACGGTCATGGTCGCTCTTCTCGTGGCCATTCGGTGGTGGCTCGTCAGGGTAATCTAATTGTCGATTCGTCTAAGCGCGTGCCTTTGGCCGAGCTGAAGCAGATGTTGGTAGCTGAAGCGAAGAAGCAAGGAAAACCTTATGGTTTACTTTTCGATGAGATTGCTGGTGGCTTTACTATGACGCAAACATTTATGCCGCAGTCTTTTAAATTATTGCCGCTGCGAGTTTGGAAGGTCTTTACTGACGGTCGTCCTGATGAGCTTCTGCGAGGTGTAGATCTTGTCGGAACACCGCTTTCATCGCTAGAGCGCATTCTTTGCGCTGCCGATGATGATGATACTTTCAATGGAACTTGCGGCGCTGAATCTGGCTGGGTGCCAGTATCGGCTACCTCGCCTAGTTTGCTGGTAGGCAATATAGAAGTTGAACTTCAAACAAAAGCTCAGGAGAAGCCGCCCTTGTTGCCCGCCCCCCTCTTTGATAAGGAGGAGGTCAAATAATGAAATTCAAAAAACAGACTCAATCATTACTACTGGCCGCAGCCCTCGGTACCAGCATTATTTGCCCGCCTGACGCTAGTGCCGCTCCCGCTTGTAATGAAGCTGATGACATTATTGGTCGGGCCTTAAAAGACGAAATGAAGCGCAGCATCAGTCGCCTTCATCTTGATCAATACAAAGGCCCGTATTTTGGCTCTTACACTATTGAACAATTCGACACCCACCATGTCTCCGCTTCTTTCGGTGCTCTTACCTCTGAGTACTTGTCGCTCACGAGATTGTTGACAGTGCAAATGCGTCAGGGTGATTACGCTCTTGATAGTTCTGGCTCAGGCTTTGGTGGTGAGCTATCTGCGCTGCTTAGTAATTTTCACTTAGGTAGCTCTTTAACTTGCGACGATAACTACGATGCCATTCGCCATGAAGCTTGGCTCAGGACAGATGAGGCTTATAAAAAAGCGATTGAAGAATTGGCTGCTAAAAAAGCTTATTTGCTTGAGAATAATGTCAAAGATTTGCCTGAGTCGATGACTAAGGAAGAGCCGGTAGTTCTTGTTGGTGAGATCGCGAGAATAACTCCTGAAGCGACGAAAGTGAGCGCTCTAGTTGTTCACTTGTCGGCAATCTTTCGTAAGTATCCGCAAATTCAAAAGTCGTTTGTCAAACTCGACAACGATGCTACAACCCGTTGGTATTTAAATAGTGAGGGTTTCTATCATCGGCTGCCCAACAGTAGATGTCGTGTCATTTTTGCTGCTAGCGCCCAAAGTGCTGATGGTTCAGTAATTGCTGATGCAGATTCAATTAATGCTTGGAACAGTAATGAACTGCTTGCGCTGCAAGAGCTTGAGGCGAAGGTAAATAAACTGGCTGAGCGTGTCACTAACCTTGTTAGTGCTCCGGAGATTGAGGAGTATCACGGACCAATCTTATTTGAAGGCCAAGCGGCTTCAAGTTTCTTCGCTGATGTTCTGCAGCCGCATTTAGGATATAAGGCCCCAAGTCTGAGTAAATTTAGCGCACTAGAGGGGGCCAGTGCCAATCCTCTTGCTGAGAAAGTTGGTTCGCGCGTGCTGCCCTCATTTATCTCAGTAATCGATGACCCACTCACGAAAGAGTTTGGCAACATCAAGATTACTAGCAGTTACCTACTCGACGACGAAGGTGTCAAAGCCGAGAAGATTACTCTGATTGATAAGGGCATTTTGAAAACCTTTGCCATGAGCCGCACACCGTCCAAGACAATCAAGCACAGTAATGGCCACGGCTTTGCTGGCAGTGGAATCGCCCAGAACCTCTATATTGTCTCGGACAAAAAGCTATCAGCCGCGCAGTTGAAAGAGCGTTTGATTGTTCTTGGTAAAGAAGAAGGCCTGAAAGATGTTCTCATTGTTCGTCGCTTAGTCAATTCTGTAAGTGGTGCTCTTTCTCCGCAGTCGATTTTGTCGAGCATGCTTGGGATGTTTGGTAAAACAGCTGAAGTTAAGCTCTCGGCCCCAGTAGAATTGGTAAAGGTATCTGTTGCCGATGGACACGAAGAAATCGTGCGTGGTGGTCAATTTGGCAACCTAACTATGCGCATTTTACGCGATATTGAAGCCACTGGTGATGACATGCAAGCTTATCCAGCTAGTTCTGGGCGCAATAGTTCAATTAGTTCTCTTGGCACTGGTGATGATTGCACCATCGTTACACCATCAGTGTTAGTCAAAGAAATTGAATTGCAGAAGCCATCTAAACAGACAGAACTGCTGCCAATCTTGAAGAACCCATACTTCGAACAGAAGTAAGTACTGGCCGTCTTATCGCAAGCTTGCCTTGATTTCGACAAGGGCCAACCAAGTCTATGCCGTCTTATTCTTGCTGCTCAAATCAACGGTCATGCTGATTACTGAAGCTGTGCGTTTAAGTCGATTGACTGGATATTTTGAATGGCGGAGGAAATTGAGCATTTTGCTATTGTCAGGCATGATGTAGCAAACAAACTCTGAAACACCTTTGGTTACTGCGATTTGGGCAAGGTGGTCTAGCAGTATATTACCAATGCCGTGGCGCTGATAGTCTTCACCCACAAGCAGAGCGAGTTCAGCAGTCGCTTTGCCGTCGTCATCGCTTTGGGTTATATAGCGGCCAACCGCAATCGCTGTATCGCTACCGTCGCAAAGGCTGACGATAAGCCCGATGTGGCTATCAAAGTCAATTTCAGTAAAGTACTTAAGCTCAGTGTCCGTAAGCAGTTTCTTCGCGCAGAAGAAGCGATAATATCGCGATTCAGCGCTTACATCGTTCATTATTTGCTGTAACAGAGCTTTGTCGCTGGCGCGTATTGCTCTAACAATTACTGCTGTGCCGTCTTTCAGCCGGTCTTTGGCGGCATACTCATGGTTGCCTTCGAACATTGGGATACCTTGAACTTCATAACCTGTACGAAAGACGTTGTAGCACTTTTGAGGTTAAGGTAGTACTAACGGTGCACTAAAGCTTCACTATCGTAATTAAACTGGCTTATTCCAACTTAAACCACTCTGCTGGCGACTCGCCGCCAAACGCCTGGGGATTGACTCTACTGCCCTCCGTAACAATTTTTATTGTTCGGCCTGGATGCTCTTCATGTATTTTCTTTATTCCTTCTTTGGTCACTGCTGTGCCGCTGACGTCGATTCTAGTCAGCTTAGGTAAATTGCAGAGAAAGGCCAGAGTCTCATCGTTGACTCCGCTGGCTTGCAGATCTATGAAATCAAGGTTCTTGCAGTCAGCAAGCAACTTGGCATACTTCATCGTAAACACTTGATCGGGGTTTTCTATAGACAGTCTCTCCAAGCTCTCTGAGCCTTTAAGGGCAGTGAGAAGCTGGAAAGTATCTTTGTTGAAGTTTGACTGAAGCTCAGTTAGGTCTTTCAGGCCTTTAAACTTGGCCAAGCCACTACCCGTGATATTGGTTGTAGAAACGTTGAGATAGCGAAGGTTCGGGAGTTGGTTAAGATAAGGAATTATTGAATCGTTGCACTCAGTTGATTTTAAACGCAGATGCACGAGACTTTTAAGCTTTGCTATGTGGGGCATCAAAAGATTGCCGTCAACAAATTTGGCCATTACTTCAGGCAGGCTGAATGCATACAAGTCAGTTGGTCTAAAGAAATCAATCAAGTTAGGATGAGCGCAGAGATACTCATTGGCCTCGAAAGAAACTCGGCCATTGATTTTGAGGACAACCCTTCCTTTTGCTTCTTGGCGCACCTTCATTAATAAATTACCGATTCGTCCTATCGATTGATCAAATGGGAAGTCAAACATAATCGACCTGCCGCTGTTAATCTCAGTTGAGTAAAACTCTAAAGTTTCGCTGCTTAATTTTGATACTACAGCTGGTGTTATAGTCGCTGCAGTCGCACTAACCGTGGCCAACTCCTTTTCTTTGGCCGCCGCTGTGCCTGGCAGAATAGGAGTAACTAGTTTTGCCTGTCTTGCTGTGTAGACTTGTATAACAGTAACTATAGTGATTACCGCACCGAAAACTAATAGGAGGCCCGTTATGGCAAAGGTATTGAGCTTAGTTTGAACTGGCTTGACTATTTGAATTTCTTCTTCTTCATCGATGATCGCTTCGCTATTCTCACCATAGCGCTCAAGATCTATAAAAGGCGATGTATTGATTTCTTCTCCGGCAAGTATCTTCTCTAAGTCGCTTCCGACTTTCTCTAAGTTTGGATAGCGATTCATCGGCGCCTTGGCCAGCATTGTGGCAATTAGATGTTCCATCGAATCAGGAAAATCAATGCCACTGGCTTGTTTAAGAGTTGGTGGAGTGTCTTGGCTATGCATGAGCATAGTGGCGATTTTGTTCTCCCCTCTAAACGGTACTCGTCCTGTAAGCGTTTCGAAAAAGGTACAACCGAGCGAATAGATATCTGAGCGGGCATCAGTCTTTCCACCCTCACATTGCTCTGGACTCATGTAGAGTGGGCTGCCGAAGATTTCGCCTTTTGTAGTAAGTTTTTGATTGTCTGGATCGACAGTGCCGGCTAGTTTTGCGATGCCAAAGTCGACTAGTTTTACAGAAGCACCAGTCGCATCTGCTTGATCGAGTATGACAATATTGCCTGGTTTTACATCGCGGTGCACTATCCCTTTTTTATGGGCAAAACCAAGACCGTCACAGATTTCGATAAACATTGGCAGGCTATCATTTAGGCTAAGTGACTTAGTGCGTTTTAAAATTTGCGCTAGGTTACTGCCTTGCAAAAAATCCATGACGTAGTAGGGGATTTTTCCTTCGTGAAGACCCAAGTTGTGAATGCCAACGATATTTGCGTGATTGATTCGAGCGATGGCTTGGGCCTCTACCTGCAGCCTCCGCCAAGAAATTTCAGACACCTGTTCGCTATCTATGGTCTTCATTGCATAGATTTTCTGGAGAATAGTATGCTTCACTTTATAAACATAGCCCATGCCACCAACCCCAATGAGATCGATGATCTTGTAGTTTTCGCCGACTACATCTCCAGCCTGAAACTTGCCATCTGAAACGTAGGCTCTTGCGACCACTTGAGGCTGCTCATTTTGATCGGCCACCGTACGCGTTTGATCTTGACCTTCAAAGTCTGATTGTTTTACTGTGCGTTGAGTTTCTTCTGGGTTCATTGCATCCAACCTTCGACTTAGCATTATGCCTTATTTGGGTAGCAGCCAGTTGGCCGGATCTTCTCCGCCGAAAGAGTTTTCTAGGCTTGTTCTCACTGCTTTCGCCTGAACGATTTTTACATGGGCGTGAGCTTTTCGCAATTTTGCCACCACTTCAGCTGTGACCGGGCAAGATGTTATTGCCAGATAATTTAGATTAGGTGCTGTTGTAATTATTTCAAGGACTTTATCGTCGGCTGTTGAACCTTCAATATCTAAATGTTTCAGATTTTTGCAGCTTGCTAGTAGGTGAGCTACTTCTTCATCAATTGTTTGACCCTCTAAATAGAGGGTATCGATTGCTGTTGAGCCAGCCAAGGCTTTCATAAGATCTTTGCCGTCATTGTTGTGACTGAATGAAATCGATTGGAGATTTTTCAATTGCGGCAATTTGCCCAGACCAGCGCCAGTTATGTCTGTGTTGTTCGCCCTGAAATTTTGGAGACTGGTGATCTTGCTGATTTCTTCTAAGCAACCGTCTGAGGCGTTGCTGACATTTAAGTTGAGTTGTTTCAAACCTGTCAATTTAGCGATATAGGGTATCGCTAAATTGACATCAACTTCTTGACCATTATCTACGTCGGTTACTAGTGACGATTCTGGTGTTGTTACTGAATACAGATCGTCTGATCTAAACGAATTAAAACATTCAGGATGAGCCATTGCGTATGCATTTGGATAGAAATAAAGATTCTGATTCTTCTTGAAAGTCAATTTGCCTTGCGCCGGTCTGCCATTGGTATTGCGCATGTTAAGAGCGATATCGCCGATTGATTGTTTCTCTGGGAAATCGAATTGAATAGAGCCGTTGGTCAATATGTGCGAATATTTTTCAGCCGGCGTCTGTGTTTGTTTGACTGCGAGCGCTTTTGTCGCTACTGCTGTGGTCGAATCGATAGTTCGTTGGTTGGTAAAGTAGACGGTTATTGTCACCAAAGAAGCCACCAATAAACTCGCTAATATGGCCACCTTTCGCGGCGTAATGCTTTCAATTGCCTGTATTGTTTTCGTTCCAACTGCCGATGACTTAGATCCTTTGTCACTATCGTCTAGGAGGAGATTTGCAATTCCGTGGGCATTGAATGGTTTAGCCGATATCTCGCGCCCTTCCAAAATGTTTTGCAGGTCTTCGCTGACTTTCTCAAGGTTGGGATAGCGATTCATTGGCTCCTTTGCGAGCAAGGTCGCCACGAGGTCTTCCATCGAGTCAGGAAAGTCTAAACCACTGGCTTCGTACAAAGTTGGAGGGGCGGTTTGGCAGTGCATGAGCATGGTTTCAACTGGAGTTTTTCCATGAAATGGTGCATCACTGGTGAGGGTTTCAAAGAAAGTGCAGCCCAGTGAATAAATGTCTGAGCGAGCGTCTATGCGTTTGCCTTCGCACTGCTCAGGGCTCATGTAGAGCGGGCTGCCGAATACTTCACCGATGGTTGTCAGTTTCTGATTTTCAGGATCGATAGTGCCAGCTAATTTGGCGATGCCGAAATCTACAATTTTTACTCTGGCACCACTAAAATCAGGCTCATCTAAAATCACAATATTGCCTGGTTTAATGTCTCTGTGCACAATCCCTTTTTTGTGTGCATAACCAAGACCATTGCAAATTTCAATAAAGATTGGCAAACTTTGCTCTAGTGTCAAATATCTCTTTTGCTGCAGTATCTCGGCAAGATTTGTGCCCTTGAGATAGTCCATTACATAGTAGGGCACTGAACCTTGGTTATTGTCGAAGGTATGAATGCCTAAGTTGTGGATGGCAACAATGTTGGGATGATTGATGCGAGCAATAGCTTGTGCTTCTACTTGTAGCCTGCGCCAGGCCATCTCAGAGACCTGCTCACCACTAATAGTTTTCATAGCATAGATTTTCTCAAGAATGCGGTGGCGCACTTTGTAGACATAACCCATGCCGCCAACCCCGAGCAGCTCCATAATTATGTAATTCTCGCCAACGATATCGCCGGGTCTCAGTTTGTTGTCCGACAGGTATGGTCTGGCTGCAGATTCAGCTTGACCCTGACCAGCCGTTAGGCGCGTGCTATTTTGGACATCTTGGTCAGATGGTCCGAAAGTACCATGGAGATTGTCTTGGTCCATTTGTAGTAACCGCTGCTTAGCTTAAGCATTATGCCCAGAAACGAGCAAAATTGGCCCTATTTCAGCAAGGCGGCATTGAGTTTCTGCTGACAGGCAGAGGTCCACATTCGGCTCTGAATCGCCACAGACTTTAGTGCTTTCATCTTTTTGAACGATTTAATGGCTCTCTCGTCGATAGCGCCATCGACCGAGGTAAATTGTATGAGTTTTGGTAGCTTACACAGCGCCTCAATGGCCTCGTTATTGGCGCCGGGACCGCCAATTTCTAAAATTTCCAGATTGGGCATGGTCGCCAGATAGCCGATGTCTTCTTTGGTTAGAGCACCGTCGCTCAAAGAGTTAACCTTGAACCAGAGCATTTTTTTGCTGCCAGCCATGGCTTTTAGAAGCGGGGTGATCTGGCGGCAAGATGTGAAATCAATATTGATCAACTGCTTCATGTAAGGAAGCTTTGCTACCTCCGTGCCATTGGCGTTGGTGGCGCTCAAGTCGAGGTGGTTTAGATTAGTAAACTGTCCAAGAATTCTAATATCGCTATCTTTTAACTGGGTGCAATTGGCCAAGCTTAGGCTGTTTAACTTGTCTAAGTGCGACATGTTTTTGAGGGCGGCAGTGATGTCGCTCATTATTGGCTTTGGTGAGGGAATGAAGGCATCATTATCTGGTGCTTTACCATCGGCGATATAGCGCAGGGCAATGCCATAAAAATCGCCATTTTTGAAGGCCCTAAAGTTCTCAGGATGGGTCATCATTGTGCTGTACGATGTGAAGACTAATTTTGTCTCTATTGGAAATTCAAGACGGCCTGAAGCTCGCCAGTCTCCCCTTCCTTTCGATTCGCTGTGAATTAGGCCGAGGCTAACTTTGGGGAATTGAAAAACCTTTATAACTTCTTTTCCCTTGCGTACATAGCTGCACACTGGGCTAGTTATGACACTTTGAGCGACTTTATTAACATTAGGAAGTGTGGCATTGTCTGCCGAGCTC
The DNA here is from genome assembly GCA_038231015.1 of Candidatus Obscuribacterales bacterium. Taxonomy (GTDB): domain Bacteria; phylum Cyanobacteriota; class Vampirovibrionia; order Obscuribacterales; family Obscuribacteraceae. The sequence continues at coordinate 73,594 of JBBRMD010000014.1, forward strand.
TTGCTTTCTACTTTGCTTGTGCTGAGGTCTTCTCGTCCTACAAAGAGTCTTGTCAGTGATGGCAGGTTGGTGCTTCCGCCGATTGCTAGTACGGCGAGAGCAGCAACCAAGAGAGTGCCAACTGAAATTGCCACCACGATTACTGCTATGTTGCTTCGAAGTTGACCAGAATTGCCGTCTACTTTTGAAGAGGTGAGGTCAGCACTGATTTCTTCAAGGTCTTCCACTACTGCTGCTAAGTTTTGATAGCGTTCGCGTGGTTTCTTCGCTAGCATTTTTGCTAGTACCATATCTAGTGCTTCCGGAAAATGCTGTGATTTGCTGGCTTTTTCAGCTAGAGTTGGTGCCGGTTCACCTTGATGCATCATCATTGTTTGCATGGCATTGCTGCCGCGAAATGGTGGTTGTCCAGTCAGAGTCTCAAACAGCGTACAACCGAGAGCGTAGACGTCTGAGCGAGCATCGCAACGCTCTGACAAGCATTGTTCGGGACTCATGTAGAGCGGACTGCCGAAAATTTCGCCCATTGAAGTAATGTTTTGATTGTTGGGATCGGCTGTGCCTGCTAGTTTAGCAATGCCGAAGTCGACTACCTTTACTTTGGCACCAGTCGAATCTGCTGATTTCAGCAGTATGATATTTCCTGGTTTGATGTCGCGATGAATGATCCCTTTTTTGTGTGCATAGTTAAGTCCGAGCGCGACTTCTGTAAAAATTTCCAATGTTTCTTTTAGCGGAAGCGAGCCGCGCGAGGCAAGCTTTTGCGCCAAGCTCGTGCCCTTTAACAGGTCCATTACGTAGAAAGGACGCCCGTTTTCGATACCAAAATTGTGGATGCCGACAATGTTAGGGTGATTCATGCGGGCAATGGCCTGAGCTTCAATCTGCATGCGGCGCCAAACTGTTTCTGTTAATTGCTCTGCTCTAATTGTTTTAACAGCATAGACTTTATGGAGAATTTGGTGGCGTGCTTCGTAAACATAGCCCATGCCACCAACACCAATAAGGCGAATAACCTCGTAGTCGCCAATCAAATCACCAGGGCTCAACTCATAATTGTCTAATGCGGCAAAATTGAGCTCATTGCTTTCACTCAGCCTTGTTTTGGCATCGTCATCAGCGTAATCTTGGTCGCTAGTGTCTGAGTTTTTCACAGCTGCCTATGATAGCGCCCCAGTTACTCGTCTAAGACAACCGTATTGATTCTGGGAAACTGTTTCTTCAGCAATTCTTGGCAGCGTAGGTTCCAGGTAGCACATTCAAAATCAGCGCATTCAAGGCCCTTTATTTTGGCGAGAGACTTGAGGGAGGCTTCACTTATTTTATTTGAATGAGCGTAAAGCATTTTCAGATGTGGCAAGGTGGCCAGTATCGCTATGCTTTCATCGTCAAGATTGCAATCGTCTAAGTCAAGCCTGATCAGGTTCTTACAGCTAGCAATCAGCTTTACGTCATCTAAACTAAGAAGGTGACCGCGAGGGCGGTCAAGGCCTAGATTGACTAGTTTTTTTGAACCAGCTATGGCTTTGAGAAGAGTACTCACCTTAACACCCTCGCTGTAAGTTAACGAAGTAAGCTCTTTCAATCGGGCTAGTTTACTCAAGCCCCTGCCAGTAATGCTGGTGTCACTGGCGCGCAGCACTATCAAGTTGGGCAACTTATTCATCGGAGCAATGCATCTGTCATTTGCATTGGGGCAATCTGTTAAGTCTAGCTTTTTCAATCCACTCATATGCTGAATGTTTTTGAGTGCTAAGACCACATCGCTTTCATAGCTGTCAGGGAGGAGAAACTCACTGTTATTGTCATTGCTGCCTGCCTTCTGTGCCGGCATCGCCCGTTGAAAAAGGTGTATGCCATAAAGGTCGTCGGCCTTGAAGCGAGTAAAGTAGTGCACTTGGTCCATTAGCTGTGGTGAGGCCATTAATTCGAGTTTGGCGTTTACTGGATATTGTTTGGAGCCTTTAATTTGCCAATATTCTGTGCTGCCGTTGACAAAAATGCGACCCAAATAGTTATCAGATGGGAAGTCAAATTGTTTGACTGGTTTGCCCTCTTTATCTACAGTAAGATGACTAAAAGGTTTTTCCTCTTCTGGGCTTTTCTCTAGTGCCGGGGCCACAGTTGACTCGGCTTTTTCTTGAATCGGAACTTCAGCCTTAGTATCACTGGTGGTGCTGGCCGGTTTGCTCACTGCAGCCGCGTTTGACAGTAATACAGCTGGTTGTAATACGGCTGATTGTGATGCTGCTGGTACTGATAGGGCGCTGGCATTTTGCTTGTGATTTGTCTGGAAGAACCAAATGCCGGCAGCGACTAAAACAAGAACTGCTGCGGCAGTCGCTATAGCGATACCTATAGCAAAATTTTGAGCTGGTGATTTTTCTTCTGGTTCTTCTGGTGCAAAGAAGGTATGAGTATCAAACAATGCTTTAGTTTGAATTTCTCTGCCCGCAGCTAGCGATTGCAAATCTTCGGCTACTCTTTCTAAACTTTGATAGCGGTCCATCGGGGCTTTTGCTAACAATTGATAGACCAATTCTTCAATTTCATCTGGAAAATCTTTGCCAGAGGCTGCACTCATAGTTGGCGGTTCATGACTTTGATGCATGACCATGGTTTGTACTGGGTTGTTACCCCTGAAGGGCGGAAGGCCCACCAAAGATTCAAAGAGCGTGCAGCCTACCGAGTAGATGTCAGAGCGAGCGTCGATGCGCTTGCCCTCACATTGTTCGGGGCTCATATAATATGGGCTGCCAAAAACTTCGCCAACGCAGGTGAGGTTCTGGTTATCTGGATCGCTAGCTCCAGATAGCTTAGCAATGCCAAAATCTACGATTTTAACAGTGGCACCAGAGCTGTCAGGCTCTTTCAACAAGATGATATTGCCTGGTTTAATGTCGCGGTGGATGATCCCTTTTTTGTGCGCATAGGCTAGCCCGCGGCAAACCTCGATAAAAATTGGTAGAGCTTGGGTCAGTGTGAGGCTGCCTCTTTTAAGGCGATCAGCCAAAGATTCTCCGTCAAGAAGGTCCATCACATAGTAGGGCAGGCGGTCTTCGTGTAGCCCCAAATTTTGAATGCCGATAATGTTAGGGTGATTCATGCGAGCAATTGCTTGGGCTTCTACTTGCAAGCGCCGCCAGGCTATTTCGCTAACATGCTGAGAGCTGAGAGTCTTCATGGCATATTGCTTCTGCAGAATGCGGTGGCGCACACGATAAACGTAGCCCATGCCGCCCACGCCTATGAGCGAGATAATTTCATAATTTTCGCCCACCAGGTCGAGAGCATGAAGTTTGCCGTCGTTCGGCCGCTCCGGCACGATAGTGACGTTAGCGTCTGCCATTCCCAAAAGTGAGCTATTGGTTAATCTTGTGCTGTCTTGGCAGTCAAGACTCAGATTAGGCCCTGGGTCTGTGTTAATGCCAGAATAGCTCTGGGATTGATCGTTTGGGTTCATGTTTTAGGATTCCGGGATGCCAAATGCGGTTCTAGTTATATAGCTTTTGTATAGAAAAAACTGTATTCCAATATCATTGCTAAATATCTAGTTTTGCTATCTCACTTTTCAGAATGTCGGCATTACTTTCACAAAGATCTAGCAAAATCGCGGCCTGTTGCCAGTTTTGCTCTTTTAGTGCTCTTTTCATTTTGGGCAAGGTTTCGCCAAGCTCTTCTACAGCTTGCTGTGCCTTTGTCGCCGTTGGGTAGTGTTTCTTAAGCAGGCTGGCCATTCTTGCCAAGTCTTCTTTCAAACTGGTTGATTCGCTTGCCGAAAGATTAAAATTGGCCGAAAGCTCGCTCTCTTTTTTTGTCTGCGCACTGCTCTGAGCATGAGCTTCGTATTTTGATAGGGCTTGTGATTCGATTTGACCTAGGCGCAAGAATTTTTCTAAATTATTGCTATCGCCTTTCATATAAGCGTCAAGCGCAGATTGCAGGCCCTTTTCTAGTGAATGCATTTGCGAGCGAACTTGATTTATTTGACTCAAGCCAGAAGATAAGGTCAGGCGAGAAAATGTGGTGGTTATTTGCCAGGCAAAGCTGTTCAGCGATCTGATTGCTTTGTTTGGGTGCTTTTTTGAATAGAGTTCATCGTTTGTCAGATGGCCATAGACAAATTGGGCCCACACCAGCCCACATTCGGCTAATTTTGTAGCCTCTTTATCACTATCTGCCTGGCCGTAGCTTTCGATGGCATCCTGCAAGGTTTGCACAACTTCCAGCAATCTTTCTTTGAGCCGACGATTGAGAGTGATTTTTTTGTACTCAACTACCAGTTTTATTTGGGTAATTGCTTCTACTAAAGTTTGAATGCTTTCTTCGCAACTGCCCTCGCTAAAATTTGGTGCGGGAGCTGTCAGCTGTGATAAGTCAGTCTTGCTGCTATTGAAGTGTCTTTTTGCCAGTTCTACGTGCAGAAGGCCGCGTCTAGAATGTTCTATGGCTTCTTCGTAATCGTCTAGAGTGACAGATTGCTTCGCTTTTTGGTAGGCCCGTCTAGCTTTATTGAGTCGTTGCAAAGAAAGTTGGCGATGGACGCCTTCGCTTTCTTGATCGCTGCTTTCATCGCTATGAATACTTTCTTCAGCAATAGATTGAGAGAGCAGTGCTAGCAAGTCTTCTGCCACTGCTGCCGTCTGTTTCAAAGGTTTGTCGAAATCGAAATTATCTATCATTGGGCACTAATTTCAGTGTCATTGCTAGTGTCATCGCTAGTCTCGTCAGTGGCGTCTAAAAGCTCACCTTCATAGCTCTTTAGTCTTTTAGCTAGGCGCTCAACGGTTTGTTTAAGACTGTCGCTCACCTGCTTTTGCGTTTCTATTAGATCTAGGTAGCTATCTTGTCCGAGGATGTGTTCAGTGGCCTCAGCGGTCAAAATATCTTGGGCAAATTTGGCATAGAACCAGGCCACATTGAGAGATTTGATAGTTTGCAATTTATCATATTGAGCCAGCGATTTAACTGCTTCAGATATGGCCGATTCAGCGTTGATAATCGACAAATCGACTATTTCGTTTTTATGATAGACCGCTAGCGCCTGGGCGTCTTTGATTACGATGACGAATTGTTCAAGAGCGCTAATGCGCTCAATTAAGTGCTTGCTATCGTTCGCTTTTGTCATTTTATTAACAGCAGCGTAGCGGAGGGCTCGACTGGCATTCGGCAATGATACTTTCTTTGCTCAAGCGCTCATCTGAATTCACTGCGGTTTCATGATTATCTGTAGTGTTAGCGGCAGTTTGCATTGCAGCTAATTTTTGGCGATCTGGTTTTAGCCAATTTCGAACTGATTCAAAGAGAATGATCAAGACCAATACTATAAATAGACTGCCCAAGGCAGCATCAAGATAATCGTTGAAGATCAAGACTTTCGTTGTAGCAGCCTCTTCAGCCAGGACTCCCGTGACGGTTGCAAGCTTAGCTTCAAGCATATGGGCATGTGCTAAGAAGCCTAATTTGGCATCGGGGGAGAAGATTTTTAAATAGCCGGCAGTGAAAGTAACAGTCAATAACCAGCAGAGAGGCCCGAGGGTGACCCAGGCATACGAGCGCTTGCCCATCGAAATTATGCATGATGTAGCGACGCAGAGCGCCACCACCGACAGTAGCTGATTGCTGATGCCAAACAGTGGCCAGAGGCTATTGATACCACCGAGAGGATCGATCACACCTTGATAGAGAAAATATCCCCAACCACCGACAACAAGAGCAGAACTGAGAGCCACGGCTGGATACCAATCAGTTTTACCTAAAGGCTTATAGAGCAAAGCGAGAAAATCTTGCAAGAGAAATCTGCCTACTCTTGTACCGGCATCGAGGCAAGTAAGAATGAACAGTGCTTCAAACATGATGGCAAAGTGATACCAGAATGAAATGGTTACTTCTGACAAGCCCTTTACCGGTGCTGAGGCCAGTACACGAGCAAAAATCTGAGCCATCCCTACAGCCAAAGTCGGCCCGCCACCGGTGCGGCCCCAGAGGCTATCTTCGCCCATCTCTTTGGCAAGTTCTTGCATGCCACCTGGGCCGGTGTCACTCACGGCATAGCCCCATGAACTAATTGTGGCGGCGGCTGCCACATGGTCGGTGCCGACCACTCCTTTAGGAGAATTTATGGCAAAGTAAGTGCCAGGTGCTAAAACACAGGCAGATATTATTGCCATGATCGCCACCGCTGCTTCGCATAACATGCTGGCATAACCAATTGGCCGAGCATGTGTTTCTTTTGAGATCATCTTTGGTGTGGTGCCAGATGAAACCAATGAATGGAAGCCCGAGATGGCGCCGCAGGCTATTGTAATAAAGCAAAAGGGAAATATATTACCTTTGAACAGTGGCCCTTGGCCGTCAATAAATATCGTGAGTGGAGGCATTTCTAGATCTGGTCTCAATATCAAAATGCCAATTGCCAACAGGCTGATTACGCCAATTTTAAGAAAAGCGGAAAGATAATCGCGTGGTGCCAGTAAAATCCAAACCGGTAAAACTGAGGCAACAAAGCCGTAGATCATCACACTAATTGCAAGCTGTGTGCCGCTCAGGGTGAAGATTGGTGCCCAAGTTGGATCTTGACCGACCCACTTACCTGCCACCACTGCCAGTATAGTCAGTATTACTCCGATGGTTGAGCCTTCCATAATTTTGTGAGGACGCAGCACTTTCATATAGATGCCGATTAGCATGGCTATTGGCACAGTCATTAGCAATGTAAATGCGCCCCACGGGCTACCCTTGAGAGCATTGACGATTACTAAGGCAAGCACTGCCATCAATATCATCATGATCAATAGAATGGCAATCAATGCCACTGTTCCGGCTAGGGGACTAATCTCGTCGCGGGCCATTTGGCCAAGCGATTTGCCGCCGCGGCGCATAGAGGCGGCGAGAATAACAAAGTCTTGTACGGCGCCGGCTAATACTGCTCCAACGATAATCCAGATTGTGCCGGGCAGAAAACCAAACTGCGAAGCGAGAATGGGGCCGACTAAAGGTCCAGCGCCAGCAATAGCAGCAAAGTGGTGGCCGAATAATACCCACTTGTGAGTCGGTACATAGTCTTTGCCGTCGTCGACTATAGTGGCTGGTGTCTCGTGAATATCTTGCAGAGCAAATACTTTGTCGGCCAGAAACTTGCTATAGAAGCGATAGGCTGTAGCAAAGGTGCAAGAGCTCGCCAAAATTAGCCAGACAGCATTGACTTTCTCTCCCCTGGAGGCAGCCATGGTGTAGAGCGAAAACAAAGCAATTAAAGCGATTGGCACCCATATTGCCAGGCCCTTTAGTTTAGATGCGCTCATCGTGGTTCCTTTTAATTCTATATATTGATTATGTTAGCAAGCCAGCCAGGGTGGCTGAAAGGTAAGAGGCGAGTGTGCCGCAGATCAATGCCTTCACCCCAAGGCGAGCGAGGTCTTCGCGGCGACTAGGGGCTATTTCTCCGATGCCTCCAATTTGAATAGCAATCGAAGAGAAATTGGCAAAGCCGCAAAGGGCAAATGTGGCAATGGTTTCCGCCTGAGTTGAAAGGGTGTTAGCCGGGTCTTTAAGCATGTTAGACAAATCGGTGTAGGCGACAAATTCGTTGATAACAAGCTTTTCTCCCATCAGTCGGCCTACCGTATGAGCGTCTACCCACGGTACACCGAGCACGAATGCAACTGGAGCAAACAAGGCGCCAAAAATACTTTTCAATTCAAGGTGAGCGAGGTCAATGCCGATACCGTCCAGCCTCATGCCCCAAATATAAAGCCAATTGCCGGCCCAGCCAATAACTGAGTCGCAAAGGGCGATTAGGGCAATGAAGGCAATCAACATACCAACAACATTAAGGCCAATGCGCAAGCCTTCAGAGGCACCATGGGCGGCGGCATCAATAATATTGGCTTGGGTCTTCTTAACTTCTACTTTTACTTCGCCCTTGGTATCCGATACTTCGGTTTCGGGCCAGACAATTTTGGCAATCACAAGTGCGCCTGGAGCAGCCATGATACTGGCTGTAAGAAGATAAGAGGCCTTGATGCCTAGACCAATATATACAGCTAAAACACCACCGGCGACGCAGGCCATTGAACCGGCCATCGATGCCAATAACTCAGACATTGTCATGGTTGGTACATAGGGTTTAATTAGCAGTTGCGCTTCGACTTGGCCGACAAAAACTGAGCCAGCATTAGAGAGTGCTTCAGCACCACTAGCACCCATTGTCACTGAAACTACTTTGGCCACAATTTGCACAAATTTTTGCATGATGCCAAGAAAATAAGAGATGCTCACCAAGCTGGAGACGAAAATAATGGTGGGTACCACACGAAAGGCAAAAATGTAGTCGGATCCGGGGCCAAAGACCTTTACTAGATTTTCGGGATTTTGCACCAGCGGGCCGAAAACGAACCCAGCGCCTTTATCAGAGAAGTGCAGCAGTTGGGTAATGGCATCGCCCAAATTGCGAAAGAGCATTTGGCCAAACTCGACCTTCAAAACAAAAATTGCCAGAAGCAGCTGTAAAATCAAACCCGAAATTACCAAGCGGTAATTGATTTTTGAGCGGTTGTTTGACATCAAATAGGCTGTGCCTAAAATAAGCACAAAGCCGACCAGTCCCATTGCTTTGGAGGTCATGCTCACATCCCGCGTTGTACATGGCTGCATTAATCCACGCCACTATAACGCACGAGCGGCCGCTAGGTCGTCGAATCTTAGAAAATTTTTCTAGGCTTGCAGAGGCGGTTTGACTTCAACTGGTCGGCCAATTATTTGGCCTTGAGTTTTATTGAGCTGCTCACGGGCTTCTTGCTTAAGTAAAACAGCCGCCGACGTATCACCTTGAAGCGCTTTGACATCGGCTAAAACAAAACGAGCCATGGCTTGTTCTGCTGCTGCTTTGAGCAATGGTTCTTGCGCCTTGTTCAAGCCTTCTTTGGCTGTATTCATTACACCTTCAGCTTGTTTTGCTGCATCAAAGCTCTTCAGAACATCGGGATACTGGCCAACTTCTTTACGCAATTCAGCAGCCAGACTTGGGCTTAGAGTATCGCGCTGCATGAGGTTGATCATGGTAGAGACTTCGGCCTGCTTTTCTTGAGGCAATTCTTTGATGTTGGCATTGAGTGACTGCACTACGCCCATAAAATTAGAGCTCTTGAACGAAACATCCATGCGCGCGAGGTTGACTTTACCCCAGTTTTCTTTGAAAGCATCATTGAAGTCACTATCGGTCTGTTTGACTGCTGCCTCAAACTTTGGCTGGTAGCTGGCCGCCGCACCCTTTATATCTTTTTCGCCTTCTAAAGCTACTGCTGCTTCCCTGGCCTGCTGCATGCCATGGCCTAATTGTTCAGGCTTGATTTTGATCAAACAGGTTAGAGAGTCATCTTTAGCGGCTTGGGAACTTTCGGCTTTGGCTTCTATCTTCTCTGATTGAGTGCCAGCTAGGCGAAGGTCTTGTACCTCTTTATGCAGTGCGGCAAAAGAGTTTGATGGTTCTACCAATTCTTGTGCTGAACGGTCAGATTCTGCCCTTTGAGCCATGGTCTAAGTGCCTCGTTGACAAAGCTATTGCGACTTGCCAAGAGTACTGCTTATTTAAGATGGAGGGAAGGGGAGAATTCCCCTTTTAAATGGTGGAAATTAGTTTGAGCGACCAAGGGGGTAGGCCGAAGCGGCAGCGTCAGAAATGCAGCGGTAACAGGTCGAAACCCTTAAGGCAACCAACCCAGATCAGAGCGATGGCTCTGTGGCCCCGTTTGAGATCAGTCCCAAGTATACTTGTGAAATGAATTGGTCGCGAATTCCAATATTTAGTATTTCAATAATGGCTGTAGTAGTTTTTCTTCTGTTGCCTTTTTTGACCATGGAATTTCTAAATATCAAATTGAAGCACAATCATGTTGTACCTAGCGCAGAAGCTGGAGACTTGGTTATTGTCGAATCAGGTCTGCCATCTCGGCCTCAGCAATCTGCCGCCGAATTGAAAGCGCGATTTTTAGAACAGAAACTTATTGACAGGTCTAATCAAAAGATTCTACTAGAAGAGAATGCCCAGAGGCTCAAGCAGATATTGAAAGAAAGTGAGACCTCTTTTGTAGAAATCAAACAGCGAAAGTCGGTTGATCCGATTTCGTTTATTAAAGAGGCCTCAGAGCGTGGCAGCATGTATTTACAGATAGGTGATAAGCAGACGGCCTATCATTTATACAAAGAGGCCGTACAATCTTTGAGAGGCACTGGGTCTGCCATTGACACAGCACAGTTTGAAGATCCATTGTGGCAATTTCTTTTGGAGTATCTTAAGACTGTTGAATCGAAAGAGGCAGAAAGAGATGCTATCGACCGTTTACTGAATGCTTCAGATAGAAAACAATCGATTCCTTATATTGGCGGTTCATTTCGAATTGCAGACTATTTTAAAACTGTCGGTCGCCAACAAGAGGCTGTAGACTTCTTAATTAGGATAGTTGGATTGGTGCTTAAAAACCGCCCGGAAGACGTGGATTCATTAACGGCTACTAGCATAGAGCTTGAATGTATAAGTGTAGGACTGAAACAGCAGGGGCAGCTGGAAAAAGTAGATCGTGAAATTTTGGCGGCAACAGAAAAGTATCATCCTAATCAGGGTGCTTCTGTCATTGATCCGCTGGCGCGTTTGAGTGCATTCTGCATCAAGAACAACCAGCAAAAAGAAGGTGATCTCTTGGCTGAAAAAGCCTTGATACTTGCCAAAGAAGATACGGTCACGTGCCTTTTAGATAAATTGGCAGTAATTGCAGACTCTTACACAGGTTCAGGCAAATTAGATAAGGCCGAGCACCTTCTGAGAGAAGCCGCCGAAATAAAATCTAAGCACTTCAAGACTGTCGAGCTGAGCTATTTAAACAATTCATATCGTGAGTTGAAGGCCAAGTTTGAAGAGCGCGGTCAATGGACTTCTGCAGAATCACTGTTAGAGCAATTCAAGCTTGCGCAAGTACCAGGTAAGTACGGCGAGATGTGCGTGTTGCAGGATCTCTTTTTTGGTAATTTGGACGAAGCTGGCCGCCTTCAAAGCCTTGTTAAAGGCACCGAAGCACAAAATTCTCTGAAGAAGGCTGATGACGCCTACCTTAAGGTCAAAGAGTATTTCGCAAAGGAGCAGCAGGCGTCTGCCGTGCAAGACTGGTTTAAGACGCGACAAAATCGCCTAAAGACACTCGGATTGAACGACAATCTTAACGGTCAATAAGTGAATCATATTATTCAGTAATCTTATCGACTGTCTCTGCGTCAATTGGAGGCCACTATCATGTATCTTTGCCAAAGCCCTCGGCTTGGTTAAATGTAACCAAAACAAGAATTACTGTTGACATAGTCTGAGCTGACCTGTAATGTCGGTAATAGCTAAAAGGTGCTCCAACCAACATGACCTTGTTCAATATCAGCTCTAACAGCCGACGCCGCGAATTCTTTGAGAACTCGGGGCAGATAACGTAGCTGATTTTTAGCACTATTATCGTAATTGTCTCCCCGGGTTTTATTACCCGGGGATTTTTTTTAGGGAAATTATCATGGCAGCGCAAATTGAACAATTGAAGGCAGGGGCAAGTTCTAGCAATAAAGAGGCAAAGACTTCCGAAAAGATTGCAATAAAGAAAGTAGCTGTGGTCGGCGCTACTGGCTACACCGGGCAAGAGTTGGTGCGTCTATTGCTGCAGCATGACATGGCCGAGATACACTCAGCGGTATCTCAGAGCAGCGACGGAAAGAAATTCGCTTCAGTTTATCCAGGTCTGCAAAAGCACACCGATCTTGTTTGCACGAGCGAAGATTTAGAGTCGCTCGCAGAGCAAGTCGATTTACTGTTTCTCGCTTTGCCTCACGGTAATGCTGCCGGTAAAGTGACTAAGAGCATTCTGGCAAAGTGTAAGGTGATCGATTTAGGTGCTGATTTTCGCTTGAAGTCAGCGGCCGACTATGAAACCTGGTACAAATTCAAGCACCCGCAGCCAGAACTGCTCAACCAAGCCGTCTACGGCTTACCTGAGCTCAATCGTAAGGCTATAAGCCAGGCTAGCCTTGTTGCTAATCCGGGATGTTATGCCACTTGCTCGATACTGACGTTGGCACCACTTTTAGAGGCCGGCATAATAGATCCGACTACTATTATCATAGACGCTAAGTCAGGTATCTCAGGTGCCGGAAGGGCCGCAAACTTAGGAACGCATTTTAATGAATGTAATGAGTCTATAAAAGCCTACGGGGTGGCCTGCCACAGGCATACTCCAGAGATAGAAGAACAGCTTGCCGCTTTCAGTAAAACTTCTTTTTGTACATCGTTTACACCGCATTTGGTGCCAATGAATCGTGGCATTCTTGTCACTGCTTACGCATCGCTTATAAGTAATATATCAAAACAAGAGCTATATAATTTATATAGTAAATTCTATGAAAATGAGCCATTCATCAGGCTTTTCTCTCCTGACGACGACGGATATACAATGCCTGAAACACGCTTTGTCAAAGGAGCAAACTTCTGCGATATCGGTATGGCAGTTGATGAGAGAAGCAATCGTGTGATTGCCATCGGTGCTTTAGATAACCTGGTGAAAGGCGCAGCCGGACAAGCTATACAAAACATGAATCTCCTCTTCGGTTGGCCTGAAACTAGCGGCTTAAAACAATCAGCAATTTTTCCGGCTTGATATTTTTTCAAAATTTGTTGACATTGGTGCGAAACGATCGTAACCTTTCCCAAAGTTAGTGAGGCAATTTTCAATGTTCGGTTCCAGCAACAATAACCATGTAAGTATCCACGTAAGCAGCTCTGTAAGCGGCCCGGTAAGTAACCGAAGTGACTTGCGACGCCGCCTAGCGCGCTCGGGCTTTATTTGGTTGTGTTGATTTGATCAACAACTAAATTTTTATCCCTGAGTGCAAGGCAAGCATTCAGGGATTTTTTTTTGCACGTTTTTGCCCATTGATACAGAATAATCGGGAGACACCAAGTTGAATTCAATAGCCAGATACCAATCGAATCGCAATGTCGCGGGTACACCAGTTACAGCGACTCCAGCAGCTAATGCCACTACAGCCTTAGCTGCAGAGAGCCAGGGTCTGAAAGCGAACGCAAGCGCGGTCATTGCTACGGTAGAAGTAGTTGGTTGCACCGGCGGTGTCACCAGCCCCAAAGGCTTTATGGCTGCTGGCGCTCACATTGGCGTCAAACGCAAGCGCAAAGATCTCTCATTGATCTGGAGTGATGTGCCAGCTCACCTGGCAGCTGCTTTTACTACAAATGTCATGAGAGCGGCACCGATTCTGTGGAATGAAAAGGTGGTGGCCACCGGTAAGCCTGTACGTGGAATCGTCATCAACAGCGGTAATGCTAATGCCTGCACTGGCGAGCTTGGCATTATAAATGCCGAAGCCATGGCCGCGACTTATGCCGAGAGCATGGGCGTTAGTAAAGAGGAAGTGATCATCGCTTCTACTGGAGTGATTGGCGTGCAACTGCCAATCCAGCTGATCAAGCAAGGCATCGTGAGCACCTGCCATGATTTGGCTGCGTCGCTAGAAGCAGGACTAAGTGCAGCTCAGGCGATCATGACCACTGATACCTATGTCAAGCAAGCTTCAATAGTATTCGAAGTAGGCAGTAAGAAAGTCACCATCGGTGCCATGGCCAAGGGCAGCGGCATGATTCATCCAAATATGGCTACCATGCTCAGTTTCCTTACAACTGATCTAAATATTTCTCCGGCACTTCTCAACAAGGCCCTGAAAGAAAGTACAGCCGAAACATACAATATGATTAGTGTTGACGGTGATACCAGTACCAATGACATGGTCGCTATTCTAGCCAACGGCAAGGCTGGAAACACCCTTATCGACAGCGAAGACAAAGATTATTTCGCCTTCTGTCAGGCACTCAAGGCCATTAATACAGACCTGGCGAAAGCAATTGTGCGAGACGGAGAAGGTGCCACTAAATTTCTAGAAGTGCAAGTCAAGCAGGCAGGCAGTATCGAAGAGGCACGCAAACTGGGCCGTTCTATTGTTTCTTCTAGCTTGGTCAAAACAGCCTTCTTTGGTGAAGACGCCAACTGGGGCCGGATCATTTGCGCCATGGGCTATAGCGGCGTTACGTTCAAACCAGAAACTGTCTCAATTGCCATAGAAAGTTCGGCTGGCAGACTTGAACTGATGCACGACGGTGAGCCGGCTGTCGTCAACGAGATTCTTGCCAAAGCTGTTTTGGCAGAGAAAGACATCACGATCCACATCAACATGAAAGAAGGCTTGAGTGAGGCAACCGCCTGGGGCTGCGACCTCAGCTATGAGTATGTGCGCATCAATGGCTCTTACAGAACGTAGGTTTTAGAAAAAAATATAGATATGAGTATAGATATGAAAACGTTAGCTCCAATCAATTTACAATCAATTCCGGTGGCGTCTTTTGATCTTTGCACGGCGAAAGAAACGCTTAAACAGATGGCCTATGAAGTGGTCGTGGTGAAATTTGGCGGCAAGGCCATTGGCAATGAATGTGTGCTAGATGCTCTTATTGATGAAGCCGTTTTGCTGATCAAGGCTGGCATAAATGTCATTGTCGTCCATGGCGGTGGCACGGCAGTCAATGATGCTTTGGCGTCTATCGGTAAAGAGACGAAAAAGATAGACGGACTACGAATAACTGATGATGAGACTCTCTCAATTGCAGTGAAAGTATTCAGTGAGATAAACAACATGCTCACTGAAAAATTTCGGCAAAGAGGTGTGAGCGCCCTAAGCTTTTGCTCGCAGTCGGCTATACCTTTTCAGACTGAAAAAATGTCGGCAGAGCTTGGCTGGGTCGGTGACATAGTTGAAGTTCGCTCTAAAAGTATTGACAGCTGGATGTGGGCGGGCTGGACGCCTATAGTCTCACCGCTCGGCATTGACAGTAGTGGCCAGTTTTACAACATCAACGCCGATCATGCCGCCCTCGCTCTGGCGACTAGTCTGGAGGCCGATGGCCTGATTTTCATGACTGACGTACCTGGTGTGCTCAAAGACTTCAATGTGCCACAGTCAAGGATAGGACATGTTACAGCTTCTAGCGCCCAAGAGCTGATTGAGGATGGTACCGTCAGTGGCGGCATGTTGCCTAAGATCAAAAGTTGCGTCAGAGCCATCAAGAGCGGCATTAGACGCATCGCCATAATTAATAGCTTTGCACCGAATGCTCTTGTCAGAGGCTTGTTAGCGCCGCAAGAGACAGGCACACTTATAACTGGAGATAGATATGACCACTAGTGCATGCAACGAATCTGTTTCGTCAATTTTAAGTTCAAGCTCAACTTCAAGCTCAACTTCAGGTTCAAGTTCAAGTTTAAGTTTAAGTTCAAAGCAAAACCACTGGGTTGAGCGCGGCAAGAAAGTGTTGATGCAAACTTACGCCACCCAGCCCATGGTTCTCACGGAGGGCCAGGGAAGCTATATTGAAGATGTCGACGGTAGGCGTTATCTCGATTTTGCCTCGGGCATCGCTGTCAGTTCGCTTGGTCACTGTCACCCGGCCTATGTTGAAGCTTTGACTAAGCAGCTAAGTAAACTAAGCCACTGCTCCAATCTCTATTACAACCAGCCGGCCATTGAGCTAGCCGAGAAGCTTGTGGTCGATAGTGCTTTTGACCGGGCCTTCTTTTGCAACAGCGGTGCTGAGGCTGTGGAGGGCGCTCTTAAACTCAGTCGCAAGTACGCCAAGAAGCACAAAGGCGAACACTGCACGACAATTCTCAGCATGAGTAATTCATTTCATGGTCGCACCTATGGTGCGCTGTCAGCTACGGCTCA
Organism: Candidatus Obscuribacterales bacterium; assembly: GCA_038231015.1. Taxonomy (GTDB): domain Bacteria; phylum Cyanobacteriota; class Vampirovibrionia; order Obscuribacterales; family Obscuribacteraceae. Next base: position 89,407 of record JBBRMD010000014.1, read on the forward strand.
AACCAAGTATCATGAAGGTTTCCATCCGCTAGTACCCGATATTGCTGTGGTGGAGTTCAACAATATTGCATCGATTTTGGCGCATGATTTGGCTACTGTTGCTGCCATAATCGTCGAGCCGGTGCAGGGCGAAGGTGGAGTGCATTTAGCCGATGGCAGTTTTCTCAGAGAAGTGAGAGCGCTTTGTGACGAGCACAAGATTGTTTTGATATTTGACGAAATACAGTGTGGTGTCGGTCGCAGTGGCAGCTTTTTTGCCAGTGATAATTTTGTCGCTCCAGACGTCGTAGCGCTAGCTAAGGGTCTCGGTGGCGGCTTCCCCATCGGCGCTATTCTGGCAAAAGAAAGCATAGCTAGTGCTTTCAATCCGGGAGATCATGGTTCGACTTTTGGTGGCAATCCGCTGGCCGCATCGGCAGCTTTGGCATGCGTCAATGTTATTCGCGATCAACAGTTTCTAGCATCAGTTAAAAAGCACAGTGAAATCTTGGTTGGCGCTTTAAGTGTTCTCAAGGCTAATTATTCATCTATAAAAGCAATTCGTGGACTGGGTCTGATGCTGGGTATTGAGTTTGATATTCCTGTTAAACCAGTTATTCAGAAATGCGCAGCAGAAGGGCTTTTGTTAGTTGGTGCCGGAGAAAATGTCATAAGGCTTCTACCGCCGTTGACAGTAAGCTATGATGAGATCACTGAGGCAATTGACATATTGGCGATTGTTCTCGCGTCGCAGTAGGTTAGAAGGAGCACAGCAAGGAGCAACTTATGATTTCCGCCCGTTTGCTTGGAGTTTTTGTCAACTTATTGATTGCTATGACTCCAACTTTGCTGGCGCCTCCTAGAGTCAGCGCTCACTCACCCCTGCACTCGCTGATTGCTGACTATGTTCCTTGGGGTGTAGATGAAGACGAGCTTATAGGATTGACCAAGGCCGAGATTGCCAATAAATTCAAAGATACATTGGGCTTTGACCAAGTAGAATCTAGAGTTTTTTTCGTCGACTATAATCGTCCAGGCTTCGGCCGCCCAGGTTTTGTTGTCACCTTCGCCGACGGCAAAATAGTAGCAATCAAACGTCTTTTCATCGACGGTGGTGGTTGCAGAATTGTCGGACCCATTTTCAAAACCAAGAAAGATGCCTTGAACTTCGTCATTGGGAGTTTGTCAAAGCAAGCCGAGCGCAGCCCTAAAGACGAAGGTCGATTGAAAGACGCCCGCAAGCGATTGGCCAACTTAGATAGCACCGCCAAGTAGCTTTAGATCTGTCTGAAATGTTGCTGCGGACACTTTATTAGTGCTTAAACGGCATTAGTGCTCTGACTGCTTAGGTGCGCCAGCGCAAGACTTTCTCTTTAATAGGATTGACGAAGGCCCGACCTTGCTCGTAAGCATCGTTCCACTCTTTTTTCACCATGAAGTACCAGTGACCAGGTGTACCGGCATCTTTGATGGTCATGATTAGGCGCGGATTGTACTTTTTGATGATTTGTTCTTGCATCAAGGCCAAGGTTTGGTCTTGCATCAAAAAGGCCGTGACGAAGTAATCAACGATGGGCGAAAACATCTGCGTTAGAGGCGGCGCCCAAGTCCAATAGGTGGTGTGGTTGAGCTCAGTGTGAGTGTCATCTACCGGAGTCAGAGTGGTGATTCCGGACATTTTGGTTTGGTCATGGTAGGTAAAATATTCGCGGCGACAACCGGGCAAGCGGAAGCTAATTTCTGTTTCGATGTATTTGCCAATTAGCTTAAACAGAAGCGAGCCTTGGGAAGGTTTGTGCTTGACCATGGTCCAACCGGTGCCAGAAGGAATATAAGTTTTGGCTTTCTCTTTCAGCACTTTCTGTGAACGCCACCACCAGGCATTGTGAACGAAAGGCACATGGGCTGTGTCTATTAGCGCTGCTACGGCATAATCGATATGAGTTGGTAGCAGCAAAGTTGTGGTTGTCTTGGCATAAGTGCAACCCTCTAAAGCTGGCGCATGAGGTACTTCTGGCAGATCGGCTTCGGCAACTGCCTTGTCGCCAAAGTAAATCCAAACACTATCTAGTACTTCGCGGCAATGGTAAGTGCGGCTCTTGATGCCACACAAATTGATATTTTGATCTGAACAAAGCGAGGGAATTGCTGTGCAAACACCGCTGGTATCAAAGCGCCAACCGTGAAAGGGGCATTCTACTTCTTTGCCATCAAAGTGCCCGGCTGAAAGCGGAACAGCTTGGTGCGGGCAGATATCGCGCATAGCAAAGACTTTGCCATCGCTATCTCTGCCAACCAGAATTGGCTCATTGAGCATAACTTTGGCGAGTTTGTCACCGCGCTTCAAGGCTCCAGAATGAGTAGCGAAATACCACATGTTTTTAGTGAAAGTCTTACCGTAAGGAGAGACATAGCCGTCGGGTGTTTCGCTAGAGTAAGCATTGTCAGAGTAAGTTTCTGCGCTGACCGAAGTACTTGCTTCGATGGCAGCTGCCTTACCTTGTCGTTCTGTTTCAGTGAGCATTTATAGCCATACCAAGATCTAACCTGAAACAAGCTTACAATGGAAGGGCTCAAAGATATCAAGTACAGCTAATAATTTTCGTTCACTTTAGTGTTCGAGGGTCACGCCTAGGTAATCTTGGCGTTTAAAGTCGAGCCATTTAGAAAATGTTTTGTAACCGGGCTTCTTTATTTCTAGCAAGTGAGAACCATTGCTCAGGTGGCACCAAAAGGCGCCTCCGCTCAAGCCCGAATTGTTTGCTGACGAGATTTTACCCAGGTGGTTACCGTCAACATAGACTATGCCGCCCACTGATTCTGAATCGCCATTAAGAAAGAGGTTCGAATTGCACTGGCCACTGGTTCTAGTTTCAGCAAATATCAGAGCTAAGACAACAGCAGCTACGATTAACCACAACTTTGGCGCTTGCGAGCGCTTCGGTAAATATTGCTCAGCAGCAGCCATAGTGGTCACCTAGGGGAGCCTTCTTTAGGTGCGACAGGCATCCATAGAGTAGGCGCGGCATAAGGCAAGAGGCGCTTCTCTGATTCAGGTTTTTCTTTTACTGGTTCAGGGGCGACAGCTGGTTCAGCAGTTGAATTGCCAATCGCTGGGGCTAAAGCTGGAGTGCTGCCTGCAGGGGCACTTGAAGCTGTGGGGCTGCTTGTTTGAGCCGCTTCGTTGGTATTCGCCCCAGGTGTTGGAGCGCTGCCCTCACTGGCTGGAGTGAGTGGCTGAGCCTCAGCTTTTAGTTCTGTACTGTTGTCTACGGGCGTAGCGCTGCTTTCATCTTTAGTGGCATTAGTGTCTGGATTTTTAGCGAGTTGGTCGCCACCTTTTTTCTCGTCAGGAACAAACTGGGTTGGAGCCATGAAACTACCAGGAGCCGTTGGTCGAGCTTTGTAGAATGCTTCATTGTAATCATGCCAAATTTTGGCCATGATTACGCCACCAGTGACGTTCTTGCCTTCAATCGCTTTGTTTTCATCGTTGCCACCCCAGACGGCGGTCACCATATCTGGTGTGAAGCCAATGAACCAAATGTCTTTGCCTTCATCGGCAGTGCCAGTTTTTCCCGCTACCGGTCGATCGGCCAATTTGGCCTGGGTACCGGTTCCCCAGCGCACGCAGTCTTGCATACATTCAACTAGGCGAGCGACTGGTTCAACCTGGAAAGCGCGATCTGCCCTTGGATCAAATACTTCGATTACCTGGCCGCGATTGTTCTCAATTTTGCGAATAACTTGAGGCTTGATAGCAATACCAAATCTGGCAAAAGTTGAATAAGCACCAGCCATTTCTAAAGGGGAAGCCGCTGAGCTTCCGAGTGCTAGAGATAAATTGGGGTCAAGCTTGGCTGTAACACCAGCTAATCGAGCCGTTTCAATAACGCTTTCCATGCCTACTTGCTGGCCGACCTTAACTGCCGGTACGTTACGTGATAATGCCAAGGCGCGACGTATCTGAATGCGACCATAGAATTTGTGGTCAAAGTTTTTCGGGGCGTATGGGGCCTGACCCCATGGTGATTTGATAACTAAAGGGCTGTCATCAATAATGCTGTCTGGGCCGAGGACGTTTTTGCAGAAGGCTGTTAAATAGACAAAGGGTTTGAATGAAGAGCCCACTGTGTGTGGGTTAGTGGCCCGGTTGAACTGGTTCTTCCAGAAATTGCCCACCCCACCAACTAGAGCAACAACTTCTCCGCCACTAACGGAGACAGATACTAAAGCACCTTGGGTGACACCTTTGGGCGCTTTCTTGATGCCTTCGTTGAGTGATTTTTCAGCTAACTCTTGGGCTACTGGGTCGAGGTTTGTATAGACGCGCAAGCCCTGTCTGCGCATTTCAGCTTGACTGAAACGCTCGCGTAAAACTTGCAAAACATAACTTATGTAGTAAGGATACTTTTGCATAGAATTGGTGCCTTTTTTAAAGGCGAGCTGTTGGCCTTTGGCTTCTTTGGCCTGAGCCTCAGTTATGTAGCCATATTCGACCATCTTGTCGATGATTTCTTTTTGTCTGCTGTAGGCCGAAGCTCTATTTTGCGGTAAACCTAATTCAGAAGGGGCTTTTACTAGGCCGGCCAGAAAAGCCGCTTGGGCTAGAGACAGTTGAGCGGCACTGCGATCAAAGTAGCGTGAAGCGGCTCTCTCGATGCCGTAGGCATTGTTGCCAAAATAGACTTGGTTGAGGTACATGTTGAGAATGCGCTCTTTGCTGTAGCGTCTCTCTAAGTCCCAGGCGACATAGGCTTCTTTAATTTTGCGGTCATAGGTACGTCCAGCGTCAGCAAAGAACAAGTTTTTTGCTAGCTGTTGCGTAATAGTGGAGCCACCTTCTTTTACGTGACCTGCCACCATGTTCGCCAATGAGGCGCGGAAGATACTAAAGAAGTTGATGCCGTTGTGTTCGTAGAAGTGGTGATCTTCAGCCGCCAGAATGGCTTGCTGCATTTTTGTTGAGATCTGATTGAGTGGAACTACTCTTCTATCTTCATCACCTTCAACGGTACAGATAAGGTGATCTTGTTTGTCCAAAATCTGAATCGCTTCGATGGGCTCAAAGCGCTCGACCATAGTAACGTCAGGAAGTTCTTGAATTTGCTTCCACATTGAAGCACCGAGGTAGCCGAAGCCGAGGGCACCGACTATCAAGCCGATAGTGATAGAGCGCCGGGCAAAGGTGCCGGCGTTCGCTAGAACCCCTTTGTTTTTGCGTCTGGCTACAGATCTTCGATTGGCCACGCTTTACTTTCTCGATTTTCGATATTCAACAGTAAGCCGTTTGATGCTACACGACATTATATATACTAAGGTGCCGGCGTGCTTCCTCCGTCAAATTCACGTAAAGAAAAGAGAGCGGTTTTAGCGCCCTCTCCTCTTACTATCGTTGTTTTGACTCTCATTAAGTAACGTTTAGCTATATGCTGTCTTACTCAAGCGTTTGTTTAGGCTCTTGGGTGAGTGTTCATATAGACCCGTCTCAAGCGGTCCAAACTTACATGGGTGTAAATTTGGGTGGTGTTGATAGTGGTGTGACCTAATAGATCTTGTACTACACGCAAATCGGCTCCACCTTCGAGTAGGTGAGTCGCAAACGTATGTCTCAAGGTGTGAGGGGTGATTGGTTTGTTGATACCAGCCTTGAGGGCATACTTCATGACGATACGGTGGACAGATCTTGACGACAGGCGAGTTGCTTGGCGGCTAACAAAGAGAGGATGTTCGGCTTGTGGTGTGCGACCTTCAGCCAACTTAGTCCAGGTTTCGCTGAGATATTTCTTCAGCCAGTTGTGAGCGCTTTGATTGAGCAATACAACTCTTTCTTTGCCGCCCTTACCGAGAACCCGCATTTCCATGCCTTCTTGGTTATAGTCTTGCACTCTGAGGCCGCATAGTTCGCTGACGCGCATGCCGGTAGCGTAAAGAACTTCCATTAAGGCACGGTCACGAGCACCTAATACAGAGTTGGTATCAGGTGACATAAGTAAGCGCACGATTTCTTCTTTATCTAAACAGGCGGGCAGTCTACGAGTGAGTTTAGGCCCACGTACTTGCTTTGATGGATCTTCGTCGATCAGTTGCTCTCTTCTCAAGTAGCGATAGAAAGATCTGATTGCTGAGATTTTACGAGCAACAGTTGGTCTTGAATATTGTTCTTGAATTTGTCTGATGTAAGCGCGCAGACCTTCAGCTTCTAACCAACCAGAAGTTGAGCCAGAAGCAGTTGCAGAGCTAGTTCCAGAAACAGTCCCAGAACTATTTGTTGAAGCTGATGCAGTTTGCTCTGTTAAAGGAGCGGTTGGCATCGAGCCACTACCGGTAGTTGTGTTAACTGTTGATTCAACTGACGTATGTCCGTTGTAAGAATTCTGTTGGGCAACAGTTGCTGCAGTTTCAACAGAAGCGCTAACGTCGCTGCCTATCAGCTGTTTGAGGTCATTCATATAGGCGCGAATTGTATGGGAAGAATAATTGCGTTCTACTTCTAAGTAGCCTGCAAATTGATCGAGCCAATCTTTGTGAGCATTGGGTTGAACATTTGTGAGAGTATCGACACTTTTCTCGACAGCAGCATGCATGGCTGGAATGGCTTCTGGCAAGCCATTTATCAGACCTCCAGACTGCGTTCCATGGGTTCCGTGCATGTTATTTGTTCCGTTTTGAAATGTCACTATTAACCGTCTTTCTAGAATTTAGTAATTGATGTGCACCACAATTACTAATTATGAGAACTTTGAAAGCTTTGTAAAGACCCCAATAGTCAGTATCCGAGTAGTCATGAGGCTAATACGATCGCGTTTATCAGCACTGCTATGACAAAAAAGCGGTGCTACAGATGGTGGCGCAAAGCTACTAGAATTCGGGGATGCGTGGGAATCGAACCCACCCAGGGCAGCGTAAATCTACCCCGCAACGATTTTGAAGACCGCACACCACACCAGCGATGCTCCATCCCCAGGTCTCAATCAATTTAGACTACTTCATTCAAACCTTGCTGAACTGCCGATCTTAGTAACTTAGGTAAGTTTCATAGTCATTAAGAAAAACAAAACTTATTAATGAAATTTTATGAAGAATCGCAATGGCTCATCCGGCCAATTGATCGGGGATCGTGTAAAACTTCTAATAAGGGTTGCCAGGAGCCCGAGATCGTCACAGTTCCCTACATTTGCATTGACAATATTATAGATAGATACGTATAGTTCCATCCCTGTGCCTGCAATTGCCCTCGGCAACTGCGGTTTCGTGCACATATATGCTCACGCATATGAGCAGCCACTCAATAGAGGTAACCGATGGCTTTAGAGTTGTCTGAGCGCGTCCGAACCTTCGGGGCGGGAAGTTCGCGCATCGCGGATTTACCTGATCTCGCTGAAATTCAGAAAAGTTCGTTCAAATGGTTTATCGAAGAAGGTCTAGCAGAGGAACTGCGGGCTTTCAGTCCTATCAAGGACTACACAGGAAGGTTGGAGCTCCACTTCCTGACAAATTACAATTTTGAGGATCATACTGAGCCTAACAAGCCCAAGACTCCTGAAGATGCAAGGGCCTTAGATGCCAGCTACACCAAGAAGCTGCGTATTCAAATGCGTCTTGTCAATCGCGAGATGGGTGAGATCAAAGAGCAAGAAATCTACGTCGGCGACATTCCAATGATGACCGACCGCGGTACCTTCATTATTAATGGCGCAGAGCGTGTAATCGTTTCTCAGATCGTTCGCTCCCCTGGCATCTACTATAAAAGGGAAGTCGACACCAACGGTAAGAGAACCTTCTCGGCCACCCTTATACCTAACCGTGGCGCTTGGCTAAAGTTCGAAACCGATGTCAACGACATCATCTATGTAAAGATTGATAAGAATAGAAAACTTCCTGCCACTACTCTCTTGAGAGCCCTTGGTTATTCAGATAGTGAAATGGAAAGTATTTTCCGTCACAAAGAATTTCTCAAGAAGACTCTTGACAAAGATTCCAACAAAACCCGTGAAGATTCGTTAATCGAAGTCTATCGCAAACTTCGTCCAGGCGATCCGCCGTCAGTAGCTGGTGGCCAAAGCATTCTTGACAGCCGCTTCTTCGATGACAAACGTTATGACCTCGGTCGCGTTGGTCGCTATAAGTTGAATAAGAAGCTCAGCTTGTCTGTGCCAGAAGCTCAACGCACACTGACTAGAGAAGACATCGTTGCTGCTGTTGATTACTTAATCGGCCTGCACTACGACGAAGGTCACGTTGACGATATCGATCACCTCGGCAATCGTCGTATTAGATCTGTTGGCGAACTTCTCCAAAACCAATTCAGAATCGGTCTTACCCGTCTAGAAAGAATTGTGCGTGAGCGCATGACTTTGCAAGACGCCGATACTCTCACTCCAGCCAACTTGCTCAACACCAAACCATTGGTTGCTGCCATCCGCGAGTTCTTCGGTTCTTCGCAGTTGTCTCAGTTCATGGACCAAACCAATCCTCTTGCTGAATTGACGCACAAGCGCAGACTTTCAGCCCTAGGACCTGGTGGTTTGTCGAGAGAAAGAGCCGGTTTCGCGGTGCGAGACATTCACCCAAGTCACTACGGACGAATCTGTCCAGTAGAAACTCCTGAAGGTCCTAACGCCGGTCTGATCGGTTCACTAGCTACCCATGCTCGTGTTAACGCATACGGTTTCATTGAAACTCCTTACCGTCGTGTTGAAGGCGGTCTTGTTACCGACCAAATTCACTACCTGACTGCTGACGAAGAAGATAACTTCAGAGTGGCTCCAGGTGATGCTCCTGTAAACGATGACGGCACTTTCGTTCATCCTCTAGTACCAGTGCGTTACCGCGCTGAGTTCATTGAGACCGGACCAGAGCAAGTCGACTATGTCGGCGTCAGCCCGATTCAAATCGTTTCAGTGGGAACGGCCTTAATTCCTTTCCTTGAGCACGATGACGCTAACCGCGCCTTGATGGGTTCAAACATGCAACGTCAGTCTGTACCTTTGGTGCGTACTGAGCGTCCACTAGTTACAACTGGTATCGAGCGTCAATCTGCTCGAGATTCAGGCATGGTGATTGTGGCCGATGTTGAAGGCGTAGCCGAATATGTTTCAGCTACATCTATACACGTTCGCACTAAAGACAAACGCCTAGTCAAATACAGATTATCTAAGTTCCAACGTTCGAACCAAGATACTTGCTTGAACCAAAAGCCAATCTTGCGTGTGGGCGACCACTGTAAGCCTGGCGATGTCATCGCCGACGGTGCTGCCACCAACTCTGGTGAGCTATCCGTAGGTCGTAACTTGCTCGTGGCCTTCATGCCATGGGAAGGCTACAACTTTGAAGATGCCATCTTGATCAGCCAGCGCCTTGTCTTTGAAGACGTTTTGACTTCGATTCACATTGAAAAACTAGAAATCGACGCTCGTTCTACCAAGCTCGGTCCTGAAGAAATCACTAGAGAAGTTCCAAACGTCTCGGAAGAATCTCTTCGTCACCTTGATGAAAATGGCATCGTGCGCATCGGTTCAAGAGTCTACCCAGATGACATTCTAGTGGGCAAGATCACTCCTAAAGGTGAATCTGAACACCCACCAGAAGAGAAGCTATTGCGCGCCATCTTCGGCGAAAAAGCACGCGACGTTCGTGATAACTCTCTAAGAGTTCCACACGGCGAAGGCGGCCGGGTTGTAGACGTTAAAGTCTTCGACCGCGAAAAAGGCGATGAACTTCCTCCTGTTGCTAACAAAGTGGTGCGCGTCTACATCGCTCAAAAACGTAAGGTTTCTGTGGGCGATAAAGTAGCCGGACGTCACGGTAACAAAGGTATCGTCGCTAAGATTCTGCCAACCGAAGACATGCCGTTCTTGCCAGATGGCACACCAGTAGACATTGTTTTGAATCCACTGGGCGTACCTTCACGTATGAACGTTGGTCAAACTTTCGAGACTCTGCTTGGCTTGGCAGCAATGCTCACCAATCAGCGCTATGAAGTGCCACCATTCGATGAAATGTATGAAAAAGAAGCTTCATCGATGACTGTGCACCGCGAAGTACTTAAAGGTAAGGCTATGACTGGTTTCGACTGGATTGGAGATGACGGTAAAGTCACTCTCTATGATGGCCGCTCTGGTGATGCTTTCGAAAATCCTGTTTCTGTCGGCAAAATCTACATGATGAAACTCGTTCACCTTGTAGACGACAAGATTCACGCTCGTTCAACTGGCCCTTACAGCTTGGTTACTCAGCAGCCGCTGGGTGGTAAAGCGCAGTTCGGTGGTCAGCGTCTCGGAGAAATGGAATGCTGGGCTCTTGAAGCTTTCGGCGCCGGATACTCACTACAAGAGATGCTCACCATTAAGTCAGATGACGTTAACGGTCGCTCTAAGGCTTACGAATCAATCGTTAAGGGTGAAAACCTCAGACGTCCTGGTATTCCTGAGTCGTTCAAAGTGCTCGTGCGCGAACTTCAATCTATCGGTCTAGACGTATCTGTGGCCAAGCGTACTCGCGAAGGTCAAGAAGTCGAAGTTGACTTGATGACTGAAGTTGAGGAAGTACGTCCACGCGGTCTGAGAAGACTCAGTCCGTTTGGCGAGATTGGCCTCGAATCAGAACTTGCTGAGCTTTCACGTCAGACTGCAATCCCAGCTTCGGCTGTGGCCACTGTAGATGCTGACGAGCTAGTGGAAGATGGAGACATTGAAGTGGTTGGCGACTCTTATGAAGGTGTCGTTGACGTGCTCACTCCTAGCATTCCAATAGTTGAGGCCCTAATCGGAGCCATCGAAGCACCAGACTTTTCAGTAGATGCTGATTCTGAAGATCTGATCGACGATTCTGACGAAGCCTAATCAAGCCTAACTAATTCAAAGAGAGGACTGTCATCTAAAATGACTACGAGTATTGACCGCTTTGACTACATCAAAATTGGGATCGCTTCACCTGAGCGAATCCTCAGCTGGTCACACGGCGAAGTAACCAAGCCTGAGACCATTAACTACCGTACTCTCAAACCAGAGAAAGACGGCTTGTTCTGCGAGCGTATCTTTGGACCATCCAAAGACTGGGAATGCTACTGCGGTAAATACAAACGTGTAAGACACCGTGGTATCACTTGCGAACGCTGCGGCGTTGAAGTGACCGACTCTAAAGTTCGTCGTCACCGCATGGGCCACATCAAACTGGCTTCCCCAGTGACTCACATTTGGTTCCTCAAAGGTATTCCAAGTTACATCGGTTTGCTTCTCGATCTGCCATTGCGCGATCTAGAACAAGTTGTGTACTTCAATGCCTATGCCGTAACCAACCAAGGCAACTCACCCGACTTGCACAAGAATCAACTTCTTGCAGAAGACGAGTACGAGAAGCTTTTAGAAGACCCTAACATGCAGTTCGACGTCGGCATCGGTGCAGAAGCTGTCAAACAGCTCTTGTTCGATATCGCTAGACCGCAATACGAGCGCCCTGATAACAAAGATGATCGCGGCCGTTTGTTAGAGCTTCCTGGTTTGAAAGAACTATCTAAGCAACTTCGTGAAGAACTGGCTGGCGCCGGCGGCTCCCAACAGAAGAGAGCCAAAATCATCAAACGCTTGCGTTTGGTTGAAGCATTGGTAAATTCGCACACTGACCCAACCTGGGTTGTGCTCGACAATCTACCAGTCACTCCTCCAGATTTGCGCCCAATGGTGCAGCTCGATGGTGGACGTTTCGCTACATCAGATTTGAACGATCTATATAGACGGGTTATCAACCGTAACAACCGTCTAGCTCGTTTGCTCGAAATGGGCGCTCCAGAAATCATCGTGCGCAACGAAAAGCGTATGTTGCAAGAAGCAGTTGATGCTTTGATCGATAACGGCAGACGTGGCCGCGTGGTGGTTGGTCCTAACAACCGTCCACTGAAGTCACTATCAAATATTATCGAAGGTAAGCAAGGTCGTTTCCGTCAGAACTTGCTCGGTAAACGGGTTGACTACTCTGGACGTTCTGTAATCGTTGTTGGTCCTACTCTTAAATTGCACCAGTGCGGTTTGCCTAGAGAAATGGCCCTTGAGCTATTCAAGCCATTTGTAATCAACAAACTGATTGAAAGACAGATTGTTCAGAACATCAAATCTGCCAAGAAACAAATTGAAAAAGGCTCAGCAATCGTCTGGGAAATTCTTGAAGAAGTTATTCAAGGTCACCCAGTACTGTTGAACCGCGCTCCCACACTGCACAGACTTGGTATTCAAGCTTTCGAACCAGTATTGGTGGAAGGCCGTGCTATTCAATTGCACCCGCTAGTATGTTCGGCCTTCAACGCCGACTTCGACGGTGACCAAATGGCCGTGCACGTTCCATTGTCTGTAGAAGCTCAAGCTGAAGCTCACATGCTAATGCTTGCTTCTAACAACACACTGCTTCCTGCTACTGGCCGACCCACCATTACGCCTACTCAAGACATGGTGCTTGGTATTTATTACCTCACCATCGAAAAGCCAGGCAATGATGATCCTAAAGTGTGCCGCGGCGCAGGCATGAGATTCGTCTCCTTGGCTGATGCAAGATCAGCTTATGAAGCCGGAATTCTTGATCTGCATGCCAAAATCAAAGTACGCGATGTAGATGGCAAAATGGTTGAAACAACTCCGGGACGCGTCATCTTCAATGAAGTGGTACGCGAAGCAATCCTCGTAATTAACTAGTTTCAGACCGTTAACTAGAGACCTTACTGGCTCTAGTGCAGCAACAGCATCAACCTTTATCTTAAGAGGGACAAATGGTCACAGGCGATAAGAAGAAAGAAACAATGGATTTCATCAACACAACTGTTGATAAGAAGAAGCTCGGCAATCTTCTTTCAGATGTGTATGAGAGATTTGGAACAGCAAGAACAGCTGAACTAGCCAACTCACTAAAGAACCTCGGTTTTAAGTTCGCTACTAAAGCCGGCGTAACTGTTTCAATCGACGACTTAGATGTACCGGAAGCCAAGAAAGGCTTGATTTCGGCTGCTGAAAAAGAAATCGAAGAAGCACAACGTCGCTATGAGCGCGGCGATATTACTGAAGTAGAACGCTACAACAAAGTAATTGATACCTGGTCAGCTACCACCGACCAGCTAACCAAAGAAGTTGTAGATAACTTCGATCGCTTAAACCCTGTATACATGATGGCTTTCTCTGGAGCTAGAGGTAACATCTCCCAGGTTCGTCAGTTGGTTGGTATGCGGGGCCTGATGGCTGACTCTCAAGGTCAGATCATCGACTTGCCGATTAAGTCTAACTTCCGTGAAGGTCTGAACGTTACTGAGTACATCATCTCGTCTTACGGCGCAAGAAAGGGCTTGGTTGATACCGCTCTGAAAACAGCCGACTCTGGTTACTTGACCAGAAGACTAGTTGACGTTGCTCAAGATGTAATCGTGCGTGAGCCAGATTGCGGTACAGTTCGCGGCATCTTCATGCAACCAATTGCAGAAGGCGACAAAGACTTAGTTACCTTGCAAGAGCGTATCTTCGGTCGCTCCGCTTCTGTTGATGTAGTTGACCCTGAGACTGGTGAAGTTCTTGCTCGCGCTGGCGAATTGATCAGCCGCAAAACAGCTGCTCTTCTCGATGTTACTTTGAAGAAGCCAAACAAAGTAGTGATGGTGCGCAGCCCACTTACTTGTGAAAGCCAATACGGCGTTTGCCAGAAGTGCTACGGTTGGGCTCTAACTAGCCACCGACCAGTTGACCAAGGTGAGGCAATCGGTATTATTGCCGCTCAGTCAATCGGTGAACCTGGTACACAGCTAACCATGAGAACGTTCCACACTGGTGGTGCCGTTTCTGGTGGTAAATCACGTAACCAAGTTAAAGCTCCTGCGAAGGGTACTGTGGTCTTCAAGATCCAGAGCCGTTCGATGCGTACCGCTTACGGTGACGTTATGGAACAAACCACCCGTGATGGCGTGATGAAAGTTGTGGTTGGCGAGAAAGAGCATGCTTTCCCAGTGCCAGTCGGAACTCTACTCTTCTTGCCATCGGGCTCTGAAGTAATCGCCGGACAAATTATCGCTGAATACGATCCACCAGGTTCGAAGAAGAACTTGACTGAACGCGCCAGCAAAGATATCACCGCGGATATCTCGGGCCGTATCATGTTCCAGAACTTCCAAGCTGATGAAAAGAGAGACCGTCAAGGTAACATCTCAAGAACAGCTAACCGCGCCGGTATCATTTGGGTATTAGAAGGCGACGTGTACAACTTGCCATCAGGCGCCCACGTGGTCGTCAAAGATGGTCAGGACGTTAACGCTCTTGATGTATTGGCCGAAATCCAAATCACTTCCGAACATGGTGGTGAAGTTAGATTCGGACCAGAACTCGAATTCGAAACAGTTAAGATCAGTAAGACCAAATCACAAGTTAGATTGACTAAGGGCAAAGAGATGAACGTCATCATTGCTTCAGTCGGTGCTAACAACGCCAAGCTTGAGCCTGGTCAAAAAGGTCATATCTGGCGCGTTCAAAAACAAAAAGAATCATTCGCTATCAAAGTAGTGAACGAAGAAGTTGTAGAGAACGGCAAGATTATTGCTGAATTAGTTGATGATGGCTTGAACGTAGTCAGCTGTGGCGGCGAGATTATCTACGATGGCGTAGAAATTGATGACCGCCGCGTTGTCACTAAAGCCGGTAAAGTGCTCTTCGTGCCTGAAGAAGTTCACTTCATCTCGAAAGATAGCTCCCTGAAAATGTCTGAAACTGGTGAAACAGTTACAGCTGGCCAAGAAGTTGTAAAAGACGTCTTCGCTCACATGGAAGGTATCGTTGAGATCATCGCTGATAACGACATCATCCACGAAGTAATCGTTAGACCAGGCGACCTGGTGCCAATTGGCGATCCTTCTGAAGTGAAAGTGCCTGAAGGCCAAATCGTTGAGCCTGGTACTGAAATTGTTGAAGGCTACACATACAAAGAACGCAAGCTCGTTAATCTCTTCGAAAAAGAAGATGGTTCGTGCTACGTCATAGTTCGTCCAGTCGAAGAGTACTGGATTGAACCTAGAGAAACTAAGTTCAAGCACAAAGCTACAGACGAGAAAATCTCTCTCCGTTCAGTCACTCAGTTGCTCTTCCGCGACAGAGAAAAAGTAAGACATATCCAAGGCGCTCAATTGACCAGAACCTCACTGGTTCTGCAAATGCAAGGCCACTTACAAACCCTCAAGGGTATTGTAGAAATGGGTGAAGATCTCAACATCGTTGTTCAAGAGAACATTCTCTTGCGCCGTGAGCAAGATCTCAACGTCACTCTCTTGTCTGTTGAACATGGTCAAATCATTGACGCTAAGGCTGCTGTTGCCACCACTCAAGTTCTCACTAGAACTGATGCTCGCGTACAACTATCTAAGACCGACGAAAGAAGAATCTTGCTAGTGACCGAAGAGCAACAAGTGCACCAGAAGATCAAAGGCACTTGTAACTTGAAAGAAGGCGATTTGATTCGCTTTGGTGACGCACTATCTAAGGCCTCTAGCGCTTCTATCTCCGGACAAATCGTCTCGGTTGATGGAGCTGAAGTGGTTCTGAGAAAAGGTCGTCCGTATCTAACCTCGGTCAACACCCAGTTGCAGTGCGAAGACGGAAACTTGGTTCAACGGGGCGACTTGCTTGCCACCTTGATCTTTGAACGTCAAAAGACTGGAGACATCGTTCAGGGTCTTCCTCGTGTAGAAGAAGTTCTTGAAGCGAGAAAACCAAAAGAAGCTGCCATCCTAGCCGAGCGCGAAGGCAAGGCTAAGCTTGTTACTGAAGACGACACCACCAGACTGTACATAGTATTTGGTGATGGTACCGAAGAAGAAATTCCAATTCCTCAAGGTCTCAACATCATCTTAGAAGACGGAGACCCCGTCACTCTAGGTATGCCTTTGACAGACGGTCCTCCTAATCCGCACGACATTGTGCGTCTCAGAGGCATCGAAGCTGCCCAGAAATATCTAGTTGACGAAGTTCAGTCTGTGTACCGTTCACAGGGTGTAGAAATCGCCGATAAGCACATTGAAGTTATCGTTAGACAAATGACCCGCAAGGTTCGCGTTGATGATCCAAAAGACACCATCATGCTTCCTGGTGAATTGATGGAGCGCTACCACATTGACCAAGAGAACGAGAAATCGGCTCAACAAGGTCTAGAAGGCGCCACATACACTGATGTGTTGCTTGGTATCACGAAGGCTTCACTGAACACCGAATCGTTCATCTCTGCTGCCTCATTCCAGGAAACCACAAGAATTCTGACTGAAGCTGCTGTTGAAGGTAAGAAAGACTGGTTGCGTGGTCTTAAAGAGAACGTCATCATCGGCCGCCTCATCCCTGCAGGAACTGGCTTCCAAGGCCATGCAATGCCGGTTGAGGAAGAAGAAGAAGAAGAAGATATCTATCCACCAATCGGTGAAGGTAGCTTCAACGTTCCTGCTTAGATTAGGCCAGATTTGCTCAAAATGGCCCTGCCTAGAGCTGACCTGCTGAAAGCAAAATAGTTGAGTACTCAACTAAATTCAAAAAAAGAGGGCCTCCATAACGGGGGCCCTTTTTATTAGTGTTTTTCGCTTTTTCTTCGCTTGCCATGATTATGGCCGGCGGTGCGGTAATCTGGGCCTAAGATCTGATTGGCGTTGAAGCGCTTGCGGATGCGGCTTGCTAAGAAATAGGTTCCGACCTTTCTTGATGGGTTGCAGCGCTGGTCTAAAAGAAGGTGGGTCAAAATAGAAATGGTGATACCTACGCGGTAAGGCTGGCGGCTTTTGCCCTTGAACAAGAGAAAGAAAAGGGCCAATAATTCATATGAGTGCAAGGGCAAATAAAGCTTGCCGCTGTAGTTTTCATGGGAGGCTTCTTTGAACCTTGCCCAGTCAAACTTCCAGCCATGAGCCCGAACATAGTCAAAAATATGGTCTAGGTCGATTAGAAAACCTACCAGAAAGCTTGCCAATGCAGCCTTGCGAGACCTGTAAACATAGTAGCTGGCGCAGCTTACGCCTGCTGAAGTGATGATGTGTCCGACGGTTCGCATACTTTCAAGATTCCCTAATTTGCTCTGATCCTTGATAAAATCGTCACTTGTAGCGGTTTTTACCCTCGATATCTGAGACCATCAATTAGATATACCCGGATGTCAATTTTTCACGCCCCTCATCTAGTCTTTATTTCGGAGTTTTAGAACAAATGCAAGTTGCGCTAGGGCCTATGGGCCGTAAAGGGAAGCTTTTCGCCGTACTGTCTCGCTCGGCCCTAGCAAGCTCACTAATGTTGGCTTCAGTAAGTTTGAGCGCCATTGGCCCAAGCACCCAGCCAGCCCTGGCTCAAGCAGCTCAAGCTGGCGGAGCCGGCACTGCGCAGCAGGCCGTGGGCATGTATAACCTCGGTTTAGCCGCATACAAACAGGGCAGCTTAGAATCGGCCATCATCTTCTTTCGAAGAGCCACCGATATGGACCCCAATTTGGCTGACGCTCAATACAACCTTGGTGTTCTCTACCAAAGTCAGCGCCGTCTGAAAGAAGCAATTCCGCGCTTTCAAGAAGTGCTTAGAGTGAAATCTGCCGACCCAGATGCTCATTTTCAGCTTGGGATTGCCTTGATGGATATGGGACGTGCTGCTGAAGCTAAAACCCACCTCTCAGCCATTGCTCCTAGCTCTCCTCATTTTGCAGACGCCCAAAAACGCATTCAGACTTGCGAAGCTCAATTAGCTGGAGCTACCGTTGCTTCGCCTAGCTACAACCCTAGTGCGACCGCTGCTCCATCAGCTAATTTCAATAGCACCACTAATCAGGCTATGAATTTGAATCCGGTGGGCTCTGATGTGCAGCCTCCCCGTGACTACAGCGCAATTTCGAACAACCCTAATTTGCCTTCCGGCAACACCCTGAGTCATGTGGTTCAGCCGGCACAACAAGTTCAACAGATTCAGCAAGTACAACAGACTCAACAAATTCAGCAACCAGCAACAAGACCTGTGGCCATTGCCAGCGCACCGGTAGCGGCATCTAGGGGCAGTGTGCCAACCGCAGTTCTGGCTAACTCCTCTGCACGCGTGATCGCCACTGGTTTTTCTGCACCAAGTGGTTTGACCTTTGATCGTCTAGGCAATCTCTACGTGGCTAACTTCACCAGCAATACAGTTGATCGCATTTCGGCTGATGGCACGCGCATGCAATTCAGCTCAGGCTCTAATTTGAAAGGACCAATCGGACTTGCTGCTGATGATAGTGGCAATATTTATGTGGCTAACTATGATGGTGGCACGGTTGCTCGCATCAGCCCTGCTGGCGTATCAACTATCATCGGCACTGGCTTCAAGCAGCCTTATTACCTCACTCTAGACAAAGAAGGTAACTTGTTTGTCAGTCAGCAAATAGACAACTCTGTTGTGCGCCTCACCCTGCCTCGCCCAGTAGCACGCACGCAATAGAGAGTCACGTACTCAATAGAAATTGTTCATAGGAAATCTCTGATGTCGGAAGCTCAAGCCGAAGAAGAAAAGTCTAGTAGCAAAATAAAAGCAGCACCATTAGATGCTGGGCGCTTTGATGCTAAACGTGTAGCCGTGCAAATGATGGTGGGCAACCAGTTTGTGCAGCCCTACCACTTCGTCATGACGCGACTGAAAGTCTATGGCAGAGAGAATATTCCTAAAGAAGGTTCTTTGATTGTTGTGGGCAACCACATCTCTAATCTTGATCCACCCTTGTTCGCCTTTGTCACTCAAAGACCAATGATCTATATGGCCAAGAGTGAGCTTTGGGACAACAAATACATGGGTCGTTTGCTCGATTGGCTCGGAGCCTTGCCTATCAATCGCGGTAGACCGCAGCTATCTACCGTCAAATTCATTCGCCAAATCATGAAAACTGGTTGGTCCCTCGGTATGTTCATCGAGGGCACTCGTTGCAAGACCCCAAATTCGATTGGAAAACCGCACGTTGGTGCTGCTTATTTTGCGAAAGTCACCAATAGCAAAATCTTGCCAATTGGCATTATCGGCACCGATAAGCGCTTTGGCCCAGCCCGAGTAAACATTGGCAAAGTAATTGATCCGGGCGATGATCTTGAAGCAAAGACATGGGAAATCATGGACGCCCTAGTCGAACTGACTGGCTTCGAAATTCTTGAAAGAAAAATGGCTGATAAGCACTAAATCGTGTCAGTGAGCGCTTTTGCTAAAACTATTTCGTAGGTCTGATAGCCTTGGCCTTCGTAGCATTTAGTGGCAGCTATATTGCCGTTCTTGGCGCACAAGCGAATACGCTGGCAGCCCAGGCTCTGCATGCGCTTTTCTATCGCCGCTAAAAGTTGAGGCGCTATGCCATGACCACGCCAATCTGCGCTGACACAGATATCTGAAATGTAGGCACCTCGACGGGCTGAATCAATTACAAGTTTGTCGTCTTCTTCTACCCAGGCGCAGACGAAGCCAATAGCGGCTCCCTCTGCTGTGGCAACAAGAATGACACCCTGCTTCGATTTTATAGAATCTACTAGCGATTGGGCATACCACTCTTTGATTTGAGCACCACTCTTGAGGCCAGGTACGAGACTGCTCTCAGTGTCTTGAATAATTTCGACAAAACCTTCTATCGCCTTAAGAAATTCGGGGCGATAATCTTCAATTGTTGTTTGGCTAGAGCTGAGCATGGTTCAGCTATTCGCTAATCTGAATTTTGATTTGTTGACCGGGCTTGAGACGCTGTTTTTCAATTTGATTGGGCCAGTAAATCACTAGCAATTCGTAAAGTTCAGCTACTGACACTGCTTTGCGTTCGCGCTTAGTGTCAGCTGTTTCGGTGAAGTAGAAAGGGAAGGCAGAATACGCTTGGTCGCCATTAAGAGCGGCCACATCGGCCTGCCAGCCCTTCCAGCGGAAGGCTTTGTAATAGGTTTCAAGATCGCCGTGCAAGCAAAATTCTAAGAAACCACTGTAAGGAATATCGAGATCTTCCCACTCTAAAGTATCGGGGGCAAAGTAGAAGACGTTTCCAATTTGGCCAATTTGGCCATTCTGATCATTATGGCCAGCTTTCCCTGATAGACCGCCACCATTTAGGGCAAAAAAGCCACCAATAACATCATCACCGATCAAGAGAAAGTCATTGTCGCCAGGGCCGTTGCCAGTGGCAGTGACGTTCCAGCCTGGAAGGGTGCGCGGCAATTTGCTACTACCCGAGCCCAAGATGCGTATCCAGCCGTGGTCAACCAAGATACCGCCGGTTTCATAAATGATTGAACCCATAGATGATTTGGTTGTCACTTGAGTGGCCATTAGAGCGTCTGCATTTTGCGGTGCCGTTGCCGGTAGCACTTCTACTAGGTTTTTCGCTTCGCTGAGCCAGCCTTTGACCATGGGCCAAGCGGGGTCGTTGCTAATCAATTCTGTTAGAGGGCGCTTATCCACCGGTTTTTCTCCAAGGGCAATTACTGGAAGCTAATCATAGCAATTTGGCTTGCTAAATTGGCTCTTAGTGACGGTTCAAGACAGCTTTTATAGCGGCGAATTGCTCAGGCTGTATCGCCGGCTTGGCTTCCTCGAGCGAACGTCGGAGCCGAGCAAGGGCCGCTGGACTAGGAGACGTAAAGGTATTGATGCTGCGCTTGAGCCAATGGTCTATTGCTCTATCTATTGCTTGGTCCAAAGCAGATTGTAGATTTGATCCTGAATCGCAATATTGTTTATGGCTATTGACCTTCAATGACAATAGACACGGTTGACAGAGTCTCACATTGATACGGTGGCACATTTCTTCCCAGTGAAATTAATCTAGCCGGTTTGGGCAAATTCCACCTAGGGCCGCGCTCTGTGTTTATGATGGACTTATGCACTTTAGCGTTCAGGTAAGCTTATGCGAACAATCAATTTAAAGACCTTCTGTGCCTTGGCACTGGCTCTTTCTGGTACTCTCGCCAGCAATTGTTATAGCCCGGTAAATGCCGCTCCTGGCGTCATAGATGGGCGAGAAGCTAGAACGAATGTAGACAACCTGACAAAACAAGTTTATTGGTTTAATAGTCTGCGCGATGCCGAAGACTCTGCCAGGCAAAAAGGCAAACCGCTGCTCTGGGTTCATATGCTGGGCAAACTGGACGGCGCCACCTGAAGTGCCGGCAATAGCCTGAGAGCCGTGTCGCTCTCTAATGAATCAGTTCTCTCTTATCTCAAAAACAATTATGTCTGCGGTACTTTCGACATTAGTGGTCAACCCTATGCTGGGGTTAGTGGCCGCCACGAAATCAACGGTAATGCCGTACGCACTTCCAATGGGGCTGGGCCGCACAATATTCAGATGTTTGTCTTAGCCGCCGATGGAACCGTCTTGCATTGCTTGCCTGGTTATTGGGATTCACAAGATTTGGTCGAGGAGCTCATATTTGCCCAGCAGCTAAACCAAGTGTGGTTGGCGCCGGGTTCTCTGGAACAAAAACGCTCGGCTTTTTCGCGAATGCAATTGGCTCACATAGCTAAACATCCAGCGGCCATGGTAGCGAGAAGTCACATGCAAGGATTTGATCAGCAGTTTGAAGCGCGCAAACGACTGAATACTTCTGACACCATATTGAACCCTACACTGGCGGCTCAAGTTCTGGTAATGGGCGGAAAGGCGCCTCCTGGAGCTTTTAAAACCACTGATGTAATCATGCACGAACGCATGGCCCAGAGACCATTCTTGCCTTATACACAATTTGATGTCATGGCATTTTCGGACTACGGCAAAACAAAATACGATAAGAACGAAGACTATCGCAATGCTCGGGGCCAAGTTGATAGCAGTGCTCGCTACGCCCCTGAGTTAGGCACCAAGCCGGATACAAGCCGAAGTGCTTATAGTCCAGATGGGCGAATAAAGTCAGTGTCTAGCTATCTCAATCGCCACGGCATCAAGAGCTTCGGCAGATAAAAGCTTCGCCATATAAGAGCTCCGGCCGATATGCGCCAAGCGAGAACTGACAAGCGAGAACCGCACGAATGTTGTGCTCAGCAGATTTAGGCAGAAAAAATTGAGCTAACCAGTCCACTTTTTCGCTGCGAAAAATGTCCGATTTCCGTCCCGAAATCGGACAAACAAAAAGGCCACCCAGATTGCTCTGCGGTGGTCTAATTACTATCGTCTGACTGCCTATTGCGTAGGCTCGATATTTCTTGCTGCTTCAAGTCAGAATCCACAGCTAGCGGGTTATCGCTACAATTTCCGGTCTGCGCAGACCTGTCGTTTCCACTTAACCCCTCGGCTC
>JBBRMD010000015.1:0-95184 GCA_038231015.1 Candidatus Obscuribacterales bacterium
AGATGCTTTTGTGCCCCTTTTCGCCAGATCCTAGAGTAATTTCTAGCCTACAACCGCATTGCGCAAGATGCAAGCACTATGCCTGCAGAATTTTAGTTCAATTTTCTGCACGAACATTTTGTGGTATGTATCCATCATGAGTAACTGCGAACTATTGGCTCGAATAACAACTGATAGGGAGAGCGCCACGGCTCTAACCTATCGACTTCTGCTGGTGGCCGCTGCTCTCTTGTCACTTGATCTTCTGCTGGCATATCCAGCTGTTGCACAGCAACCTTTGTATATTGGTGATTTCGATGGACCGTTAGACAGGAACCAAAATAGTCCATCTGGACTCAATAGAGTTGATTCCTTTGAAGGTGATCCGTTCACATCGAAGAAGTTGATGCCTGCGGGATTTACACCCAATAACGTTCCCGCGAGAGCAAAGGGGTACGTCGGTTTTCTCAAGGTGGAGAAAAATTCCAAAGGGCAATTATTTATAAGGTCAGCTGACAAGAAAATCCTTCTACTCAAGCTTTCTGAGGCTCAAGTCAGATTTTTCTTTGGTCCGCCGAACACAGTGAAAAAGTATGACAAACGAGTAAAGACTGCCAAGCTTGACCAAGTATTCGAATATGCATGCTACAACGATGATGTTTTAAGCAAGCTCTCTATCGGATTTGAGAAAAAAGTTGTTTGCAGAGCAGTGGTGAAATATTGGGATAGTGAGATGGGCACACCAGGTTTGGGAAATGAGCACACCCAGAAGGATTTATTCATGGGGTGGCCCCTTTTTAACTGACAGTGGTCTGCGGAAAATCAATCTTGGCACTCATCTTTTGGCGCTTCCGTTTTCCACTTGATTGTTTTGAAAGACTCCTTCACTTCGCCTATATGCCGCTTGTATTGAGCCGGTGGCGCGGTGAACTCTATTTCGGCTTCCATTGGCGATTCTGGCCGGGTGGGAAACTGATTGAACAGAATCTTGTAGACAACGAGATTGTCGTCCTCTCTTTTTCCCCATATAGCTATTACTTTTTTACCGTCAATTTCTTCCGTTTGTGCGTTGGTATAGAATTCGCGATCTTCAATTGATCTTAGTTCTGCTAATGAGAGGGTGTGAGCCGGTTCCTTCAACAATTTTTTGAGATTGGTATCGTCAGCAGGATAGGCACCTGGGCAAGAGAAACTCAATTCAGCAGGCGGATAGTTTTTGGCAATGAAAGTCTTGTTGTAGATTTCTCCTCCTCCTCCTAGTGCGTATTCTCGCCGTTGGTATTCCCACCATCCACGTGGCAACTTCATCGACTTGATTGGTACTGCGTTGAAATACCATTTAGTTGGAACTTTGTTGACAAAAACTGGCTTTGGTTCTTTGCGTATCCAGGGCTTAGATGGTGGCGGTTGAGCCGATAGTAGCTCAAAATTTGAGATGCGTTTGACGTGCTGCACTAACGACTGGCCCAGCATGAGAGGTATTTCTGGTGGCTGTTCCAATGGCATTACTGATCTCCTAATGAATTAGTGCCGAGGTCGTTCAGATGGGTATTTGACAAGCCACTCTTCCAGTAGATTTTTCCATAGAGTTAGTTGTTTGTCGTCCGGATGCTCCGCAATCCAAGTGGCCAAATCTGGATCGGTAAATAGTTTGTCAGACTTTAAGTTTTTGATTTCTTGCCCACTGGCATTCAGTTCGTCGTGTGCCTGAAGCCATTTATCAACTGAGTTACGTAGCTGCCCCGGGTGGCTTCGAAAGTAATTAACTCTCTGAAGCAGCTGAGTGTCGGCCGAGCCAGGAGCTATTCTACTTGAGAAAATGCTAAGTGCTATCATCTGGGAATCGATTGTTGGTGACCCGTTATGATCTCTTTTTTCATCCCAAGTGTTGTCGAAAGCAATTTTGCTGCCGTCAGGTTGCATACCGCTGATTACCAAGAAATGGGCAGCGCCATCGGGATAATTGATTGGCGGCTCCTGCGAGTCTAAGCGCACGATTGGAGGCCACTCATCTGCGTCTCTGGCCTTTTGAAGTGCATTTGCAAGTTCCCTGGGATGAAACAGATCTTGAGTTCGCTGAGCGCGATTGTCGAGCTCGTATATCTTTCGAATTTCGGGATCATTGGCTTCGGCTCTTGAGAGACCGGCAGCGGCTATAACAAAGTAACGCTCATCTTTTCCGGAAATATTATAGGCACTGGTGGCAATATCTACATTTGTGAATCTTCGGTTTTCTCCACTGCCCCAGGGCTTTGTCACGTGGGTTTTAATATCTACAGTGTGTCCGTTAGCTTTATTTTTGAGGTCTGCATAATCCTTTGGTGACGGTTGCTCATACCTGAACCCTCTCGGCTGAAGGGCCAAATTAATCGCTGTCACTTCAAAGAGTTGTGATGCAAAGCTTCTAGCATCTAGATATGGTCGATCCCAAACTCTAACCGGCTCGCCCTTAACTTCTTTCTCCACCGTAAATTGCTTGGCGAACGGATCAGGTATCAAATTATCTGGGCATTTCGTCATGTCAACCTTCGTTCCACCTGCAGTGGCTTCATAGGAGCCCGTAAGAAGCACGTCAGTCACCAGACGAGCTACTGCTGCTGGCTCGCGGTAGTATTCACGCACCTCTAGTGATGCTGCGGCACAGACTGCCAGCTTGCCCTGGCTTATGGTGAACGGCTCGGCGGCTTGGTGAATGATTTGTTCGGCCACGCGCACGCGCCAAGGAGTTTCGCCTTCTTTGAGTTGGCATTGTGGATACTTCGCCAATGCATCTGTATCGGCCGATAGTAGCCGCGATAGTTGGGTGTAGGTGTCGGCCATTTCGCGCAGTTTCGCCGTGGCGCTTTTACTGCTGCGTTGGTCGAAATTGCTTTCGAAATGGTCAATGTCATCGAGAAATTGTTTTTGCTCACTAGGGCTATGAATCTTTTCTGCCACTAGTCGCCCCCGAAGTCAATTTCGAGGCTGTGGTCTTGCGATTCGTCGAGAGAGCCTGAGCTTGAGTTGGTTCTCTTCTTGGCTATGAGATTCATTATTGTCGAGTCTATGCTGCCGACTTCGCGTGAGGCCTTAGTCTCGGGTCGATTTTCAGGGCTGTTCTAGCGGTTGCTCTCGGACCGACTCTCATGATTATTCGCTGGCCCGCTGTCAGTGCGCTGATCGCCGTCTTTCTTTTTGAAGTCTTCGCTCATAGTTCACTGCTGCGGGGCGCGCGGAAATACTTCCGCTATTCTCCCGTCTTTGTATATTCAACGCAAGCTGGACCGACTGCACTTGGCACTGAGCGGAGACTACGTATTGCCTCTTGGTCTCTGTGCCCTTAGTCTGTTTAAATCCAGTAGGTCAAATGAATGGAAAGATTTCAAGGCGCAGAATCAGCCGCCGCTCCTGAGCTATTAAATGTTAGTGACGGCCCAGGCGATGGTAAACCGCACGGCAAGCATAAGGCGGCCAAAAAGGTAATTGATCCTGTTTACGGAGAAGACGCCGCTGAGCGTTTTGTTGCCGATAATTTCGACAAGACTAATCCCTTCGGCTTTAAGGGTGTGAAAAAAGAAGAGGCCTCTGCGCACAAAGATCTGGCAATTTTCGTCAATCTGGCCGCCAATCGTGGTCTGCTTAATTCATCTTTGCGAGAAGACGAAGAGATTCGTAAACTAGAGACTCTCACGAAAGACAAATCGGTAACGGTTATCGTGCAGACCGCCATGAACCGTGATCGCTCACTCAATCATCTACGCGCCACAAAAGCAGATTTGATTATAGGTGCGTTCGGCTTAGATCCAGACGTGAAACACACTGAAGTAGTGCGCTACGAAATCGCCAATGGCAGCAAAAGACTTTTATTTGCCGGTCATTCTCGCGGTCTGACTGAAGACCTTGGAGACTTGCTCAAATCGTCGCCACAAGCCATGGCTGCAGACAAAGTGGTGCTTTTGAATCGCGCCCACGGTATGGCTATGCATGGCCTCAGGGGCGATGCTGGCAATACATCTATTGGTGATCTTAAATCAACTTTGAACAAGGCATTGATGGATGCTGGCAAGAAGACCTTCGACTTTATCGACTTTGACTCTTGCCTGATCGGCAATGCCCAGACTCTGACAGAACTTGCTCCTACGGCCAAATATATTATCGCGTCAGAAGAGCCGGAGGTAGCCATTGCTGCCACTGAGCAGATGGATAATGCCGACAAAGGGGTAAAACCCGGCTCTAACGCGCAGCCGATAGCTGAAATTGTGCGCAACATGATCGCCCAGCCGGAGCTTGATACAAAGTCTTTAGCCAGCATGGCATTTTCGATGAATGAAAAAGATTGTAAGACCGTAAGCAAAGATGGACTGTGCGGAGCTAATACTTTAGGTCTTTATGATACTAGTGCCGCTCCTGAATTTTCTCAAGCCCTCGATCAGTTCGGTAAAGTGATGCTGGATAGGTCTAGTCTGGCTTCTAATCACGATGCCTTTCAGATTGCCGCGCAGAAGACCCCGGTTATTGACGGAGAATTTGATGGTGTGAAGCACACAGTCAATCGTCGAGATCTCGGCACATATGTCAAATTTGTTAAAGTGGGCCTAGCGGATGGCAGTATTGCTGATACCGCCAGTGGTGATTTAGCTCAAGCTGTAGATCGCCTGCAAGCTTCTATGTCTCATCTTGTCGCGGAGAACTTTAACAGTTACACGCCTAAACTAAAAGAGCGCTTCGAAGCTGTTCACCTGCCGCCGGCCGCACTTGATGGCGTCAGTGTTTTCCTTCAAGAGCGTCAACCAGAAAGTATGAAAGAAGCTTTCGTTACGCACTTAGCTGATGACAGCATTGCCTCACAGCCTCATTGGAATCAATTTGTAAGTGCTATGGGAATGCCTAAATAATTCGGCCGAGATAAGCTCAAAAATTTGAGATAAGTTTGATGTGTCTGCTGCTATATTGGAGTAGTTGTGAGGGCATGCGCCGTGGCTGTTGCTTTTAAATCTATGCTCGTTGCTGCTGCCTTGATTTTGGTCTGCTTTAGGACGGCCGAGGCGGTGTTGGCGAAAGATTCGACGAAGCATATCGACACTTCGAAGACGCCAAACAAAAAAGCTATGCCCCTTAACTTCGTGGTGGTGGGTTATGGCCCCCCTCTAAACTCCTCCGCTGCAGGTTTTCGGTCTGCTGGAGAGTCCAAGAGTACTTGGGTCAAGTCTATCTGTGATTTCGCTCCGCCGCGCCCAAACATCCCTGCCAGTTTTCGGCGTCCTAAACTTGATGCGCTTCGGCCAAGTGCTGTGCCCTATCCCTATAGGTTCCAATCGAAAGCCATACCTGCAACCAGCATGCCTGTCGCTAATTCTGTGAAGCCTAAGCGAACGGCTCTTTCCTCTAGGGCTGACAGCATAAAAATTCTTCCAATTAAGAGCGAAGATAAGAAATTAGTGCCTGCCAGTTTCCTTCCCTGATGAAAAATAGGCGCTTAATCACACTGCTGCTTATATTGCGATGGGGAAGCGCTTTTATCTGCGGCTATGTAGTTCGCCCCCAAGCTTGCGCCTCGATCTTCCATACGCCGTCGTGCTTTGCAAAGGTGTAAGCGCGGGTTCCCGTTCGAACGACGATCTGACCTTTTATAGTTACCTCAAGGCGGCCTGCTATAACCACGTATGCATTCGCGCCTGCGACATTCCAAAAGGTCATTTCGTAAGACAAAGATTCGTGGCTTACGCCAAATTCTTTGCGCCATATCTCTACGTCAGCAAGCCATTTCGCGGGAGCGTCTGTACCTTCTAAGACTGAGACAACTAAGATTATCGGTCCACGGTTCAAATTCGAACCATCTATTTGTCAGTTCGGCTTAGCTGACCGTCGCCAGTCAGCTGCTCTGCTGTCTCCTACTGCTGGCTCTAGGCAATCAGGCACTGGACGCCAGTCAGCTTAAGGTTTGCTACACAACCGATAGACTGCGGTGTTCGCTTATATAGGAGCTATGACCAATTGAATAAGCGACCGCGAGTACTCAACTTGAATCGGGGCTATAACCCTGGCCCGCTTTTACCGTCGTTGAGGACTCCAGCTGGCGCTAGCGAGACGAAGTCTGGAAGCAAGGCTCCGAAAGGTGAGGCTAGGGCAACGAGGTTTGAGTTTACACCAAACCTTTGGAAGTCTGCGCAGACGTCGCGCACGAGTCACTAAGCCATTCTTTTTGAACTAGTGCATTGTAAGAAAGTCTTTATTCGCGCCGGTTCAATGACGTCTTCAATCAACTTATTTCTTTTGCTAAAGATCTGTAGCACTTGATAAGGGTTCTGAAAACTGTATTGCGGCAGTGGAAGTTCTAAAGACTACTCTGGAAAGATATTGGTGCTCCTGGGCTCTTGATTTTAATTGACTTCGTATTGAATATAAGCTGGCATTTCGCGCCTTCTATTTCATAATTCCGGTGAATTAGAGCGTTGACTATTGATTCTCGCAGAAGTTCGAGCAGCGAATCTGCGCGCTCTTTTCGCTGCATTTTAGTTCGATTGATAATGTTTGGGAGTCGCACCCTTAACCATGGTTCTACTTCGCCCGGGATGAGCACCATTGGGCCAGCAAAATCTTGTGTTTCAGTTTCACCGTCTTGCTCTTTTAGTAGTTGTTGCTGAATGAGTCGTTGTTTGAAAGTTTCTGAATCTACGGTATCAGCGATTCCAGCATCCGAAATATATTTTTGCATTGCCAGTTTAGAAAGGTCGGCAAATTTGGCCGTGGGCGATGATTTCTTGCAAGTCGCGGTCAAATATTTTTACGGCAATTCCGTTGTCTTTTAGGTAGTTGATTCCTTTGTTGAATCATTTTGTCGCGATTGCGCAAAGGTGCTAAAATCGGGCTCCGGATCGCGACAAGATGTCGCGATTTGTGTCGCGATTCAAGAAAATCGGCAATAGTAGTTGAACTCCGTTTTGACCAAACGCTTTTTTCGTAACGACGAATTCGCTTCGCTGCCTCTAGTGCTAAATCGGGAAGATTCGGGTATAAGGGATATGCCCTCAATTTGGTCGGCGACTTCCCGCTGCCCATACTGAATTTTCCCAGAACAGCGAATCACTGATATGAACCCATCTCGTGCTTAATTTTGCAAGGTAGCAGTAGATTCAAAACCAACAAATGATCGACCCACCTAGCCAGATTGCGCCGAGAGATGATGACCACTCGGCCTCATCTCTTGCCGGAATGTTGCTGCTCATCGGCCTTGCTTACGCCCTGCCATTTGCCCTATATCCGTCGACGCATGCGTTAAACGGGCCAACCAGTCCGGAGATTCTCAATCTCAATTTTATGGTCGGATGGATGGGGCTGGCGCACTTTATCTATGCCTATCGGGGGCAGGCTAAAGCGCTATCGCGGGCGCATCAGAAAATTGCGCCTTTTATTGCACTGCTCTTAGTCGGAGTGGCAGTTCTTCTAACGCTTAGACATTTTCTTGGCTATATGCTGTTCAGTTTTTTGATGTGGATTTATTTTCTGCCCCACTTTGTTCGGGCCGAGATTCTATTTACTAGCGCGGGCACCGATAAACCAGAAGCTGCCCCTTCTGCCGGGGTTTATATTTTTCCGGCGCTGGCCTTTGCCTTTTTCACCTTTGCCTTGTTTGGACCAGTTGAGATTCTTTCAAACAGATGGAATTTGATTTTATTGGCAGAAGCTACTGTGGGCGTAGGGTTTGCCCTAAATCTGCGGCGGCAATTGAAAGACAAACAGCTTTCGAAGTATGCACTGCTGGCGGTGGCTTTGATAGCTGAGGGCCTGGTCTGGGCTACTTACCGGCAATACATGGTCTTTCAGTTTCAACAAGGCGTCTATGTTTTTCACATCGCCATGGCTAGTTTCTATCACTACCTGCGGGCCTATGAATACGCTTGTCGTATGGGCGCATCAAAGGGTCAGCCTGTAAGCAAATTGTTCCTTCCAGGAATTCTAGCTGTAAATCTTGGCGTTATTGTAATTGCCTATGTTCTCACAAATTATTTTGCTGAGGCGCCAACCAAGTTTGTTTTTGACGTTTCCTATTTTACATTTTGGGTCGGCCTACACCAATTTGCCAGCGATGTCTTCAATTGGTTGAAGCGCACCCCTGGCAAATCGTAGTTAGTTCTTGACCTGTAAGTCGCCTTACTTCTAGAATTCTTACTTCTGGAATTCCTCATGCGGCCACGACCAGTTAGCAAACTCAGGTTTGTCTATGCCGTATTCGTGAGCGTAGTTGCGGGCATCGATTTGCATATCTCTAAATTTAGATTTTGCATGGGCGCCAGCCACTTTCAGTTTGTCGACCCGATCGATAACGTCCATGGCCAGAGTGAATCTGTCTGTTTGGTTGTTGATGGCCAGCTCTAATGGCGTATTGATATTGCCTTTCTCTTTGTAGCCGCGCACGTGAATATTGGCGTGGTTGGTGCGGTTGTAGGTGAGGCGGTGAATCAACCAGGGATAACCGTGGAAGTTGAATATGACCGGTTTGTCTGTGGTGAACAGGCTGTCGAAATCTTGATGGGTCATACCGTGAGGATGTTCAGTCGATGCTTGCAGACGCAAGAGATCCACTACGTTTACGAAGCGAATTTTAAGGTCAGGAAACTCGTGGCGCAATAATGCATTGGCAGCCAAAGCTTCTTGTGTCGAAACATCGCCGGCGCAGGCTAGCACCACATCTGGTTCTTGGCCCTGATCGGTTGAGGCCCAAGGCCAGATGCCTAGGCCTTTTGTGCAGTGCTTGATTGCTGCATCCATGTCTAAAAACTGTAAGTGATTTTGCTTATCGCAAACAATTACGTTGATATAGTTTTTGCTGCGCAAGCAATGGTCGGCGCATGATAGCAGCATGTTGGCGTCGGCTGGCAAATAGACTCTAACAACATTCGGGCTTTTGTTGACTACGAGGTCGATGAAGCCTGGGTCTTGGTGGGTGAAGCCGTTGTGATCTTGGCGCCACACGGTCGAAGTTATTAGCAGGTTCAATGAGGCTACATCTGCTCTCCAGCCGACATGATTGCAGGTCTCTAACCACTTAGCGTGTTGATTGAACATTGAGTCAATGACATGCACAAAGGCTTCATAAGTAGAGAAGAATCCGTGTCGACCGGTGAGCAAATAGCCTTCAAGCCAACCTTCTAGGGTGTGTTCGCTCAGCATTTCCATGACGCGACCATCAGTACCAAGTTCTCCGCCGTCTTTGTCTTCTGGAAAATATGCTGCCATCCAAGTTTTCTTTGAGACTTCGTAGATGTTGTCTAGTTTATTGGAGCTGTTTTCATCGGGGCCAAATACACGAAACTGATTTGGATTTTCTTTCATTATGTCGCGCAAGAACTTGCCTAGTGGTCGAGTGTTTTCGGCCTGTGTACGCGCTGCTGCATCGACGTTTACTGCATAGTCTTTAAAGTCAGGCATCAACAATGATTTGTGGAGCGTGCCACCATTTGTATGCGGATTTGCACCCATGCGGCGGATGCCCTTTGGAGAAAGCTCTCTGATTTCGGCACGAAGTTTACCGCTTTCATCGAACAGTTCTTCTGGCTTGTAGCTCTTCATCCAAGCTTCAAGTTGTTCTAAGTGTTGTGGATTTTCGGCAAGGCCAGCAAGTGGCACTTGGTGTGAGCGCCAGTAGCCCTCAACTTTGTGGCCATTTACTTCTTTGGGGCCAGTCCAACCTTTGGGGCTGCGCAAAATAATCATGGGCCAACGGCCGCGTTTTGCTATGCCTGAATCTCTCGCTTCTTTTTGAATTGATTTGATGTCGCTCAAGCATTTATCGAGTGTCGCTGCCATGGCTTGGTGCATGGTCTCAGGATCGCTGCCTTCGACAAAGTAAGGGGTGTAGCCATAACCTTCGAACAACTTTTGTAGCTCTTCGTGATCGATGCGGGCAAGAATTGTCGGATTGTTTATTTTGTAGCCGTTAAGATGCAAAATCGGTAGCACGGCGCCGTCGCGAATAGGATTTATAAACTTGTTGGAGTGCCATGATGTGGCTAGTGGTCCGGTTTCTGATTCGCCATCGCCAACAACTACTGCTGCGATCATATCTGGATTGTCGAGCACGCTTCCGTATGCATGAGACACTGAATAACCGAGTTCACCGCCCTCATGAATTGAGCCGGGAGTTTCTGGTGTACAGTGGCTGCCGATGCCGCCCGGGAAAGAGAATTGTTTGAAAAAGGCGAGCATTCCGCGTTCATCTTCAGATTTGTCTGGGTAGACCTCTGAGTATGTGCCCTCTAGATAGACTGGAGCTAAGACTCCGGGTGCGCCGTGGCCAGGACCAGCCATGAAAATCATATCGAGATCGTGCTTCTTAATTAGTCTGTTCAGGTGCACATATGAAAAACTTAGACCTGGGCTAGTGCCCCAGTGGCCCAGTAAGCGCTTTTTGATGTGTTCTAGTTTGAGTGGTTCTTTCAGTAAGGCATTGTCTTTTAGGTAAATCATGCCGGCGGCCAAATAACAGCAAGCGCGCCAGTACTGATCCATTTTGGCCAACTCGTCTTTACTCAGAGGTTCGCCGGCTACAGTAGAGCGTGCCTTGCCATAAGCAGACAGTTGATTAAGTTCAACATCTTCTTTGTGTTCTTTTATGTTGGTAGCCATTGAATTCTTTCCTTACTTACTAGCTTTTTTTGCTTACTAACTTTTTTGCTAGTTTTGGGATTGTGCACCTCCCGTTAGCAGCTAGTGCTGTGGCCAAAGCCATTGCAAGAAACATACTATCACTGTAATTTCCTTATGAATCGCCTGTGATTCAACTGTTGCTGCTTGAGTTTCGCACAGTAGCAAGTCAAGCGCGCCAAATTACAGGCTTTGGGCCTTCAGTTGAGCTATAATTCATGGCCTAATACTCAGAGTCGTCGATAGCGGCTTTTGCAGCGCTGATGCGTAGGATGTTAACCATGGCGATTGTTGATTCACCCACTTCTCAGAAAGCCTTAGACATGATTCTGTCTGCCATTGGCATGCGAGAAGCTGAACACAAGGGCGACGTTAAGATTGTCGGCAAAGATCCGATTTTGGCGTCGCGCCACCGTTTCGGTGAGTTGATGGCGGCGTCACAAGCAGCATTTGGAATGGCCTTGGGTGATATTTGGCAGATGCGTGGTGGCAATCCGCAAAATGTCACTACTAGTGTGCGTAATGCTGTGCACCAGCATCATGGAATTGCCTTCATGCGTCAGAATGGTCGGCATATTCCTTTTACCGATTATGGCTCTGACACTGGTGTTGATAGTGCCTTAAGTGGAGAGTTCTATCCTACTCGCGATGGTCGCTTTGTTAAAATCGAGTTGTTCTATCCGCGGCTGCGCGACGCTTTGTTCAAAGTGCTAAAGTGTGCGCCGACTCAGCGTGCCGTTGAGGCTGCAATTATGGAATGGGATGGTGAGGCGTTAGAGCGCGCCATTCGCGAAGAAGCTGGAGCAGTTGGCATGATTCGCACTGCCGCAGAGTGGTTGGCTCATCCTGTCGGTCGTCGTCTCGCCGCTAAGCCTGTGATTGAAGTTGAAAAGATTGGCGATAGCGACCCTATTCCTTTTCCTAAGGGTTGTGATACTCCTCTTGGTGGCATCCGCGTGCTTGATTGCACCCACGTTATTGGTGGGCCTATTACCGGACGCACTTTGGCTGAGTTTGGTGCCGATGTTTTACATATTTCCAAACCAAATTATCCTGATCACATGAATTGGCGACTTGAAACCGATATTGGTAAACGTGCTGCTTATTGTGATTTTAACGATGAGTCTGATATGCGTCAGTTTTTCACTTTGCTGAAAGATGCTGATGTCTTCGCGTGCTCTTATCTTAATTTAGATCAAAAGGGCATCTCGCCTCGCCGTTTAGCGACGGCGCGACCTGGCATTATTGCTCATGAGCTGCGCTGTTTCGATTTTGAAGGAGAGTGGGCGAATTTCCGCGGTTTCGATATGTTGGCTGTGGCTGTATCTGGCTATTGTGCTGAAGAGGGTGCAACTGACGCACCGATTATGCCACTACAGGTTATTTTTGCTGATTACCTAGCGGCCTATGCTGGCGCGGCCGGAGTGGCTGCTGCACTCAAACGTCGTGCCGTTGAAGGTGGTAGCTATCAGGTGCGGGTGTCACTAACGCGCATGTGTATGTGGGCTCAAGAGCTTGGTTTGCTCGACGCTAGTGCGCTCGATGGTACTACCCGTTTTGCTGATATAGCCAGTCAATCAGATTTGCCTCTTGCTAAAGTTGATAGTCCCTTTGGTGAGATAACTTATTTACCGAGCATGATCGATATGCCCGATATTAAGCCTGGATTTGTGCGCGGAACGCAGCCTTTGGGTTCGTCTTTGCTGCAGTGGATTGACTAGTATTGTTTAGTGACTAGTACGGTTTATTTCGCTAGTCCTGTTTATTTCGCTAGTAAGTTCGATTGAAATTGGCAGCTTTCTTTTTGTAGGGCGACTTTAGCTATGGCACAAAACCCTGATTATAGCGAGTTCTCTGACCCGCGCTTGGTGGCGATCTACGATACGGTCAACGCCATTCGCGAGTACAAAGATTTCTATCTTGAGTTGGGTAAACGACTGGCTGCTACTTCGATTATTGATATCGGCTGTGGTACCGGTCTTTTAACCTACGAGCTGTCAAAGCAAGGTCACAAACTTATTGCTGTTGAGCCTTCTTTGCCCATGATTGAACGCACCCTTGAGCGCGTTTACGACGGTCCAATTAGGTTTATTCATGGTGGTGTGGAAAGTCTTGATAGTTTGGGTGCGCTGGAAGAGTCTGGTGCACTCCACTTTGACCTGGCAATTATGACTGGGCACGTTGCCCAATTCTTTCTTGAAGATGCCGATTGGCAAGCCGCACTCGCATCTATTCACAAGGCGCTGCGTCCAGGCGGGCACATTGCTTTTGAATGTCGCAATCCGGTGGTGCAGCCTTGGTTTATTGCTAGTTCTAATTCTAGCGATAGTTCTACTTCACATGCTATTTCACATGCTACATCTCATGCTACATCTCATGCCGCTCACATTGATTGGCCATCCGCTACCAATCGCCGCAAAGTGACTGACCCCGCAGTTGGTGCTGTCGAGTGGTGGTCACAGCTAATAGAAGTTATCGGCGACCGCGTAATTTATGAGATTCACTATCTATTTCCTGACAGTGATGTGAAGCTTGTCTCTATAAATGAACTGCGATTTCGCGATCGCACCACTATCGAGAAGTCTTTACGAGATGCCGGATTTGTCATTGAAAATGTTTATGGAAATTGGGATTTTAGTCTTGCCGATGCCGCTAGTCCTGAATTTATTTTTGTAGCTTACCGATACTGACGAAATGCTGGCGCAATGGTGCAAAAAGCCGATTATAGGGAAACTAGTTGATTGGCTCTGGTCTTGCTAAACTAGTGCTGTTCTAAGCTCAGTTTTTGCGAGGCAAAGTAGTGATTTCTAGCAAGTCATCGATTAATTGTTTGGTATTCGGTTTTGTGTCATTGGGTTTGCTTGTCTCTCCGGTTTTAGCGCAGGGCGGTGGCCAGGGCCTCATGCAAGGCACTCGCGCTGAGAAGCTCGCCAAGTTCCAGCAGATGATCAAAGCGAAACAGGCTGCCTCTGCTGAAAATGCTAATCCTAATATCATTGTCTCTTTGCAAGACTGGACAGACAATTCTCGCTCTCGCACCATTCCCATCAAAATCTATCAACCCAAGAGCGCTGGACCTTGGCCTGTGGTGATTTTCTCTCACGGTTTAGGTGGCTCCCGCGAAGCCGCTGGATATTTTGGTGAAGCTATGGCCGAGAATGGCTACTTGTCTTTGCATTTACAGCATCCTGGTAGCGATTCATCTGTTTGGATGGGCTCCATCATGGGCGGTAGAGCGAAAGTCGGTCAAAGTGATTTCAGGCAGAATATCCAGAAAGACATGCGGCAGGCCATGACCGGCGAAAATTTGCGCTTGCGAGTTGACGACGTCAAGTTTGTGTTGAATCAGTTAGAGCGCCTGAACAGCGCTGCCGGTCCGTGGCACGGCAAGCTCGATATGACAAAAGTTGGCTGCTCTGGCCACTCTTTTGGAGCTGGCACCACAATGGCGATTGCTGGTCAAACATTTGGAGCGGGCGCTCAGAAAATTTGTCTGCCTGACCCTAGAGTGAAAGCGGCGATATACATGAGCCCTCCGGTTAACCTTGCGGGGCGTGATGCCAAGGCGCTTTATGGCTCTATTAAGATTCCAGGATTGAACATGACTGGCACTGCAGACAATTCGCCTGTGAACAATAATTCGGCAGCCGATCGCTTGATTCCATACAAAAACATCAACGCTCCCGACCAGTATCAGGTGGTCTTCAACGGTGGCGACCATATGATTTTTGGTGGAACTCAAGCGCGCGGAATTGGCACACGTGATGTCGCTAAAGACGCTCAGTTTCATACGCTTATCAATAAGCTGAGTCTGGCCTTTTTCGATGCCTACTTGAAGGGCGACGCCAAGCAGAAGCAGTGGCTCAAGCAAAGTGCTGCTACTTATCTTGGGAGGCAGGCGACATTTGAGTCTAAATAGCGACTGGTCTTGTCAAGGCGATATCCTTTAGGAATAACGGAGGTGCGTATGCACAAACAGATCGCTTTAGCGCTTGGTCTTATAATGGGTCTTGTAAATGTTAGCGAGCCTTGCTGGGCCGGAATCTCTGTCGATGAGGTCTTGCTCTCGCCGGTGAGCTTGACTGCTAGTGCTGGCAAAGACGGTCAGGGCGAAATTGCCACCATGCTTGATCGTGTGCGGCACCTAAAAGGTTATGTCTACGACAGCGTTCTTACCACCTATGTCAATGGAAAACCGGTTGTTGAGATCGGCAAACTCTATTTCAAAAGCCCGAATCTAATGCGCTTTGAAGTGGTTAAAAGTGGCTCTAAGAGCGGTGCTGTCGTAGTGCGGCAGGCTGACGGCAAGATTCGCGGTCAGATGGGCGGAATGTTTCGCGGTATCAAACTGTCTCTCTCACCTGACTCTAAGATACTGAAGTCGGCCAATGGCTTTAGCATTATGCAGTCTGATTTAGATAGTTTGCTCAGTGGTGCCGCCAAGAAAGCCAAAGGCGATCTCAAGTGCTTAGCTGTTGCCGCTGGCTCTGGTAGGCCGGCTGTGGTCGAGCTTATCGAGAGCGATGGTGATGTCAAAGACCGCATTGCTGTTGACGAACGCGCTAAGCTTCCTTCTGAATGGAATATTTTTAACAGTGCCAAAATTTTCTCAGCTCTGCAACTGAACAATGTGCAAGTGCGCACTGATTTGCCTGATGAATTGTTCACCCTAAACAGTGACGCTGATGCTAAAGAGCTGGTCACCCAGCTTTCTCCTGATACCGGACTGGCTGCCTTAGCGGTCTCGTCAGGCAGGCCTGTGGATGTTAAAACCTGCAAAGACATCAACCGCGTTATGAAACTGATGGAGGCAGTTCTCGAACGACTGCCGTCAGATGCCACCGAGGGTGATGCCTGGGCTAGTGGAGCTCGCGAATCGTTGCTTGCTACTTGCGTCGATTTTGAATCTTTGCAGTACTGCCTTAAACCGGTCGGTGATGCCATTGTTAGCACCACACCGAGGAGTGGTATTGCCAGCGAAGCGAGTGATGTTTCTGGGCAATGGAATCGCACCACGGCTTCCTGCCGTACTAGCGTTGAACAGCTAATCGATCAGCTCACTCTCGACAAGCCTGACGGTGAAGTCGTGAAGAAGACTTGCAGTGAGTTGAAAGCCAATGCCAAAGCTCTTCGAGCTATAAGCGAGCGCATCGAAAATCTAATTTAAGACAGACGATTTGGTTTGAGATATCGCTTAAGCGAATACTAAAAATTGAACACTGGTCTATCGGGAAGCTGCTCAAATTCTTTCTGATCGAAGCGATAGAGTTTTGCTGGTCTGAAAGAGCCTTGCTGTGTGGTTTCGTCGAGTTCTTGCAGCACTCCGAGCTTGAGAAATTTCTTGCGGAAATTGCGGTTGTCGACTGGTCTTCCTAAGACCGCTTCGTATACCGATTGCAAGTCGCGCAGTGTGAACTTCTCTGGTAACAGGCTGAAGGCTGCTGCCGAGTATTCGATTTTGTATTTTATTCTTTGGTGGGCGTACTCGATAATGCGCTTGTGGTCGAAAGCTAACTTGGGCAAATCGAGCACTGGCCACCAGGCAACTCCACTGGCATCAGAGCTAGAAATTAGTTTGAGATCGTCTTGACGTAAAAGAGCTAAGTACGACACTGTCACTACCCTTGCGCGCGGGTCGCGGTGCCTGTCGCCAAAAGTGAAGAGCTGCTCTAGGTAGACATCGCCCACATTGGTTTCTTCTAAAAGCACTCTGGCTGCGGCTTGCTCGATGCTGTCATCGTGCTCTTGGAGAAAGCCACCAGGCAAAGCCCACATGGTCTTGAACGGATCATGCTTGCGTCGAATTAAAACAATTTCTAGCTGGCCTTCTTGGGCAGCCAGAGCAACTGTATCGACGGTCAGTTTGGTCGGTTCAATGGTCATAGGTGGGGGCTGTATTTGCCTTATCTGTTTGACTAGCGAGTGTTTATTTTTGAAGGTTCACACTCTTCGTTTGTAGCTTAAGTATACCTTAGAAAGCGTATTTGTAACGTTTGTCTCGCCACCGGGGCCGCCCAAGTGGGGCTTTAAGCACTGGCTCCTACTCTCCTTTTTGCTTCTACTTTGAGTCTTCTGGCTTGAGCCCGTGGTCTTTTTGCTTGAGTCTTTAGCCCTCTGGCCTATGCCTTCAGCCCTCTAGCCCCAGCTCGACGCCAGGGTGTTCTTTGAAAGCTTTCGATGGCGGCGGTCATTGGCCAAAACGCAAGATTAATCTGAATCTTGCCCTTTCTGCTCAACATTTGGGTGCATTGTCAAACGGTAAGTGGTAAAACATAAGTAGTAAAACGTAAAAAGTACGCTTACTCGGAAGCCAAATTGAGAAAACCGGCGACCACCATAACGAGGATGAAAGAAAATCGATGAATAGTTCAATATCAGTATCTATAACCAAAGAGGCTGCTTACGAAATCGATAGTCATACTCAGAAACTGGTTGACGAGATAAAGCAGCTCAGCAAGAAGCGCAATGCTGTTATTTTGGCTCACAACTATCAGATTCCCATCATTCAAGATGTGGCGGATTTTGTTGGCGATTCCCTTGGTCTTTCGCAGCAAGCGGCCAAGACTGACGCTGAGACCATCGTCTTTTGCGGAGTGCACTTCATGGCTGAGACTGCCGCGATTTTGTGCCCAACTAAGCGTGTGCTTATACCC
The DNA here is from genome assembly GCA_038231015.1 of Candidatus Obscuribacterales bacterium. Taxonomy (GTDB): domain Bacteria; phylum Cyanobacteriota; class Vampirovibrionia; order Obscuribacterales; family Obscuribacteraceae. Next base: position 17,256 of record JBBRMD010000015.1, read on the forward strand.
GATCTTGAAGCTGGTTGTTCGCTAGCTGCTTCAATCGATTTACAGCAGCTGATTGATTGGAAGGCTGAGCATCCTGGTGCCATAGTGGTGTCGTACGTTACCACCACTGCTGAGATTAAGGCTCTATCTGACTATTGCTGCACCTCTGGCAATGCTCTTAAGATTGTTGAGTCGATTCCTGAAGACAAAGAAATACTCTTCTTGCCTGACCAATTCTTGGGTTCGTGGGTGCAGAAGATGACTGGCCGCAAGAACATGCATATCTGGATGGGTGAGTGCCACGTACACGCTGCTGTGCATCCAAGCAAGATTGAAGAGAAGATGAAGGAGCATCCCGATGCTGAGCTTCTGATTCACCCTGAATGTGGTTGCTTGACGCCGTATCTTGATAGAGTGGCGCGCGCGGCTAGTAAAGATGCCTCTGGCAAAGTTGATCTTGGTGCCGGAAGTTCTAGTACCGAAAATTCAAGTGCAAACGCTGCCGTGCGAGATGTGTTGAAAGTTGCATCGACTGAAGGCATGCTCAAGTTGGCGACCTCGTCGCCTTCGAATAAGTTTGTAGTTGCTACTGAGATTGGCATTTTGCACAGACTGAAGAAAGAGAATCCAACCAAAGAATTTTTGCCAATCAGCGCTGAAATGAGCTGTCAGTTTATGAAAATGATTACTCTAGAGAAGCTTCACCGATCACTCGTGGAAGATGTTTTCCATGTCACTGTCGATGAAGAAACGGCTTCGAAAGCCCGTCTAGCTATCGAGCGTATGATCTCGATTTTCTAGGAAGCTTTTGAAGGAAATCGAGGACTAAAACAATGTCTAACTTTGAGACTAACTTTAAAACCAATTCGGAGCTTAGGTCCAATTCCAATTCTGAGTTGGGCTCTGAGTTGGGCTCTGAGTTCAATTCTAATACTGGCTCCGCAAAAGTAATTGATGCAGATGTTTTGATCATCGGCTCTGGCTTGGCTGGTTTGATGTTGGCTTTGCGCTTGCAGCCTGAAGTTCGAGCTGCTGGCTCTCCAGAACTTAAAGTTGTGCTCGTCTCTAAAGCTGGATTGCTCGACTCTAACAGCTCATGGGCTCAAGGCGGAGTCGCCGCGGTGACTGGTGCAAATCCGTTTGACTCACCGGAAATTCACTTGGCTGATACCATCAAGAGTGGTGCCGGTTTAACCGATATTAATGCCGCTCGCGGAATTGTCTTTGCTGGGCAAAGGCTAATCGATGAACTCGATCGCTTAGGCGTTGATTTTGATAAGAACCCCACTGGGGGACGAGACCTCGCTTTAGAAGGCGGCCACAAACAGGCCCGTGTCGTCCACACCAAAGATACAACCGGCCGTTCGATTACTCACGCCTTAGGTGAGAAGGTCATGCAGGCGACTAGCGCAAATAAGAATCTTGTTGTGCTAGAAAACACCTGCGCCATCGATCTTCTAATGGACAATGGAGTTTGCCACGGCGCTCACTTTATTACTGAAGGCCAACCTGCGACATCTAACGCTGGTGCCGGTGTTGGTGCTGATGCTGGTGCTGGTGCTGGGCAAGCCTTGCAGCCGGCTCACATTTTTGTACGAGCCAGCCGCACCGTGCTCGCTACCGGCGGAGTCGGTCAAATTTTCGAACGCACCACTAATCCCGATGTCGCTACCGCTGATGGTATCGCCTTGGCTTATCGTGCCGGAGCTGCTTTGAGCGATATGGAATTCGTTCAGTTTCACCCTACAGCCCTGCGTCTTGATGGCGCTCCTGCTTTTCTCATTTCTGAAGCGGCTCGTGGAGCCGGTGCAACCCTGCTTGATCACAAGGGCCAGCGCTTTGTTAAACGCTTCCACCACGACGGTGAGTTAGCGACACGCGACGTAGTTTCGCGGGCCATTCATGCAGTGATGAGTGAAAATAATTTGGCCCAGGTTTATTTAGATATGAGGCCGATTGGAGCTGAGAAGATCCGCGAGAGATTTCCCAATATTTTGGCCACCTGCGCGCAGTATGGCATCGACATATTAACTCAGCCCATCCCGGTGGCTCCCGCTGCCCATTATATGATGGGCGGAATTAAGTCTACAGTGAGTGGACGCACTAGCGTAGATGGTCTTTATGCAATTGGCGAATGCGCCTGCACCGGATTGCATGGTGCCAATCGACTGGCGAGTAATTCGCTACTCGAAGCTGGGGTAATGGCTCTAAATCTGGCCGATGAGTTATGCGATGAATTATCCCAAAAATTAGCCGATGAATTACTCGATCAAAATCCAGTTCGCGATTCTTTCGCGCTGGCTCCAGTTGTCGATTTCGCTTCTAGTGTTGGCAGTGCTGCGCAAATTCTACTACCTGCTGACTTGCAGGCCTTCCGCTCGCAGATGTATTGTTATGCAGGATTAGTGCGCTCGCAATCTGGATTGATTCGATTGCTCAACTTCCCGGGACAGTCTGTGCCGATTGGTGATGGCCAAACGACTAATATTTTGACTGCAGATCAATATAGTGCTCGCAACATCTACCAAGTCGGACGCTTGATTGCACAAGCCGCGTTCATGCGCAAAGAGTCGCGCGGCGCCCACTTGCGAGAAGACTACACCAGTGCAGACGATGCTAATTTTGCTCGACATTTGGGCGCGGAAAGACTACAACTTTCTATCTAGAGGTACCGTCGCTATCTTTCGCGATAACTCTGTACTGGCTTGGATAAGACATGCCGCCTACACCGTATTGAACGATGTGGCCGTTGTAGATAACAACCCGTAAGCCGCTGTCGAAATTCACTTCGATGCCCTCTTTTGCGCTACCGTTCACTGCACCACCGGAGCCGCCGCTCGTTAGTGTATCCTCAAGTCTAACCGCTGAGATTTTTGCTCCCTCGGAAGTAAATACTTGTCCATCGGCTCCAATGGCCACTTGATCATTGCCACGGGAAATAATTTCGGCCGCACCTACTTTTGTGATAGTTATTCCGTTGCCAGCGTCGTGTATACCGTCGCCCATTGCAGTCACTCTGGCAATGTCGTGATCGTGCGCATGCTTCATTGCCCGATCGTATGCGCTCAATACTGAGTCTGGTTTCTCTTTTGGAAGCGGTATGTCCCCTTGATCAAGGCTGAGTGTTGGTAAAAGTTTGCCTCCTTCGAGATAAGCGTTTTGTTTCTTTAGGGTGTCAGCGTTGTGCAGGCAAATCCATGCATGCAGTAAATCGTTGGCTTCCGCTTGATCTGTGGGAGCGCCGCCAGGACCTCTACCGTCGCTGTAGCTTGCCGGCTCACCTTTAGGGCGATATTGGTTTGGGTTTGTAGCAGATTCAGGATGAGTATCACGCATGGGAGAACCTCAAGGAGCGGTAACTCACTCAATGTAAGATGCATCCCTGACATTTGACTGACTTAGCGGTTTCGAATTAGTAGTTCTGGCTTAGCAGTTCTGGCTTGATCTTACTTGCTCGGTCGTCATTGTTGCAGACCGGCATTGTCTTTGCCCATAGTAAGGCTGGTATTGCCATCGGTGATAGCCTGGGCTCGCGCACGCAGTTCATCTGTTTGCTCGCGCATACCTAAATAGTAGAGAACGTAAGCATAACGGTCTAAATAAGGAACAATCGCTACAGAGTCCGGACCACTATTTTGCTCAGCGATTTGCAAAGCTTTTTCAAAAAGTGGCGCTGCTTCTGCATATTTCTTTTCTTGGGTGTAAATATTTGCTAAAGCGAAAGCTGCTCTGGCTTCGTTGCCGTTCTTAGACGGAGCGGCTTTCCAGAAATCTTGGGCGCGCAAGTAGAGCGCTTCGGCTTCTGCTAGCTTATTTTCTTGCAGCAGGCATTTTCCTAATTTGTCTAAACGTGCATAAACTTGATAGTTCTCAGGCGGTTGAATGCGCTCAGTAATGTCGAGTGCATCTTTTAAATTCGCTTCGGCATCGTCATAGTCTTTGCGAGTCAAGGCCAAGCCGCCCAGGCTGTCGTAGCTATTTGCTAACGAGAGATGGTGCGCTCCTAGTACAGTTGATTTAACATTGAGTGCTGCGGTGAAAAGCCGTTCGGCCAAAGGAAAGTTTTGGCTATCTTTGGTGGCATAGATATTTCCGATGTCATCACAGGCGATAGCCCATTCAATTAACGGATCCCGCATCACTGCTGATGCTTCTCCTGCCCAGGCCTGAAGCGGCTGGCCTGCTTGCAATGTAACTTTGCCCTTAGCTTGAGTGCGGGCTTCATTCAGTTTGCCTTCTACAAAAGAAAGGATTTTCTCTGCTAGTGGATTAGCCTTTGCGGCGTTGCCGTGCAGTAAATAAAAGCGCACCAACGAAGACATAGCAGGAATTAGGTGCTCGTCTTCTGCTCCGCTAGCCACAGTTTTAACCGCTAGTTCCTCTTCAAGTAAAGATTCTGCTTCAGCAAAGCGACCGCGGATAGTGAGTAGTCTGCCCAATTCTCCGGAGCTTTTAGCGAGACGGAGATCGCCAGCGTTAAAGCTGCGAGCTTTTTCTACCGCTGCTCTTAGTAGCCGCTCTGCGTCACCATACTCGCAGTTATAGGCTGCTTTTTCGCCTTTTGCTTCAAGCTGCTCCCAGCTTTCACTCGATTCGCTTGCTAAATGTGTCGAGTGTATTGATTGAGCTGATTTGGTCTGCGCGCCAGAATGAGTTGGATTTTTTGTTATCTGAATAGATGAATCTGCTGCCTGATTATTGGCCGGCACTCTAAATGGAATTTTGATGCTTCCGCCTTGGGTATCTCTTTGGATATCTGGATTACCCAGATCAACAGAAACGTTGTCACTCGTTGAGCTGCCTGCGGTGACATCCGAATTTGAAATTAAGACTTCTTGGCCCGGCTGCATCGCTGTTGACTCTTGAGCTAAGCACGGAGTCGACCAAGCTGCTGTCGACAGGCTCAATGCGATTAATAGTGTTGGTGCACTATATAGTCGGGCTTTCCAGTAAATGTAATTTGCAGAAGTTCTATTCATGTGCTCACTAATTAGCTACAAAGCAATGATAACTTGTCTGCCACCACGCCGCAAAGGTGTGCAAAATTTTGGTGGTTTTGTTGATAAAATCCCGAATCGCCTACTGGGCGGTGTTTTCGGTTTTGGCTTTCGGCCACTGCGATGATATCTCAGTTCGAAACTTGACCGATATCGGTCAAGGTTGGAGTCTAAGGCTGCTTCGCTTGGTGCCATAAACGCTATACTCATGAAAATTTTAATGTGGGAGGCCTTGTGAACTCAGTATCTAATAGTCCACTGAAGCGTTTAATCTTGCCAGTATCTCTTTGTTTCTCTATCGCATTAAGTACTGCAAGAACTCCATTAGCTGCATTTGCGGCACCGGATGCGATGACACCTGCCAACACCAGCACAAGTGGTCCTTCGAGTGAAGCTTTAGCTAAACCTGATGCGACAAGTGCTGGCCCCTCTCCTACTGCTGCTGCCGCAAATGTACCTGCGACGACAACGGCAAACCCGACCGAGGCATCAGGGGCAGTGCCTCCAACAAGTGCTGCTGCCGCGGGCTCGGCTGATTCGCTGCCCACCTCAACCAATGCTTCTTCGGCTGCTTTGCCAGGCAATGATCTCAAAGCCGAGATCAACAAGTTGGATGAATTGCGCATTAAGGCTCAGTCTGCCAATGCTCAAATTGAGCAACGTTTGATGCCAATCGCTGATATGCAAAAGCAGATCGTAATGTTAGAGGGTATGGTGGGCCGCAGCAATCCCAATGTAGTCATGCTCTATCATTTGCTCGCTCGCCGCTACCAGCAACAGGCTTATGTCACTGGTAAATTTGCTGACAGCGAGAAGCTATACCGTTGGTTGACCGACACTGTCACTCCTCAGCAAAAAGGTTTTGACGAGCTATTGGCCGGTTCGGCCTATCTGGCAATGGCTGATGGATATCGTATGACTAAGCGCTATGACGTGGCTCTAACCACCTACCAGCGGGCCGTTCCTATTTTTCTTCGCGGCAAGAAGGCTGCTCAAGTGATAATTGCTGATTATAAAACTTTTGGTGAAAGTGCTTACGAGAAGCAAGTAAGCAGCAGTAGTGATTCTAAGGTGAAGAATCTGGTTATTGCCAACAAGAGTTTCATCGAGGCGATAGATAAGGCTCAAGGTAATGAGCGATATGTTGCTACGCCTGTTCCTGATGCTTATTTTGGCATGGCAGTTTGTTATTTGAATAAGAACGATTTAGCCAAGGCTAAAGATTATCTTGCTAAGGCAAAAGCAAATGGTCTGACTGTTGTGGATATTGCCAAACTGAAAGCTGCTGCTAAGAAACCTGGCGTCAAAGCGCCGATTAAGGCTGGTCCACGCGCTGGCGTCAAGAAAGGTCGGTAATAAATTTAAAGTACTAAACTTCGAGTACTAACTTTTGAGTACTAAGTCTTGAGCACTAAATCTTGAGTACTAAATCTTGAGTACTAAATCTTGAGTACTAAATCTTAAATCTTAAATACTAGATCCCAAAATACTAAATTCCGAGCTTTTTAAGGAAATTCTGTGCGGCTGGGTGGTTCTTAATTCTGTCTGTGATTCCGCGCATGTCTTTGTTGATGTTCTGATTGTTCATGCCAGATAGTGAATAGGCAATCAGTTCATGCACATCGTTTAAATAATCTTGAGCAACGTTGTCTAAAACGGGGCGTAGATTGGCCAGGCGAGTGACGCACCACTCGGTGTCTTCGACGCTGTTATTGGTGGCTTTAAAGCCCTTCATCATTTCTATTTCGACAATTACTTCTTGGCCCAGTTTGTAATTGTAAAATCGCAGCCCAACTAATGCTCGTTCGGCACCAATGTTGGCGGTATTGCCGGTAGTGATTGAAATTTCACCGAGGGGCAAAGCCGATGAATCAGTTTTTGCTTCATCATCTGGTATTTCTGAGGCACTAACAATCTTGTAGCCAGTCAAGCCTTTGAAATAGTTTTGGCTGAAGCCGTGATCTTCAAGAACACGCCTTAAAATGGCACCACGCTGAGTGGCTGGTGCATTTATTACGCGTCCTGGGATCGTATCGGGATGGGTGCGCACATAACTTTGCATGCGTTGAAATGCTTCACTTTTTAGTTTGCCGACTTCGCCACCGAGTTCGTGACTGGCGACATTGAGCAAATCTTTTACGTCTCCAGTTTGTTGAACTGGAGCTGCATGGCTATTGGCTTGGTTGTCGGCTGCATAGGCCGGCTGTTCTAGAGTTTTCATTTGCCAATCAATCAATTGGTTGCGAGTCAGAAACTGCAAATTGTTCCATTTTGGAAGTTGCGAGCTTGGCTGATTGCCGTCGCCGTATTGAACCGGCGCTGCGAGCGATCGATAAATAGATGCGAGGAGGTCTTGCTTGATCTGCTTTTTTGCCATGGCGATTGCACCAGTTGCCACTTGCTTTTGAAAAGCAGAGAGGTTCGGTGTGCTTAGGGCTGGATAGACCAACATGTCTTCAAGCATGTTTTCGACGGCATATTCAACATCAACGCGTTTGGAAAAGGCTTGTCCGTCGTGATTTTGTACTGCCATCATCAACGACTGCAGCGCATAAAGTGGAGTGGTAGTCCAATACCAATAGCCACCGCCGGCAATGGCGGCTAGCAAACCTATTGTTATTGCGACTGGCGCTACTTTCATCTTCAGACCGTATCCTCAGATTTGCAGCTTCAAAAAAAATACGCCCGGTTGGATTCGAACCAACGACCTCCCGCTTAGAAGGCGGGAGCTCTATCCGCTGAGCTACGGACGCATATACCAACATTTGCGAGCCTTCAGAGCAAATGCATTGACGAAACATTATAACCTACGCAATAACCTCGGAGCTCCCGCTTTGCTTTGCCTGCTTGGCATGTTTACAGAGCGTAACCTACGGCCCCCTAAGGTTTTCATATCAAAAAGGTTTTCAGAGCAAAGCATTGCCGCTTGCAATAACTTGCATCTAAGAATTCACCGGCAAGATGATGAAGCCAAGTGGTTCAATCTAAATTACATAGATAATGTAGAAGACCCTATACTATAGAAGCCTAAATATTTGCGCTCAGCAAAAGTCCAAATAATTCCTTCGCGGTAATCAGTGCCAGATCAAGAGCTAACTAAATACGCCAATGCTGTCGGGCTGGTCTACGACCTTAGTCTGCCTGTGCGCTATCCGTTGGCTGCCGCCTGGCAGGTCGATGGCGAAACTGTTGTCACGTGTGCTCATTCGGTCATTCTCTACAACGATATTCTCAAAGCTCTGCGGGTGCGCTTTCCGAGTAGTGGGCGCGAATACTCTATTAAGTCTGTAGTGTTTCACCCTAAAGTCGATAAGGCTGTGCTCAAGACCATGGCTAAGCAGGGTCTGACAGATCCAGTTAATGGTCTTCCATTGCAAAAGCACAATGTCGCATTGCTCAAATTGTCTCCGAATGCAAATGAGCTCTCGGCTGACGAGATAAAAGAAATCAATGCCTCATTCGAGCAATTTTTACCAGAGCACGAAGCTGGGCTTGGTGGTAGCCTGGCTGAGATCGAATTGCCCTTGGTTGTGCAGACTATTACTAATGCCCGCAAAGTAGGCACAGTCTCAATTTTAGATGAGCGTAACCGTGTGGTTGGCAAGTTGTTCTGTCAAAATGGACGAGCCACTCATGCCTACTATCACAATCTCGTCAATGAGATGGCCATCTACCAAATCATCATGCACAAGCTCAACGGAAGCTTTTACTTCACCACTGAAGACGAGCCTGGTTGGACAACTGTGACTGAAATCTCTCGACCCATCGATATGCTTTTGATCGAGTCTTTGCGACGCACAGACGAGATGGAAAAAATGGTGTCGATTGTTGGTGGCCCTTCGAGTCTCTTCGTAAGAGTGACTCCCCAACCTAATTACGATATTTTGCCACCAGATTCGCGCGATGCCACTAAACTAATTTGGCCCTTGTTAGATGGTGGCACACCTTTAGGTTTGATGTGGCAAGTTGCTGGGTTAGACGATTACTCAATCTATGCTGCCATGCAAGAGCTGGTTAAGACCCGCCAGGTTAGCTACTTTGAAGCTCCTTTCCTCAAAGGTGGCGAGATTGTTCCACTTCCGTTGGGTGTGAAAACGCCACTATCTCCCAATGACTTAGTGACAGCTCTTTGGGTTGAAGATGCATCGTTGGCGCCACTTTTGCGTCCCGGAACTTTGCTCGGTAGTGTTAAAGATTTAGATCCGTCGCACGTTTTGCATAATATCGGTTTGCCCTTCGAAGCGTCTGGCAGCCCTATTTTTAAAGATGGTGCTGTGATTGGGATTCATTGTGGTGCCGTGCCACCAGATCCTGCTGTTGTGGCTCCTGATGGTGGTTTCCATCAGATGATTTGGGTCGAACAAGTAATCGAATGTTTGAAGAATGCTGGCGAGATTACCCTTGCTAGAAAGCTTACGCTTTCTGGCGATGGCAATGAGTCTGAGATTTCAGGACGTTTCGGTGGTTGCCGTCAAGTCGCTCGCATCCAATGTCCCAAGTGCGGCCGCTCTTCAATGGACGAGCCGAATTTTTGCAAAGGCTGCGGCCAGCGGTTGATTCAAGACTCTGACTACAAGGGACCAATTGCAAAAAAAACTAAAGCGCACACTCGCGCTAAGACAAGATTGGTTGGAAAGACTAGAACTCGTACGGGGCCTCAGATAATTAGACCTGCTACTAACACAAAATCATACAATCCTGTACTTCTGGCCGTCGGTCTAGTGCTCTTGTTTGCTGGTGGCGGAGCCGCTGCCTTAGCCATGATTCCCAAACCAAATATCATTGACACCAGCCCTGTGATTTTGCCTAGTCAGAGTCAGGCTTGGTTCACTCCGACTCTCGCCGAGTTCACGGCCAAGCAAGTAGAGATGCGAGACAAGGCCTTTGTCTTCAATGGTCGGGCCAAGTTTGGTGTAGATGTGCTGGCTAAGCAGTCATTCTATATGTATGCCTTTTTGGTTCAGAATTCAGGCAAAGTTATTTTGCACAGCCCGTCTTCTGCAGCGACTGACGTGGTTCTCGATGCCGGTGCCCGTTATATTTTGGTTGGCGAAGGCTTAGAGAAAATCCCGCTTAATAAGGCTGTCACTGCCTTCGGCTGTGACAATACCGACGGCACTGAGACAATATTGCTCGTGGCTAGCGGCATGAAGAGCGATTTGCTTGCTATGAAAGACTCTGTGGCCCAAGAGAAGGCCATCGAGCAGTTTGTGAACCGTTCCCAGCAACTTTTAAGTTGTGACGAAAGTGGCAATGGTGTGGTTGTCGATGCCAAAGAGTTGGGCGAGCACTTCTTCGACGATAGCATTCCTAAAGACCGCACATTCGGCTCTGGTGGGCTGATGGGGCACGAAGTCTATATTACCCAGGTGAACGTAAGGCACAAGAAAGATGCCAGCCTTGATAATCAGCAGCCGAGCAATATCACTCCGACCAACTAGAATAGAAATGCCCCCCTAATTTTATTTTGAGGGCCGTAGGGCAAGAGTATTCAGGAAACCCAGTTACTTCGTTGAAAGAGAGGAAATGAACATGAGAGCGCTTGAGTTAATTAGAAAATCTTGCGCAGTTTCACTAGCTGTGGCGCTTGGTCTAGCTTTTTCTACCAGTGCATATTCGCAGGAAGAGAGCGGGGCTAAAGGTCTTTTCTTCGAACAACTGGAAAAGCCGAGCGAGTCACTCAATACCGGCTTGCGCTACTGGATCGAATTGAAGCGCGGCAATAACGTCACACGCGTGAGCAATAAGTTTCAGTTCAAAACAAACGACAGTATTCGTTTTCATGTCCGCTCTAATATCGACGGCTTTGCCTACATTTTGCTGTCCAGCGGTAGCCGCGGAGAGCAAAGCGTTCTCTTCCCCGACGCTAAAGGTGACGAGAATAACAAAGTCGACAGAGGCAAAGACTACGCAATGCCATCAGATGGATACCTTACTTTTGACGAAAACCCTGGTCTTGAAAAGCTAACTCTTCTACTTTCTCGCTCACCAATGGACGCTCAAGCCTATTTGGCTAAGCCTCAGAAAGAAGTGACCATGATTGCTTCTGCTCAAACAGGCAGTAAAGATCTTGTGCCAGCCAGAATCTATGTCTCTTACAACGCTCCACGCGTCGAAGCACCTGTATTTTTGCCAGCTACTCCAGCTAAGACCGAAAAAGTAGCCAAAGTAGATAAAGTTGAAAAAGTAGAGAAGACCGAGAAGCCTGTCAAAGTCAGCCATACAAAGTTCGCTCAACCGCTAAAAACCGAGCATGTTGCTCAGGTGGCAAATGTTGAGGACAAGCCGAAATCTGCTCATAGAACGACTACTCCAGCAAAAGTGAAGCACGTGATCGCTTCGAGCTCTACTGGTTCTGCACACAAAGAAGAAGAGGGAACTGTCACTGTTGTTTCCCAGCAGTCATCTGGAGTTCTTCATGTAGACGTTGCTCTGCAGCACATTTAAGTTTGCTTGTTCTTTCATCAGAAGGGTAACTCCATTAAAGCCTGCTAAGGCGGACCTCAAGATCTAATAAAAAACTCTGCGAAAGGAGGCTATTACAGCCTCCTTTCGTTGTATTATTTGTTTCCAACCTGGAAGGGGATTCTATTTCCTTAACCTGGCCTTAATCGGCGTTGCATCATGATCATTTTGCTCTCGATCATCTTTTTAGTAACGCTTTTTGCAGCCCTGAGTTTTGTACCAGTTCTCCTTCTCCCCCACCACGACAGCCTTTTGCGCTGAGGTACTACCAATGCCGATGATTTTTATTCTATCGATTGGTCTTTGTCTTTTTCTCTTAATCGGGATGATTTTGATGATGAATCCCGATTTGGTTTCGCCGAGCCTTGCTAAACGCTGGGATCGCAACCACAAATATAAGAGCCACTAAATCTTCTAAATCTTCGAACCTTGTGCTGCCAAGGGCTTTATGAGTGAGATCTAAATAGATCTCTCGTAATGTATTGGTTTCTGCGCCTCTTGTTGTTCATATAATATGTTGACAACGGGAGGTCAGATCAATGCAAGCGACGGCAGGTTTTTTCATAATCGATTTCATATTGCGCCCGTTTCTGAAGATCTATCAGAAGATGCCATTTATGATTTTCTTGATATTGCTGGTCATTTATGGCTTGATTGGCTATCTAGTCTGGAAGTCTGCATTCAAGGCAGAGCAACAGTATTGAGCCTTCTTCGCTGGAAACTTTTGTTTTAAAACTCGACCGATATCGGTCGAGTTTTTCTATTCAGGCCGGAAATTTTGACCGATATCGGTTGAGTTCTTCTATTCAACAAAGAGTTGACCGATATCGGTTGAGTTTTTCTATTCAACAAAAATTTGACCGATATCGGTCAACTTTCGACACCAATGACTAGTGTCCTTCGCCAGGATGCACTGTAGATAGTTCAATTTTCAGTTTGTCGCTTTCCACTTGAACAATACCGACATACTGTTCGATGAAGTTCTTCACCTGGCCAGGGCCAACTTCGCCGTCTAAAGTGTAAGTGCCTTGGTCTAAAGGTTTGCTGTCAAAATCAAGAGTTTGGTATTTGAGAGTGACGTCTTTGATTGGCACGTTGTTGTAGTTAGCGACCCGAATCCAGCAGACGGGGCAATTGATTACCCATAGTCCGGATATATGCCAGTCGACTAGCTCGATGCGAGTATTTTGCGTTAGGCCTGCGTCTCCCAGCTCAGGTGTACAGCCAGTTACTGTCACCGAGAACGTGAATAGTGATGCTATAAGTAGAAGAGCGCCAACAAAAACTGAGCCGTTGAAAACGGTTTTAAATCTGGGTTTCAAGCGCCGCATCGGCGTGCTCAAGATAGCGGCTAATGACATAAAAGTCGCTCAGCTTCCTCTATCTTCTAGTTATACAAAGCCGGAAGTAGCTCCATCCCTGGCAGATTCTGTGCGATGCCCAGAAGAATGAGCAAGGCAAAGACCAAGAACATTGCGAAAAATGCTGGTTCGCCATCGGATAACATTGCTGTGGGTGCTCGGGTTGAAGTAATGATATAAGCTGATTATACCAGTTGTAAGTGGGGACGCCAGTGAAGCTGCGCTTATCGAAATTCAAACCAGCTCTTGGGTTAGCGAATGCTCACCTGATGACGCTCGCACCATTGGCTATGCATCGCAGTTTCCCGCTAACCGATAGCGTCAGTGAGAAGTTGATCATCGACGTCGATGCTCCGCTAACTGCATCGCTAGATATCTCTCAAAGTCAGTCAGAGACTGCTTTGACGCCGAGTCGTAATCAGGTGATTGTGGTGCTTCATCGGCCTGAGCAATTGGCTCAGAAGCACAAAAATTACGCGCCTCTCACCAAAGGCTTGTCGAAAAAACTTGTCTTAATAGTGCATGGACTAGAAGGATCTGTTGAATCAAGTTATGTAAAAGGTCTTTGTGAGAAAGCTTTGAGCATTGGTTTTAGCGTCTGCCGTGTCAATTTACGCAATTGCGGGAACACCCTTCATTTAGCCCAAGGGCTGTACAACGCCGGTATGAGCGAAGACGTGGTGGCAATTGCTGCAGAGTTGAAAAAGCGCTTTGCCTTTGAGCAGATTTTCATCAGTGGTTTTTCATTGGGTGGAAACATTGTTCTTAAAGCTGCAGGTGAGCAGGGCCAGTTGGTCAGGGAAGGTTCACAAAAGGCGAGCAATTTGATCGATGCTGTCTGTGCTGTTTGCCCGCCGGTGGAATTGGAGCAGTGCGTCACCACAATTGAGCGCGGCGAGAATTGGATTTATGAGCACGGTTTTCTCATTAGTTTAAAAGAGAAAGTGAAAGCTAAAAACCGACTGTTTCCGGGACGCTTCGATATTGAGTTGTTGCCGTCAATCAGTTCGTTGCGAGGCTTTGATAATACCTTTACTGCACCTGATGCTGGCTACGCTGATGCGGCTGCTTATTATCACGGTGCTTCTGCGCTTCGTGTGGTTAAGTTGATCAATATTCCCACTTTAGTTGTAGCGGCAGTTGATGATCCACTTGTACCGATTTCAAGTTTTGCCGCCAACGAGATTGTCGAGAATGGCAATGTCACTTTGCTCACGCCGAAAAATGGAGGTCATGTAGCTTTCGTTAGTGCTAGTGATATTTATCTCAACGATTTGGCGCACGATTTAAAAGACCTTAGCAAAGAATCTAGTATCACCAAGGCGACAAGGCCCCAACTTCGTGATCGTTTTTGGAGCGAGTGGCAAGTCGTGCAATTCTTTTTATCGCTCTCTTGCTGATGGCGCACCATTGGTAGTGTCGAGCTTGGTGAGAGGTTATATCTTGAATTCTCATGAGTCTTCTAACTAAATTTATTCCGCACATCAAAAGTGTTGGAACTTTATAGAGTGATAAGAGTCTTCTTGAGTTTTGCTAGGCAACATGGCAAAATGTAGGTGTCTGAGGGGTCTTGGCGACCCGCAGGCATCAGGCAAAATCGCTCAAAACGCCACTGTCTGATAACTTTGCCGGGTTTACGACGCCACTAGTGTCAGAAGATGTTTGTGGTAGAGCGTGATTATTTAAGTCGTCAAGTAGGTTACTAGTTTTTTTAGGGTTTCTTAGGAGGTTCGTTGTGATCAAGAAAGTTATGAGTTTGGCAATAGCTGCTCTAGCTGTTGCAGCAGTTGCTGCCCCAGCTTTCGCTGCTGACGATAATATGGACAAAGTTGTCCAAGGCGCTCTTCTTCCTACAAGACTTGGTGGCGTTGCTGCCGGCGTTGTAGTTGGAACACCGATTGCCATCGTTCGCCAATCAGTTAAAGGTTACAAAGATTTGACCGAGAAATGTGCTGACAAAGTTGGCGGCAAAGATTGCGGCCCTGCTTGCTTGCTAGTATCAGTCGTAACATTGCCAGCTGGCCTTGTTTATGGTGGAGCTACCGGTACATACTACGGTATGAAAAATGGCGTAATGGATGGTTTCCAAACTCCATTCCATCCAGATTCTTTCAGCGTTAACAAGCTAGAAGAGTAATTATTTAGCAGTTGCTTCGGCAATCTTCTAAATTTCGATAGATAATTAGAACTCGCGATGCAACTAAGTTTGCCCGCGAGTTCTTCTTTATGATCAAATCTCCCTGACTTTTCCAGTCAAATGTTAGAGTCAAATCTTAGAGTCAACTTTTTAATAGACAAATTTCCCGAGACTTATATCTATGGCTGAGCTTGATAATGCTGAACTCCAGCAATGGCTAGTGAAAATTGCAGCAGCGAAAACGCGCCGCAACATGCTTTCTATCATGGAAGAGTTCCGCGTTTTGCCTTGGACTGACGAGCAGTGTTCAACTGCTGCCAAGTTGTATATGCGTTTACTTCTGGCCTTGCCTGATGATGGTTCTGGTGCTGTGATACCAGCTTCAACTGGCTCGACGTAGTTTTGCTCACAAGAGCTTCTGTCAGCTTCTGTGAGCTTCTGTACGTTAGTGTGATGAAAGCTGATTGAGAATGTAGTTAGCTTTGAGCTCATTCTTTGAGGCTTCTTCTGTTCGCCCGAGCGTTTTGAGCACCATCGAATATTCTGCCAGAGCTTTACCGAGAAGATGATCGTCAGGGCTCTTTGTCTTCTCTCGAATAGCTACTAATTCGCGCAAAGTCGGTTCAGCATTTGCTAGCCGATTTGATTTGAAGTAAAGCTCACTGAGGGCTTCGAGAGTGTTTTCGAGCATCTGCTCTGCAGCTTTATCTCCTCGTATGCTTTTCTTACGCAGAGTGTCACCAAGACGATTTAAAAGTGCTTCTGCATCAAGTTCTCTGCCTTCGCTCGCCAGCTGTCGAGCTACCTGAAGAACGGTTTCTGGAGGATTATCCAAAGTCGATTTAACGAAAGCGACATCGAAACCAGGCGAGGCTGATGGTGACTCAAGATGAGGTTGTACAGTCGGTTCGTCTCTTCGATCGCGTATCGGCCGTAGGGCCACTGGTTCTCTTGTTCGCAGGGTGGCATTTGGCAAGTCTGCGATGGTTGTCATCGCTGAGCGACTTTCTGGAATTACTGGCTGCAGCGCACCTAGTATTGTTGGTGGTGGCAGGTCTGGGTCACTTTTTTGACTGAGATCTTCACGAACTTCTGCTTTTAAATCAGCTTTTAAATCTGTTTTTGCTTCTGCGTCTGGTTTTACTTTAGCTTCAAGTCTTTCACTTGGCCGGGCTGTCAAGTTGAGAGATTGGCTTGCCTTCTTGCTGTCACTGCTACTTGTGGCTGCTAGAACTGTCTGAAGCTTTTCGCGAAGTTGAGGCGTATTCCGAATTCTTAGGGCTTCCGACACTTCGACAAAAGCTCCTTCAGCTTCACCATGAATGAGGCATTGATCCGCTGCAGCCAGACGGTCATCGGCACTGCCTGGATCTTGTCCCGACTCGCGCATAATGGCAGAGAGGTTCTTGCGAATGGCTGCCTGTGATGGATCTAGATAGAGTGCCGCGCGAAACTGTTTGAGTGCTTCTTCTGGTTTGCGCATGGCCAGTTCCAAACCATAGTTGTTATGGGCGATCACTAAATTATCTCGAGCGTGGGCATAGTTCGGTGAAATTTCAAGTAAGCGCTCAAAGGCTTTGATAGCATCAGCAAAATGTTTGATGTTTATTTCGTGAACTGCAGTGTTGTTTAAATGCGCAAGTTCGGTGCTTGAGTATTGAGTTGGTTCGCCGCTTTCGCTAGATTTGGCCTCTGCATGATTAGACTGAGAGAATTTAGATTCAGAAGAAGATTTAGACTCAGCAGTAGTGGTATCAGATTTTGCTTCACCGCCTTTAGTATCAGATGTGCGAATCTGTTTGGCGTCGCGAATTGTTAATTGTGGTTGGCTGTTGGCCGAGTAGCTGTACTTCGCTGCCTGCTTGTTCATCTCCGGATTGAGAGTAATAGCATAGTTGTAGTCGGCCATTGCTCCTTGCATATCGTTCAAAGCAAAGCGCAAAGAGCTTCTTTCGGCAAAGGCTTGGTAGTTTCTTGGAGCTAATTCGACGGCTCTGTCAATGTCTTTGGCTGCCCCTCTAAGATCGGCCAAGCGGCGACGAACTGCGGCTCGAGAGATAAGGGCCGGAACGTTATTGGCATTCATATCTAGAGCGTGATCTAAATCGTCTTGGGCTCCGCGATAATCACCAATCATCCTTTTGATGCTGGCTCTTGCGACCCACGATTCGACGTTCTCTGGGCGTGCCTCAATCTCTGTACTCCAGATGTTCACGGCACTGGCAAGATCGCGCTCTTGCACTTTCTTATCGGCAAGTTTCGCTGCCTTTGTCACATAATTTGGTACCAGTGGCTGGGCGTGGATTGCATGGGTTGGCCTTGCTGCTGCTGCTTTGATAACAGGCTTACTTAGTGGGCGCTTGAAAACCTCTGCTGGGTGCACTGAGGCTGCCACAGGCTTTGCTACTGGGGCTTTTATTGGGGTTGTTTGAGGCAATGGCAGTGTTAAGGCCGCAACTTTCGCCCCAGCTACTGTAGCCTTTATCGCTGTTGATGTAGCTTTTGTTGCTGCTGCTGTAACTTTCGACGCTGCTGCTCTAGTTGTAGGCGCTGGAGCTGAAACTGCCCGCAGGGGAGAAGTTGGTTGTCGATGCACCGGTGAGCTAGCAGAGGCGGGCATCGGCATAGGCATAGACATCGGCATAGACATCGGCATGTTACTTTTGGCGGTCGGCGATGGGTCAGCGCCGGCGCTTTGGGCGACGGCTGACTGCAGCGAAGGCGCGCACAGAGCCGAAATTAGCGCTAAAGCCGAGAATATTGTGTGCGTTTTAGTTGGCGCTCTCAAATAGCCTCACTAGCATGGCCAATCTTTCAATTGGTAGATGCTGCAATTGTCCCTGAGATACCCACTAATGACAAGGCTAAATATCGAGAAACCTTTCGCGATCTGCCGCTGTTGGCATTGGGCAGACATCGTGCTTGCCAAAAACTTTGTATCGAACCGCTGCTACCATGTCATAGCCGAGGTCTCGTAACGGAGCTGGCACTATGAGAAAAAGCTTCAATCCTTTGGACGCTCCTTGGAGATCTCCAATTATTCGAAGTGCAGCAGCCGATTTAGTGAAAACTTGCTCGTTTGGGCGCCCTGGGCTGCGAATCAAATATATGGTTTTCAATAGGGCCGGGTCGCGACCGTGACGCTGGAGAATTTCGCGCGCCATATCGCTCTGCAGTGAGGCGAAGCGGAAGCGCCCGTCAGGGTCATGATTGAGAACATATTGCACAAACTTGTTGCAGAGCCCACAGACGCCATCGAAGAGAATCAGTGATTCTGTTGCCGCTAGCTTGTCTGCGTTTTTCGGTGAGCTTTTCGTATCGTTCATGGCTGTGCTTCCAAATGCTTTCTAACTTCCAAGCGCTATATAACTTCCGAGCGCTATATAAACAGTATACGCAATCTTTCTCCTGCCTTCACAATTGTGAGCTATCCTGTCAATAGGTTTTGTTTGCATTTTTTGTTTCGCGCGGTACAGATTTAGATGAAGCTTTCTCGCATACTTCTAGTTGACGACGATGACAACATTCGCACGATTGCTGAATTGTCACTTGAGGATGATTTTCAGGTAGACATTGCCTCCTCGGGCCAAGAAGCCATCGACATCGCTATGCTCAGAGCCCCTGATCTAATCTTGCTTGATGTAATGATGCCTGGTCTCGATGGCAAGGCCACATTTAGTAAATTCAAAGATATTCCATCACTCAGTGCCATTCCTGTTGTCTTTATGACTGCTAAAGTATTGACTCACGAAATCGATTTCTACCTTGAACTGGGCGCTGCTGGCGTAATTTCTAAACCGTTTGACCCCATGACTCTTGCTAAGGAAGTGCAAAACATATGGGCTCATTCCAGGGTCTAAGAGAGTTTGTGAGTAATTTGCCGAAAGGCAAAGCTCTATTTACATTTATTGCCACATTTATTGTGGTATGCACCATCAGCGTTCTCTGTTATCGATTGACTCTCGAAGTAATTGATGCTGGTCAGTGGGTAGGGCATACGCACCGCATTCTCAGTGAAATTCACGAGTCTATTTCGGCTGTGCGCGAAATGGAAGGTGCGCAGCGCGGCTATATTATTACCGGCATGGATGAATTCGCCCACAGCTATGAGTTGGCTAAGGACAAAGTTCGCAGCCACATGCATAACTTGAAAATATCGGTGATCGACGAGAGCGTTAAAGAGCATCAACTGCCAGAGTTAGAGCGTTTAATCGAAGCTCGTATATCGCGCGCGCAAGAGACTTTGGAGAGCCGCAAAGATATTGGTTTTACTGCCGCTGAAAAGCAAATTGCTCAGAATCTTGGTGCTCACATGACTGCCGAAATTAAATCGGTGCTCGATCGCATGGAAGATCACGAAACCGATTTACTTAAGGCTCGCTATGAAAAGCTCACACAGAGCACCGAAGTTACCATATCTGCTTTAGCCATACTTGGTGCTTTGGCCACCACTCTTTTGTGTTTGTCATTCTATTCAACTAACTTGTATATCATGGAGCGCCGCCGTTCAGAAGAAGAAACCAGTCGATACGCTGCCGAACTGGCAATCTCTAAAGCGAGACTTGATGCTATTTTAGCCAGTATGGGCGATGGCCTTTATCAAATCGATATTCAGGGACGCATCGTATTTATCAATCCTGCCTGCGAGGCCATTACTGGTTACAGCCAAAGCGAATTGCTCGGTCGTAACTTGCGTGATTTGATTGCCGATAAGAGGCAAGAAGAGACCGGAAGCCATTCAGTTATCATTGATCCAAACCCGAGTCGTGGTTTATTTTCTGTGATTGAAAATCGCAGCATATTCGAATCAATTGACCAAAACTTCATTGGCAAAGACGGCAAACTCGTACCTGTTCACTATGTCTCTAGCCCTCTTGAGAAAGACGGTGTGGTCGTTGGAGCAGTTGTTACTTTTCGCGATGTGACCATGCGCAAAGAGGCAGAGAAGCGCGTAGCAGAGTTCTACTCGACAGTGTCGCACGAGCTGCGTTCTCCCCTTACCTCTATTCGTGGTGCTCTTGGATTGATGGAAGGTGGAAAAGCTGGTGAGATGCCGGCTCGGGCGATGCGTTTGGTGGCGATTGCTAAAGAAGAATGTGATCGTCTGATTAGACTTATCAACGATATTCTCGATATTAGAAAGATAGAAGTTGGCAAACTCAATCTATTTCTCAAGAAAGAAAAAATCGATGAAATTATTGCTGCCACCGTAGACGGTATTAAACCCATGGCGGCTGAAGCACGGGTGAAATTTAAACTAAATCAAGTTGACCCTGACCTTTCTGTCTTCTGCGATCGTGACCGTATCATCCAAGTATTGAATAATCTGATTGGCAATGCGGTCAAATTCTCAAGCGAAGACCAAATTGTCACGGTGAGCGCCAACGAAGTTCAACGCGAAGCTGGCACGTTTGTCAGGGTGGGCGTAAAAGATTGCGGACCGGGTATTGCCGAAGAAGAACGAGACAAACTCTTCAATTTATTCCAGCAAGTCGATTCATCCGATAGCAGACCAAAAGGTGGCACTGGTCTGGGCTTGGCAATTAGTAAGGCATTGGTTGAGCAGCACAGCGGTACAATTGGTTTCGATTCGACCGTGGGCGAGGGTAGCACTTTCTGGTTTGAGCTTGAGGTGTATGAATTGAAGAAAGACTTGAAAGAGAAGGTCGCCAAACTTGCTGCAAGATTCAACGAAGAATTGCCTGAGCGAATTGACTACCTGTTAGCTTGCTTAACTGTCTACGAAACTAGTTGCGAAGAGGCAAAAGAAAACAATTCAGAGTCCCTCGCTGAGCTTGCTGCGAGTAAACTATCTGAAGCGCGCACGATCGCCCACAAGTTGTCTGGAAGTGCAGGCTCTTATGGATTGGCCGAGGTAGGAAATATAATGCTAAGTATCGAGAAGAAGCTAGAAGCATTAATGGAAGCCTTTGATCCTAGAGTAGTCAGCGAGCTGAAACGAGACCTTGAGCATTCCTCCTTGACAGCAGAGAAAAGGTATTAATTAAATGGCTAAAATTCTAGTAGCTGAAGATGATATCCACGTCTCTGACTTGGTCAAAGTCTGTCTTGAGCATGAACGCTATCTGGTAGAAGTGGTTGATACCGGTGCTAGTGCCGTTTCGCATCTACGTATATATCCTTACGATCTGGTCATTCTCGACTGGATGCTGCCCGACATGTCTGGTGTAGAGGTCTGTCGGCAGTATCGTGCTCATGGCGGTTCGGCAGTGGTGCTGATGATGACAGCCAAGGGCTCCGTTGATAATAAGGCTGAAGGATTAGATGCTGGTTGCGACGACTATATTGTCAAACCGGTTCATCCAACTGAACTGACAGCCCGGGTGCGCGCTCTTTTGCGTCGTCCAAAAGTTGTACTACCCAAGGTCTTGAGCTTGGCAGCTCTTGAGCTAAATTCGCAGACTCATGAAGTGAAGCTGCATGGTCAAGGCATTCACCTGACACCGAAAGAGTATGCAATTTTAGAATTATTGATGAAACATCCTAATCAAAGCTTCACCATGGAAGCCATTCTCGACCGTCTTTGGGGAGCTGACGATGGTGCTTCTATCGATGCGGTGCGGACCCATATGAAAACCTTACGACGCAAGTTAGACGAAGGCGATCAGGCTAGCGGACAGAAAATCAAAGACTCTGTCATTAAGACTAAGCGTGGCCTCGGCTATAGTATTTATTCTGAGTAAGTATCTATTCTGAGTAAGTATTTATTCTGAGTAAGTATTTGTTCTGAGTAAGTATTCTTTAGAGCCAAATATTTTTCGGCCTGAGAATTTTCTCTCAAGCTAGCAGATACTACTGATTGCGCGATGCTCTGAAAGAGACAACTGGAGTGCCGCTTGCCTTCGATGAATTCATGGCATCTTTAGCTGCTGAGAGCATCATGCCTAAATCTTGGCAGTCTTCAGGAATGCCTGTGACACCAAAGGCGATGGCAAGGTTGCGACTGTCTAATTCAGTGCCCATTTTCTCATCCCAGAGAACTTCGGTCACTCGTTTTGCTACCATGGTGGCAGCTTGCACGCCGGTATAAGGAAGCATTAGTAAAAAGCCGAAAGTCTCAAAGTGTGCCAGTTGATCGATATTGCGCTTGACTGAATTGATGCGCCTAGCGGCTTCTTTGATCATATTAAGAGGCAGAGGTTCAAGACCCGCAGGAGTGCGCACCCGCATTTCAAAAATCAATAAACAGAATGGTGCTCCGGTGTGCTCCCAACGAAAATATTCTTGCTCAAGGAAATAGAGAATTACTGGATAGTTAATTAGTCCAGTTTCTTGCCTCATCATATTCTTCATGCCAGCATCGATAGTCGAGCGATCGACGCCCATGGCCTCAAGAGGCTGTTGCTTTGTCTGAGTTGGCTTGTCTGTCAGGGCTACTAAATCGCAAACTAGAAGGTTGTATATGAGAGGAATCCATTCAACTTTATTGAGCGGCATTTTGCGCAAAAGCTCAAAGAGGGTGCTCTGATTGTCGATTATTTGATAAAACTGCTTTTGCTCTTCGATACTGAGATTGGCCCCACGAGAGACTTTCTCTTCGAATTGGGCCTCAGTTAGGTGGGGATGCTTGCGGATAAAATATGAGTTTATGCTGACGCCATTTTTTATCAACACTTGGTGTTGTTCGACTAGAGGCCCTGATTCTGCGAGCAAAAGCTCAATTGAGCGGTTGACCGTGCGCTCTTCTGAGCGGTCATTGGGGTAGAATGAAAATTTGCCTTTGGCCCAGGTCAAAAGCTCCATGATCGCTTCTTCGCCTTTGCACTCGGCCGAAGCTGCGTGCAAGGGCTGACCGCCTTCAAAGTAAACATCGATTAGTTCGTCTTGCTGGGTGACGCTAAGTAGCCCTGTCATTTTGCTAATTAGAATTGACTGCAAGACATGGGTGGTGGTCATGTTGAGCAAGTCGCCTTCGAGGGTCGCTTGCCTAGGCACTTCTTGGCTCTCGCTGAAGGCTGGTCTGCTCACGGGAGCGTCGCTTGACGCAACAGACACCGAGGGAATATTGCTGGCTGTGGCTCGCATACCGCCGAAAGCCTCTAATTGCTGGGCGTTCATGTCGGTGTTGTCGCCGAGACATTCGCGGGTTAGCAAGCTTGTGACAAGGCCGATGTCGCCGGTCTGGTGATTCCAGCGCACTTCTTTGTCGGCGCCTTCGCCGATCGTGAAGGTCCACTGCGGATCGCCGCCATCGCGGTCACATAAAATTGCCAGAGTACAATCTCTCGTTGGATTTGTGGCAATCCAAGGCAATTCTACCGTGCGACTTAAGTTCTTTTGGGCCTCTTGTAGGCCATGAAAAACATCCTGATACACAGGAATGCCGTGCATCTTTGATAGGCGGATGGGTGAAGTTGGTTGCGACTTTGGGGGTCTGAACATCATTCGCTACCGATTTGTGCGGCTTTGCAGGCCTTACTAAATGGGAATAGGGCGGCAAATACCTAGTAATGCTTAGTTTATTCCCCGTTGTCGGGGTTTTGCACACCGTTTTAACATTGCTGAGCCGATTTTCTCGGAGTCTGATAATAGCGCTATCTCGCGGGCGAAATGGGAATGAATTTAATATCCTCAAAGTTAGAGTACAGGGCGCAATTATCATTGAAGCTGTCAACCTTGCCAGCCGGAAGTCAAGCAAATGGGTAAACACTGAGTGCAGTCATTCATTTTCATCAACAACCATCAAGCAATGCGATTTGGCCATGTCGCTTGGGGTTTTGCTCTTGCTGAAAACATGTACTGCTGGGGTTCCTCTGATCATTTACTGCGGCGGCCAATGAGCGATTTGATTGCCTTGGCCCAATACTCTCATGTTCCGCCTGGCGGAGACATAGACTTTTGGAGCGAGCAAGGAAGCTACGAAGCAATGTTAGAGAGCATGTCTTCGGAGCACCATATTCAGCACCATCAGGATGGTGAAGAAATTCACTACCATATTAACTATCATGGCTTCAAAGAGTTGCACCATCCCGGCGGCGATCCTGACCGTGCTCTCCATGAAATGAAACTAGTCAAAGCTGGTGGTTGGTCACTTCTAACAAATAATTGTATTGATCAAACTTACCGAATTCTCGATGCATTCGGTGCTGGTTCAGCATTGGTTGATCCCAGGCAAAGATATCGCTCCCTGCAGCTTGCTACTATAATTCCGAAAAAATGGTTTGCTTCCGCTGCTGGCAGATCATCTCCCCTTGAACAGAAGATTAGACAACCGCAGGCTCAGTCAATTAGAGGATACTAGTCATAAATTGTCAGTCACAGATTAGCACTCAAATAAATTTAAGGAGGCAAGCAGTAGGCTTAAATGGCAAAAATTTTGTTAGTGGAAGATGATACCAACCTGGCATTTTTAGTGAAGATGCAGCTTGAACAGGGGCGACATCTTGTCGATCATGTTGATACTGGCCTTACTGCAATCAGTCAGCTTCGTATGGCTAGCTATGAACTTGTCATTCTTGACTGGATGCTACCTGATATTTCGGGCATTGATATGTGCAGACAATATCGTGGCAGCGGTGGTCGCACACCGATTTTGATGTTAACTGCTCGTGGTGCCATTGAAGATAAGGCTACTGGGCTCAATGCTGGCGCTGACGACTATCTTGTTAAGCCCTTCCATCCTGTTGAACTCAATGCCAGAGTGCAAGCCCTGCTAAGACGGCCTCAGAGCTATGCCGGTAAGGTCTTGACCGTGCGTGATATCGAACTTGATACCGAAGCCTGTCGCGTTTTTCGGGCCACCCAAGAAGTTGACCTTACTTCTAAAGAGTTTAGTTTGCTCGAACTTTTGATGCGTTATCCTAACCAGAGCTTCACTCTTGAAACTATTCTTAGTCGTGTTTGGCAGAGTGATTCTAGTGCGTCTGTTGACACAGTTCGTACACACATGAAGACCCTTCGCCGTAAGCTTGGTGACAGTGAAGAGAATGGCATAATCCGCACCAAACGTGGAGCCGGCTACCGAATCGTAGATCAATAGACCATGAAAAATTCACTTACGGCCAAAACCACAGCAATTATATTAATTGTGGCGGCAGTATTGATTTATATCGGCACAATGACCCTCAATTTAGCGGCCGATAGGCTAGCAAATAGTTATCTTTCATCTAAGCAGTTTCAACTCGTCGATTTACTCGATCAAGTCGTCCTCGATATGTCTAGGGCTGACTCGCAGGAGCGGGAGTATGTACTGACCGGCGATCCTAAAACAATTGAGCAATACAAGCTGTGCTTTAATCGCATAGATGCTTGTGTGGCTAAGCTCAATACCTTGCTTTCAGATAATTCGCGCTATTCGATGTTGCTCGATGAATTGACCGATTCGATTAGTTTTAGAAAGAGTTGCGCAGAGGAAGTTATTCAGGTGCGCACCACCGGTAGTATGGCTGCTGCTCAGGCGCGCTCAGATAAATTTGATGAGACTCATCTGACTAGACACGTTGAGTGGCTAGCCAAAGAAGTCTCCGGCACCATCAATAGTGAAATGACAGCGCGCTTTAGCGAATTAGATAAAGCTAGCTTGACCACTTTAGTTGGCATATCTTTCATTTTGATTTCAGCTCTTTTGGCTCTGCTGATTGTCATACTTGGGGTTAATCGTTACGTCTCTGAACGTCAACGGGCTGAAGAAGCTCTGAGAGCGGCCCAGCAAGCGCTATCTGAGCGTGAAGCTCGCATGCGTGCCTTGGTCGAAACTGCTCCTGATGGTATTGTCACTATCCGCGCTGACGGCACCATTGAGTCAGTCAATGCGGTGCTCGAAAATCTTTGTGGAGTTCCCGCTAGCGATTTGATTGGTGTAGATATAGAACGCATCATTCCTAGTTTTCTATTAGACGGGCGTATCAGTGATTTAGCCAGTGGGCAAAGATCGCCTTTTGGCGCTGGTCGCGAGCTTTTTGCAGTGCGTCAAGACGGCAGTCATGTTCCTGTTGAAGTATCAACTTCTACAGTTAGTCTCGGTCATGAAGATGTTTATACCGGCATCGTTCGTGATATCACCGAGCGCAAAGAAGTTGAAGAACGTGTCAAAGATTTTTACTCGATGGTATCTCATGAGTTGCGAACTCCACTAGCCTCAATTCGCACGGCGCTTGGTCTGCTGGAGAGTTTCACTGATGAACTCAGTGACAAGAGCAAACCCGTAGTTCGGATCGCTGCCGCTGAAGCCGACCGCTTGATGCGTCTAATTAACGATATCCTCGATATGCGTAAAATTGAATCTGGCAAATTAGAACTAGCTCTTGATGCCTATGATGCTTCGAAATTGGTTAGTAAAGCAATTGAAGGCATTGCTAGCCTGGCCCAAGAATCTAAAGTATCAATAAAGAATAACGCCAAGCAAGAGCTCGATGTCTACTGCGATAGCGACCGCATTCTTCAAGTTCTTTCTAATATTTTGGCCAATGCCATTAAGTATTCACCAAGTCCCGGTATAGTCATTGTTGGTTGCGAGAAAAGTGGATCTAGTTGTAAGATCTCTGTGCGCGATTTTGGCCCCGGTGTGGCCAAAAATCAAGCTCACAAACTCTTTGGTCGCTTTGAACAATTGCGCTCTAAAGACGGTAAGAACCGTGCTGGTTCGGGTCTGGGTTTGGCCATAGCTAAGGCTATTGTCGAGCAGCATGGCGGCGAAATCGGGGTAGAGCTTCCCAATGGGGGCGGTTCGATATTCTGGTTTTCATTGCCACTTGCTGAAGACGAAATCGAGTCGCTTGAACTAGACGAAAAAGAAATTGCTGAGCTGAAAATAAGTGAGGCTCACTAAGAATTACTGAGAAATAGTGAAAATTAGTGAGTATTACTGAGATCCAAAAAGACCTGATGAGGCCCAATCTAATGTCTGAAGAAGACAAGTCGCTAATAACTGACGATTCACAAATAACCAATGATTCACACATAGCCGACAAGTCACAAGCTGACAAGTCACAAACAGCTGACGAGTCAGCTCTGAAGCTTGCTCGGCGTTGTCCTCAATGCGCTGCTGAAGTGGCCGATGATGCCAGTGATTGCCCGGTCTGTCAGGCCGAACTGCAAGGCAACTTTGCCCTAAATCAAGAGCTTGTTGAAGAAAGTGTTGAAGGCATCATTACTCTCTTACGAGCAGAGTTTGATTTAAAGTCTTTGCGTCTAGCATCAGACACAGATCAGCTAATTGCTCGCGCTAAAATTCGTGAAATGGTAAGAGAAGATCTTCTACCACTCACTATTTTTGAACGTGGAGTAGTGCTACAGCACATTCTCAATATCATCTTTAATTCGAGAGACGAAGAAACTCTTTAAGACCTTCTGGGTCGTCTGTAATAATAGAATCAACCCCAAGATCACAGGCTCTTTTCCAGCCTTCTTTTCTGTTGACTGTCCAGGTGTTAACTGTCAATCCAGCGTCATGAGCTGCTTTGACAGTGTCTTCTCGAACGCAGTCAAAGTCAGGGTTCCAGGCTGTCGCGCCTACTGATTTAGCGTAGGCAGGCAGGTCATATATTGCTGAATCGCCTAGCAAGGCCAGTTTGTACTTTGTCGTGGATTTTCTTCAGGATTATATGATCGAATGAGCTGATCATAATTTTGTCAGGATGGGGATAGCTTTTTAAAAGTTTGAGAAGTTCGTCGTCGATGCCTGCATAGTTGCTTGGGCAGTTCTTGATTTCGATATTGATAGTGAGTTTGCCGTCTACGGCGTCGAGCACATCTTTGAGCAAGGGTAGTCGTTCATCTTTGAATTTCGGATCGTACCAAGAGCCGCAATCGAGTACCGAAAGTTCTTTCCAATTTGCCTCTTTCACTGTGCCGCTACCATTGGTGGTGCGGTTCAAAGTGTCGTCGTGAATAACCACCAGTTCGCCAGTCTTGCAACGGTGAATGTCTAGTTCGATGCCGTCGGCTTTTGCCTCTACGCTTTTCTTGAAACAAGTGAGGCTATTTTCGGGGCCCCAACGTTTGCCACCACGGTGTGCCACCACTAGGGGAAGCTTTGCAATATTTTCTTTTGCCATTAGCACATTTCCACTAAAAAACTGTGTGATAAGACTAAGGCCTAGAGCCATGCTCGCCTTAAAAACGAATGTTTGTACCTGAGCCATATCCACCATAACCGCCATAGCCAGTGTTGTAACCGTTGTATCCGCCTGAGTACATCGAATTGCCGTACATGCCGTTGTTGCCATAGTTCATGTTCATCATGCCTGAGCTCATGGCACCGGCAGCCATCGTAGCGGCTGCTCCTAGGGCTTTGGCTAGCCCTTTTAAGAGTGGATGGCCATTGCTTTGTGGTTGTTGCTGTGCTTGTTGTTGCTGTGCACCACTTGAGTTTTCAGTGGCTTGACCAGCCTGAGAATATTGATTGCTGGTTTGATTTTGCTGGATGCCTTGGGGCTGCTGATAGTTTTGGGCGGTTTGGTACGACTCTTGCTGGTAGCCTTGATTCTGCTGATATGGCTGTGGCTGTTGATAGCTCTGGCCTTGTGAGTAATTCTGGCCTTGTGGGTATCCTTGACCAGGCTGTAAGTTTTCTGAACTTGGCATTTGGAACTGCTGTTGGCCATATGCTGGTGGATTATAGGCTTGCGCGGAGCTAGATGTTTGGGCAGCTCCATAACCCTGTGTATTGGAAGGATAGGCCGGTGGTGACTGGGGATACTGTCCCTGCGATGTATATTGGTTTTGAGCAGGCTGTCCAGGATAAGAATGTTGAGCCTGTTGTCCCTGGTCAGTACTCGCCATCGGTGTCACTCCTGGAGCCGAGTTCTTGCTTATCTGCACGGCATTGGTGAGAGTCTCGATTTGTTCTTTAATACCACTACTGGTATCAGGTGGCTGATTGGGAAAAACGATTCCTTCGAGAGTTTGTACTCTTTCAATCAGCGGCTTGGTGCCATAATTTTGTCCGATCACTTTATTCTCTAACCAATCGACCGATCCAATATATTGACGCTCTAGGCTTGGAGAGAGGGTCTTCTCCCAATGCACTTCGAGGGCGTCAGTGCGAGCACTCAGATCGTCGTCGCTGCTCGGTTTGCCGAAGAGTTTAGTTTCGAGCTGGTTGAGGCGCTTAGCCAGAGGCAACTGCTTGTAGTTTTGATTGAGTATTAACTGCTCAAGTTCATCGACTCGTGGATAATCGGTGCCCGCGAGAGCGGCAGAATCAGCGGCACTGGTGGAACTGTCTGGAGCCGAAGAACTAGAGGTGTTATTGGCTGCTGAACTAGAGCCAGAGCTAGAATTTGAAGCGACCGAAGGAGTGGAGTCTGCCTCAGCAACAACTTTCTGCAGCTCGCTTATGCGGGCTGCCCCGTCACCAGATTTCGCTTCGCCAAAGACGAGCTTTTCGATACGATCGAGACGTTCGTCTTCAGTATCGTTGGGATAGGTGTGCTGGAAGAAATGGTCTTCTAGCTGAGTTAGAGGGGTTGACTCTGCCCAAGCCGGCTGGAAAGAAGTCGAGAACACTGACAGGCCAAAAACAGTCAGGCCAAAAACAGTCAGGCCAAAAACGGTGGCTAGCTGCAGGCTAATTGCTTTGCTAGAGGTTTTCGCTTTTGAGTTTTTCACAAAATGAATATTTGCCATAGCTTCAAATTACAACTTAAATACTGGCGAATTACCAATTAGATGTTTGCCTAAATGCTTGCTCAGGCGCAAGCTCAAGCATTTTAGAAGGCGATTATAGCTCATGCAAGAGTGTTAGCTAATTGTCTCAAGCCTTGGCCGGCAATTAAGTTAAGCGCCGTCAGTATTAAGCATCGTTAAGATTCTTGCTGTTCTAGCACCCGCTATTATCTTCAGCCTTCCAGTGTTATAAGCTTTCAGCTGTCTCTTGGTACGGGGAATTGTCCAAATGGCTGAATCTTGGGAGGAGTTGTTTGAGCGCGCTGAGCAAGCATCGGTCAAAATTCAGTTTGACCAGTCAAAGCTGCTTCTAGAGCAGGCTCTGCAGCTAGCCGATCAATTTGAAGGCCGTGACGCTCGCCTCATTCAAAATCTTCATAAGCTTGCCGAGGCCTGCCACCGCTGCGGCTCTGACGATCTTGCCGAAGAGCATCTAAAGCGAGCGATGGCTCTCAATACAAGCAATTACGGTCCTTACCATAAGAATGTTGCAGATTCTGCCAACCATTTAGCCGGCATCTATTATGAACAAGGTCGCTTCGCCGAAGCGGAGAAGCTCTGCCGCCAAATTGTCAGTACCTACGAGAAAAATCTCGGGTCTAAGCACTTGGAGTTAGGAAAGGTTTGTCAGAATCTAGCTATGATTTTGCAGGAAGAAGGCAAGATCGACGAAGCTGAGACTTACTATGCCAAGGCTTTAACAATTATGAGGGAATCTGCTGGACCATTCGATTCTGACATTATTTCGTTACTAGAAAACTACGCAAATCTGCTGCGAACAGCCGAGCGCATAGATGAAGCCGACCATCTGCAGGCCTGTGCGCTAGGTCGTGTCTCTGGGTCACTGCGCTCAGTGACAAGCACTAGACTGCCTCAAATCGAGAAGAACTAGAGCAGCTGCTGAAAGTTAGAGAGTTATAGACCGAGTTTTTGGCGAACGCACTTAAAGGCAGTCGGACAATTCTCTACCATCTGCCCAGCAGCCCAGCGGTGGTTGCCCATCAGGTAAGAAGCTAATTCGGCAAATGTTTCGTTCTGGCCCTGCCCATTTTTCTGCATGAAGTAAGAAAGTTTGGACTTGTCGTCGTCTGACATTTTTGCCACATCAGCGTTGTAGGCAGCTTTAAATTCGGCTGATTGAGCATAGCTATTGAGGCAATTGTCGACAGCGTGACCGCTTTCGTGCAAGAAGGTTTCTTGCATGATCCCTGGGCTGATGCCCGGCCCAACTTCATCAGTGCGTTCGTTGATTTTGTGTTCAGCGATTACTACTAGTCTGCCGTTGCAGAGGCCGTCGCAACTCTTGTCTGTGCCGCCGCCATAGCCGGCGCGCTCTTGATAGGCTCCAGCTGGAAACTTATCGATCATGGTTGGTGTCAGCACAATTTGTACATTGCCAGCGATCAGAAGTTGCTTAATGGACGGTGGCAGGGCGTCAAAGGCTCCCCTCACTGTGTTTATAGCAGTGCTACTCACTTCAGGGTGACCCATTTTGGGCGGTTGGGTTGAAATTTGTCCGCCAGATGCTTTTCCACTCTGAGCGGCTGGAGCATTCGGAGAAAGTGGGTTGACCGTGTAACCGGGAGTTGTGGCTGCCCGCCCGAAGTTAGTCACACCTGTAATCTGAATCAAGCGCAAGCTGCGTCCGGCTGTGATTGACTGGGGCGAATACTTGTTGGTATTGGCTTGCAGAGTTTTGTATGTTTGTTCAGCGCGGGCTCTATCGCCGGCGGCATAAAAAGAATGACCCAAATAAAGCCAGGCATCGGCAGTGCCGCCTTCTTTGGCAATAGAATTGTTGAAGTAGGTAGCCGCTTCGCTGTAACGGTGAGCTTGGTAGGCCCTAATGCCCAACTCATATAGAGTGGCAGCGTCGGCTGGAGCTGCTGAAAATACCAGAGCTGACAACATTGAGCTGATTGCGATTAGGCTGGCTAGCATCGAGAAACGCAGGGTTCTCGCCGATTTCAATTGATTTGACTTCGCTTGCGATGATTTGACTGGTGCTGTCATCTAATACCTGGAGAGTGGATTTGTGAAGTCGCAAAAGTGCGATAAACGGCGAAATATTGAACTGAGAATGCTTACGTTGGCAAGAATAATAACAAAAGAAACTCCACTGCACACCTGGAGATGTTGGCCAAGTTACATTTTGGCCCTCTTAAATTGGTTAGTATTTAATTAGCTCAAATAATTGGATTTTGAGTAAAACCCGTATTGCCAAGGCAAACAGTCAGCTGGTCGCTATAATTGCTATTTGAATTTGCCCAATAGTAATTTTAGCCCCTAGTGCGCCCTCATATTAAGTGACTTATGCCTTCCCCCAAGACCCTAATCGAATCCGAATCAGTCTCTACTGGACAACCTCCCGATGTTGAGGTGGGCTTTCTGCGTGCCTACTTCACTT
Organism: Candidatus Obscuribacterales bacterium; assembly: GCA_038231015.1. GTDB lineage: Bacteria > Cyanobacteriota > Vampirovibrionia > Obscuribacterales > Obscuribacteraceae. The sequence continues at coordinate 49,230 of JBBRMD010000015.1, forward strand.
ACTCGGTGGCCGATTCGCTCAACCTCGACCTAGTCAAATCGTCGTCAGGAAAGGAATATCATGCTGCCCAAATCAAATTAGCGGATGTTCCGGCGCCAAGCTATATTCAGTTTGCCGTGGCCCCGTTGGTAGCTGAATTACCCGCTGCCACAATTGAAGTTGGCGAGCATACACAAACCGCTGAAGTGCGTCTCAAACTTTACGACTATGGCACGGTTGCTTTGCGCTTCTCCTTTCCTTTTAGTGGCACCTGGCAGGAGTTTACAGCCCTTTCGCGTAAGGTGAAAAATTCAGAGGCTCTGAGTAAGGCTGCACAGGCAATTCTTACCACTGTGACTGCTGAGATTGCTGCCGCTATTTCGTCACCACAGAAGGTGCTGCTTGAAGACTATTTTGTCGCCGAGGTGCAGTCATTTGTTTCTGACGTAACTGCTTCTCAGCTTTTGCAGCAGCACCGCAGCCCGCTTGCTAGTCTTGTCGCTGGTGAAGTGCGACCACTTGCTCTGTTAGAGCAGGATGAAGTGTTACGCGTCAACTTTAGCTACATGGAATGCGAACTGGCGATTCTTACATGGGACTTAGCTTTTGTCTTTGATAACCTTGAGGGTGCTAATACCGTAGATAGTATCATCGAATTTGCTAATACTCAGCTCGTTGAACTGCGCACTTATGACAGTCTGCTTGACCGCTATCTCGATGAAATATACAAGTCTAAGGCCGAGCATATGCGCTCTAACTGGCTTCATGGCGGTAAAGTCGCCACTCGCCAAGCTGAGCGACTGCGCTATTTATTGGTCGATGTCCGTGAGCTTTCAGACCGAGCCAGCAATGCTCTCAAAATGATTGGCGATGCCTATTATGCCAGGCTCTATCGCGGTATGGCTCTCCGGCTTAGTTTATCTGAGTGGCAGCACCAAGTTGAAACTAAGCTAACAAGTGTTGGAGAGATCTACCGCTTCACTCATGACCAGGCAGAGCATGGCCGCAGTGAGTTTCTTGAATTTATGGTTATTGCCCTGATTTCCATTGAAATTCTCATGAATTTTTGGCATCACTAATTTGTTTTAAATGCCTGAAATCGCAGCTGCTTTCAGAAGTTTGAATTTCCATTACCTTATTTAGAATCTCGGAGGCCTGATGTTACCGTTGCGCAAATTAGGACAACAAGGCCTTGAGGTCTCGGCTTTAGGCCTTGGGTGCATGGGAATGAGCTGGCTCTATGGCACTCCTGACCACGGTGAGTCAGTACGCACATTGAAACGTGCTATCGCGCTTGGAATAAATTTCTTCGATACAGCCGAAGTCTACGGACCATACGAAAATGAGGAGCTGCTTGGTTCTGTGCTTCGAGGGCAGCGTGATGAGGTGGTTATTGCCACCAAATTTGGTTTCGACATTTCTCTTGGCGAAGTGGTCGGGCTGGATAGTCATCCCCGTAACATTCGCCGCGCCTGCGATGATTCACTAAAGCGGCTTAATACCGACTATATCGACCTTTTCTACCAGCACCGGGTAGACCCGGCAATTCCAATTGAAGAAGTAGCTGGCACTATGGGCGAATTGGTTGAGCAAGGAAAAGTGCGCTACATCGGCCTCTCGGAGGCCAGTGCCGAAAACATTGGCAAGGCTCACCGCACCTATCCACTTAGTTGTGTGCAAACAGAATACTCGCTCTGGGAGCGTTCGGTAGAAGAACGCATTCTCCCAGCCATTAGAGAGCTTGGCATTGGCTTTGTGCCTTATTCACCACTTGGTCGAGGACTTCTAGCCGGACAAATTAAGAGTTTTGCCGATATTGACGAAGGCGACTATCGACGCACTGACCCTCGCTATCAGGGTGATAATTTTGCCAAAAACATCAAGATTGTCAATGAGGTTAAGCATTTGGCGCGCCGCTACGAAGCTAGCCCAGCTCAAGTAGCACTAGCTTGGCTTTTGCAGAAAGGACAAGATATCGTGCCCATTCCTGGTACCAAGAAAGTCAAATATTTAGATGAGAATGTGCAGGCCGTTGAGCTAAAATTGACTGAAGAAGATATGGAAGAGCTGGACGGCGTAAGTCGGCTAACCGCAGGGGCGAGATATGAACCAGCACGCATGGAGCGCATTGAGAGCTAAATTCTCCTTGAGCCTAGCTATGTTTTTATCAGTGGTCCCGGCCCAGTCGGCCTTGGCACAGTTTGATCCAAGTGAGATAGAGCGAGTTTATCAAAGCAAAGACTATGCCAAGGTTGAGACAATTGCTCAGGCCCGTTTGCTGATAGACCCTTATGATGTGCGCGCTCGTTACTATCTAGCTAGTGTTCTTCTGCAGCAGAAACGCGGGGCACAAGCTCTGGTGCAATTTGAGGCATGTGCTAAATGTGGTGGCAGCTCACCGTTAGCGCAAATGGCCAGGAAAGCCATAGAGACGCTTAAAATTGATGGTAAAAAAGAGAATCCGCAGTATTATGTGCGTCCTAAAGCACTAACTAAAAAAAGGTCAGGCTTAAGTTCGACTTTAGATTCCAAGTCAGGTTCGACTTTAGATTCTAAGTCAGGTTTGGTATTAGACTCTAAGTCAGGTTTGGTATTAGACTCTAAGTCAGGTTCGGCATTAGATTCTAAAACCGGCTCTGTATTAGATTCTGATTCAGATCTTGATCCGGCTACCAAAGAGTCTGTGGCTCATATGCGAAAAGACCTCGCCGATGCCATTGAGGTAAAACGTCGAAGACAAGCACTTGCTCTCGAAGCTGTTGCTGATGAAGAGAGTCTTGCTATTCAAGAAATTATGGGTACCTTGTCTGTCACGCGTGACGAGCAGCTTGAAGCGGCTCGGGCTGAGGGTGCTACAAAAAGGGCGAAAGTATATCGTCTCTATAAAGATGAGGAAGACGCTATCACCAAAGCTTACCAAATGCGTATCGACAGTTTGAAGAACAGTCGCAAAAAGCCTGAGTGAGGGGCTAGCTTACTTAACCCAATTAGTGCTCATAACGCACCTAATGCACCTCCCTGACTTAATTAGTTTTGCTTGCTTTTTCGTTGGTTTTTGCTTGGTCTTGGCTGAATTTTTTGCTTGGTTTTTGCTTGGTTTTTGTTTACTCTTCCGTTGCTTTGGCAATGGCAATACCTGCTTTCACCAATCCTGGTGGCCCGCCTTCGTAGATCAGAAAGCGCTCTTCCCAGGCTGGATTAAATTTCTCTTTGTAGCTACGCAGCCCTTTGTATGAGAAAAAACGATTGAGGTGTTCGTAAACTTGGTGCAATGCTTTTTCCTCTAGTGAGTCATCCGGTTCGTCACCCACTCCTGCCAGAGCCGCAAGACCAAGGCTAAAGTATTTAAACCCCTCGGCATGGAGTTCTTTTAGCAATTTCGCGAAGAGGAAATCCATTGAACCATTGGGAACGTTTTCTTTGTGACGCATCATATCTATAGTCACTTCGCCAGGCGAGTAAGATCTGATCTGATTGACGAATGCAATGGCAGTGTTGTCTTTGTCGCGTAGCACAAATAAGTCGTTTTGCTGCAGCTCTTCTCTATCGAATTGCCCAAGAGAGAAGCCGCGCTCACGGCGTCCAGGAAGAGCTAACCACTGCCTGGAAATTTCTTGTACTTCATCGAGCAAAGCCACCGAAAATGGTGGCGAGTATCTGTTTAGAGTAAAGCCATCTTTCTCGAATTTTTTGATACTACTTTTGAAAGTCTTCTTGTTGACGGTGGTGGTGGTAAATTTTTCTAGCTCAATTACTCCATCTTCTCCCACTTTTACCGCTCCAAAACCTTTCTGTCTGTAGACTTCCAAGAAAGTAGCAGTGGTTTGAAGGAATGCCACCTGCCATCCATTGTCGTGAGCGAAATCTTTGAAATCGCTCACTAATTTTGCAAATTTGGCCTCGGGGGCGGTGGCGTCACCTAAAACAATGGCTACACCAAGAACTGTTTTGTAGGCAATAAGTCCATCTTTGTCTTTGTTGAAATAATACGACTTGTCTGGCAAAAGCTTGAAGAGATCAAGGGAGGTACGCCCGTATTGATCCAAAATAGTCGTTGCTAGCTCATGCTCGAGTGGTTCAGTGACAAGCTTGTAGCGAATCGGGCGGAAGGCGCTAATGATTGCAGCTGCTCCAGCCAGCATTCCAGATAGCCTGAGTGATTCAATAAACCAACTGCCGAATTTTGTCCTAGCTACCAGGTCATGATTTCCAATTAGTGTTAGTTCTCTTATCGTGTGCAGGAATGCTTGGTCGAATTCAAAGTTGCTCCCGAAATCGCGTTTGTCCAACAAGAAAAAGCCCAGGCAGCCGTAGGCGATTACTGCTAGAAGAGCTGCTGCAATCACTTTTGCGGCTTGCAGGAAAGTATCCTTTGCGCTCCTCACCGTGAATCTGCCGTGTGTGAGTGTCAGTGCCACTACCGCTACAAGTGAGGGGAGTAAAGAATACGATGGCAGTTGTTGAGCCCACTCTTGATGCTCAAGCCAGTGAATGTGCTCACTTCCCAAGCGTGCGAGCTGCAGTGTCAAGGAAAGAGCGGATAGCGATGTAGCGATCCACCATGCGGTTTTCTTTCGCTGATAAAGATTGATGCTAAGGAAGATTAGTGCATAGCCAAAGGCGATTGTCAGTGAATTACTTGCATGATAGAGTTCGTACGGCACCAGGGTGTTGAAGAGGCGCGGATGGCTGGAAAGGCGCATCAATAGTGGCTCCCAGGTGCCAGCTAAGCCACTCAGTAGGGTAATCGTGGCGACAGCAAATACGGGCCAATCTTTTTCCGCCAATTTTGTCAATGGATGTTGATTGCTTGGCTCGTTCATTTTAGCTTTTCACTTCACCTTTTTACTTCACCTTTTTACTTAACCTTTTTACTTAACCTAGGTCCATCAAGATTTCTTCAACTTTTTTATAGCGGCTTGCTAAATCTAGTTTTGTCGATTTCTCGATAATTTTGCCCAACTTGGAGCTTTTTAGATTCTCTGTTTTGCCTTGCTTTTGATTAGTGATTGGTTCTGGTTGGTTACCGGTTGCTAGAAAGAACAGTGTGGCGCCCATTGAGTAGATATCGCTTTGCGAACAAGATTTGCCGCGAAATTGCTCGGGAGCTATGTAGTGCGGTTTGCCAACAACAGAGCCTGTAACATTTGATGTGACCGATTGGGCAACCGAGAAGTCGAGCAATTTCAGCCTGCCATCTTCGCTCAAAATTAGATTGTCTGGAGTGAAATCTCTGTGCACTACAGGTGGTGTCTGATTGTGCAGGTATTGCAAAATCTCACACATTTGATGCGCTAGGTCTTCAGTGGCTTTCTGCGGCATGCTACCTTGCGTTTCAACATATTCTTTGAGAGTCACTCCCTCCAGCTTTTCTAAGACTAAGTAGGCCCTATGGTCTTCTAGAAACAATTCAAAAAATTTGACAATCTGCGGATGTTCTAACTTCCCAAGTAAGTCTGCTTCTTCTTGGAACTTTACAGCGGCTGCCTTACGCACTCTACTGTCAGGAAATACTGGAAGCAAGAATTCTTTTAGTACGACTTCATTCGGTAATGCTTCTTTCATTACGACTTGGTTTGGCGCTTTATCGTCTATCGATTGAGCATTCAGTATTTCGGTATTTATTAGTTTAGTATTTGGTAAGTCTGTATTTATTAAGCCAGTTCTTTGCAACTTTTCAATGCTGGACTGCCGCTTCCTCGGCTTATTATCTTGCGCCAAATAGACTGTACCTTGGCCTCCCATGCCAATTTTTGAAATTATTGTGTATCGCCCGTTGTGAACCTGCGCACCCACTTCGAGCGGAGTCAATTTGTCTCTCTTTGGTGAGGCAGACAGTTCCTTCAACCAGAGTTCTGTATAGCTTTGCTTTTCGCCGGCAATTTCGAACGGCTCGAGCATCTCATCGTCAATTCGGTCGCCAAAGCGCTCTTTTATTGCAGCGACAAAATTGGCTCGTTCATTAGCTTTTAGAATGTCTCCGTAGCGAATTTTAAAGGGAGTTTTTGATCCACGACTGAAGACAAATAGATAGTCTAAATTTGACTTGGTCGTCTTCGGTCTGACAATTTCAATTTCGCTGACATCTTTAAAGTTTAGTTCTCTACTCTCTTGGTAAATAACTTGATTCCTAGCAATTATTGAAGTAGTGCCAGCAGAGCTTGCGACCGAAGAACTGCTGGCGTGCAGGCTTCCGAGCTGATGCGAAGTGCTCATGCTTGCTGAGGAAGCAACCGATGATGATGTGCCGAGGCTAATACCTGTAACGGTGAGGCATAGAGAGTTTTCGTTGCGCAGAATTCTAATTGTCAGGAGCATTACGGCTAGTCCAACTAGACCAAATATGCAATAGACAAGATTTGTCATGCCGGTCATCATCGGAGCAAACTGATCACTAACTGTTAACTGAAGAAACGGCTTTAGGGCATTGATGTAGGCAATTGTAAGCGGAAAAATTAGGCGATTTAAAACTCCTACGGCGCCGAGCGCGCAGAGGAAAATGGGCGTGATAGCCACCACTATGGCGAGCTTGGATGCTACCGGAGTAAACCACAAGAAGAAATCAGCATTGGGCATGAACGACATTACATCTGATTGATCCAGAATGTTGGGAGTCTGGTGGGCAATTGATGGTAGAAATTTGTTTTTCGCTTCAGGCATGTAAGACTCGTTTCAAATTTTTGAGAGTTTCTACTGCCTGCTGTGCTGTTTGCAGACGGTCTTCAACTTCCATTTCAGTAAGATTGGCGACGAATAGGTCTAAATCTGGGCTGATTTGGTGATTGATGGCAGCGGGATGTGAGACAGATAGTGGCTCAGGATCTTCACCTGTCAATAAGAAGAATAGGCTGCAGCCCAGGGCGTAAAGATCGCTTTGTGGATTTGCCTTGCCGCGCAGTTGCTCTGGGGCGATATAGGCTTGTTTACCGATCATGGTACCAGTAGCGGTGCCTAAGAAAAAGTTAGCTGCACCGAAATCGATGACGGCAATGGTTCCGTCTGTTTTCAGAATCATATTGTCTGGGGTAAAATCACGGTGCAAAATAGCTTCGTCTTGCCCGTGGAGGTAAGCCAGGATTTGTGCCATCTGCAAGCCCCATTCAAGCACCAGTGATTGCGGCTGCGCGCCGCTCTCTTTAACTAGGCGACGGAGGTCGCTTCCGCTCAAATACTCAATTACGATGTAATGTCTTTGATTGTCAATGAAGTGGTCAAAGACTCTGGCAATCTGTTCGTGCGAAAGCCGGGCCAGCATATCAGCCTCTCGCTTAAGTTGATTATACGATTGCGCTTTCAACTCTTGGTCGCTGCCATCAGGAACAACAGCTTCCTTTAAGACAAATTTTTCAAGGCCTTTACTACGAGCTAAGTAAATCGCCGATAGCCCACCGAATGCTATTTGCTTCTCAATTTTGAAATTGCCGTTTTGAACGCTGTCACCTGGTTCAAGAGGCACAAATGTTGTCGAGCCGAAGCGCCTGCCCAGCTCATCTTGCCACATTTCAGTATAACCCGGTTGATTGTGCTCCGGAAGCTGGCCGCCATCTTGCTGGTAGAGAAATGTGCGGGCATCGAGCATTGCGTTAAAGTTTTCAGAGCCTCCGGCCCAAACATCTAGGGCCATTACGAGGCTATCTAAATGTTCTTTTTTTAGGTGCTTAAGTTGCAGGTTGATTGGATTTGAGTGGTTGAATAAAAGTCTGATCTTGCCGCCATAGTCGCTATTAAAATCAATTGAAACAAGGTCACTCCACTTTTTCTTTGCTCTTAGGCCGAGGCCAGGACTGACAAAAAATGGTAATGAGAGTCCGTCACGTGAAATAAAAATAGTTTTGTCGGACGAGAGAAACAAGAGAAGTCCAATGAGTGCCACCACAAATCCGTTGGCTGCAAGGAAGAGAATGACCGGGCCGCCGCTGAGATTTTCCATGCGCATTCCCAGGGCAACGCATGACCAGATCCACGTAAATATTGAAATGGGCCAGGCAATCCAACAGATTACATTTGTTAGAGTTGCTGGAGTACTGTCGTACTGAATGGTAAGTTCAGCTTCGGCCAAGATCACCTGCAAATAGATGGGGTACAACTAAACTAGTTGTACCCTCTGCAGTTCTAGTCAGCGCTAGCTTGGAGCTTAAAAGTCGAGCTTTTGTGTTGCACTTGCAGGTAAGACATCGCCTTCTAAATCTTCAGAGTCTTTTACCTTACGACTAGTTTGGCTAGATTGGCTAAATGGCGCTGCTTGTGAACGATTGATCGAGCTAGGAGCTTGTGCGGAAGTTGGGTAAATTCCTTTACGCTTGAGATCGGTTTCGTGGGCTTCCTTAAGTTCTTTCTGAATCTTCTCTTCTTGCTTTTTGCGTCTCTTATCGGATTCTTCCATGTTTTTCTGGTAGTTGCCGTTAACACCGCCTCCGGAGCCGCCTAATCCGCGGCCTAGGCCACCGCGTGAAAGTGAACGGGCACCTACGGCAAGTGCTCCTGCGCCAAGTACTCCTCCGCCGATGATCAATCCCATCGGATTGAAACCCCTGCCGCCGTACTGATTACTGGCGTAGCTGCCGTTATATGTCTGCGAGTTTGGCCTATACGTCAAAGACTGTCCGGTATATGTCGGAACTTGATAGTTGGAAGACGGATTGCGATAGTCGCCGTAGTTACTAGTAGTGTGACCATTACCTATATAGTTAGGCGAAATTTGGGTTGTGGCCGGCAGTCCATTCGGGAGATTGCTTGGCACATAAGGCTGGACCGGTGCTACTGTGCCGTTCCATGAACCCGGAGTTGCAGGATAGGGCCCGTAGGTCGAATATCCTTGCGCCAGTGCCAAAGGCATCGAACCTAGTGCCGTCACTAGGGTCAGGGCTATGGCTAAAATGGTTTGGATTATTCTGCGATTCATATGGTTCCCTTTCTTAAGCCTAATATTACGGGCATTGAGGCTCTATGCAAATGGTGGAATTCCCATATGTGGCAGGTTCTAGCCATTTTTTTGCTGCGACTCTATTTGGTGTAATTCACTCTGGTGGCTATCTAGTGTTGTGAAACTTGACCGATATCGGTCAAGTTTTTGCCGTCAGCTGTGGCGATTAGCTGAGAAAGATTCAAAACTCCGAAAAGCTCAAAAATGCGCTAGACGTTGAATCTGAAGTGCACTACATCGCCATCTGCCATGATGTAGTCTTTACCTTCAAGACGCATCAGGCCTTTTTCTTTGGCTGTTTTTTCGGTACCACAGGTAACGTAGTCTTTGTAGCCGATGATCTCAGCTTTAATAAATCCACGTTCAAAGTCGGTGTGAATAATTCCTGCACATTGTGGAGCCGTAAATCCGGTCTCGAAGGGCCAGGCACGCACTTCTTTTTCACCAGCGGTGAAGTAGGTTTTGAGGCCGAGGAGGGCAAAAGCGGCCCTAATCATGGTGTTAACTCCAGAGTCTTTAACACCAAGGCTTTCAAGATAGCTGTCGCGTTCATCTTTGTCTAATGCAGAGAGCTCGGCTTCAATTTGGGCCGAAATTAGCACAACTGGACGTTTCTCTTCAGCCGCTTTCTTTTCTAAAATCTGCAAATATTTGTTGGCCCTCGGGTCTGCCAGCTGGTCTTCTTTTACATTTGCCGCATAAAGAAGTGGTTTGGTTGAGAGAAGTTGGAGCTGAGGGAGTATGGCTCGTTCCTCATCCGTGAGAACAGATAGGTCTACAGCTTCAACGTTATCGATAAAAGGCGAAATCTTCTCACAAATACTCATCTCAAGCTGTGAACGCTTGTCGATGCTATTTTTCATCTTCTTAAACCGGTCCATTCTTTTTGCAATCGATGCCTGGTCTGCCATAGCCAGCTCAATGTGAATGGTTTCAACGTCACGCAGTGGATCTACAGAACCGTCCACGTGGGTGATGTTTTCGTCGTCAAAACAGCGGACGACGTGCACAATGGCATCAACTTCGCGAATGTGGGAGAGGAATTGGTTGCCGAGACCTTCTCCTTTGCTAGCTCCGCGTACCAAGCCCGCAATATCAACGAATTCAAATACACCTGGAAGCACTTGTTGGGGTTTGACTAACTCTTTCAATTTATCGAGTCGTTCATCGGGCACTTTGACAATGCCGGTATTTGGCTCGATTGTGCAAAATGGATAATTGGCGCTTTCTGCCTGGTAAGAAGCAGTTAAGGCATTAAAAAGAGTAGATTTGCCAACGTTTGGCAATCCAACGATACCGGCCTTGAGCATTTCAGTCTCCAATAACAAGAAGGGCTGCCAGTTACTCGTGCAGCCAGCTAGACATTATATTAGGACTGACATTGGAGTTTATGAGAAGCTTGCAATTAGTACTGAAAGTGCTTGCTGGGCAACTGCCTTCAGCCTCAGTTCACTATTGCTTAAGATCACCCTTGACTTGTTTCTGGGATAATCTATTGGCAACCATTGCTTGCGATGCAAGCTGTGTGAAAGAATCGCCATTTATTGTAAAACTAGCATCATGCTTTTCTCCTGGAGCCGGTGCACAAAGTAGTTAGCAGAAGCGAAAGAACATTGAATACTTTCGATAATAATCTTGGCTCTGAGCCTCAAAAGAACCTTCAATCCAATCTCCAAGTTGGGCTTCCGAAGGGTGCTGAAAGATCTGTTGAGAAGAGTACGGAAAAGGTAGACCAAATGAGAATATTGCTTGCAGAAGACGATGATTTTCTGGCGGGAGGCATAGCTCTTGCTCTCAGAAATAACCGGTTTTCTGTCGATCATGTTCGTTCTGGAACCGATACGGACCATGCCCTGAAATATACCGATTATGACTTAGTCATTCTTGACCTTGGCTTGCCGAAAATGGACGGAATGGAGGTTTTAGGTAATCTTCGCAGCCGGGGACAGTCTTTGCCAGTCTTGGTTCTTACAGCCAGAGATCGTCTAGAAGACCGTGTTTCAGGCCTTGATTCTGGAGCGAACGACTATCTGACGAAGCCTTTTGAGTTGCCCGAGTTAATGGCTCGTGTTCGAGCATTAATACGCAATGATCGTTGGGGAAATACAACCGAATTTGTTTACGGACCGATCAAGTTCAATACGTCCTCTCGTCGAGTGCTAGTAAATGACAGCCCTATTGATCTTTCCGCTCGAGAACTAGCAGTTTTGGAATTACTTTTGCAGCGCGCTGGGCGGGTCGTCAATAAGAATCAGATTGCAGATCATCTAACCAGCTGGGATACTGACCTCACCCATAATGCCATTGAAATTATTGTGCACCGTTTGCGCAAGAAACTAGAGTGTGATGGCTTCAGTATCCGTACAATGCGGGGCCTTGGTTATCTGATTGAAAAGACCGCTTAATTCTTCTATTCGCAGCCAGCTTTTAGCCTGGCTTCTTCTTCCGTTAAGTGCTCTCTGGCTATGTTCAACAGCATTCGCCTACTATAGTTCTGTAGCTTTTGCTAACGATACTTACGACCGTGAATTGCTAAATTCGGCAGACTCTGTGGCGGTGCGAACCACTCATAAGGGCGGTCAATACAATATTGACCTTCCGCCATATGTGCGAGCAATTCTTCGGCACGACAATACGGATAGTTTCTTCTATCAAATTCTTTCGCCAGAGCGTGAGCGTATTTCTGGTGATGAAAATATGCCGCCGCTACCTCATGAATTGAAGTTGGCCATGCCAGTGTTCTCGGACGGTGTAATTGATGGTACGACCGTAAGAGTGGCATCGATACTTGTTCCAGTTCCTGAGGCTGAGAGTCAGGGTGAGACTTTTATCGTACAGGTAGCAGAAACTTTAAAAGCTCGAAAGCGCTTCGCTCAAGAACTATTGGTGAGTATGGTGGCACCGGAAATTTTCTTCATTCTGCTCGGAGCAATCGCCATTTGGTCTGGTATCGGCCGTGGCCTTGAGCCGCTCAAAGACGTACAGGAAGCATTGCTCCGTCGCTCACAGCATGACCTGCATCCGCTTTCTACGGAGACTGCACCGTTGGAGGTGCAGCCGTTAGTCCATTCGATTAACGAATTACTTGGGCGTCTGCGCAGTGATATTGAGGCACAAAATCGATTCGTCGCTAATGCTGCGCACCAGTTGCGCACGCCACTGGCCGGACTCAAAACCTATATAGGACTTTTGCAAGGTTTTGCGAAAGCTCCTGAGGTAGATCAAGCCGTCACTCAGCTAGATCACGGAGTTAATCGCATGACTCATCTTGTCAATCGGCTTTTAGCACTGGCCAAAGCTGAACCTAATGCGGCAGCAATTGTGCCCAAGCAATCTTTTGATTTGAATCAAGTGGCGGCTGCGTCAGCCTCAGATTTGGTCAATGTAGCTATTGAAAAAGATATTGACCTTGCTTTTGAAGGTGCTGATGGACCGGCTTTAATTGAAGGCGATCCGTCATCCGTCAGTGAGCTGGTGATGAATCTTGTTGACAATGCTCTGCGTTATACTTCTCATGGTGGGCACGTAACTGTTCGCGTTCTTGCACAAGATAGTGTCGTGCTTTCTGTTGAAGACGACGGTCCCGGAATTCCGCAAGAAGAACGCGAGCGCGTCTTCGAGCGCTTCTATCGTGTACTTGGTACGGGTGAGCAAGGCAGTGGCTTAGGCTTACCGATCGTTCGTGAAATTGCAAGGTCGCATCGTGCTGTTGTCACTATTGATACACCTGTAAGTGGTGTTGGAACCATGCTTTCTGTAACTTTTCATCGCCTAACTTAGAGCTTATAAATACCACCTAGTGCTGAACTCTGAATTAGATTCAAGCTCAGTCAAATTCGGTTTGAACTTTTTTTGTGTGAAGTTTTTTCGGGTCTGTTGTCGTAGAGAAACGAAACTTGACCGATATCGGTCGAGTTTCGTTTCTCCAACTACCAATTCAGGGGCTTTTACAGACAACGAAAAAAACGCCCACAATAAATTGAACCTTTTTCAACTCGCTGACGTTTATCAAATAAGCGAGGGAGGAAAGGTTATGAGATTTCGTAGCGTTGAACATGCGGCTAATGAGGCCTTGATAGGAGAGCTTTGGCCAGAATTTGAGGCATTGGTACCAAGCGATGAAGTTGGCTTGGAGATCGTATTTGAAGCGCTGTCGCTTCTGGGTCTAATTCGCTGCAAATGCGGAAGTACATCTGTCAAAAGAGAAGAGTGGAGAAGAACTTTTTCTTGCATTGATTGCAGAGCAAAAGTTTGGTTCACTGCCGGAACCCTTTTTTATAGGGTGAAGCATTTTAAGGCTTGGCTCGGCACTATATTTCTTATGGAGAATGGGGCAGCTGTGGCCTCTAGTCGCCTATCCCAATTAGCTGATATCGCTCAAGCAACAGCACATAATATTCAAAAAAAGATTAGGCTTGTAGTCGAAAGTTGCATCGAGTTAGAGGCACCTAGTCTTACTTCAGCGTTGTTTATTTCTATTTTGACTAAACGGTCTAAAAGTAGTTTGCCTTGCTTGCATCCCGACATGGAGCTCAGAACCATGAATGCCGAGACTGACTCTAAAAACGGCTTTTCAAAATCGCGGTTCGAAGATGGTAATGCTGGTCGGGAGCGAGAATCATCCTCTACTGAATTCTTCGACCTCGATGAAAACGAGAAAATGGTATTCGACCTCATTTCATACACACCCATAAGCTTCAATTCTCTCTGCGAACTCTCAGCGTTGTCGGTAGGCATACTGTCGTCAGTGCTAACAATGCTTGAGTTAAAAGGACGCATAGAGTCTCAAGCTGGCGATTTCTATGTACGCAGTAAAACAAGGTATTCGGAAGGTGCAAGTTGCGAAATTTTAACGGATTCTATCCTCGCCTTAATCGCCTCTGTTAATCGCTATATCTGGTCAATTCATCATGGTGTCAGCTTTAAGTGGCTGCAAAGTTTTCTTGCCATGAGTTGGTTCTATTGCGACAAAGTGAGGTGGAATCGAGGTTCACTACTTGTGGCATGTTTAAAATCAGCACCAATCGATCTCGATGCTAGCCGCGAATCTCAATCTTCAAGACAAGTGCTCTTTCCCTCTATTTTTTGCGCCACCACAAATTAGGGTCTTGAGAGCTTTTGTCACACGCTCTCTCTCTAGTGTTCTAAGTTTTTTCCCGCCGAGTATTTGTTGCCAGGTCATGAGTGAAACAAAAGAGCCAGCACAGATGTGGGCCATAGCCGCGCTGTCTTCTATATTTAATTCTGGGTGACGGTCAAAATAGGCTGTTGCTAAGTCCATCCCTCTTAGAATCACTGTCTTGACGTAAATACTTGCCAACTCGGGGAAGCGCTCTGATTCTCCTACCATCACCCTAAAAAGTTTTAGGTATTCTGGATCGTCCATCAATACTGAAAACTTATTGCTCACTTGGTCTATGAATACGTCAGGAGACAAGAGCATTAATGGCTCAAGATCTTCATAGTTTAAATCGATCTTCTTAATGGTCAGTTCTTCGATTATTGCAGTGAATAGCTGCTCTTTATCCTTAAAGTGGCTGTATATAGTGGCTTTAATAACCCCTGCCTGATCGGCAACCCTATTCATACTTGTTGCCTTGTAACCGTTTTCAAGGAATACCTGAATGGCGGCTGCGACTATTTGATCGCGCTTGCTGCGCGGATGTGCGCGTCTGTCGGCAACGGCAGATTTAGCTGAATCTGAATCTGTGGGCAATTCTCCAGTCACAAAGTGGCACCTTTGGGGAAGCGGACAGTCTAGCAAGTTGTCTGGACGAATTTCGAGTGCGAAAGTTTGAAAAATGTCACTTGAGCGATATCGGCCAAAATCTCAAACGAGATTATGTAATTTTGCGTCCCGGGGGATTGACATAGTATCCATACCGGTTGGTATGATAGCAGTGTCCGGTAACTTGTGCAAAAAAATAGCAATAGACTTTCATCATCACTTTTACAATGGATAGTTACACGAGTATGAGTATATGACCATGCAAGCTGCCGATCCTCAGTCCACCTCCTCGTCGCAGTCTTCCGGCGATGCTCCAAATAGCCCCGCTGGAAGAAAGTCGCAGGAGAGTAAGCCGGTTGCCGGCAAATCTGTTGACGAGAAGGCAACCCGGCATGGTCCGCCAAAGCCTTTAGTGGCGATACTCGTAGTCGCAATTTTGGGCGGCCTTGGTTGGTTCGGATACAAACAGTTTGCACCGAAAAAGGTGGATGACGGGACCATAAAGGTAAGCGGACGCATTGAAGGCTATGAGTCAAATATCGGGCCCAAGATTGGTGGGCGCGTAGATTTCATGGCTTACAGAGAAGGCGATCAAGTAAAGAAAGGCGATTTGCTAGTCAAGATTAGCGATGATGATATTCAGGCTCAATTGCGCAGCGCCCAGGCTAAGAGACAAAGAGCTGGCGCTTTGGCAGACCAGGCTAGCTATCAAATTAATGTCGTAAAGAATCAAATTGATGAAGCCAAATTGCGTGTCCTGCAGTCGTCTGAAGACATGAGAGCCCAGATCGACCAAGCCGATGCAAACGTTTCTCAGGCTGATGCCAAAGTGAGCGAAACTGAAGCACAGCTAGTGCAAGCTCAATCGGATCTGAAATTAGCCCAAATCAGAAAACAGCGCTACAGCTTTCTTGTGTCCAAAGGTGCTGTGACCCTTGATGAAAACGATCAAGTCGCAACTAATGCAGCAACATCTGAAGCGGTTGTCAGCGCCAAAGCAAGCTCACTCGATGCCGCTCGAAAGCAACTAAAAGTTTCACGCGCGGCCCTTGACCAAGCTCGGTCGGCAAGGCTCAACCCTGGCATGCGGAAGTCTCAGTTGTTAGCCTTCGGAGATCAACTATTACAGGCGCAGTACCAATTGAAGAGTGCCAAGCAAGAAGAGTTGAGCGCCAAAGCTGATGAAGAGCAGATTCAGGCCAACATTGCCTATTTAAGTGTGAGGAGCCCAATTTCAGGTGTTGTTACAGCTCGAGTTGTTGAGCCTGGAGTGGTGGCCGTGCCTGGCCAGACTCTCATTTCAGTAATTGATTTGAGCACTGTTTACCTGCGCGGATATGTTCCTGAGGGACAGATTGGACGAGTTCGCGTTGGCCAGAAGGCAAAAGTGTTTCTAGATTCTTCCCCCGATAAACCTTTTGAAGGAACGGTTATTCAAATAGACCCAGAAGGATCGTTTACTCCAGAAAATATTTACTTCAAAGATGATCGGGTCAAGCAAGTATTTGGATTGAAAATCGGAATTTCTCAGCCCGATCGTTTTGCTAAACCTGGCATGCCCGCTGATGCAGAAATACTTGTAGACGCACGGTAACCATGATAGAGACGCTTACAAAGTCTGGTATCAGCGCCGTTCATCCTATAGTCAAAGTGCAGGGATTGAAAAAATCTTACGGTGCCCTTGAGGCTGTTAAAGGTCTAGATTTCGATATTTTCGAAGGCGAGATTTTTGGCTTAATTGGACCAGACGGTGCTGGCAAAACTACCACCTTCCATGTGCTTGGTGGTGTCATGGAGCAGTCGGCTGGTGATGCTACCGTTATTGGTCAGAAGCCGCGTGATGCGCGCCTCGAAATTGGCTATCTCACTCAGCAATTTTCGCTATATCTCGATTTAAGCATTGCCGAAAATTTGAAGTATGTGGCTGGACTTCGCGAAGTAGACAAAGACGACTTTGCTGAGCGCAGTCAACGCTATTTAAAATTGATGAATATTGAAAAGTTTTCTGATCGCTTAGCCGGGCAATTATCGGGCGGTATGAAGCAGAAATTAGCTCTCTGTTGTGCTTTGATTGCTAGACCAAAACTGCTTCTTCTTGACGAACCAACCACCGGTGTTGATCCAGTTTCGCGCCGCGAGTTTTGGGATCTACTTGCTACCGTCACTACTGAAGGCGTCACTGTTGCCGTTGCCACGCCATACTTAGATGAAGCAGAGCGTTGCAACCGACTAATTCTGATGCATGAAGGCTCTATTGAAGAGATGGGCACGCCGATGGAGCTTAAGAAAGCGCTTGGTTTTTCGCGGTTGGAAGTACGAGCCAAGGCCATTGATGGCTTGGAGCGGCGCCTGCACCAAGTTGAAATTGACAGTCCGACAATTTTTTCTGATGTGCAAACTTTTGGCGATCGCTTAGATGTTCTGGTGACCGATGTAGAACAAGGAAGTGCCTCTGTTCGTCATGCTGCAGCTGCCGAAGGCACTAGTGATTCGCTTTCAATTGAAGTACAGGAGCCGACTTTAGAGAATGTTTTTGTTACTAAACTAAGAGCTAAATCTGGTAGCGAAATTCCCGCAGATGAACGCATGTTTCCTTTTCTCGAAACAGACCACAAAGGCTCCCTAACGGCTAGCTCTTCTGGTTCGGCAAAGTCAGCTAGTTTAGGAGGGGCATCTAGTTCTTCTAGTTCTTCTCCTTCTTCAAGTGCTTTAAGTGCTTCTAGCTCATCTAGCGCTTCTAGTTCAACTGGCTCAGCTATTTTGGCCCAGGGCGTAAAGAAGGTCTACGGCAATTTCCATGCGGTGAAAGAAGTCAATTTGCAAGTGCAATACGGCGAAATTTATGGATTGCTTGGTGCCAACGGTGCTGGTAAGACGACAACTATCAAGATATTGTGCGGCTTAATTAAACCAAGTGCTGGGCGCATGGAACTGTGCGGCCAGAAGTCTAACCTTCGGTCAGAAGCTCTCCGCCAACGCCTTGGCTATATGAGCCAAAAGTTTACTCTCTATGATGATTTGACCATTCGCGAAAATCTCGAATTTTATTGCGGAGTTTATTGTGTGCCCGACGCCCTCAAGCGGGAGCGAATAAAATGGGTTCTGCGTAGCTCTGATTTGGCTGGTCAAGAAGGGCTGCTAACGGCCAAACTACCTGGCGGTTGGAAGCAGCGACTCTCGTTTGGTGCGGCGGTACTGCACCAACCACAAGTGCTTTTCCTCGATGAACCGACATCAGGAGTCGATCCGCTGGCCCGTCGCGAGATGTGGAAGTTGATTCGCGATTTCTCTAGGCATGGTACAGCTGTCCTCGTTACTACTCACTTCTTAGAAGAAGCAGAATACTGTAATAATCTTGGTTTCATGGTAGCTGGCTCACTAGTCGCTGAAGGGTCTCCTTCGCAAATTAAGGCCAGCCAACCAGGTAAGCTGGTCGAAATGCGCTTTGAAAACTCTCAATTGGCTTACGCTCTTCTTAAACAGAAATTTGTTTCATGGCGAGTTTCGATGTTTGCCGATAGTTTGCACGTGGTCTTTGATGATCCCGATCGCGAACTGCCAAATCTTATTAGTGAAATGACAGCCAGTGGAGTGCCACCACTTTCTACCCGGCAGATTGCTTTCAGCTTAGAAGACTCATTCATATCAATCGTACAGCGCGCTTCGGGGGTAACTTAGAGACGATGCGCCGAATTATTTCACAGGCGGGCAAAGAAATTGCTCAGTTTAGAAGAGACAAATTAACTCTGGCACTTGCTTTCTTGCTGCCTTCTGTGGCAATGCTTCTATACGGCTATGCGACAAGGCTTGAATCGAAAGATATTCCAGTGGCTGTGCGCAATTTTGATAATGGTGCCCTTAGTCGCGATTATATCGACACGATCTTTGCCAATGGGCAGCTGGTAAATAGGCCTTGGCGCGATCCCAAGCATGTTGGATCTGCTGCTCCGACTGTCCTTTCGTCCAGTGCTATGGGGCCTCTTGATCTCGGTGAGGCGAAAGCGACTATTACGATTCCTCCTGAATTTTCGCGACGCATTAGGCAAGGTCAGCGCTCTGACGTGCAGGTAATCATTGATGCGACTGATGTTAATAATGCTCGCGTAATTAAGAACAGCATTATTGCCACTACCGGCTATTTCTTGAGGAGCCACAAACTCAATCAGGTAAAAAGTCTGGTGTCGACCAAAGTGCGCCTGTGGTTCAATCCCGGTCGCGAAGAAGCTCTCTATGTCGCTCCTGGTGCCACGGCTGTTATTCTGTGGATCTTCCCTTGTCTGCTGTCGGCTTTGGCCATGTCGCGCGAAAAAGAACAAGGTACTATTTTGCAGCTTTACGCATCGAGCATCTCATCGTTCGAGCTGGTTCTTGGAAAAGCTTTGGCCTACACAGCTATCGCCTTTGTCCAGGCACTGATAGTGATATCGATGGCGATGGCATTATTTGGTATAAGATTAGTCGGCGATCCCTTCATCTATCTAATTTCCACCACGGTCTTTCTTGCTAGCTCAGTGCTGTTTGGTTTGTTTGTGGGAACGCGCGCCAATAGCCAGAGTGCCGCCGTGCAAATGGTTGCTACCACTGGCTTTACTACTGCTCTATTGCTATCCGGATTTCTCTATCCTTTGCGCAATATCACTTATCCCTTGTCGCTATTGTGCAATATCTTGCCCGCTAGATATTATGTTGAAGCCTCTCGCAATGCCTTTGTGCGCGGAAGCGACTTTGCCAGTCAAATTCACCTGCCTGTGGCGCTGGCCATTTGTGCTGCGGTGCTCTTGCTTGGTGCCTCTCGCATCATGCGCCGCATGCAACTTTCAGGCGGAGGATAGCTCATGGCAAAGTTAAACTATCTGCACCAGTTGCGGGCTTTAATTGTTAAAGAGTTGCGTCAGATCATGCGCGATAAGCAATTGATTTTCTTGCTTTTCTTTATGCCGGTCTTGCAATTATTTCTCTACGGATTCGCTCTCAGCCCAGATGTTGATCACCTGCGCTTAGGTGTGATTGACCATGCGGCCTCCCCCACTAGCCGTGATGCTATAGCGGCTTTAGTAGAAAATGAAGTGTTTGAGTTGACCCCGGCAGGAGGCAGCGAAGCCACCTTAGCAAAAAATGTTCGTGACGGTAAGCTTGAAGCTGGCCTAATCGTGCCTCCTGAATTCGAACGCGAGATCAAGCACGGCAGCAACGCTGTCATGCAAGTTATGCTCGACGGCGTTGACGCTAATACTGCCGGTATCGCCAATGGTTATATCAGTCAAATTATCTCGACATTTAACCGACAACTGGTAACCGGAACGCAGATTTCTCGCGAACTGGTTAGTCCGCAAATTACCTTTGCATACAATCCGGGTCTCATCAGTAGTTGGTTCTTTGTCCCCGGAGTAATCGCACTGGTACTCAATCTCGTTAGTACCCTCGTTTCTAGTGCGGCTGTTATTCGCGAGAAAGATTCGGGGACCCTTGAGCAACTGTTGATGACTCCAGTTAATTCGCTACAGATTTTGCTCGCTAAAATCATTCCGCTTTCAATGCTTCTGATGATTACGGTATTAGTTTGCCTTTTGATTAGCTCATTAGCTTTTCATGTACCATTTCGGGGCAATATTTTCCTCTTTCTCTTTGTATCTTTCCTGGCAATTCTTGTCGGTATTTCTATAGGCATTGCTCTAGCTGCCTTTTCTCAAAACCAGCGGCAGTCGTTGTTGACTTCGTTTTTTGTTAACTTGCCGGTAATTCAGCTTTCTGGTGCAGTGGCACCACTTGAGAGCATCCCCGAATTTTTCCAGTTTCTTTCACTATTTGACCCATTGCGTTATTACGTAACTTGCGTGCGGTCAATTATCCTCAAAGGTGCAGGCCTCGAAGCAATTTGGCCTGATGTCTTGGCCCTGGCTGCCTTTGCTGTAATTTTACTTGCTTTGAGCACATCTAAATTTGGGAGGCAGTTGGCATAATGGTTCGCAACCGTAAATTTCGATTTACACCTCTTATTTTGATTTGTAGCACTCTCTTTGGCTCTTCTTCTGCGAACGTCGCTCTGGCCCAAGACGAGACGCGGCAAGATCGCAGCCAAAGTACAAATCAAAACACAATCCAAAACATAAACCAAAGCACGAGCCAAGACCCAAGTCAAACTTTACCGCTTCGTGGCCTCAACAATGGTCCGGTTGAAGATGTGGTGCCTCTTGATGATTTATCTGGTGGTGACGTCGATCCTCAGCGCATCAAAATTGTGCGGCCTCCGCTCAGTGCTTTGATATCAATTGACAAGAAAGTCGATCCGTCATTGCTCGACGCCGCATCAACTGTGGCGATGAGTTTAGACGATGTGGTGCAGGCTGCTATCAAGAACAACCTAGATATCGGTATTTCTGGCTTCAACGAGCGTGCTCGCAAAGCTAATATGATTTCATCTATGGGCAAGTTCTTGCCCGATATCGCTCTTTCTTATCAGTGGAATTACCTCAAGGGTAAAGCCAATGTACCGATTGGCCAATCGTTGGAACCGCTCAGTTTCAACAACCCTTTTATCTTAACTTCGGCTGGTTTTAAGTATTACGGCTACCGTGGTGGTAGTGTCCTATTTGGTGCTTTGCAAAACCGCAATAATTTTCGTGCCGCCCGACATTCTAAGCATGCCACCGTTAGCGATACTTTGCAGACTGCCGCTAAGCGTTACTATGACTTGCTTTTACAAGAGGCTCTTTTGCAAATCAGAGTGAAAGCTGTTGAGACATCTGAAGGCCAACTATCTTTAAATAAAGACTTGAAGCAGGGTGGCCTAGCTACCAATTTGGAAGTCTTGCAGGCCGAGACCCAGCTTTCGCAAGATAGACAAAACTTGATTGATCAACAGGTTGCTCGCCGCGAAGCTGCCATTCTTCTGGCCGAGTATCTCAATGCCAATCAAGGTCTAGACATCGCTCCCAACGATTTACTCTTGCAAAAAATCCGCATAGTATCTGATCAAACCAATGCTGCTCGGCTTTTACAATTGGCCATCGATAATCGACCTGAACTCAAGCAATATGAAGAGTTGCGTTTGGCAGCGAAGAAGCAAATAATCATTAATGCAGCCAAGTTACAACCGACCTTTGCTTTCAGCGGCAATGTTCTAGGCATTGGCGAAACTCTCAGTAAGCAATATGAACTGGCCCCTATTACCTTGGCTGGAGCAGGTGGAAGTGGCAACGGTGGTGTGGGCATTCGTAGCCGACAGATAACCGCTCTCTACACTCTCGGGGTCAATGTAAACTGGAACTTCGAAGGTCTGGGAGCGGTGGATCTTGCCAATACCTATGCTGCCAAAATGACTGCTCGGCAAGCTGGACTACAGCAACAACAGGTTTTGAATAAGGTCACTTCTGAAGTGAGAAGGGCCTATTTGCAATCGCTCAAAACCGATCGCAAGATTGAAGAGGCTGTTGCCCAGGTGCGTTCGTCAAATGAGGAGCTACGTCTGGCTCAATTGCGCTTCCAGAACGGTGTGGGGCGCAATATCGATGTGCTCAAGGCCCAACAAGATTACACGTCGTCGCTCATTGAGAAAGCGCGCGCTATTGTCAACTTCAACAATGCTCAAATAGATCTTTTGCATGACACCGGCTTGATATCTAGCTCGACCCTGCTTTCCCGTGCTCCAGTGGTGCGCTAGTTCTTGAAAAGTAAGGGATAGGCGCTAGCTGGCAAGCAAACTTAAGCTTATCTTTGTGACCTGCTCCCCAACATGTTAAACTCCCTCTCTTGATTCAAGGTAAGGAGAGAACGATGAGCACTAAGCGGGCGCACGAAATTGACTACGTCATCATTGGTGATGATATGCAGCTGGTGGAAATTGAACTTGATCCAGGCGAGACAGTTATTGCTGAAGCCGGGGCGATGAATTACATGGAACAAGGAATTGTTTTCGAATCGAAAATGGGCGATGGCACTGAGGCCGATAAAGGCATGATGAGCAAGCTCTTTGGTGCTGGCAAGCGCATGTTGGCTGGTGAATCTATGATGATCACCCATTTCACCAATGGTGGGTCTGGCAAGCAGAAAGTTGCTTTCGCTGCACCGTTTCCGGGCAAAATTATTGCGCTAGATTTGGCTCAACTGGGCGGTGAAGTTACCTGCCAACGTGATGGCTTTCTTTGCGCAGCATTTGGTACCAAACTCGATATTGCCTTTACGCAGAAGCTTGGCACGGGCTTCTTTGGCGGAGAAGGTTTTGTTCTGCAAAAACTTGGTGGAGACGGTTTGGCCTTCGTGCACGCCTGCGGCACCATTGTCAAAAGAGAGCTCAAAGGTGAGACATTGAGAGTGGATACCGGTTGCCTAGTCGGTTTCACTCCCGGAATTGATTATTCAATTGCTAGAGCTGGCAACTTGAAGTCGATGGTGTTCGGGGGCGAAGGCCTGTTTCTCGCCACATTGAGTGGGCATGGAACAGTTTGGTTGCAGAGCTTACCGTTCTCGCGCTTAGCAAATCGAATTCTTGAGCATGCACCCCGCGCTGGTGGCAGTGCCTCCGAATCTGGCGGTGGTGGCTTAATCGGCGGTATCGGAAATCTCTTCCAAGATTCGTAGAGCCTGAAAAGCGAATAGATACTAAAAGAGCCGGTCCCAAAAGACCGGCTCTTTTTACTTAATTAAGCGTAGGCTTCTTTCTTCGCTGCTCCGGCGCTAGTTGCTCTGGTATCAGAACTAACCACACTTAGTGCAGCTTCTGCAGCGGCAACAGCACTGTGCATGGCGGCGTCTAAAAGGAGATGGCCTGAGCCAACCCAGTCACCGCAAACGTAGACGTTGGGCACTCCTGGTAGTGTCACTGTCGCAAGACCGTTAGAGCTGTTTGCTGCGGCCGTTGCCGTACCGAAACTAGCCGACATGTTCGGCAAGAAACGCTTGTAGACGAGTTCTTTTTGCCAGCCGGGTTGGAGCATATCTAGTAGCGCTAGAAGCTGATTTTCCTGCTCCGCTCCACCAGTCGCCCCTTCCGGTAAGTAAACAGCTAAGTGAATCATGGCATGGTCACTTTCGGCTAGTTTGGCTGTGTTGGAATGTACTGAGTAGTAGAGTGGTTGGTCGATTCCCACAGCAAAGGTATTTTCGCTAACAGGCAATTGCTTCAAGCAAACATCTAGACAGGCTGCGTGGCTTGGTAAAATGTTGTCGAGCGTGGCTTGAAGACCTGCAGTATCTAAAGCTGTTTTTGAGCTTTTCTCGGAACTTATTTCGGAACTTGTTTCAGAACCTATTTCAGAACCTGTTTCAGAGCTAGTGCCAGAATCTTTATTAGATGCTTTGAGTAAACGACTTACTTGTTTAGGCGGAAGTGCAAGAACAACAGCGTCAAAAGTATGCTTTTCGCCATTGATGGTCACTATGATTTTTTCTTTGCCAGATTCTCTATTAAGTGTCAGTGCCGTTACTTCCGCACTGTATATTTCAACAAGGCTGCTTAGATTGGTGTCTTGTCCTAAATTCGAATTTTGTCCTAAGTTTGCGTCTAGTCCTAAATTTACGTCTAGTTCTAGATTTGCATCTTGTTTTGAATTAGCTTGGCTGCGAATTAATTGCAGCATAGCGTCAACTAGACTCTGCCAGCCATGATCTAAATAGAGTACTCCTCTCTGCAGGGCAATCACCAACTGTTGAATCGCTGCTGCTGCAGACATCTTATCGGGATTGTTGCAGTAGGTTCCCAGTCTCACCATGGCTTTGAATAGGTCTTGCACCCGCTCACTTTTAACTGTGTCGCTCAGCCAGGTTGAAAGAGAAACGTCCTGTAAGGTTGTCTGGTCTACTTTTGACAGATTGCTCATAAGCATTCCGTATTCCATTTTCTCGCCCATCGAGAGAAGCTTGGTGACCATGATTGAGGCTGGGTCAACCGGTAGGTCTAGTGCTTCGCCGTTTAGTATGGCTAGCGAGCGCTTTGGAGCAGGTGAGCTGCCTGCTGGAGCAATGTTGAGCTGAGTGAAAATTTCAAACGCTGCTCCGCCTTTGTAGAGGGCATGAGGCCCTTGATTTAAGTAGAAGCTGTCGCGCTCTAAGGTAGCGGCACGGCCGCCTGCCGCGTGTGACTTCTCGATAAGAGTAACGTGGGCACCACCAGCGATTAGCCGCTGTGTTGCCGTTAGGCCTGCCATCCCGGCACCTATAACGGCGATTTTTGCTGCTTTTTCCTGCGAATTCATGGCCCCTCTTTCTAGCTGTTAGCTTGCTTTAGTTATTAGATTGCTTTGGTTATTAGTCTGTTCTGGATATTAGACTGCTCTTGATATTAAATTGTACTTCTGTGTTATTCGCAGCTGGCTCATTTAGCACTGATTTCTTTACGGCTATTGTTAACGGCTCTTATGAGTGAACCTAATTAATAGATGTTTTTTGTCCGTAATTCATACAGTCATGTATTCACACGAGGAAATCTAATCACGCAGAATTGTATTCATTCAGAAAACTAAGCCTAATCATTTAATCATGGATAGATTTTATCCACAATACCCCTAGCTTGTCTGATGCGTTTTTTAATCTTGGATATAATATGTCCATAGCTCTTTATTTATAGGTTTGAAGTGAAACTAGGAAGCGGCGTGGAGTGGTCAATACACTGTCTAGCTTTGTTGGGAGGCCTCCCAGCTGGACGCAGTATTAAGCTAGAGAAGCTGGCTGAGTTTCACAGCCTCAAAGTGGCCTACCTGCGCAAGCATTTTCAAGCCCTCTCAAAAGCTGGCTTGGTTAGCACTGTAACCGGCCCCCAGGGCGGATACCGCCTGGGTCGCGTCAGCGACAAAATTAGCTTGCTCGATATCTATATAGCTTTAGAAGGCGATGACCCCTGCTTTCGCTGCACTGAGATTCGCCAAGATGGCCCCTGTGCAATTGCTGCTCTTGATCAACCTGGCTACAGCATTCCATGCAATATCGCCGTTTCAATGTGGAAAGCGGAAGACGCTTGGCGCAAAGAATTGGCCAAAGTGTCCATTGCCGACGTGCTCGAGAGTACAGCTATGCAAGTCAGTGCAGACAAGAAAGAGCGCATGGCTAATTGGCTGACAAAAGCTTTGGCTTAAATCTCTAACTTAAAGATGCAACTCATTTCGACTGTAAGCGCAACTTGTTAATTAGCCAAGCCTTGGTTTTGGGAAAGTTTTGAGCAACAGTAATGGTGTTCTTGTCTGAACCGCCGGCGATACCAGCAAGTACGTAAGCGCAAACTTCTTGTTCTGCTTGATTAGCTGGGGGTGCCAGAAATGGTAAGGTCTCATCCAAGTCTGTCGGTAGATTTCTTGAGTCAAACATATAGGCTGCATGAAAATCGGGATCGCGCGATAGGCCGCCAGAACTTTGCTCGATAGCGACTCCTATTTGTTTGAGGAAAGCATCTTTGATTTCTGCTGGGCTAAAGGCTTTGCTGCTTGAAGGAGCTTGGGATTTCATCAGTCGTTCAAAGACTGTAATTTCTTTGTCGCTGAACACGGCAGCCCCTTGAAACTTTGAATTGGCTTGCAATTTATCTTGGGCTGAAGGGGCCACACTGACTGTGATTGCTGCACTATCAAGAATTTGATAAACAGCTCGGGGCATTCCCAATATTGCTTTTTGCACAGTGGCAATAGTTGCTTTGCTTACAGGCGTGTGGCCTTTCTTTGGTGGGAATGGTTTGACACGGTTATAGAACGTAGCGCTTTGACTTTGACTTTTCTGGGCTGCAAATGTTGCCGGATTTTCCAGGCGCACGACGCAGCCTGCAGCTTGTGCTGACTCTGCTGTACCTCTGAAGCTGTCGCGGATATTGCGATAAATTGGTAGTGCCAACTTATACTGACCCTGGGCCGCATACGAATGTGCCAAGTAAAGCATCACGATAGCGTTTGAATTACCTTCTTTCATAGCACTAAGAAAATACTGATTGGCCACGCGATAGTTGCCGCGGTTGTAGGCTTCTACGCCGTCAGCATAATCTTCATCACGATCGGCAAAAGCGGGGGCTATTGCAAAATTCAACAACAAAAGTGCAATGAAGACTCTGCTCGATGCTCTAGTGATGACCGAATTTATTGTGAGCATGATCTATATTTTGCTTAGTAGCCTTTTGGTTGGCTTGAGATTTTTGCTGATTTTGTTTGCTAGTTTAACTTAGTACTGTTTTACAGCGCCACCATCTATGGTGATAGCGGTGCCCGTAACGAATTCGCCTTTGGGCGAAGCTAGAAAGGCAATCAAGTCTCCCAAGTCTTCTGGCTTACCGAACTTCTTCACTGGGGCTGAGTATTTCCAGGCGTTCACTACTTCTTGGGCCGAAACTCCATGGGTAGTGGCATATTGCTTAGCTAGCTCGTGCACTAATGGTGTGTCGAAGTAACCAGGGCAAATAACGTTCACTGTGACACCATCGGCCGCCACTTCTGTAGCAATGCACTTGGTGAGGGCGTTGAGACCGGTGCGCAAGGTGCTTTGTACTACTGAACTTGCCTCTGCTTCGATGCCAAAAATTGAGCCTATGAAAATGACCCGGCCATAGTTTTTTTTGCGCATGCTCTCAAGCAGCATTCTGGTTAAAACAATCGGTGGACGCAAAACTAAATCGTGTCCGTACTGCCACTGCTCATCTGTCGCTTCTGAGAAAGGGTAGGTGGGCGGGTGACCGGTGCTGACAATTAAAATGTCGATGTCGCCGAGACGCTCTTGGGCTTCGCGAGCGGTTTTCTCCAAATCTTCCATCTTGGTCAAGTCAGCGGCAATGCCCACTACCTTAACCCCGTATTTAGCTGCTATTTCAGCCGATACTAGGTCGATTTTGTCGACGTGGCGCGATGAGATGGCGATGTCGACGCCTTCTTGGGCTAGCGAAACAGCACATGCATGGCCTAACCCGTAACTAGCGCCCGTAATCAGCGCTTTCTTGCCCTTCAGTCCTAATTCCATTAGCTTCCCTCTGCCTTTTCCATTAAATCGATAATGACTCTTTCAATATGATTTGAAATTCAATAAGTTTTGAACCCAATAAGTCTTGAACTTCAATATGGCTTGAAATTGAGGATAGCAGTAAGGTAACCATGAAAAAAATAGCCAGGCTAAAATGGTGACTTTACGTTACTAAAAACCCTACTGATAGCGCTATTTAAACCTTTACTAAAGCTTTTGCTGAAGCTCTCGCTGAAACTCTCGCTGAAACTCTATCGGTAGGCAATACGTATTTAATGGGGAATTGCCGCATTGCTATGAACAACCGCTGGGGTTATGTTATCAGTCTATAACTTGATAGTTAGGCTGTTAGAAAGAAGTGACGAGTACTCGATGAGGAAATACACGACGGCGAAATACACGACAGCACTTAGTGTAGCGGTTGCACTTCAAGTCTTCTGCTACTTCGTTATATTCGCAACAGCCTATCCATCGGCTGAATTGCTGCGCGCCATCGCTTTTGAAGTAGCGATTTTTGTTGTGGTTTTAGCTTTCAAGTTGAAACAGAACCGTAGTAAAGCTGCTCGCATAGAAAACTTAGTATTAGATGAACTCGGATCGCAGTGGCAGATCCTCGGTTTCATGCGAAGGGCCGGCAATGCCTTTGTGCTTGTTTGCTGGCTTAGTGTCGTACTTTTCTTGGCAATCGATTTGACAGCTTTGACAGCAGCCTGGCTAGGCAATTCTGCTCTCGCTCGCACTCTCTATATGGGGCACTACAACTTGGCTCGCAATGCTTATACGTCCGCCGCTGGGCTCGATAAAATGGCAGCCATACCCACTGTGCATCCGGCTTATTCTCTAGAAATCCTTACTGGAGCCTACGCTGAAGCTTCTAAGTACGAGCGCGCGCTGCAGTTGAGCCAAGATCTAAAAGAGATGCGCCAAGAATTGTTCGGCAAAGAAAGTGAACTCTATGCTGGCGCCTTAGCCGATGAAGCCAATATCTATCATAAACAAGGTAAATTCGAAAAAGCAGAAGTAATTGGTAAAGAGGCGCTGGCAATTTCGCGTCGGGTTTTGAAGAACAGCGGAATGGGCCAAATTATCACCCAGACTGCTGACAATTTACGTGATCAAGGCAAATACAAGGAGGCGGAAGGTCTTTATGGCGAAGCTCTGCAAATGCGGCAGAAGCAGTTTGGCCCTGGCAGCGTCA
Organism: Candidatus Obscuribacterales bacterium; assembly: GCA_038231015.1. Classification (GTDB taxonomy): domain Bacteria; phylum Cyanobacteriota; class Vampirovibrionia; order Obscuribacterales; family Obscuribacteraceae. Next base: position 77,979 of record JBBRMD010000015.1, read on the forward strand.
AAGTCGCTGAGACTTTGGTGGAGTATGCCAAGCTATTGCGCCTAATGGCGGCAAAGTCTGCCGAAGCTAGGGCTGTCAATTTGAATCAAGCTCTATTGGCTAGAGCCCAGGCCTATCAAGAGCGGGCCGACTCTATATTTAAACGCCATGAAACAAAGAGCGATCCGCTCGCTTCTATGCTGGTCACCATAGTGGTTTTCTTTGCCTCCATTTTAATCTCGAAAATTCTTGTTGGCCCGCAAGGATATTTGACAAAGATGGCTTTGAGGCGCATGGAACAGCGCTTGAATCAGCAGAAAGATACCTCTAGTTCGCGCGAAAATATTGGTAAGCTGATCAAATTTTATGAAAATCAGAATAATATTGAGCAGGTAGAAAAGTATCAAAATCTGCTTGCCTCGATCGGCAAAGACTAGCTATTCGATTGGAGATATTTGCAGCGGTGGAAGAAATAGTTGAACTGTCAAAGCACTACACTAAGCGAGTCTTGCAACTTCTAGTGGCCGGTCAATACTGGGGCATCCAGCGAGAATTCAAGTTGGCTCCCGGTCTAACCGTTGAAGAGATAGATCAAGGCGTGCGTGATTTTGAGCTCTCTTACTCGCGCTTGGTGATGCCAGCTGAAACAGTTCTGTCAAGCGTGCAAGTTTTCAATTTCGACGATCGTCAGTATAATTCTGGTCCGCTGCCGCGCGGCTCTAATAGCCATAATACGATCATCTATGTCTCTGATGGTGGCAGCAAGTGGGCCCAAGATTTCTATCTCTGGTCAGCCATCGGACGCTCGCGTCACACGCTCAAATTAGTTTTTCGAAAGGTTGGCGAAGAGGTGATCGTCTCTTATGACGGCATTTATCAAAACTAGAATGCGCTAGAATCGTGGTCATCATTCACCAAGGACGGGCACATTAGTATGAAGTCAAGAAGTTCTGTGGCCTTACCGCTCCTGCTGGCTATCGGTTTAGGGCTGCATTATCCAACCGTTCAGGCTGCCGAAGATAAAGTCGCCAAGATTGAGGCGGTTGCAGATTCTCTCAAGCTAGATATGCTCATGGTTGAAGGATTAAACAATTACAAGCACGGCCGCTATCGAGATGCCATCGCATCTTATGAAAAAGCAAAAGCCCTAGGAACCACTTCTGACTATCAGAAAGCTAGTTTAGATCTCGGTTTAGCTGAAGCATATAGGTCGGCGGGAAAATACAAAGAGGCCGAAGCGCTCTTCAAAACTGCCATCGCCGAAGCTCAAGAAGACGACAAAAAACATCTGAACAAAAAATATAAGGCCGGTAAAAAACGCAGCAGCGACCTTGTGCCTTTGATGATGAGCGACCTTTCTGTGCTCTATTTAGACCAGAGCAGATTTCCTGAGTGCGAAGAAATTCTCAAAACTTCAATAGATATTGGCACCAAAAAAGTCGGACCCAACGATGTTAATTTGGCGCTTCCTCTGAATGGCTTGACCAGGCTTTACCTAAAATGGGGCAAACTGAGTGAAGCCAAGGCAGTGAACGACAAGACCATGGCGCTTTTCAAAACGCCTGCTTCTAAGAACAATACGCTTTATGCCTATACGGCTTTCAATCTGGCCCAGATATTGAACGAAAGCGGTAGATACAAAGAATCCGAGCTCCTCTACAAAGCTTCCCTGGCCGGATTAGAGAACTTCCTCGGTTTTGAGCATGAGTATTGCGCTAATGCCTTGGAGCCATTGGGTGAACTTTATCGCAAAGAGAGCCGCTATGCCGAGGCGAAGAAAGCTTTTCAGCGTGTAAGAAAAATTCGTGCGGTGTCACTGACAAAAGAGCATCCAGATTATGGTAAAGCCCTATTAGACTTAGCTTTGGTTTGCCGCGATGAAGGCCGTTATGCTAAAGCAAGTAGTTATTGCGACCAAGCCACCAAAATTATCGAAGCCGCCCTCGGGCAAAACAACGTAGAAATTTCAAAATGTTGGATTACTCAGGCCTCTATTGCTCGCTATCAAGGTCGTTATGCCGAAGCAGAAGAGCTGGCGCGACGCGCCTTGCTGCTCGACGAAAAATTGCTCACAGCTGACCATCCTACTATCGCTCACGATTTAGTTGAACTAGCCAGCATTCTTGCAGACGAAGGAAAATTGCCAGAAGCCGAACAACTTTTAAACAAATCGCTCAAAATCAGTGAGGCTAAATTAGGTACAAACCACCCTGATATTGCCGACTCGATTCATGGACTGGCAACTATTTATTTCGCCCAAAAAGATTACGCCAAAGCTGAGCCTATGTACCGCCATTCCCTTGAGCTGGCAGAAAAGTCTTTGGGCAAAGAGAACACGCAGGTGGCCAGTGATTTGCGGGCGCTCTCAGAATTGCTAATCGCCCAGAAAAAATTCGATGATGCCGAACCTCTGCTCAAGCGTGCCCTAGGGATTGACGAAAAATTGTTCGGTAACAAGAGTCCACAGCTAGCCAGCGATTTGACTTCTCTAGCAAATCTATATCAAGCCCAAAATAAGAAAACTCTTGCAGAACCACTGGCAGCCCAGGCTGCAGCAATTACTGCTGCACTACCTGGCGGAGAAGCAGCCTTAAATTATGCTGCGGCTACCCTTGCCCCTAGCGCCACGATAGATAAAAGTATCGCCGACAAGTGGGCCATCGTAGTTGGTATCAGTAATTTCAAAGATCCCTCCATCAATTTAAAATATGCTGCTAAAGATGCCACTGATTTTCGCAATTTCTTGATCGCAAAAGAAAATTTCAAAGCCGATCATGTGCTTCTGCTCACTGATGCCGATGCCACCAAAGCGAAAATTATTTCTAAACTGGGTGACGGTTGGCTAGGCAAGCTGGCTCACAAAGACGATCTTGTATTAGTTTACGTTTCAAGTCACGGCAGTGCTTCTCAAGAAGAAGTGGGGGTAAATTTTCTGGTGTCGCACGACACTGACAAATACAAACTTATTTCTACTGGTCTGCCTATGCAGTGGTTGACCAAAATTATTCAAGAACAAGTGAAAGCTAGTCGTGTGGTTGTTATCCTCGATGTCTGCCACAGCGGTGCTGCCGGTGATGAGTCGAAGAATATTACTGACGACGATGATGATGATGATCAGAAGAACGAGGCGGGCAGTAAGGGTCTTGCTCGCACAGCTCTTAACGTCAACAAGTTAAATCTCGCAAGCGGGCAGGTCGTCCTTTCGTCTTCTCTGGCCGATCAGGTTTCTTGGGAATCGAAAAATTATCCTAACAGCGTATTTACCCGTCGACTGATTGAAGCATTGCAATGCAACGGCCCTAATACCACTTTGCGGCAGGCATACGATCAATTGCGCAGCCTTGTCGGTTCGGAAGTGCTAAGCGATCGCTCTGTGGTGCAGACACCTAACCTCTATAACAAAGATTGGACTGGCGGAGACCCTGTATTAGCGCTGCCAGCAGCACAGCCGAGGGCTGCTAAGTAATTCTATGAACTTACTGAGCATGATTGCTTCCTTGCGTAAGTTTGGGAATTTTGTCGTCGGACTTTTTCCTGTGCTTGGCACCATAGTAGATTGGCTCCTAGCGCCCTTCATTCGATTAGCCAAAGCTATCGAAGCGCGAGCCAACCGTCACCTACTCGCAAGCCATGCTTTTGGCCAAGATCAATCTAAGTCTGATCTAAAAGTAAAAGGGCAGATAGACAAAGTATTGCAGGTGCCTCTGGTTAAGGCATCGATTCCGGCCGTGCGACGTTTTTATTGGAAAGACTATGCTCAAGATCGCCTAGTAATTGAACGCCTTCCTTTAGGTAGCCTGACTATCCTGCGACCATTATTTTTGATTACTGTGGCCATGACGGTATGCTTGCCTTTACTAACTTTCGTTACTAAACCAGCCGTCGATTTGACTACCTTGGCTGGTGCTAGTGGTAGTGCCCCCCTTTGGTCTGTTTATCTTTGGGTTGTTGCAGCTGCACTAGCTTGGGGCTGCATTTTGGCTGGTTCAGCCGTCTGCAATCGAGTTTTCTTTGCTTTTACTGCGGTCATCTACATTACTCTCTTGGGCGCCTGCGCTCTCTTTCTTCCGCGCGATTATTGCAATGCTCTTTTGCCTCTTGCTGTCTTTCTGGCTCTTAGTTTCAGCGAGCGCAGTTTGAAGAAGAACAGCGGCATCAATCGCCTTTCGTCAGTTCTAGTAGCATTGGTGGTTGGCGCTCCCGCTGGAGTCTACCTGTTAGCGCTCACCCCTCTGCAGCCGCTTTTTAAGCCTTACGTGCTAGAGTCTGGTGTCGTAATTGGTGCTCTCCTTGCTCTCAGTGTGACGACCTACTGCCGGGGCAAGGTCGGCCAATTGAAAGCGGTGCGAATAGCCAGTCTAGTGCGCCAGCCGCTTTCGATAGCTACGAGTGCCCAAATGCTCAGTGGCCTTACTTTGGTTTTTCTGATTACGCTAGTTTGTCGTGGTGGGGCCGCTGCTTTTGCCGGGCAATTGTTGTCAGAGATGAGTCTCTGGAACGGCTACCTCTGGCCTGTCTGGTATTTCATTGGTATCGGCATTGTCTTCAAGCTTATTAAAAATACCAAAGTAATTACTAAGTCGATTAAGGACGCCCTACCTGGTCCGCTCTACCAGCCTGTAGTGGTGCTCTTGATTGTTGCTGCTAGTGTCTTGATGTGGCGTACTGATTTAGTCAATTGGGCCTTGCCCTACGACTCTCTCACTGCTATTCTCGCCCCGTTTTATCAGGGCACTAAGTGGTATTGGAATGAGCCAATCAATTCTTTTTCTGCTGCTGTCTTGAAATGGGTCTTTCTTTTTGATTTAGTTGTCTTGATTTGGCTTGTCGCGAAGAAGCGCTTTCACGCCGACAGCGCTAGCTCACTGCTCTATTTCTCGGCACTAGCATGGTTTGCTGTTAGTGAATACATGTTTCAGTGGCTCTCTTTTGGTCGCTCGACCACCCACTCTGTCATTTTGCTGATGACCTTTTCAATGTGGTTGCTCTGGCTCTTCCACACAGTTGGCCTTGAGATGAGTTTGCAGACATCCAAAACTTTTCCGTCTATGGGTCGCCTTGCCATTTTTGGCAGTATTGTGCTCTTTGCCTTGCTCGAAATTCATGCCCGTAGTGCAATCGCTGACTATCGTGTCATGAACGAAATATTTCTCTATATGTTTAGAGGAATTATTGACGTCGGATTGCCCTATTTTCTTTATGTATTTGCCAGTCGACGTTTCTCTCAGTTGCCTCTGAAAATAGGCGAAATTTTTCAAATATTTTGTCTGGGAGCCATTCTTACATATCCGCTAAATGTGCTAGATAAGCTTGCTCTAGGCGGATGGACCTGGGCTGGTCTCAACACTATCTGGCAAGATGAGATCGCTTTATTTAGTAGTAAGGGTTTCATTACAGCCCAAGACCCAGAGCTTTCGTTGCTTTCGATTGCTTTGCGTTCGGCCATTTTTGTCGCTGCTCTAGCATTAGTTGCTTTGGTGGTTGGCTATCAGAAAAGGCTTTCTAGTGAAAAAGCTGCACTGCAAGCTAGCTCAAAGGCCGCTGTTATCTTTGCTTGCTTGGCCTTTGCTAGTGGTTTTGCTTCGTTTTCTAAAACTATTGTTGACCTGCCTCTACCTGATAATATGCGAGTTCTGGTGGCACCATTTCATACCAGTTTGTTTTTCGACTATTATTTAGTTGCACTCTATCTCTCTAATGGTTTAGCGGCGTTACTGTTTGCGCTCATAGTGGGCGGCAGCACTATCAGAAGTAGCGGCAGCAGTATCAGTAGCAGTTCTAATAGTCAGAGCCGTTCCAACTGGCGTTGGCTCTTTGCTTGCGCCCTGGCCTTTGCTGTCAATGTACTATTTAGCTGGGCTTGGCCAGGACAAGAGATTTGGCTGCGTTCTAACGGCATTCTAGAAATAAGTGCTTGGTGCTCGGCAGTAATATTGGTTTATTTACTAGTGCGAGCGGTGCGCTCAATCGAGCAAGGAAAACCAGCTTTGAGTCTGCTTGAGCTTAACACTGCCACTTTAGTCTTACTCTCGGTGCTTCTATATAGTGCTTCGCAGCAATTGCCTAAGGCCGAGATGCTGCCAGCAAATTTAGCATGTGCCCCAGGCCTAATGGTTCCCGCTCGATATGGCCAGCCTCTTCTTCTGCCAAATGCTGCTCGTTATACATTAAGAGAGTCAGCTACCAAAGGTATGTTCAACTCTGCTTCGGCACCGATTTTAACTGTAAGTCAAATTGAGAGTAACGGCCGCGATCTGAAGACAATATTGCTCGATTTGGTCACGAAGACTCAAAGCGCCAAACTCTTGAACAATTTTAAAGTGCTGCGTGCCCAAGATTATAGTCGCTATGCATCTGGGGCTCTTGCTCTTGAATTTAGCTATGATCTAGTGAACCAGAGCGACAATGCCACAGTGGCCATGAATGGAATCACTGTCCTGAAAGAGATATCAGTATTGAAGGCAATGCCAGTCGATTCTGCTGGCAAATCCAGTAAAGTTCAATATTATTGCTTATGCGCTACACCAGTTGATATGGAAGCGCGACGCTACGATCTGCTGCGCATTTTGCAAGTAAGCAAATAATTAGTCAGGCTAGAAGATCGAGGCTAGAGCCCCACTAAGATTTGCTTCCATGAGCGATAGCTGCAAGTTGACTAGGCGAGCGTCAAAGCTGTTGGCGTCAAAGTCGCAACCCACCCAAGTCAACTTCTCTTCGATTTCTGGATTTTCTGGATCTTCCACAACTTCTAGAAAACTACGGTAGCCTGCGTTGCCACCAACGTCTTCTGGTGGGCAGGCACGCTTGCCCATGATGCAGCGAGCCAGTGCCGGTCCGCCGTCAAGTTCTACCACACGCTCTACTTTGGCTTCATGCTTCCACGAATCAGTTAAGTCATATTCATAGACAAAGTGATCGCCTTCTTCAGACAAAATATCATTGAGCTTAATTACTGATTGGTCTTTTATCTTTTTGTTTTTGGCATCGGCTAGGTCACCATATATGGTGCTACCGAAGTGGAAGTGGTGAATGTGGTAGCCCGACCAGCCCATTGATAGTTGCAAGATTTCGTGAAGCTGATCTAGGGTAACCTCGCCATTGACTAAGAGGCGTCGCCAGATTGGCAGTGGTGCATCTTTCAAGCTGATACGTAATTGAAAGAACTTGTTGAGATTGCTTTTCTTGCGGACGGCCATGTGTTTTCCTCTGTTTTTAGTTCTTCAATACTCGGTCTTAAATTTATAGGTATTCGATACCAGTTTTAGAAGTCGAGAGCTTCTGGTCCGAACGAGTCAGGTAGCAGATCATCTAATTTCCAGATAGAGACATCGCTCTCTTCGTTTTGCACGCAAAGAATAACTAGTTCGAGCCCGCCAAATTCACGTAAGAATTGTCGACAAATGCCGCAGGGCGAGCCTCCCGGTTTGGTGGCGCAGACAACTGAAATGCGCAGAAATTTAGTAAAGCCTTCGGAGACTGCTTTCACTGCTGCTGTGCGTTCGGCGCAAATAGCACCACCATAGCTGGCATTTTCAACATTGCAACCAGAAAAGCGACGCACGGTGCCTTCAGCATTTTGCGCTTCGATCACTGAACCAACATAGAATTTAGAGTATGGTACGTGAGCCGCTTTTGAGGCCGCCCAGGCTCCGCTAACTAATTCTTGGTCGCTGCTTTTGAGGTCGGCAAATTTTGTTATTGCTGGTTTAAATGACATTATTGACGTCGCTGGAGATACTATCGATACTAAAAATGAAAGAGATACTAGTGATGTTGGCTGCTTCGCTTAGCTATCGCTCACAGCTTCTTTTAATCGGTCTTGCAAACTTTGCACCACAGCAAGGCGTTTCTTTAGCTCTTCTACTTGAGAAGTCGACTGGCCGTTGGCTTCAATTGTAGCTTTGAGCGATAGAGTTTCAAGCAAAGCTGACTTAATCGCTAAAACAATGCTGCAAGAGTCAATCACAGAGCGAACGGTCTCTTCGCCGTCGTGGCCATTGGTGAGCGCTAGACCGGCTTCAAGCGACGATAGAGCGTCTCTCAAAACGTGTTCGAGAAGACTAACGCCATAATCTTTCTGATTGTCGATCGCTTTGACTAATTCGCAAAAATTGAGAAGTTCGCGTTCTTCGCGAGTCGAGAGTCGGGAAACGCCTTGTCTTGCCGTTTCCATCCAGATTGCTCTAGTCACCTCAAGCTGACTGGCAGCTTGGCTAAATCGCTGCATTGCCACAGCCGGCTCGATTACGCCTGCTTGCCACTGCTTAAAGGCTTCCTGAGCTATTGAGAGACTCGCCTGAGTTTCTTCGATAGGGTCATCGAAAGCGTTCATGTTGTATATCGATCGGCCATCCCGCTCCTTTCGTCCTCTTAAAGAGTTCTACCGTGCTTTGACTCAGCTGAATCAGCCCTAGGGCAAAGTTCAGATTAAACTGCTAATTCTTCGCCTGATTGGCTAAGAGGATCGGCCGGGGCGGCCCGCTAATCTCTTAACAACCCTTAATTGGACTTTGAGGTCTTGTTCTATCTGCCCAATTGCCTTTTGGCCAGAGCTAATGAGGCAAAGTTGAAGTGGCACTGGTGGCTGTCGGGCTAGCTGGAGTGCCACTCGCGTGTGCGCTGGGGGGAGGAAGTGGGCGAGTGATCATGGTAGTTTTGTTGGCTTTACCGTCGTCGTTAGCATCGGCATAATTGCGCACATAAAGATTGGTGCCCACGGGGCTTAGCTTGCGAGTGCCTATTGGTTTTTTCTCGTCTAGCAATGTCTGCAAGTTATCGGCGCTCTTCTGAATTTCTTGCGCCCGGCTATTGCCGCGCTCTATTGTCGCGCGCTGGTTTTCGTAATACTGCCTGAGTTGTTGCAGCTGTTTTAGCGAGTCTTTGTTGCCTTTGCCTTTGGCGAGGTTATCTTCTAGCTCTTTTTGAGCCTTGGCTAAGATTTCGCCTTGATTCCTCGCGGCCTCCATAGCATCGCGCTCGCCTTTTGAGCGGGTCGAAGCCTTGGCGTTTTCAGCTTGTTGTTGCAGTGAGCTTTTGGCCTGCTCTAGCGCTAAGTCTTTAGGTAGCTCTTTGGTTTTTGGCGCTTCTACTTTGGCTTTCTTGTTTTCTGATTCAAGACCAAGTGATACCAAGGCTAGCTTCGAGAACTTGCCCACTTCTTTTTCGGGCGCTAAGGCATAAGCAATGCGATATTCTTGCACCGCTAACTCTTTCTTGTTGAGCTTGATATATGTGTTTGCCAGGTAATAGTGAAAGACCGGATTGCTGAATTCGGCAGCTTGAGCGCAGCCTAAGCGTGACTCAGCAAGCTTGAAGTCGCCTTCTTTGAAGGCCTCGACTCCTTCGGTCATGGCCGAATTTTCGGCAAAAGCCGGTAGCGGCTGCATGAAGAATGGCTGCAGGAGAAAGACAGAAGCACTACCAGCAAGAGCTAAAATACTCTGAGTCAGTTTGTTGACCCCAGTTAGTTTGGTTATGCTGGCAGTAGCTGGCTTTGCTTTCATGGTTTGCTAGAAAAACTGAGATTAGTGGTTCGCGATATAAATAGGTTACCGACTGCTTTAGTGTAACCAGAACCGGGCGTCCATATCATTACACCAGAGTTTTTAGCTGATGGCTGTGGGGTTCCTGGTGGGCTCTGCCAGGCATTGGCATACTCATCGGTTGTGGTGGGCTCGGTGACAAGGTCTTTAGCGGTGCCATCAAAATCTTCCTGCCAGCTTTGCACATTAATCCACGGTGGAAGGCTGCCATTGTCAGCTTGAATTTGAATTTGGGGGTTAGTATGGTCGGCACTACTATCTGCTGCATAAATATAGTAACGGTTGGCGTTTTTGTCATAATTTTGATTTTCGAGCATGGTGGTTAGCTTCGACATAGTAAAGCTGGGGTCCATGCCTTGTATTCGCTGCAAAAGTTTTCTCAAAGCAGGCTGGTAGTCTGCTTTTAAGGCTTTGATAATAGCCATGATGTTGCGGCCGCTTGCATATTCGCCGCCCACTTTACCAAAGCAATTAATTACTCGAGTGGGTGTTTGGTGGTCAACTAAGCCATGAATTGTTTGATCCGCTTTTGTCTCATACTGAATTGATCTGATCTTTTTCCCGTCTACATACCAATTAGAGATATTAGTGACATAGAGGGTGATGTAAGACTCTGGAATAGTCATGCTGTAGCTGCGAATAGGGTTGGCTACGGCGCTTGCCGTGGCTGTGGAATCAATCTTGCCATTGCCAGCTAAGGCCGATTGGCGGAAGGCATTCGGTATCACTGTGCCACTGCCCTCGATGGGGGCAATGTCGGCCCGATTTGGATCAAAGACTGACTCGGAGATTAAGTGCGGCTGCTCGCCTTCGTGAAAAGAGGTAAAAGTGAATTTCTTGTTGTTGGCTGTCATTGGCACATAGCCTTGCATAAAGCTCTTGTTGCCCTTATCGACTTTGCCAGCGGTAATGCCAGTGGGAATCTGTCCGGGAGTCATGATCAAATTACTTTCATCACCCCTATCTACCATGGCAATCGGGCATGTGGTTTGAGCGTTCTTGTCGATTCCCATACCCGGATTAATCATGTTGGCTGTGCGTCTCCCGGCCATCTGATTAAAGAAGAGATCTTGGGTTTTGACATTGGCTAACTCGCCATAAAGAGAGTCGTTGACGGTCTGCGCAATCTGGTAGGCCGAATCGCCGTTGCCGCTAGCTTTGGGGCCAGCTTGGCCGCTTTTTTGCATGTCTTCTAAATTGGCATTGATCAGGTAAGCTTTGCCCCAAAGCCGATTGACGTTACTCATGCCGACTTTGCCGTTAGTGTCAGCCACGTCTGCATATTTGGGGTCTGTCTGCACACGAATGTCCATCATTTTTCGGGAGACATTGAGAGCGCCCGCATCGGCAGCATTGCGCACCTGTCTGGAGCCGCCTAAAAACATAGCGAGAGAAAAGAGGCCATAAATCAGAGCCATTAAGCCAAAGCCGCAGGCGATCACCAAGATTAAAGATGCTCCGTTCTCGCTTCGGCTGCTTCTTTTCTTTGCTAACGCACCAATTCGATATTCAGGCCTGAAAGTTTTGGAGGCCCGACCCTGGTCGCTTAACTTTGAAATCTGCTGCATAGTTACACTCGTTGGCTATTGGGCGGCAGGAGTGCCGAGTAAAGGCTGGATAGCGCTGGCTCTGAACTCAAAATGGTTCATTCCGGGAAGTGGAATTGGCACATTGATTTGCATTACCGTAGCCACAGTGACTTGACCGTTTATTTGATCGAAGGTCATTTTCTCTAACTCAACGGAGCTGATAATACTGGTTGGCACAAAGCGTTTCAGTGAGTTTTTGACAGCGTTTGTGGCCATCGTTTCGCAGTCGCAGCTGCCTGCGGCGCGAGCGGCTGTTTCAGCCCACTGCTCATTAGTCTGAGCTGTGCTCATCACGGCGACCACATCGACAGCAAACAAAGCAATAGGAATTAGAACGATAAATCCAACCATAGCTTCAATCAGAGTTTGGCCATTGGCCCCTCTGATTCTTCGGCTTTTGGCAGCAATGCTGCTTATTTGGCTTTTTCTGCTTGGCATAGTACTTACTGAACAGCGAACATGGGATTTTCAATGAGACGACTGCTGGAGACTGTGAAGCTAACAGGCGCGCCGATACCAGGAACTTTGTAGAAGAAGGGGATATTGAGCAAAGGACGTAATGACACCGTAGTAGAGACCTGTACATACATATTCCCCGAACTGGCATCATAACCGACGCTAGTTGCCGGACGTTCTTCTAAGTTGGCGGCGCCTCCGAGCACTGTAGCCATCCATTTGTCGGGGATGCTACCGACCACCGGACCTTTAGGGTTGGTGGCAATACTTTTTGGCAGCTTGACCGCTTCGCGTAGCTGAATATCGTTGAGCGACATAAGAGACGTGTAGTTAAAGCTGAGGGCGATGATGTCTATGACAGGAAAAAGGCCAAAGATAAAAATGAAAAACAGGGCCGGACCAAACTCGGCGATGGCCGAACCACGCTGTCGACGTTTAGATTTTTGACTGGGGTCAATTAGGTGAAGTCTATGGTGAGGAATTTTCATTTATGAAAACCAGCTGCTTTTTGAGGCAGAAATTATAATCAGACATTCTTATAATATATTACTGGAAAGCTGCTGCGGCATTAATAATTGACAGATCCATTCCAGAATTGGCTAGGAGAGACAGTCCTGTCTTTACAATTGGCTTACGATCGCTGACAGGAATTGGCATGGAAATCTGGGGAAATCCACTCAGTGAAGCGATGGCAGAAAACTGCATATTAGCTATTCTATTTGCTTGAAGAACATTTGCTGAGGCTCCTTTTAGTGGTGGGAGTGCGGCAGCCGTAGGTAGGCAGAGAGCGCTATGATCGCCCAACAAAGTAGCCAATTTTTGCTGGATATTTTGTTGTTTGACTCGTGCTTTTTTTGCCTCATCTTCGGTGGCGCCTTTACAATTCAAAAAACGTTCTTTGATTGCCGCAGCCATGTTCGGATCAGTCGCTTCAAGCCATTGACCATGACATTGCCAGGCCTCGTGCGCTCGAATGGCGTTAAACACTTCGATTAAGATGCTAATGTCGATGGTATCATTGATATTGATGTGTTCTACTGAGTCAAATTTGCCTGCGGCAGCCATTTGAGCAGCCACTATATCTGGTGCAATTGTTGCCTCGGTTAGAGCTAATAAATCATCAATAATCAATAGCCTCTTTATTGGCTTCAAGGCCTGAGTTGGCTGCTGTTGCTTATCTTTAGACTTCTCCTCCGGCTTCTCTTGATGGTTCTTCTGATGCTTCTTCTGATGCTTCTTCTGATGCTTCTTCTGATGTTGCTGCGTAATTAGTAGCCCTGCTACGGTTGCTAAGATTTGGCGACTGCTAGCTAATATCCCAACGGTATCAAAAGACGGCCCGAGGGGAAGCACTCCTTGGGTAGATATGGCGTCATAGCTGGGCCGCAGGCCCCAAACACCGCAGTAACTCGCGGGCACGCGTATTGACCCTGCAGTATCCGTACCAAGTGCAAAGTCTACTAGCCCAGCTGCCACCACCGCTGCCGATCCGCTAGATGAGCCACCAGGAATGCAGTCTGGCAACTGAGTGTTGAGTGGAGTGCCATAGTGAATATTGATGCCATCCAGGCTGAAGGCCATTTCGTCGCTGCAGGTAATAGCAACTAGTCTGGCACCGCCAGCAATAAGCTGATCAATAGCGTCGGCGTTGACGCTTTCTTCTTGGTGGGTTCGCCTCCAATCGGGGTTTCCGAAGCCTGTGGTGCGGCCCGCCACTGCAAAAAGGTCTTTTGCGGCAAAGCGCAAACCCGAAAGAGTTTGCGCTTCACTGCTTTGATGAGCGGCAATATCAACAGTTGCGATTATGCCGTCAAATGCCATGGTCTAGATTTTCCTACAGATTCCCCTCGAGATATCACTCTAGATTTCTAGAAAACATCTTGTTAGTAAACTCTGCTTGGTCTACCGGTCACCTTCACCATTTCTACTTTGGCCTTCACTGGTTCGCGACCAAACGAAGTACCAAGGCTTTCGTAAAGAGCAACGTCTTCTGGGCTGACGAAGCGCTGTTTGATAGCGTCGGCTACATCCATGTATTCGATTTTGCCATCTTGATACGAGACCACTGTGACGCCAAAAGTTCCTTTCGAAATTAGCTCAACGGCTGCCGCACCCACTTCTAGGCCGAAGTTAGCATCAACAGGTGTAGCGAATCCGCATCTGACCAAGTGGCCTGGGCGCAGGTCACGTACTTCGGGAGTCTCGTAAACCCCTTCAACAAACTGACCAGTGCGTTTCATGAACTCTTTGATTTCAGGATCGGCTTTGATTCGGTCGCTCAATTGTTTGACCACGTAAGTGCCAGCACCGATTAGTTTGCGGTGGCCAAATGAGTCTGGCTGCGAATTCATGTCGACTAACTCATTACCGGATGAATCGCGCAAGCCTTCTGCCACGACAATCATTACTGTTCCGGCAAAGACATCGCTTTCTTCGATGCGTTTGATGAATAGTGCTTTGACGTACTTGTAGAGCACATCAAAATCAACGGGAATTTCAGGAATGAGAATGGCGTCAGCATCTGCGGCGACTCCTCCACGGAAGGCTGTGTGACCAGCATAGCGGCCGAAAACTTCCATCACCAAGATGCGGTTGTGGGTGCGGCCCGTTGTGTGTAAGTCGCGCACTTGTTCAGCTATGCGATTGATTGTAGAGTCACCGCCCACGCTGTAAGGCATAAGGTCGAGGTCCATAGTTTTTGGTGCATGTACGCAGGCAATGCCTTGTGCTGAGAGGTCGACAACAACACTGCCGGTGTCGTCGCCACCAGCGATAACCAGCGCGTCAAGATTGAATTTTTTGAGACCGTCTTTAATACGGTCGTATTTCTTGTCGTCTTTGATTTTTGAGACTTTGACGCGTGAATTGCCAGCTTCGCTTCCGGCCATGAAGACATCTATTTCAGCAATGCGTTCGCGGTTTAGTTCAGTGATTTGCTTGAGGTCGACTAAATTGTAGAGGCCGGCGTATCCGTTGGGAATAATCCAAGCAGTCATGCCCTTGTTGAGAGCGCTCAAAGCTGCCCCTTTAATTACGCCGTTTAGTCCGCCGCAGTCTCCGCCAGATGTGATAATGCCGATGTTCTTCACGCGGCCTCCATTTTTGTTTTACATAGTCAATCTATAAGCTAACGCTTGACGTTAGCACGCTTGACTCGCTAGTAAATCTTGACTGCTTGAAGGTTCAAGCTGAGTAACAAAATTAAGGTTGTCATTTGAACTTTTGGGTGAACTCTGACGTTATAGACTGAACAGACCTATTTATTGGCACAGAGCTTCTAGAGGCTCAGAGAAGAGGCGAATGAGATGAATCATGCCGGGCTGTTAGCGCAATTGCTCCTGGGGTCTATGATAGCGGGATATTTAATGGTGTCGGCTGGGCCTGAGAGCGCCGCTGCGCCGGCTCGGCTGTCTATGGCGAAGAACCGAGCGAAACCGACAGCAGCGGGTGCATCTGTTTCTACGAATTCGCCAATCTCTGCCCCCTCTTATGCCGCTTCCTCTGCTGCTTCTTCTGCCAGTACCTTCGCGCCTGCCTCTACACCCAGGTCTATGAATGAAGATCAGAAAGTCGTTCAAGTCTTGAACCGCATGACCATGGGCGCCGCACCCGGCGACTTCGAACGGGTTAAGACCATGGGTGTTAAAGCCTATATTGCTAGTCAGTTAAATCCTAACTCGAGTGCCGAAAACCAAATAGTTGTTGATCAGGTCCAGTCAGCTGAAATTCTTCATGAGAAATCAGCAGACCTGATCAAGAAATTTAGGCTCTTGGCCGCTCAGAAGAAAGAGAAATTGAAAAGTGTGAGTGCTCCTGGCAGTTCCGTTGAAACAGCAAGGCAATTAGATAACTCAGCAGGCTCAGATAAAGCCGATAGAACAGGGCAAACTGATAAACCGGATAAATCGGCAGCTGCTAAAGAAGCGATGCAGGAGCGGCAGAAATACGTAAAAGTCGTTTCTGACCAAATATATAAAACCCGCATGATTCGCGCTCTTGACAGTGAGCGACAACTGCAAGAAGTGATGGTTGATTTTTGGTACAACCATTTCAACATCAGCATTAATAAAGGCTTAGATCATGTCTTGATCGGAGCCTATGAAGAGCAAGCAATCAGGCCAAATGCTCTAGGGCGTTTTCGCGATATTCTTGGTGCCACCTGTTATCACCCTGCCATGCTTTTCTATTTAGATAATTGGCAAAATGCAGCTGCGGGAACGAACCTGCGTACGCCGCCAGGTCTGCAAGCAAATGGAGCTGTAAAGGCCCCAGCCAAGAAGAAAGGCGGCCTTAACGAAAACTATGCTCGTGAGTTGATGGAGCTGCATACCTTAGGTGTTGATGGCGGCTATACGCAAACAGATGTGATTGAGTTAGCGCGGGTTTTAACAGGCCTGTCACTACCGATTAATGGCTATTGGGGGCAGTTCTTCCCTGCTCGCCATGACCAGGGTACTAAAGTAATTCTTGGTCATACAATAACGGCTTCTGGTGCTGGCGAGATTGAAGAGGCTCTCGATTTTCTCTCTCGTCACCCTTCCACTGCCCATCATATTAGTTTCGCTTTGGCTCAGTATTTTGTGGCAGACCAACCGCCTAAGGCGTTAGTAGATCGCCTGGCCAAACGCTTTAGCGAAAGCGACGGCGATATTAAAGCTGTTTTGACGACGTTATTTGAGAGCCATGAATTTTTTGATGCTCAGTATCTCAATAGTAAATATAAAAGTCCTTTTCGCTACACAGTTTCGGCGCTGCGCGCGAGTGGCGCAAGACCAGTTCGCTATGAGCCTATTTATTCGTTCATGAGATTGCAAGGCCAGCCTCTCTACGGCTGCCTGACACCAGATGGATATAAGAATACAAAAGAAGCTTGGCTCAATTCTGATGCACTATTGAAGCGCATAAACTTTGCCACCACAATTGGTTCGCCCGCAACTAAAGGGCCTGGGGCAATGGCGCAAAGTAGCCAGCCCTATGATCTAGTACTTCGCACCGTAAATGGTGGCCAGCTTTCTCCTCGAACTAGTGAAGTGATAGCCAAGTCTGGTGAGCCGTTTAAGACGGCGCTATTGCTTGGAAGTCCCGAATTTATGAGCTATTAGGTGAGTTATGAATCGACGTGAATTTCTACAATTAGCTGCTCTATCTTCTCTTTCGTTAGCATTGCCGGGTTCAAGAGGGTGGGCGTACAGCAACGGTAAAGATGACGATTCTGCTAAAAAACTGATTGTCATTCTATTGCGTGGAGGTATGGACGGCCTCAATGTCATAGCGCCATATGGTGATAGCCAGTATCAAATAATCCGGCCGACAATTGCTCTGCATAAGTCTAATGGTGGGCTCATCGATCTCGACAGCTATTTTGGCATGCATCCGGCTTTGGCTCCCCTTCATCCATTATTCCAAGACAAGACTTTAGCCTTCGTCCATGCCTGTGGATCGCCTGATCCTACTCGCTCGCATTTTGATGCCCAAGATTATATGGAGTCAGGTATCCCCGGTAAGAAATCGGCTAGCAGCGGATGGGTAAATCGCTTAGTCACTCAGTTGCCGTCTAAACATTCGCCACTGCAAGCCATTTCAATTGGTTCGGTTTTGCCACGTATCTGTTCTGGACCGGCCAATTTTGCTTCGGTGGCT
>JBBRMD010000016.1:0-94496 GCA_038231015.1 Candidatus Obscuribacterales bacterium
CTTTCTCCGCCCACTGTCAGTGAGAGGTTCTCTACTGCCACTGCATCAATTTCCACATCGCGGCGTTTGGCGCCTTCGGCTGTGGTGTAATTATTGATTTGCAAACGTCCATCAACGGCTACATAATCGCCTTTCTTGATCTCTTGAGCGGAGCGCTCAGCGAGGTCTCTCCAGGTAATTACTTTGACGAAATTGGTGTCTACTCCACCATCTTGACGATTAGGTGAATCTACCCCAATGGTAAATTCAGTAACCGCAACGTTATTGTTGGGAGTGAAGCGCTTTTCTGGTGCTTTCACTACCCGCCCTGAAATGACTACTTTGCTCAAACTCATGGCATACCTGCTTACTTACTTTGTGTGTAAAGTTACCCCTCTAGAAAAGCTCTAGAGTAAATTACTGGGCTGCTTTCGCTTCTTCTTCCAACACAACGATAAGTGAGCGGATAATGTCTTCGGAGAGCACCATCATTCGCTTCAACGGTGAAATAGACTCAGTCTTAGCTGTGAAAGTAATGAGGACATAATATCCATCACGCATTTTTTCTACTTCGTAGGCCAGTCTCTTGCGGCCTTTTTTGTCGACTGCATCAACCGTTCCACCTTGTGCCTTGATGAATTCTTCAACGAGGCTAATGGTGCGGTCTACAGCGTCTTCATCAAGATTTGGTCTAACGATGAAAACAGATTCGTACTGTTTTTGTTTTTTAGATTCAGCCAATGCTTTATCCCCTATGGTCTAAACGTCCTGCTCGGCAGGCAAAGGATTACTCGAAACTCGAAGTTACTCGGAATTACGTATGATATTACCTTGCTACGAACCCGAGATCGTAACACGGCCTTACCTGTCAATAATTGGTACTGGGGCTTGTATTACGCAATAATTTGCTAATTTGCTTAAAATCCACATAGAATAACCGTTAGATTGAATGGTTATGATTTTTTGCTTATCTTGGAGGCCGCATGGTGATTACAGGGAAAGCGTCTATATATAAGGCTTTCACCATTTCGCTGATCGCCTGCTTAGCCGTTGTAAGCGCCGTTTCGCCCGTTTGTGCGCGAGAACAATGGCAGATGCAGCACCCTGAGGGCCCGCCACCAACTGGACCGGTTGGCAAGGGTTGGGTGCCACCCGCTCCTGGGTCCGTTCCAGGTCTTGTCGGTAGTGGCCAAGCATCGAGCACTGGTATGGCTCCGGGACTGATGGCACCTGGCTTAGGTGCTCCTTCGGCGTCCGAAGCCGGTGTGCCTGATTACGGTGGCAGACGTCAAATACCAGATGAAGTAATTCAGCAAATGTTGGTTTCTCGGGTTGGGGCTGGTTCGGTTCTCACTGGGGTGCTTGGCGATGAGCTGTCGTCGAAGAAAAGTCAGGCCGGCGATCTATTCTCAATAGTGTTGCGAGATGGTCATAGCCAGAATGGCCATGAGCTAATTCCGCGTGGTTCGCGCATTATTGGCAAGGTCGTAAGGGTGTCAGCCGCTGCTACTCTGCGAACTGCCATGCCCGGAAACGTCGAAGTTGGGCTGACAACTTTAGTTTTTCCTGATGGTCGCTCTATTCCGTTTACTGGCATGATCGAACGCAATCCGGCCCACACCATGAAGAAGCCACCAGTGAGCCGTGGACCAGGCATGTCTATGTCAGATTATGCCGGTTCTGTCACCTCAATGCTGGGTTCATTCACTTCAGGAATTGGTGCTGTGCGCGCCCGCACAAATAGAGGTAGAGATTTTCTTTTGCATGAAGGAGAATCAATTCCTGTTCGAGTCGGTCGCACTCTCGATTTGACTAAGATGAGCCCACCGACTGCCCCTCCAAGCCAAGCGCTTTCAAATCCTTTTGAAAATTCGGCACAAATGCCACCGATCAATAATGGTGCACCTCTCTATTCACCTAATGCCGCGCCCATTAATATGGCGCCGCAGTCACACTCTCAGATGCCAATTCTGCCAAAAGAATTGCCAGACCCGTTTTAATTCGAATCTGGCAATCAATTTTTTACTGTTTTCGATCAGCTTAGTCTTTAGTATTAGTCTTCTTGCTGCGGCTTTTGCGTTGGGCTGCCAGACTTGTACTCAGCTAGATGCCTCCAGCCTTGGTGCAAGATCAATTGATAAGCATAGACTTGTTCTAGCCAACGTCTTTCGCCTTCAGGAAGATCAGGCCGCTCTAATCTGCGTTTCAGCGAACCAGTGATCAAGCGGGTTTCTTCGATGGCTTTTCTATATGAACGAACAGGCTTTTGCATCTGAGCCCAAGAAGATGGTTCAGCACTGCGCTGAGCGGCTGGCATTGCTGCTGCCACAGCGACGCGCTCTGGTCTTTCTCTTGCTTCTCTTTCTCTACCATCACGCTCACGTGGTTCGCGATCACGCCGCGGCTCACGATCAGTTCTAGCAGCTGGGTCACGCTCAGTTCTTTCTGGGCGGTCTGCTCGATCACCGCGTTCTTGTCTATCGCCACGGTCTGGTCTGTCAGGACGCTCTAATTTGTCTGAACGCTCAGGTCTGTCAGGGCGATCAAGTCGGTCGAGACGCTCACCATCTTTTGCTTCAACGCCAGCTTGTGCAGATTGCCCTACTGGTGACTGTTTGCTGAGAACTTGTGTCGCTAATGGGTTCTCGATAACTTTCTTGTGCTTCTCGCCGCCGCCCCGTCTTCTTTCTTTGCGCTTGGCGCGGTAGCAATCGAGACAGTCTCTCAAGCGAGGATTGTTATGCTCGAAAGTTTTGGCACAAGTCTGACAGGTGAGAGAGTGCATGAACTTCTCGCCTTCGACGCCGCCTTCACCTGGTGCTGACTGTTCATCATTTGAATCAGAATCAGAAGAAGACTCGTCTTCTTTTTCTTTTTCGTCGGCATCTTCTTTTGGTTGGGCCTTAACGATTTTGACAGCCCGCACTTTTCTTACTGGTTCGGGCTTGATTTCTTCTTCTTCGTCGTCTTCAGCTTGATCCTCAACTTCAACAACAGCTTTCTTAGCCTTTGTTGCAACAACTTTAGTTGCCTTGCCGCGAGCTTTTGCTTTGCTAGGCTTTTCATCAGTCTTTGCTGAGCGCATCTCTTCTAACTGTTCCATCACTTTAGGATTAGTGAGGCCATCTTCTTTGAGCTTGCGTATTTCTTGTAGTTCTTCTAGTGCTTGTGCTGGAAGAACTTTGATACCGTTTTCATCAGTGGCTGTCTCAATTTCGAACTCTTGAATGTAGCGTCTAATAGTGACGCTAGTGACATTGAGATCTTTTGCAGCCTGGGCAATTTTGGTGCCCTCTACCTTGCTTCGACTCATCAAACTACCTTGTTTATGTAAAAGGAAAATGTTTGTGGCTTACTGATATTAGTTTCTTGCATAAATCGTTCTTAGCTCTGCTTGAGCTTTGCCTTTGCAGTATTGCTAAGACCAGCAATACTCAATCATGAACGACCTAGATACTTTCAGCCGGGGTTTATAAGCCTAATTGTTTTAATTCTATTAGACATCAAAAACCTGCTTATAAGTTATCGCATCCCAAGCAATGACATCTTCGCTTGCCAATTAATTGTTACTAATTGTTTTATAGTGCTCAGCGACTGAAACGATCTAGGTCAATTTTGTTGTAGCGATACAGATAGGTCGGGCTGCCACCCATCTCTCTTAATAGCAAAGCGTCTGGACGTTTATGAACCACACTTGTGACAAAGGGAGAAGGGCTTGGTGGGCTTTGCATCAGTCCTGCTATTAGAGGCCAAGCAATACGGTGTCCCATGTTTACTGTAACAAGGCCGGTGTCATCAATTAACTGGGCTTTGGGACCGTACTCTCGGCTCAGATAGGGATTTTTTGCCAGCCAGGTAGCGATGTCTGGTGCTTCTGTCTGTTGGCCTTGGGCTAGAGAGCTGTTGTTACTGGTAGCATTTTTCTTCTGCAAGAAAGTGTTTAGAGCAAATTTTGCTAAGCTGCCTTTCGAGTCGACGCCGTCGGCAGCACTGTTGCTATTGGCTGTAAATAAACTATTGACTGTGTTTAAGAGGTCAGCAGATTTAGATGCAGTGAGGTTACCGGTGGTGGCAATCTGACGAATGGCTATGCCTCCATCGGCTGGCCTACCTAAACGTGTCTGGGCATGCAAAGCTTGCGAAGTGAGTAGTGGTCCATCGTTATCATTAGTCAAAACAAAGACGTTTTTTTCTGTGCATTTTTGCAGGTCAGCTTTGCGTTGTTCGGCTGTGTGATAGTCGATATCAGCGCATGAGAGAAAGACATTGCGAAAAGGCGTGGCACCAGGTGCCCCTAAGGCTACTTGGCTTTGACCCATGGCATACCAGAAAGCTAGTCTAGAGCCCATTGAGTGAGCAATTAAGTCGATTGCGGTGTCGTAACTTTTCTCGCGATTGAGCCTGTTGATTAGGTCGCGAAACGGAGCCTCGGCCCACTCTAAACTGGCTTCGTCACCGGTATAATCGGCTTTATTACCAGTGGATGGCCAAGCGTATAGTATGGGTAAAATTTCTTGCCCCGGTGCTCTGCGCTCATATTCATCGGCTAATTCAGCCAATTCTCTGGCTGATTCTTCAAAACTCATGTCATAGCCATGAATGTAAATACAGATTAGGCCGTGAAAATTTTTCACTCGATTAAAAAAGTCGCTGTCTGACAAGCGGTTCAGTTGGCCGACCTTAGAGCCTATCCAATAATTATCTCTTTTTGCCATTTCGCTACGCAGTTGCATCCAGTTAGGGCTGTTTGCAATAGTTGGAATATTGGCGTCAGGCTTGAGAAAAGTAGCGACGCCATACTCGGTAGAACCCTGACCGAGGCCGATATCTAGGTGACGTGCTGCACCATAAAGGGGGCGCCCACTTGGGCTATCGTTTAGTCTTGTGGTGGCATAGAAGACACCAATTTCTCTACTGTTGCTAAATTTCTGGGCATAGGCTGGTCTGATGTTGCTATTCAATAAAAATAAAAGTAGCAAGACCAGTGAAGTCGTCAGTTGTAATTGCAAGCGCATTAGATGAGATCACTTCAAAGAGGGAGACTTACATTATAAGCCTACTGAAATTGAGTTGTGCTTGCGTGTAGGCAGATTTCAAGTGGGCCCTGGAGACGTGGGTGTAGAGCTGTGTGGTCACCAAATTGGCGTGACCTAATAGCTCTTGAACCGCTCTGAGGTCTGCGCCGTTTTCAAGTAGATGAGTGGCAAAGCTGTGCCTAAGAGTGTGGGGCGAAATCGATTTCGTAATTCCAGCCTTCTGGCTCAAGCGTTTGACAATTTGCCAGACTACTAGGCGAGACAACCTCTGACCCTGCTCATCTTTGAATAAAGGCTCTTCTTTTATTGCGCGGCGGCTAGTGCGAGCTTCGTTTTTCTTCGGTAGCGATGCTATTTCTTTTCTAGGCCGTCCGCGTTTTCGGGGCTTGCCTTGATTTGCTTTCTGCTCTTCTATAGCTTGTTTTAGCTTGGCGTTTTTAAGCTCTTCTACTTCATTTCGATAATAAGCAAGCGCCGCCACTGCTTCTTTGCCCACTGGCACAATACGTTCTTTTGAGCCTTTGCCAAAGCATTTGATGAAGCCTTGGGCGATATTTAAGTCAGAGAGGTTGAGACCAACCAACTCTGATACCCGCAAACCGCAGCCATACAGCAGCTCTAGTATAGCTTTTTCGCGAGCGGTACTACTAACTGCAAAAAGGAGAGAGACTTCGGCTGCTGTAAGAACTTGCGGAAGCTTTTTAATGCGATGGGGATTTTCAAAATGCTCTAATGGGTCTTTCTGCACATAGTGCATGTCTTTGAGCCAGCCAAACCAGCCTCGTAGGCTAGCGAGCATGCGAGTAACACTTGCTGGCTGTTGGCCCTTAGCTTTGAGCGAGGAGAGGTAACGCAAGACCTCACCTCTAGTTGGCATCGTTCCTGTCAGCGAACTAATGCGACCACTTTGCTGTTCGAGTTTGAACCAGTTGCTGAAGAAAGTAAGATCGCGCTGATATGAAATTACAGTGTTGAGTGCGAGACTACGCTCAGCTCTGACATGCTCTAAATATGGTGGCAGGAAAGAAACTAAATTGCTGGCCGCAGCGCTATGACTGGAACCATCAATAGAACCACGTGCAGAGATAGATATAGGGCTGATGGGAGTCAGCCCGGAATAATTATTCAATTGCCCTGTCATTGCATATATCATACACATATATACAGTTAAGGCAAGCAAAATTAGGCTTCACCAGTGGTGGCGCTTTTTATCGGTCGCATGGCGATAAACTTTTAAATGCCAGGAACAGGGTGGGCACTAGCTGCAGCTTTGTTGGGCAGCCATTTGAATGTCTTTTCAATCGACTTGGTTATCGCTTTTGCATCGGCCATGTTGGCATTTGAAGTGAAGCTAAATGTTCTCGGTTTATCAGCTGCTATATCTCCAATTAAGGGCAGAGAAGGCAGGTTTTCTAGCTTGCCAAAGGTGACTTTATTGAGAAATTTAGAGATAGTGACGCGCCTTGATAGGTCACCGAACATGCCACCAAGGCGAGACTTGGTTACACGAGGAATGGTGCCGGCTATCTCAAGGTTAATGGTATTGAGCGGGAGGTTAGCAGTGCCAGCTCCCCACATGCGCAAGTCGTCTCCACTAAAGCGAATCTCTTTGATATTGAGCATGCCTTGATAAATCGAATAGCGACCGTTTAGTTCGTTAAATTCGCCAGTTCGCACCGGAACCATACTCTGCATGAGGTTGTTGAAGTTGAAGCCGAGAATACCTTGCTGCAATAAGTTAGCCTGAGTAAGTTTGGTTTGCAATTGACCAAAGCGAGCGACAATGCCGTCTTTAATGGTAAAGGCCCCAGTACCCTCTAGATTGGCGAGAAACTCTTTATAGTTGGCCCCGGCAGCAGTAATGTGAATGTCACCGTCCATAGCACCAGTCAGTTCACCCGGAGTATCAAGCAGGCGGTCAGAAACTTCTTCCATGTGTACTTGGGTCATGTTGCTGTTAAAGACAACCTGACGGCGCTCTAGATCGACGTAGCCGTCCATTTTAAGTAAGCCACCAGCTACGCGAGCGGTGCCTTCTTTGAGGGCAATGCGAGGGGCTAGATGGCGGCCATCTTTGCTTTCCTGGCTTTCCATCTGAATGACACCACCAATGTCATTAACCGAAAGCTTACGTAGTCTCAAATAATTGATGTCTACTCTGGCCACTGACAAAGAATAAGGGTCGTCTTTTATAGTGTTCAAGTTGTCAGTTGATATGATGCCGCTTAAATTGAAGAGGTTATAGTCGGGGTTGCTCAAACGATCAAGTGAAATCTTTCCCGTTAGCTTAGGGTGCCGTACTGGGCCATCAAGATTGATAAAGCCATCGAGCGTTCCAGTAAGGTTTTTAGTATCGAATGTAGGGTCAATCAATCCTACAAGTATTTTCGCTGGTACTGGGTTTGGTGAAATCATTGTCAACGATACTGGCTGCTCAGGTACGCTCCAATTCCATGTGCCCTGCGCTCTGATAGAAGCATCACCAAGCAATAAATTAGTGCTATGAAGCTTCAAATCTTTTTCGGTAACAGTGACTGAACCGTCGATATTGGGTTCTTCGCCAATTGGTTGATTAATTGTCAAAATCGGCACGCTGAGCTTTAGGTGGTCATCAGCATCAGCGTGGGCAGAGAAGATCACTTCGTTTTTCTTGGTATTGCCTTCTATTTGTGCTCGCAATTGAAAAGGTCCAGCCGATTGAATTTTGACCTGGCCGTTCATGAGCTTAGCTGTTAAGGCTGGCACTAAATCGAGAAATTCTTGAGGGGCAATAGTAGAGCGCAACTCGGTCTTCCAACTGGGATTGTCTGACCGGTAGTTTTTGACATACCCATCTAAATCAAAGTGAGTTGAGCGGGCGTATCCAGACATGTCTTGAATTAATAGCTCGTCGCCAGAAGCCGCTAAAATGCCGGCTATGCGCTCAAGTGGCACTTCTAGAGCACTCACTGTCGCGCCGACACTGTAACAACCAAGCACACCTTCTAAGTTAAAGTCTTTCTTGTTCTTCGGCACCACCACGACATCGCCGTAAATTTTGCCGTGGAGATTTTTAATTTTGTAAGTATCAAGTAGATTTTTATAAGCAGTCCTGAGCGGTGTCGGCAGTACTGGCGAGCTGAGGTAATAGTCGATGTCACCAATCTCGATACCATCGCTTTTGACGTGCACGCGACGCAGTTCTGCTGCATGCGACAAGTCGTCAATGCGAATAGAAGTAGTCAGTCTCATGCCCCGACTAATAATGCCTACATTAGTTAGTGTGACATTGTCATGCTCGTATAGAATATTGCCAGAAACGGCTCTAATTGGCCGGGTTAGGCCCGGCGGCCTGTAGGCGATGTCATCTGGAGAAGCACTCATATAGACCTGCGGCTTCTCTGGATTGCCGGTCAACTTAATCAGCAGGTCTTTTACTTTGCCGGTCAAATGCTGGTCGGTAACTGCCGGGAACTTCAACTCAAACAAGTTCATGATTGTGCTGAGGTTTTCGAAATTGACGTTGGTGCCTCTAAGGGTCAGGTCGATAATGGGATTTGCCGTGAAGAGTTTCACCGCTCCGCCAGTTAAGGTGAACTTGCCGGCAGCGCCTACTTTGCCTGCAACATTGTTGAACTTGAGAGTGTCTCCATTAATTAAGCAATCACCCGAAATGCTGTTGGCATTGAGTGTATGGTCAGCTGTGGCAAAGCCACCATTGTCTAAATGGGCTTTCACATCAGCTGTCATTCTTTGGGTGCGACTGTTGCCTTTTATATTGCCTGAAGCTCGCACAATGCCGTCAACAAATAAAGTGTTGAGATTGGTGCGGCGAATGCGTGTTGAGATTGCTTGTCGTGCTCTAGGGTCTTTAAGAGCGGCTTCCCAGGCTTTTTTTAGAGAGAGCTTCTCGACATCGATATTGAGATCAAAAGAATCTTTCAGAAGGTCAAGTTCACCAGATACTTTAATTGCCGAACCTGGAACGGTTATCTGCCCATCACGAATAGTTAGGCGTCGCCCTGGTTTTGATTCGAAATTTCCGGTAATTACCGAATGCGCACCAATACCTGTCAGAGCCAGATAAGGGCCTAGTTCGGGCGCTACTTCATGAACTACTTGCTGCACTGAGAGCCCTTCAGCTTTCAGCTTAGAAAGTATGTTGGCCTGAGTTTCTACGCCGGTCATTTTAATATCGAAGAAGGCCTTGCCGCTTAGTGTCGCTGTTTTAATTACATGCACTAACTGGTCAGCTTCTTTTGAGCCCAAGTCGAGTTTTGATACGTCAATCGATTTGCTTACATTGGCTAAGTCACCCAGCTGGCTGTTTACCGTTAATTCATAGTTTGGCTTTTTATCTTGCCAGTTGCGTAGTACGCCATTTGTTTTGACATTGAGCAAACCGAAGGAGAGATCTAAATCTTTCCAGCCAATCACCGAATCGGTCATCTGCAAACTGCCGCCGGTCTTGGCTGTTTTGGCTTTCAATTGACCCATGTTTTTAGACGAAATTACTACGTCATCAACTTGAGTATTTAAATCGGCATTGAATCCGCTGCTCAAGCTACCCTGTATAACGGCCTTGAGCCCTAATATTCCTTTGACAATGACGTTTTGAGCTTTAGTGTCAAGAGCGTCTCTCATGTGTTTATCATCAGAGACTACAGCCAAAAATTTCTTGATTTCGGGAGCTTGAATATTGGTGGCAAAAATTGAAAGGGCATAATTGGTATGCTCAAAGCTTGAGTCTGTTGCCTTGCCTAGCCCATCGATGCGAATGTAACCTGGTTTTGCGTCTGGGTCGGCAGCTGTGTTGCCGGTGTTGTTTGTGTTAAACGATAGATAGAGGGGCATGTTCTTGCCCTTGGCCGGCCAATTCAGTTTGAGGTCTACATTTCGCAGAGTGACAATTTCTTTTGATATAGCCGTTTTGCTGCGATCGGATATATAAACGGTCCCTGAATCAGCTTGGATGAAATGCACATCAATCGTTTGCTGCAAAAGATCTTCAAAATTCCAGGCACCTGGTTTGAGCTTTACCGCGTAAATTACAGGATGGTCAACCTGCACGAACTTGACAATCAGTTTGCCGGAGAGAAGCGGAGTGAAGGCGACGCCAATATTGCTGCCTTTGGCTGTGATGAATGGGCTGCCGTCTAGTTCGTCAATTTTGAGCGAGCGAGTGAGCACGGTTATGCCGTTCAGACCGAAGTGCCATCTCAGGTGCCCTAAGTGAACATTGCGGTGTAAAGCTTCGCCCATAGTTGCTTCTAGCTTGGGTTTAGCCCAATCAATGTTAATCATCAAAGCGAGGATGAAAAGAACTAATATTGAGAATAGCCAGCCGGCCAAAAACCGTACAATTAGCCAACGCGGACGCATTAAAGCTTCTGCTTTAACTTGCTCTTCTAATTGTTTGGTCTCGACCAACGGCTTCCTGCTCTTCGTGGTGGTATGACTATGCTAACTGCCGGATGTTGCCGTAAGCTGTCTAAGATCGCAGCGTTAGGTAATTTGCAGGTTAACTAAAGAAAAGGGTTTATTAGTGTCAGGTAGCAGATTCTCTAGATTCCGACCGAACATATTTTGGCTTTCGCCTATTCTACTTGTCTTCGTCACCTATTTTCATGGACTGCCTGACGGCCTAGCAAGTTCCCCCAAGCAAAAACCGAGATATCAAGAGAACGAGCCCACTGAAGGGCCTGAGCCGACCCCAGTGGTTGCACCCAAAGTTGTTCCAGCAATGGCATTGCCGAATAGTCAGACTTACACAGCAAAGCCTGCGCCTAACCGTGTTTCTAGACCGGCGACGCCCGCCAAACTGATAGAAGAAAAACCATCAGTCGATGCCGTTGCACCTGTCGTGCCTGCCAACAATCGGGAAGAAATAATTCTAGATATTGCCTTCAAGAAGCTTAAAGGGCGGGATGTTCAAGGTGGTTTGCGAGCGCTGAACCAGCTCACAATTGAATTTCCTGACAATCCCGACTATTCGCTGCTCTACCGCATGGCTCTCAAGCGACAAGAAGCTCAACAGTGGTATCGCTATCAAGATTGGGTGGAACAGAAACACAGCAAAGCCAAACCCTTTGTGCAAATGACTGAGCCATTGAAAAGAACACACAGTCAACCAGGGCGCATCAACGAGTTGAAGCAAGCTACCTGGGTAATGCTGGCCACAGGAAAGTATCCCTCGCCAGAGCCGGCACGAAAAGTTATTATCGAACCTGCGGATGACGAGGCAAGATAGAGTTATATTTTGATTGGATTCTTCATTTGTTTTAGTTGCCATTGGAAAGTAAAACCAGCTTAAAATCGCGTTTCATTCTTTTAGTCTGCGTGCCATTGGCTATTCAGGCAGTAATTACTTGCATTGTTATATTCTGGCTTTTGCAGATGGAGAGTATTGTCGAGTTTCACACCTCAAAAGAGGTCTTAGCTCTGCTTGTTGGTGGCGGCTTAGTAGTTAATCTCGCTTTGGTGGCATTTCTCGGTTTACAGCTGGGTAAAGATATCAGCGACCGCTTCGCCATTCTCACTGATAACGTTGAGCGTTTTCGTAGGCAAGAAAAACTAAATTACCTTGAAGGTGGCGATGACGAATTAGCCATGCTCGACCAATCTTTTCATGAAATGGCTGCAGCACTAAATCAAGCCATCGACCGCGAGCGCGATTTGATTGAAAGTGCTGCTTCGATTATTTGTGCCATCAATGGCGAATTTATTATTGATACGATTAACCCCGCAGCTGAAAAACTGTTGGGCTTCACGCCGCAGCAATTAATCGGTAGTTCTGTTCTTGGCCTTCTCACTGCCGAAGGGCAAGAACAATTGCTTGAGACGTTGTATCAAGTGCGCTACAGCGGCTCTGAGTCGGTGTTAGAAATACCACTCAAAGCGAACAGCGGCAGTTTGATCGACAGCTTTTGGATGATTAAATGGTCGAAAGATAAGAGCCTTTGGATCTGTGTTGTTCAGGACATTTCAGAACGCAAGCTTGCTGAGAATATGCGGCGTCAAATCGTGAATATGGTCAGTCACGATATTCGCTCACCGCTTTCTACCATCAATGTGATTTTTGCTTCGCTACAAATTGGTGTCTATGGTGCCCTCAGCCCTAAGGCCATGGAGCTGACTCAAAGCGGTGAGCGAGCTTGCGCTCAGCTTCTCAACTTAACAGGCGATCTGTTGGCACTCGATAGACTTGAAGCCGGTATGCTTGAGCTGGAGTATAGCGAAGTAGACTTAGATCAACAGTTTGCCAATATTAACAGTGTCATGGCTGGCTTGGCTCAAAAAGCGCGAGTGATGATCAAGCATCATAATAGCGGTCTGACTTTGACGGCCGATCGCGATCGGCTAGATCAAATTTTGACTAATCTGATCGGTAATGCCATCAAGTTTTCACAGCCAGGTGGCGTGGTGCACTTGCATGCTTCGCAAGTTGATAATGATATTGAGATTGTCGTTAAAGACCAGGGTATAGGCATTGCCGAGAGTCATTTGCCCTTTATCTTTGATCGTTTTCGTCAGGTGCGCACCAGTGATGCTACTAAGAAAAAAGGTAGCGGCTTAGGCCTCTCAATTGTAAAAGCATTAGCTGAGCTGCATGGTGGCACAGTCACCGTGGCAAGCGAAGTGGGCAAAGGCACATCGTTTTATGTGCGTCTGCCGAAGAATGGAAAGGTTAGCTGAGACTATCTAAAGTAGAACATCGGCTACTGGTGCTATTTTTTCTGGTAGATTTATTTCGCCAAGTATCTCTAACAATTCAATTTCAATATCGCGGCAGATTGCTGATATAGGCACGTCATTGAGGCCCATAGAGAAAGGGTCCTCGCTTGAGTCGCCCACTTGTTCCATGGTCAGTAAAATCCAAACATAAACGCCGCTGAAGTAAGCGTACTGTCTGGGAAAAGGAAAGGTTTTTAGTCTTTCGCAACTGCCTTGTTCTTTGATGCAATCGTTGAGGATTACCGCCATGTGCTCTGATTCAAGCTCGTTCAGTTGCTTCGTGCGAAACATCTGCATGACTTCTTCAAGTTGTATTTTTAGAAGCTTTTTCGTTTAGGTATTTATTGAAATCTAGTTTGGGTTCGCCAAGCAGCTTGAAGCGGTCCATTAGTTCAACTTCGGATGGAAATCTCTCCGCATTCCAGTAGTCAGTTGTTTGGCGAAGCTGAAGTCTTAATACGTTGCACCAATCTATTTGTCGACGAATCAGTTTTTCTTTGCTCACGTTGTCTTGCAGCTCAGAGACAATCATTCCCCAATGTGTCCTCGTTAGCATAAGGTGAGCTGCTAATTTTGCATATCGTAGCAGTGTGTGCTCTAATTCTCAATTTTGCTAGAACTTTAAAGCATTAACCTGGGAATATAGATGCCACGATCACCGTTTGGGGAATTTAGTTGCTAAACGAAGAGCACGAGCCACCGCAATTAGCCGCTGGTAGCCTAGATCCAGAAGATCCTGAATATTCGCTTTTGATGCCAGATAAGCGTCTTGCCCTTGATGGAATCAAGAGCAACCTGCGCACAACCGCTCCTGAATTGGCGACCAGTTCTGGCCTATCTATTAATAGTGCCACCTATTGGCTCAATAAAATTGCTGGAGAAACGGGAGCAAAACTAGAAGTAGCCAACGACGGTACTGTCTATTACTCCTTTTCTCCGAATTTTTCTGGCGTTTACAGGCGGCGAGGAAGGCGCAGAGCTGTATTGCTTGTTGGGGCCTATCTCTTTAAGTCACTTTACTGGGTTGTGAGGGTATCCTTTGGTGTTGCTCTTTTACTTTCAGTGTTAGTAATAGTTCTGCTTATTATCGCTCTATTTGTCATTGCAATCGCCGCTATATTTGACGGCGGCGGTGGTGGAGATAGCGGTGGCGGTGGTGATTTGGGATCATTTGATGGCTCTGGTTTCTTCGATGCCAACTTTTTGACCGATATTTTTAGCTGGGACTATAGCCCGTCGCATAGCAGCTATCAAAACAGTATTCCCAGCGCCCAGAGAGACCGCTACACTGACTTTATAGAGAAGCATCCCAAAGGCAATTTCTTTCTTGAGTGCTTTTCTTTCTTGTTTGGCGATGGTAAACCAAATTCTAATTTGCAAAAATTGCGCTGGCAGCATATTGCCAACACCATTAGGGTCAGTGGCGGCGTAGTATCAGCAGAGCAACTTGCTCCTTTCCTTGATGGTGACACTACTGATAGTGGCATGGTCATGAGTGCGCTAGCACAATTTAATGGCCATCCTGAAGTGACAAAGAGCGGTTTCATTGTGTATGTTTTTCCTGACTACATAGGTGAGAAACCTGCCAATCAGCCAGTACAGCCAGAACAAGAGACCTACCTAAAAGAAGAAAACTGGAAATTCTCCAACTTTCCCGCAATTACCCTCACCAATGTCTTAATGCTTGCCATATTCAATTTTTGCGGCAGCTGGTGGCTGTTTAAACACATTGCCACTGTTAACTTACTTCATCATCTGGCCGCATTAATCGACGTTCTTCTAACCTACTCAATCATTTTGTTGCTCATCCCGGCGCTGCGCTTCCTCATATTGCTTGTATTGAACCAGCGCATTGACAGTAGAAATGCCAAGCGCCAAGCCGCTTTCGAGCTATTGAAAGAACCACAAGGTGAAATTCTCAAAGAGCTAGAAGAAGCCAAAGTGATTCAAAGCGAGCAAGCTCAATTGCTGCGAGTAGATCGAAAAATTGTTTTTGACTCTGGCAAGGATAGTCTTGAGCAAAAATTCTAGACCTGCCTCGAAGCTCACAAGACGATACCTCGCAAAATCTTCTATCCTGCCGCTCAGAAATTGAACCAATCGTGAACAAATAGTTATGAGCTGATAGCCGCAACCCTGGGGGCTATATAACGGTTACATGTTCCCTTTTTAGGTAGATTCAGATGGAAGATAAATGGCACCAGATAATTTGGGTTATCGCTGGAGGTGCTGCCGTTATCTCTAGTGCTTGGCTCTTCCTTCTTGTTGGCCTAGGCATCTGTGAATGCTCTTGCGGCCCGGGTAAATGCGAATGCACGTGTGGCTGCAAACCTAATTGTCCTTGTTTCTCAAGAGACCGAGAGGCTGCCAGCACAAGAAACCGAACCCGCAACTGGACGGACCGCTTTTAAAAGTTTTTAGAGAAGGTTCTTAATTGCGCTATTATTTTGGCCGTAGTACTTTTGACTGGGTATTCCATGACTGTCTGTAAACCTTTCATCAACCTGGCAACGGTCATTTGTTTTTTTATTGGAATCAGTGTGCCTGCTTCTGCACAAGAAGTTGGCAGTCGTGTTGAGATCTATCCCACTGGATTACCAAATAAGTCGCAAAAAAATTGATTCGCGCCTCCTCTGGTGGCAATGCCGACTAGAGCGAGCGCTACTAGCTCAAGCACTGCTACACAAACTGGCGCAGCGAATGTCGGGGCTGCCAGCCACACTACGCCATTGACGCTGTGCGTGAGTAATCGATCTAGTCAGTTGTCTTAGATTAGAAAGCGAACAGATCAGCGTCTGGGTCACATTTGCCCGTCAGCTGTGATGTGAGAAGTTCAGCTGCAATACAGCTGTATGTGATGCCGTTACCGCCAAAAGACATAATTGAGAAGCAGTTCTTCATCCCTGGAATTTCACCAATAGTCGGCAGGCCAGTTTTACTGGCTCCAAATGAACCGCACCAGGCAAACTCTGCTTTTGTATTGAGGTTGGGAAATAGTTGACTGAGCTTTTTTTCTAGTCGTGCGGTTTTCTTTGCTAGTAAAGAATCGCGCTTTTCTTCATTCTCAAAATCTTCGTCTTCTCCGCCACATATCACTCGCCCGTCTTCGGTTGTACGCACGTATAAATACGGATCTGAAGCTTCCCAAATTAGGCACTGCTCTGGCCAAAGGTCTTTCGGCTGTTTCGCTGTAGCAATCACATAGGTAGAATGAATAGTATTGCTTGTCGGTACACAATGGGGTATTTCGTACCCTGATGCGTAAATAAGATAGCGTGCTGTTATTGTTGGTCCTTCCTCTGTTTTTAGGCGCACAATTCTGTTCGAGTTTAAATCGATTTTCTCTGCTGTAACTTTCGAGAAAATTCTACTTCCATTATTGACAGCTTCTAGCAAGAACGCGCCAGCTAGCCGCAGTGGATTAACTGTGAGATTACCGTACGATTGCAAAGCCGCATTGCGCCTGATACCAAAGTTATCGAGTAGTGATGAGCGAGTATGAAAATCTGTGTAGAGTCCGATGCTATTTCTAAGGCTCCATTCTTCTCTTAAAGCTACAGAATCTAGAATATTTCCAGCAAGATAGAGAGACGATTTGTCTTCAGTGTTGCACTCAATCTTTAATGATTGAATCTTCGCAGTAAGGCTATCGAGAGCCAATTTCGATCTCCGCCAAGCTCGCACAGCATTGGCTTCTCCGATCTGTTTGCGCAATTTGACCAAGGGTTGATCAATTTCATATTGAAGCAGAGCTGTAGTTGCTGAAGTGGCCCCATTTAAGGGGCCACGACGGTCAAGCATTATTACCGAAAAACCGGCAGCACTTAATTCGCGAGCGGCCATGGCGCCAGTAATACCAGCACCGATGATCACTATGTCTGCCTTCTGATCGCTCACCAATTCTTCTGTAGGAATAGTCGGTGAGCGCATAGAACGCCACAGTGTTTTGCCTGTTCGTAGATTTTTGTCTGCAGTTAACATCTTTATTTTGAACTAGAAACTGTTTCTAAGGGCACTTTCTTATTCTCGCCTATACTATTTGTATTAGACTTTCCAGTTGCGGCATTGACGAGCATAAGCAGCTGAGCCACCATGTTGGAGGGACCATCCCAATATTCTGCCATGTGCGAATTTACTTTGAGAAGGGCGATGTCCGGCGTTTCTTTGCCCTCTGGGAACCAAGCTTTGAGTTCTGGTTTCCACAACTCTGCAATTTTTGCTTTGTCGCGCACTAGCTCGGCTGTTCCTGAAAGTGAGACATAGCTGTTATTTTTGATGTCAGCGAATGAGACATTGACTTGAGGCATTTCGTTTACTTCTAACACTTTATGTGAGCTGCCATAGGTAAAGAACCACAGATCGCCATTGTTCTCGACATGATGGTTCACTGACATAGGGCGGCTGCGCATTGACCCATCTTCTTGAGTGGTGGTGAACATGCCGATGTCCATTGACTCGATCATTTTGAAAACCTTCTTGCGATTTTCGTCAAAGTTTTGATTATCTTGCATCTTAACCTTCTTATGAATTCTTCTGATACCTGCCTATTGGACTAGACCTGCTGGCAAAAGTTCCTCGCCGACAAAGCATTTTTGTTAACAACTCGGAAACACCTTAGTCATATTGTGTGAAAGTCGATTATTAGCAGGGGGCAAATGTATGTCGATTGAAACAGGCGTCGGTGAGAAGACTGAGAAAGCAATAGCTGAGAAGAAGGACAAGCCAGATTTGACCCCAGTGTTTGAAGATTGGAAGAACAATGCTTCTGGAGCTGAAAATACAGCTGAAAGAAAGACAATAAATGATGCAGTTCATAAGCGTCTTCCAAATATTACTATCATCGATTTCGGCATAGGCGAAACGGCCGACCAGCCTAAGCTTGTTGAAACCTACAATGCAGAAAACCATAGTATAGAAATTCGTAAAGTTGAGGATTTCTCAATTGTTAAGTCTGACGACCTTAGTAAGCCGATGCAAGATAGAAAACTGACCGATGATCAAGTTGTGCAGTTGTATTCTGAAAAAGTCGACAAAGACAAAGACAAATCTAAGGCAAAAGGGGAGAGCGATAGTGGCAACACTGATAAATCTCCCGAAGTTTCTAAAGATCCTGCCATCACTGACGTTAAGCAATACACCATACAACCTGGTGATAACCTTTGGAAAATTGCTAGACGGGAAATTGGAGAGGCAAATAAAGCCAATGGTAAGCCTGAGTCTATGCCTTCGCCTCTGGAAGTAAAGGCTTTTATCGACAAAATTGTCTTTGCTAACCAAAATGGAGACGGCGCTATCAAGAACGCCAATCTTATTTATACCGGAAAGACTTTGAATATTCCGATAGAGAAATCAGCGAAGAAAGAGGAGATAGCACCGGAGAAAAAAGACGAGAAGGAGCCCGTGAAGCAAGATCCAGAGACCGAGACGCCAGAGAACAAAACTAAAGAGAATCAAGAGCCAGATAATAAAGAGAAGTCTCCTAGCGATAACGAAGAAAATGTCGATGTTAAACCGTCTTCTGCCAATAGCGATCCGAGTGGCCGCTTCATTGCCAAACCTAATACCTATGAGAACCCCACCATTGGCGCTGAAGAAGCGGCACGTGAGGCTGCGGTTCTCACTAAATATTTTGATCAGATGCGTACTTTAGATGCTAATCAATCTGGCAATGATTACGTCACTAAAGAAGAAATCAATAAGTTCATAGCTGCTAGCAAAGCCAATTCATCAAAGGACACTGAACAGACAGTTCCTAATGCCGATGAAATTAAAGTTCTGGAGAGAGCTGCCGAACACACCTACCGAATTGCATGCACGAGCGATGACCAAACTTTCTCTGAGAGCGCCATAACTAAGAAAGATATTGAGAGTTTTTCCGCTCAAGAAAAAGATTTTGAAGGGCAATATCAAGCTCGCTTTTATCTCGATAAGCATTTTGACAAATTAGCTCACGGCAAGAACTCAGTATTTGTCTCTGAAATTAAAACATATCGCGATTCTCTTAAGAGTGATGCAAATTCTGCCTCTGAACTTGCAGCCGTTGACAACTTACTTGATCAACTTGCCAAAGCTAGATTTGGGGACAGTTCGGCTCTAATTAAATCGCAGGTGAGAGCGCAAATTCGCGACAATGTAGCCGGTTACTCGTACCAAGAATATGGTGGACGTTCGTATCCTTTGCCACCACTCTCAACTCAGTCAGTAGCCACTAAGTAACTTGCCACTAAGCAATTAGCTCAAATGATTTTCATAGGCGTAGCGCACCAAAGCGGCCCGAGTACTCAAGTTTAACTTTTTTCTCAGTCTTGATACGTGCACTTCAGTGGTGCCTTCTGTAATGTGTAGCTCTTCGGCAATTTCTTTATTTGATAAACCGAGAGCTACTTGTTTAAGAACTTCAATTTCTCTGGTGCTTAGTTTGATGCGAACTTTCTCGCGGCTTTCGGTGCGCTCTGTCAGCTCTTTAGTGCTATGTACGACTTGAGTCAATTGGCTACAGAGGTCTGTCAATTTGCTGATAGAAGTACTCTGAGCTTCGACAATTTGATAAAGCTTGGCTTGACTGAGAGCAATAGAAAGTTGGTTGGCAATGCGCGATAGTAGATTGATATCGCGCACTGTCCACATTTTGCTGTCACTATGGGCGTCCAGATGAAGCAATCCCATTAATTTGCCTCGATAAACTAGAGGCACCATCACCATCGATTTGATTTTGTAATTGATTAGCTCTAGGCGCACGTCTTTGGCGAAGGCAAAGGTATCATCCTGCACCACCATTAGTGGCCGCCTTTCGCCTACGTCTAGTAAAAGGTCGTGATACTTAGAGAAAAGGGTGCTCTTGTCTGATATCGGCGTTAAGCTTTCGGTGGTCATCTGACGGACAATGCGCATGCTGTTGTCGGGGTCACCGATTAAACAAATTAGCGCTCTAGAGGCGTGAAACTCTTTTAAGAGGCTCTCAGTGGCCCTCTCTAATATATCGGCTTGGTCGAGAGAACCGTGAACATTTACAACGAATCGATTAAAGAGGGCTTCGTCTCTAGATGACTTTTCGACGCGGTCATACATTTCTTTCAGATTTTCAACGATGATGGCGCGCTGCAAGTTCGTTGTAATCATGCGCGGTAAAAACTTTTGATATTCACCAATTTTTGGCAAGTAATCACTAGCACCAGCAATAAGTAATTTCAGTGCTAGCTCATGAGAGTCGACGCTAGTGATAACGATGATTGGCGAATTAGGTGCTTGGGCCACCAGGGCCGTAACAAGGTCAACACCACTGCTATCAGGCAGGTCATTATCAACTACTAGAACGTCATACGATGTTGTCTTGATGCGTGCTAAGGCTTCTTTGGCACTGATGACTGCATCGACGTCATATAAAGGTGACTGTGAAATGATGGCCTTGCGAACCAGCTGGAGATCTTTTTCTATGGGTTCAATTAAGAGCACGCGGCGCTCTCTTTGAACCTGCACGGCAATATCTGCGTCTGATACTTCCGCCCGTGGCTCTATTGCAACTGGTTTTTCATCTTCCAAGTTATTCATCCAAGTAGACTCATTCTAGTCTCATTTAGAGATCATGGGCGAGCCTGTTATCAACCTAACATAAGAATGCCTATATTGAATTATCTTCCCACCTATAGGGTCCCACCTCCAACCTCCTGCTATAACTGCAATATGAGTCGGCAAGCAAAACCTTGCCAGTCTAGTTCGAGAGCGAAACTTGTGGGTATTGTTGTTCAGTTTTAGACCCTGACCCTCACCAAGCCCCCCAGCCCATGCATCGTTAGAGACCTAAGCTGATTAAGACCTAAGCTTAATAGCGAAGTCATCCACAAGTTCATAAAACTAAGGAGCAGCAGGTTTCCCCTCGAACCGCTGCTCTTTTGTTTTGTATTTATTTGCCCTGGCCACTCATTCTTATAGGCTGGCGGCCACTCTGGACATAAACTGCTGAAAGCTTTTTGTGACTTACCTTGGGATTGTTATTGCAGCAATCACCCAAGTCTGCGGTATATGGCATTGCTTCTGGGTTGAAGTCGATACGAGTTGGTTTTTCGCCTGTCGGTTCGAAGAAATCACCGTTTATCTCATAGTCGCCATCTGGATAGGCTTTTACTTCTGGATTAACGAAGTAACCGACATGCTTGCCCGCCGGTGTATATACGTTGACCTTTACATCAGCCATTTACAAATTTCTCCTTCACCTGCAATTTGATCAATCAAGTTGTTCAATTTATAGCAAGTGTATTTGATTTTCACTCAGGGATAAACGTCTCTGAGCGAATATACATATAGATGCGTGTGGTCGCTAGTTTTTCGACTCGGCATATGTGAAGAACTGACTGGTCTTTGCTTTTAGCTCGACCATGTAGTTTTGCAGTTCAGCTCGCAGGTTTTCTTTTTCGTCATCATCTGCGTCTGCCGGCACTTCTAGCGGCTCACCAAACACATAAACCATCTTAGTATTGGTATAGGGGCAGTTATAACGGTCCCATGACTTCATGAGGTCGCGAGTTCGCGCTTGCGAGACTACGGGGATGATCGGTAATTTTGTGATTTGGGCAAGGCGAATTACTTCCGCTTTCACCACTTCAAATGGCCCTTTGGGCCCGTCTACGGGAAACAAGACGCTGCGATTGTGTTCCGCGGCGTTGATTAAGTTGAAGGCGCCCTTGACGCCGCCATGGGTGCGCGAACCTCTGGCCACTTCGAAGCCCATGAACTCAGCTGCTCTGGCAATCATCTCGCCATCTCGCGAATTGCTGGCAATTAAGGTCATGCGATTGCGCGGGCTGAGGCCGAGCAATACATACATTTGACCGTGAAAATAGGCATATATGGCCGGTTTCAAGCTCTCTAGACCAGTATCACTATTGGCTGAGCTAGCTCTAACATAGGCCCGGCTGGCCTGGGGAATGACGGCCATCACTCTATATGACAGGTCGTAAACCGTAATTCCGTATTTAAAGATGCCAGCAAGCCCGAGGACGCGCCACTTGTCAAGAAGAGGGTATTTTAAGAACAGGTCTTTGATTCGGAACTTTTTCAAGGGTTGCCTTTGTCGTATTTTTTCGCTAGATGAGAAAAAGATTGGCTAATTTTATAGAATTCAAGTGGGCTTAGAACCGCAGGCGGCAAGCGCTCGGGTTTGTATATGCTATTATCTACCAACGCCAAAAAATCGTAAGAACATCTATTAAAAAGACGGAAAAGAAGTAATGCCACTTTTAGCTGATCGTAAGCAAGAGCTCATCCAAGGTAACCAAACGCACGGTAAAGATACTGGTTCGCCAGAAGTGCAGGTCGCCATGCTCACAGACCGAATTACCCAATTGACTGACCATCTGAGAACTCACTCAAAAGATTTCCACAGCAGACGTGGGCTTTTGATGATGGTTGGTAAGCGTCGTCGCCTTCTTCAATATCTGATGAAGGAAGACAATGAGCGTTACCGCAAGCTGATTGAAAAGCTTGGACTGAGACGCTAATAGCTTAATTTTAAAAGGCGGGCCTTTGGCTCGCCTTTTTTGTTTTTGATGTTTTGTTTTAGCTTTTTTGAAGTTCTCCTTGTTGAGAACTTTCATTGGTATCCATTTGAATGTTGTGCCCTTCATGTGAAGAGGCACTAGCTGAATAAGCAGAAAAAGAAGATAGAGGAAAAAGAAGAAGTGCAAGTAGAAGAACGTGCCGGTATTCGTCAAACCGAGATTGTCATTGACGGCAAAACTATCGTTGTTAAAACTGGTCGCATGGCTAAGCAAGCCGGTGGCGCTGTAGAGATTTCTTGCGGCGAGACTATGGTTTTGGTAACAGCCACCGAAAGTAAGAAAGTTAGAGACGGTATCGACTACTTCCCTTTACTTGTTGACTACGAAGAGAAGCTTTATTCAGTTGGTCGAATTCCGGGATCTTTCGGTCGTCGTGAAGGTAAAGCTCCTGATAAGTGCATTCTTACAAGTCGCTTAATCGACAGACCAATTCGCCCTCTATTTAAAGAAGGCTATCGCAATGACGTGCAAATAGTGGCTACCACTATGAGTGCCGATATGGAAAACCCTGCCGATACTCTCGCCATGCTTGGTG
The DNA here is from genome assembly GCA_038231015.1 of Candidatus Obscuribacterales bacterium. Lineage (GTDB taxonomy): Bacteria > Cyanobacteriota > Vampirovibrionia > Obscuribacterales > Obscuribacteraceae. The sequence goes on from JBBRMD010000016.1 coordinate 22,818, forward strand.
CAAGTTTCGCTCTTGAGCTAGCTGGCTTGCCTTTCAACGGACCAATCGGCGCAGTGCGCGTTGGTAGAGTTGACGGCAAACTAGTGGGTAACCCTACATACGAACAGCTCGACAACTCTGACTTAGACTTGGTTGTTGCTGGTACCGAATCATCAATCATGATGGTTGAAGCTGGCTGTAACTTCGTTACTGAAAAAGACATTCTTGCTGCTATTGACTATGCTCACCAAATTATCAAGAAGCAAGTCGAATCGCAAAGAGAACTAGTTAAAGCTGTTGGTCGTACTGTCAAAGAATTCGTAGCGCCACCGTGCTTAGAATCGTTGAAACGGCTAGTTGCTGACAAAGCCACTGATGCTCTTAAGGCTTCGATGGATGCTGTTACCGACAAGCTGGTGCGCCAAGGCCACATTGATGCTGCCATCAAAGCCATCAATGAAGGAATTGCTGAACTTGAAGAAGGTCACGAACTGAAAGGTACTTCTGGCGGAAAAATCGCTGAGTACCTTGAGAACTATGAAGCCGAATTGATGAGAGCTAAAGTGCTCGATACTGGTGTTCGTGCCGATGGCCGTCGTTGCGATGAAGTTAGACCAATCACCGTTGAGTGTGGCGTTCTGCCTCGTACCCACGGTACTGGTTTGTTCACCAGAGGTACCACCCAGGTACTTTCAATCGCTACTTTGGGTATTGGCTCGGACGCCCAAAGACTAGATTCAGTTGATCCTCAAACTGAAAAGCGCTACATGCACCATTACAACTTCCCTGGTTTCTCTGTTGGCGAAGTTAAGCCAATGCGTGGACCTGGCCGTCGTGAAATTGGCCACGGTGCTCTAGCTGAGCGTGCTTTGATTCCAGCTCTACCAAGCCAAGATGAATTTCCTTATGTAATTCGTGTTGTATCTGAAGTGCTCGAATCTAATGGTTCGACTTCAATGGCCTCTACCTGCGGATCTTCCCTTTCATTGATGGATGCCGGTGTGCCTCTCAAGGCCACAATCGGCGGTATTGCCATGGGCTTGATTCTTGAAGGCGACCGTTGCGCAGTGCTAACTGACATTCAAGGCCTTGAAGATTTCTTGGGCGACATGGACTTCAAAGTAACCGGTTCAAGAGACGGTATCACCGCTCTTCAAATGGATATCAAGATTGAAGGAATCTCTCTTGAAATCATGCGCATAGCTCTAGACCAAGCCAAGCGTGGTCGCGTGCATATCATTGATAAGATGGAAGCTGTCTTGCCTGCTCCTCGCGAAGAAATGTCCCCTTGGGCTCCTCGCATCATTACCGTTCATATCAACCAAGAAGATATCGGCACGGTAATCGGACCTGGCGGCAAAATGATTCGTCGCATTATCGAAGAGACTGGTGCCACCATCGACATTGAAGATGATGGTACTGTGCGCATCGGTTCAGTTGATCAAGAAGGCGGTAGAGCTGCTCGTGACTGGATTGTTAACCTAGTAAAGCGCATCGAAGTCGGAGTGGTTTACTCCGGCCGCGTCACTAGAATCATCCCAGTAGGCTGCTTCGTTGAAGTGTTGCCAGGCAAAGAAGGTCTGGTGCATATTTCTCAACTAGAGAACAGACGTGTGGAAAAAGTAGAAGACGTTGTGGCAGTCGGCCAGAAAGTGGTCGTCAAAGTCAAAGAAATTGACGAGCGCAATCGTGTCAACTTGACCATGAAAGGCGTCAGCGACGAAGAGAAAGCCCTTTGTGAGCAACAGAATCCGTAAATCTAAAACTGCCAGAGCAGTAGTTCTACAAGAGCTGGCAAATTTGGCCAGTCTTTTGACTAGAACTACTGCTCTGGCTTTGTCGTGTTTGCTAATTTATGCGTGTTTGCAAGTTGATGCAAGCACGCATAAGAGTGCCTCCCACAAGGGCAAGGCTGCTTCCCATTCGCACGTTACTAAGAGCCATTCGAGTTCTAAAAGTTCAACAAAAAGTAAATCTAAACGAGGTCAAGCTCTCAGCGCTAGTAAGCACCATTCGAGTGCATCTCATGGTCGCAGGAGTAGTCGCAAGGATAGTCGCAATAATAGTCGCAATAATAGTCGCCACGTGGTCGCTTCAAGACATTCTCACGGGCGCGTCAGCGCAAAACACGTGCGGGCCAGTGCGAACGTTCACAGAGCTACAGCTGCGGCAGCTCAAGCCGCACATAATGACGGACCACCAGACATGGGCATTGGCCCTAGAGTGCGTAACTATTCATTGCTAACCCGCTCTTACGCCCTTTACGACCAAGGTGTAAACGAGCGCTTGCGTGGCAATTACGGTTCGGCTACTGACAAATTGGCCGAGTCGGTAAATCTTTTAGACCAGGCGCGCAGCAATAATCGAGATGGTGGTGCTTCCACTTTAGAAGCGATGGTCTTCTTTGAATTGGCTCAGGCAGCCGAGGCCGACGGCGATGTCATTCTGGCGAGAGACTCATACGCTCACTGCCTGAGGGCTAAGCCTCAGTATGTTGAGGGCTATTTGCGCATTGTCAGCTTGCTTGCTTGCCAAGGTCAGTTGCCTTTAGGGATGAATTGGCTCAAGGAAGGCCTTAAGGCCTGTCCGCATGACCAGCGGCTTAACGATCTATCGACGCTTCTATCTTCGTATATGGGTGGCTACAAACCAGCGCTTGAGCGCGACCCCGAGATTGAAACCAAGCCTAGCGGTCCAGAATCTTTGCCCAGCGAGACTTCTGAAATGACTCCTGACAAGAATCCAGATCCTATTCCACAAGCTCCTCTAGAGACCGTCCCAGAGCCTTCAGAAATAAAATAAGCAAAGACAAAGGGAGGTTTTACCCTCCCTTTTAGCTTGTTTCAAACCACTTCGCAGTAGCCGTAGACTATTTCTTGTCGACGGTGTCTTTGAATTCTTTGCCAGGTTGGAAAGCAGGTACCTTTTTAGCAGGCACTTTGATTTTCTCGCCAGGTTTTTGTGGATTGTTTGTCTCGCGAGCTTGTCTGTCACGGCGCAAGAATGTTCCGAAACCTACCAAGGTGACACGATCACCTTTGGCTACTACTTCGGTCACGACATCGGTGAAAGCGGCAAGCATTTCTTCGACGGACTTCTTGGTTGTGTTTGTACGAGCAGCGATTTCGGCAGCCAGTTCTGCTTTGTTCACAGAGATTCCTCCTAGTATCCGGTCCTAAATTCAAAAGTACAACATAAAGTGTATTCTGGGCGGTCTAATAACCACGTGAGGGACAAAGATACAGCACCTGTAAGGCTGACACAAGAGACTTGGCATAAATTGTCGCTCTTGATAAGCATTTGCCGTCATAATTGTATAGATGCCGCTTGCCAGGCGGTTTTTGCAGAGATGTCATTAAAACTCGAATTTTGAGACTAAAAGTGAAATATACTGCGGCTGGTGCGTAAATTATGGTCATTATGGGAACAAAGATATTGTCAAATCCATTGAGTGGGGCTCCTTTGGGACCAATTAGCGTCGACGGTAAAACAATAGACGCCAGGCAGGCAGCATTTCTTGCCGCCAATGCCTGTGAGAGCAAGTTAGCTCAATCGACAGTGGTACTTGATGTGGCTTCGGTAACTGTTTTAGCTGAATATTTTGTTTTTGCCGGTGGAGAATCGGCGGCTCAAGTTAAAGCTATTGCTAATGCTGTAGACCAGGCTCTTGGAAGCCATGATTTCAAGCGCAAGTCGATTGAAGGTATGAGCGAAGCTCGTTGGGTCTTACTAGATTACGGTTCGGTGATCGTTCACGTTCTGCAAGAAAAAGAGAGAAGCTTTTATAAAATCGAGCAGTTCTGGAACCACGCATTGATTGTTGATCGCCAAGAATGGGTAGAAGAATAAGCGTAGGGTAATTTTTGCGTTCACTGTAGAGTGAGCGGTCTGATGAAAATTCGTTATTTGAGGCGTTTTGAGGGACATTTGCTATGAGCTTTAGGACCAGGCTACAGGGGTTCGTCGATAGCCGGCAGAAGATTCAAATCTGGTACGGTATGGGTTGCCATAACACCGTCACCGGACGAGTTCTTTCTGTTGACCATGACCACATCGACGTTGAGTCTTACTCTCATGAGAGCGACGGTCAAATTCATATTCGCCGCATTCTCGTTCCGCTGCACTTAATTTTGCACATCGACATAACCTCTGCTGAGGTCAGTGAAGATGATGAAGGAGTGCTAGTCACCGAAAAGGAGTCTAAGGGGAGCGGTTCGTCAGTTTCCGTTATTGACTTACCAGATGCTCCCCGTGGATACGCTGTACGGATTCTTTCCCAGCTTGACTCGCAATATTCCAATCGTTTCTCTCGTATGACCGCCGGCCCTGGCGGAATTTACTTCTCTTGTGATGGATCTGTCTGGTTCATCGATGGCAATGGCCAATTGAGCGAATACGCTCGCATTCGTGGCAATAGCACGATTTCTGGTCTGCGCTTTGATCGCAAAGGCGTTCTCTATGTCGCCACCATCCAAGGAACTGTTTACAAGATTGATCCCAACAAGTCTGGCCGCATCCTCGCCCAGCTCGATGGCAATCTGACTGGTGGTGGAACTTTCTTGTCTGATATCGCCATCGGTGCCAGAGAAGAAGTCTATGTTTCTAATTTCCCTTCGAACACTGGTGGTGTCTTCAAGATAGACAAGACCGGTGAGTATGAAGTCTTACTCGGCGGGCCGGGCCATGGTACTCAAGGTTTGTTGCTCGAACGCGATGGTTTTCTTTGGTGCCTTGAGCACGCTTCAGGATGCGTCGTTAAGCGCTCACTAGATGGTCGGGAAGTAGCCCGCATTCAAGTGGCAGAGTCAGAGAGCTTTAACTTTGCTGACGGCTATGATGGCAACCTTGCGATGGATAGCCTTGATCGCCTCTACATTACAGCTGGTCGCGCTGGTACTGTCATCCGTGTTAATCGCGAAGGACGTGCCGAGACCTTCCTTACCGGCCTAGTTAACCCGACTGGTGTAGCTTTCGGTCATGATGGCGCTCTCTTCGTTCTCGAAGCAGGTCGCTCAAGAGTGCTCAAAGTTGCTGCTCTCGATAAGACCGAACGCAGTGAATCGGCTAAAGCTCTTTCTTAGAGAGCAAGCTCAATTCTCCAATTTAACTAATCAGTTTAATCAGCTTAAAAAATGTCCGATTTCGGTCCCGAAATCGGACATTTTCTATTTACTAGAAGTGCGAGATGCTTGCCTCGGCTAATTGGTTATTTGTTATTTGGCTAATTAGCTATTGATTATTTGGCTAAAGCGGCCAGTTCGCGACTTTCGTGTTCAGCAGCGACAACATCGTGCGAGTTGTACATTTGATCGATCAGAGATTTGTAGTTGCGCCCAACTATATTTCGCTTGATCTTCAAAGTCGCTGTAAGTTCACCAGCTTCAACAGATAGCTCGTTAGCTAGGATAGCGAAGCGCTTTACTTGCTCGTAGTCGGCTAAATCGTGCGATCGGCTTTGCAATTCTTTTTTGAGGTAGCCTAACAAGCTTGTAGAGCGGCTCAGATCGAAGTATGAGTCGAACTCCCAATTTTTTTCGCGGGCGAAGTCACAGGCTGCTTGCTCGTCAAGTGTAACCAGAGCAACTAAATGCTTTTGTTTGTCGCCAAAGATAACAGCTTGAGTGACAAATGGTACCGTCTTCAATACCGCTTCTACTCGTTGAGGGGCAATATTCTTACCAGCTGAATTGATGATCAAGTCTTTCTTGCGATCGGTAATCTTGAGGTAGCCATCAGCATCGATAGTGCCGATGTCACCGGTCTTGAACCATTCGCCTTCAAATGCTTCAGCGGTAGCTTCTGGGTTGTTGTAATAGCCCTTAAAGATAGTTGGACCCTTAACCATAATTTCGCCATCTTCGGCAAGCTTCTGATGCACTGAATCGACCGCTGGACCGACAGTACCGATTCTAACTTGACCAATGCGATTGACATTGGTTGGTGCCGAAGTCTCGGTCAGGCCATAGCCTTCAAGAGTATTAATGCCTACGGCATTGAAAAATGTCAGTACTTCTTTAGTAGCCGGAGCGCCACCACTAACGATGATTTTCAGGTTAGGACCGATGCGCTGGCGTAGTTTTGCTAAGACAAGTTTGTCTGCAAGTTTGTGTTTGATCCAAAGTAATGGCCCGACTTTTTTGCCTTCACCTTTACATTCAACTACTTCACCACCAACGGCGAGGCCCCAATCAATAAGTTTGCGAGCACGGCCAGTAGAGCCGTCTATACCATTTTTAACTTTGCCGTATATGCGATCAAGAACACGTGGCACCACTAAAATTGTAGTTGGTTCCACTTCGATCATGTTGCGGCCCATCATCTCGATGCTTTCAGCAAAGGCACAGACACCGCCATGGGTGAGCCAATAAAATTCGCCGCAGATGCGCTCAAAAATATGTGAAAGAGGTAGGTAGGAGAGATAGACAGCGCGCTCATCTTCGGAGAGAACTGGTTTCATATCTTCGATTACAGCCATAATATTGCCGTGAGTCAAAGGTACGCCTTTTGGTACGCCAGTTGTGCCTGATGTGTAAATGATCGTAGCAATGCCATCTTTAGGCGTGCTCTTCATTCTGTCTTCCAGAATCTTAAGGTGAGCAGTGTCTAGACTGGCTCCCAGTTTACGTACTGATTCGATGTCGGCCAATAAGCCGTTTGGCAAATTGTATTTAACTGCTAGTTCGTCTACCGATTTGACGTCGGCCGGTAAAAAGAAGAGCACAATCTTTTGTACAGTAGGAATAGAATCTTTTACTGCTAGTGCTCGCTTGAGAAGACTTTCGTTCTGCACGAAAAGTACTTTCGCTTGCGAATTATTGATGATGAAATCAATATCGTTAGCCGAAGATGTCGGATAAACCGGAACTGAAATAGCGCCATTAGATATAGTGGCAAGATCGGCTGCTACCCAATAGTGAGTTGTCGATGAGAAGATTGCCGCTTTCTCGCCAGCTTTCAGGCCAAGGGTCATCAAACCAAGCGCTATTTGCTGTACTAGTTTGCTGAACTCACGCCAGTTCATGCTGCGATAGGGTTCTTTCTTTTCTTTGTACTCAACGCAGTTGAGATGGTCGAGCTGTTTGGCACGAGCAAAGAAGACTGCCGCTATATTGCGATCAGTAATACTATCGGATATCTTCCGATCCACGAGCATGTAAAGCACCTCAGATTCCCAGCAGGCGTTATTATAATAGGTTTTCAGTATGCCAAATGAAGCCTAAATTATCTGCGCCCGTAAAAGCCTGTTTTTGGCGCAACCTAGGTATTTTTTCATCAAGGCCGCATTATAAGCTGCTAACTTTTCTATGAAACTGACAGTCGTTCTTTCGAAACTTCGTCCATCCATGTCGACAAAAGTTCGACTAGTTCGTCAAGAACCGGATCGAACATAAGGTCATGCCAAGCTTCTGGGAATGAGTGCTGCCTTTTACTCGGAGCGTTCAAGCGATCAAATATGGCTTGGCTGACAGCGTTGTTGACTATGGTTTCTTGTCCCGACGTAAACATATAGGTTGGGCAGGGGATTTTGCGCGGCGAAGATTTGGTTTCTTGAGTGAGCTTTAAAAGCTCCAAGAGCGTGCGAGCTGTGAGAACAAATTTGCGATCAGGATCGTTAGCCAGCCAATTGCGCACTTGCGGTTCGCGGGTAATTTGATCGGTTGTGTAAGGCAAGGCAATTTCGTTGTCTGGCTGCAGCAGAGCAGTTGTAATTGCTTTTAGTCGGTAAGTCAGTTTGAACATGTCAGGATGGCCATCAAAGCCCGGCGAAAACATGACAAGCCCAGAGGGGTTAATTTGGCTCATGGCTTTCAGTGCAACTACTGCACCCATGCTATTTCCCATGACAAATATTGGTCGGTCGCCAACGGTGTCACGCAGGTGCTCGTAAGCATCCTTAAGGTCGTTGAGCCATTGCTGCTTCATCATTAGTACTTGGTCAGAGCGTTTGCCAAATCCAACTTGATCGTAGGCAAGAGCGAAAATTCTCTTCACCTTTAAACGTCTGGCCAAGGCTTCGAACCAGCCACTATGGGCACCCAGCCCGTGTACAAGCAATACAGCAGCGCGACAATCTGACGACGAGCCCCAAGTGCGCGCCTTAATCAAGTGATTTTCGCCTTGAGTCAGAGGCTGAGATCGTGGGACGATGTCAACGAATGAACAAGTCGGAGTGAGCTTAATATCCTGTGTCATAACTGAGCGATATTATAGCTTCTGATACCACTTAAGATGTCTAGTCTCTCGCTATTCCCTTTTTAGTCAGCGGAAAATCAATGATCGGTAAGGACGGCTCTAGAAGCGAATCTTCTTCTTCTCCCCCCCAAGGAGAATTTGACCCTGCTCGTGTGCCTAAAGAGGGCAAGGGTGTTCCCTTCGTTGTGATTGGATTGATAGTTTGCACACTTCTTGCGATTGGTTACATTGTCTTTACGCCGAAAGAAACCCCTCTTGGAAAAGCGGCCAGCATGGTGCGCTCTAACAAGGCAGCCTCGGCAGTGCCCTTGCTAGAAGAGCTTGTCCAACAAAATCCGGCTGATGTTGGTGTCTATCCCTGGTTAGCTCAGGCCTATTTGGCCACTGATCGTTTTGCCGAAGGTCGCACGGCTTTAGACACGGCCTTTAGGGTGCGCTGTCAAGATGTCAATCTGGCTCCGGTGGTTGATAGCTATTCAACTTACTATCAAAACCACTACCACTATGAAGAGGCCGAGCGTCTCTACAATTCTGCTCTGCAGGTAGTCAAGCCCGCTGAGTTAGCTAACAGTCGCGCCCGCATGTATTTGCGTTGGTCTGAGGCCAATCTTGCTAGCGGTGCAATTGACAGCGCTGTTACCCATTTAAGTAAGGCTTGGCAGTATGCCGATAGCCTTGATGAGCCTCTAAAGTCGCAAGTGCCCCATCGTCTAGCCGAGTGCTATAGACAATTGGCTGCTTTGGCTGAAACTCGTGACAAAGACGATGACCAAGCCATCGCTATGCTTAGTAAGAGCCTTACAGTAAGCGATGAACCTAGCACACGCATTGCTTTGGCTGCTCTCTACAGTCGGCGCAAAGATACAAGCAAAGCGATAGAGAACTACGAAATTGTTTGTAAGCAAGACGCTAATAACCTTGAAGTGCGCCACCGTTTGATTGAACTACTCTTGGCTAAAAAAGACCTAGTGCGCGCCCAAGAGGCCCTCACTGAGCTAGTTGACAAAGAGAAAAGCTTTGACAATTATGAATTGCTTTCTAGTATCAATCTTAAGTTGCAGAACTATCCAGGCGCTGTGCGCTCTTTAGAAGAAGCAGTTTCACTCAAGCCCGAAGCTTCTATCGCCCTTCTTAAGCAACTGTTGGCTACTCTTAACACCTGGGGTGCGATCTTAGTTAAAGAGAACAAGGGGCAAGAGGCTTTGTCTGTAAAGGGCCATGCTGAGAGAGTCTCAGAGCAATTGGCAATGCTAATAAAAGAGCAGAAGAAAGATGAAGTTAAGCCTGAAGCGGTCAAGGCTGATAAGTGGAATCCAGGCACACCACCGATTTCAGTAATTTCATCGCGAAATTGGTTGGTCAAAGGAAGTTTGACTCCTGAAGGCGAAATCAAGATCAAAAACATTTCAGGGGAGGCCGTAAGTGACCTTACATTGACGGCCGTTTTCTACGATAATACAAAGAGACGCACCAATGGCTCAGTTGGGCTACCAGTTGCTAACCCAGCATCGATGGCCTTTGCGCCGGGGGCGGAGCGAACGCTATATTTCTCTTGTCCAAATATAGTGAAAGATGATCATCAACTAGCCGTTATCATCTATTGGAAGGGAAAACTGCTGCAAGAATTTCCGGTTGTGAAGCAGCACTAGGGTTGTAGAAAAGCGTATAACAGGCGTAATGCAAGAAAATTTCAATCCAGAATCACCTAACTCAGATCTCGATGACCATAATCGCGACGTTACTGCTGCTCCTCTGCCAGCCGCCCCGCCAGCCCCTGTTGTGCCAACTTGTCGCCATGAATACGTGCGAATTTTTCAACGACGCCTTAAGGGTCTAGACCGGCGACTAGTGTCTACCAAAGCCTATTTGCCCATTGGTTTTAAAATCGGTGACTTTGGTCACCTTGGTGAAAACAGCTATTGTTTCTGCACCAAATGTAGAGCGCGGCTTTATCCTAAGCGCACTCAGGCAGATAAGTTGCAGGCCCGCTTAGCAGCTGCTGCCGGAAAAATAAGTGCTGCCGCTTTGGCAGAGCAGGAATTGTTTGACGAAGTTGGTTCAGACTTGCTGCAAGAAGTATTGAATGAGTTTTCTGCTGAAAAGCTCTCTGTCGATAAAATTGGTATTGATATACACGTAGAAGAGCTTGAACCCGAAATGGTCGACGTTCAAGACATCGAGGCCGAAGGGGTTAAACTCACCGATGAGGAGGATAGCTGTGCGCTGTCGGAAGAAGAAAACTAAAGGTTGGCTGTATTTTTTAGACCGCATTATGTTTTTTAGCGCAGTGGTGCCGCCAGGCTATATTATTTACCGCTTTGTTCGTTGGTTCATTAGGCAAGAAGACGGCTTAACTGCTGACGATACCGAAAATTTAGACTAGACACGATGGCAAAAGAGCAGCAATGACTCGCTATTTATTGAGAGTATTTCGGGCCGCACTGGTCAGCTCACTGGGGCTGGGCGGCGGCATTGGTCTATTGATCATGATTATTGTTTTGACTAACAAGAATGAGCCAAACGCTTTTCATTATGGCCTTATGGCTGGCCTTACTATCGGTGGAATTTTTGCTGTATTTACTATCGCTGTGCTTTTACCTCTTGACCTAAGTGCTCACGTTTTTCTTAGCAAAGGTCACTATCATCAAATTTGGGAGCTAGAGCAGACAAGAGAAATTGAAGTGACTGGCACTGGCAAGCAGGTTTTGCATGCCGCCCGCCAAGCACTGCTGGTAGTGCCTTACGTTACGCGTGTATCAGATGACGTTGAACACATGATAACCCGTGCCGCCAGTGGCCCTAGTTGGCGCTCTGGCGGCGAAGAGATGGAAGTTGAGCTCAATTGCAAGTCAGAGAATCAGTGGCAAGTAAAGGTCGTAAGCAGACCGCGATCTAAAAACGTGGTGTTCGATTATGGCAAAAATTTTGAGAATGTTGAAACTTGGATGGGACAGTTCGAGGTCCTATTGAAAGACAATCTTAAGGCTCAAAATAAGACAGTATAAAAAAAGCGGAGAAGACACTTGCTGTTAAGCCTTGTCTTCTCCGCTTTTTTTTATGCAACGAGTTTGTCTGGCGAATAACTAAGCCAATAGAGAGGCTAGGTCTTCAGCATGCTCTTCTTCGACGGCTAGAATATCTTCTAGCAATCTTCTAGTGGTCGGGTCACTGGTGCCAACTTTTTCGACCATGCTTCGGTATGACTCGATAGCAATTCGTTCAGCTACCAAATCTTCTTTGATCATATCTTTGAGGTCTTTGCCGACAACATATTCGGCATGACTTCTCGCTGTAAGGGTATCTGGGTTTAAATCAGGTTCTCCACCTAACTGAGTAATGCGTACAGCTAGTTTATCGGCGTGACCAAGCTCTTCGTTAGAATGAGCAAGAAATTCCGCTGCTACCGCTTCTGATGCCACACCGCGAGCCATATAATAGTGTCTGCGGTAACGCATAACACATACAAGTTCGGTGGCTAGCGATTCGTTGAGCATTTCAATTAATTCTTTGCGGTCGGCTGAATAATCTGCAGTGACGGCACCATCTTCAACATTGCGACGAGCACGCTCTCTCATTTCACGAACGCTTGGCTTCGGCTGATTATTTTTCTTAGCAGCGCCATTGTGATTTTTATTGCTCTTGTCTAAATCAACTGACATTGTTTCTTTCTCCATCTCTCTAGGGGCAAGTGCAAACTTGCTTCGGCGTTGGAAGAGGAGACTAACTTTGAGGCAGTTAGTTCCACTTTTCTCCTAATGTGGTAATTTGAACCTATGTCTTCTGATGAAAATGCTATTCAAGCGATCAAGCTATTGCACGCCGGCCTTTCGGTTGCAGGCTTTGCTTCGGGAGTTGCCATTCTTTATTTTGGTCGACCCGGTATAACGGTGCGCACAGCGGTTGTGGCTGCCAGCGCTCTAACACTCGTAAGTTCAATTTTGCTCGGTGGTGATCTCTTTGCCACGGTCATAGTTGATGACCGCTTCACGACCTTGAGGCGCCTTGGTTGGTTTGCCCTCGGTTTACTTTTTGGGGCTGGTCGAGGCGATCGCATTGTCAATTGGATTCGCCCACCGGTTGTTCGAGTATTTACTAGTGAGCCAGTTTTTCCCAGTGTCAGGCCTCCAGTTGAGGATAATTCAGAGCAGCCCGAAACCGTGCAAGACCCTTCAGCTAGCCCCGAGACCCTTCTTGCGGGCCCTGACGACTCTAAAAACCAAATTTCCTAAACTGCACATTTAACACAAGGGAAAACCTAGCTACTGCTGGCTATGGTTTCGTATTTTCCCCACTGACTTTGGCCGCTTCTGGACGCAATATATGTATAGAGAAACATCTAAATAGATGTGGCAGCCTATGAAAAATGCCCAGATACCATTTAGTTCAGCGGTGACCAGTGGAAAAAAGCCTTACCGATAAAATTGTAAGCAATATCAATCCTGTAGATTTCGCTCAGGGCTTTTATCAAGGCGCCATAGAAAAGCCAGTCAATGCCGTGCGTCAGTTAGTAGGGCTCCCTGACTCTAGTTCTGATTCTAAGTCTAATAAAAAGACCGTCAAAGACGAAAAACCTGAAACTCGCACTCTCGCTAGCGAAGCTGGCAATATGGCCGGCCAAATTGTTGACTTGAGTCTGCTTGCTTTGGCTAGCCATGGCGCTCTCAAGCCGCACATGAAAGAGAGCATCAACGGTGTGGCTGGCAGCGCTAGCAAGATGTTTTTGGCTGGCGCGTTAGATGGCGGTTTGTTGACGAGCAGTTCGAGCGATAAGAGTCTCTTAGAAGGTCGACTTGAAGGTGCTTTAGTGTCAGGTACAACCTTCGCCGTAATGGGTGGTGCAGGTAAAGCTCTTGAAGGTGTAAGTCTCTTTCCGAAAAGTGATTTTCTTGCCAAAAGTCTCAATAGTGCTCTAGCCGGTGGCGCTGGTGGTATCACTTCTGCCTATGGTCATGCTTTTATTGAAGAACACCGTTTAGCTACTGGCGCTGAAGTTCTTTCTGCTGCTGGGCAGTATGCTGCTTTCGGTGCTGGTTTTCATGCCTTCAATGCAGGCGCTATTAAAGTAGCCAAACTACCGGCTGTTGAGTCTGCTTATTACCGCACAAAGTGGAATCTTGAAGAAAGTGCTGTCGCCGGAAAAAAACTCTATTTCTCTACACTTGCTGATCTGAATTTGCAACATCCACTCAAGCGTGTGCAAGATTTTGTTGCTCCAGTAAAACTGACCGAGCTGCCGAAAGTGACTCTTACTGCCGAGAATAATCCAGTTGCACTATTTGAGAGAGAGTTTCCCCAGTACATCAAAAAAATTGAAGACTTAGAGATAAAGTATGAAGCGACACCAAGAGGCGCCGAGCGCCATCAAGTGTTTACTCAAATAGGCGAAGAGCAAACACTCTTTGCTGAGAAGTTATTGGCAATCTTGCATGGCACAGAGACTAAGCCCGGCTTAAACTCTTACAGTAATGCTGAACTAGCCCAGGGCCATAGTATTGAACGAGTAGCAGCAATTCGAGAAACACTAAACTCTTCTTTAAAACGTCCCAATTATCAGGATGCTAGCCCCTTTGAAGAAGGAATGTCGAAATTGGTCGGTCGCGACATGGCCGGTGAAGATGGCTTTGGCATTCTCACTGGATTGCATAAAGCACGCGAGAAATTTTTCAACTATGACGAACGCTCTCTCACTAATAAGCTCTCTCTCTCTAGTGAGCATCATGCGAAGGCGCGGGCTTACGGTACTCCAATTGATTGGATGCCATTTGAGGCCACTGACAAACTGACTAATCTTTTTCATGCCACCGGCTCCCGTGCTCTCGATTCTATTTTCACTGAGGGCAAGTTGCTTTCGGCTCGTGAACTGCGTTTACGTGGCATCAAGCAAACATCAGGAGAAAGCGCCGATGAGCAATTCGGTCGCAAAGCAATTTCGATGACGCGTAACTTTAGTGAGGCCTTTGCCTATCACCGTCACGGCCATGAGACTCTAGCTGACTTTCCTGTGGTATTTGGCATATCACGCGATGTCGTCACTTCAGGCAAAGGTTGGAATGCCGGGATGCTTGAGCCAGGTGAATTATTGAGTAACAGGCTCAATCTTGGTATCGGTATTTTCGAAAAGCTTGGTATACGCAAGCCCGATATCACCCATATCTTTGTGCCAGATGTTCAAGTGCCAGTAGTCAGCCGAGCCTTAGCCAGCCACCGAATTAGTGGACTGCGTGTGATTGGCTTTAACGATATGGACACACCGCAGTGGTTGCAGGTTAGTCAGTAGAGAAATCTAGAGACCGAGGAAGTCTGGACCGCTACCTTGTGCCGTTGGTTTTACTCTGAGGTTAACTTCAGGGCAGACGATTTCGCAAGTACGGCAATGTACGCAGTTTTCGAGCGACATACCGTGCTTTCTCACATCTTCGATGATGTCGATGCGGTGTACTTCAGCGGTACAGTCAGAAACGCAAGGAGTGGTTTTACCTAGAGCTTCGTATTTGCTGATGCACTTAACGCAAGTAGAGGCATTGAATTCATCGATGTGATTATTGCCTTCGTGATACTTGGTCGAAGCATAGAAGACAGCATCAACTCTTGAATAAATTGTTGCTTTGTCAAAGTTCTGAGGCTCATCGTATTTAGGTGGAACCCAAGCTGGAACGATGTGTTTGTAGTCTTCTACATACTTGATCGGTCCGATATCGATTTTGCCTTCGATCAATGAAAGTGATCTGATACCGTCTTTAGAGGCGCCCAATGGATTTTTGAAGCCCACTTTGAGCATGCCAATCCAGGCATTTGATTTGTCGATGCTCTTGGCCATGTCTGGCAAGTAGCGACCCAAGAGTTTGGGATTTTCGATAAAAGCCCAGCGGAAATAACGGTTTTTGTAAGACTCTTTTATGACGAAGCCATCTTCTAGCTCTTTTTGATAAGGCGCTAGAGCAGCTTCTGATGTGTCGTCTTTAACAAGTGCATCGTACAGAACCTTGGCCGCGACATAGCCGCATTCCATGGCCCGATCAACGCCAGCTAAGTATTTAACATCAAGTGTTCCTAGAGCATCACCCATGAGCAAGGCGCCAGGTACATAGAATTTCTTGGGTAAGCTGTAATATCCGCCTTCTGGGAGGAGCGCAGCACCGTACTTCAAGAGCTTGCCACCGGAAATCATTTTTTGAATGAAGGGGTGCTTTTTGTAATCTTGCAGCTTTTGCTGTGGATTCATATTTGGATCTTGGCTATCAAGGCTGATAACCATGCCAATAGTGAGCTTGCTATCTTTCATGCCATAGACGAAGCCACCACCGAAGGTGCCATCAAGAAGAGGGAAACCTAGAGTGTGCCAGACTTTGCCTTCAACGCTTTCGTTCAGCTGCCAAACTTCTTTAACGCCGACCGACCAAATTTGTGGATTGTCGCGTAGTTTGAAGTGGTCGACTACATCTCTTGAGATAAAGCCTTTATCGCCGAAGCATGTGAATTTGCCGTAGACGTAATCTTCTTCAGATTTTGGTTCTTCAGTTACTGCTACGCCAGCCACTCGGCCGTTCTTGAAGGCAACAGCATGGGCGGCAAAGCCGGTGAAAAGATCGATTGTGACGTTCGGTACTTCTTTGGCTTTTTCTTGCAGTTGGTTGGCCATCCAATTGACCACATAGCTCAAGGTCAAAACCAGATAGCCTGTTTTGTCAAAAGACTTAGGATAAAGCTTGTGTGGAATGTCCCATTTCTTTTCAGCGCCCAATACTGAAAATTCAGATTCGGTGCAAGTCGCTTCGATAGGGAATCCTAACTCTTTATAGTTAGGCCATACTTTTTCAATAATGTGGGGGTTAGTCACCGCGCCGCTCATGATGTGAGCGCCGAAATCTTTGCTTTTCTCAAGAATAGCAATGGTGTATTGCTTGTCGCTGTCCTTGGCTAGTTCAAGGAAACGATAAGCGAGAGTGAGGTTGGATGGGCTTCCACCAACTAGAAGTAGGTCATACTCAATGCGATCCGACAACTGCCTCGACCCCCTTACCTGACTGTATTTCCCTAAACTGTTTAATCATTTCTGGCACGATCTGATAGATGTCGCCAACTATGCCGTGGTGGGCAAATTTGAAGATAGGCGAATCTGGATCTTTGTTAATGGCAATGATCAAGCCTGATTTGGACATCCCTACGCGGTGCTGAATGGCACCAGAAATTCCACAGGCAATGTAGAGTTTTGGCCTTACAGTTTTGCCTGTTTGTCCAACTTGGTGCTGGTATGGAATCCAACCTAAGTCGACAACTTTTCTGGAAGCGCCGATAGCAGAGTTTTCAAAAGTATCGGCGAGTTGCTTGAGCAAGTCGAAACCATCGGCACTACCAAGACCATAGCCACCACCAATGATGACATCAGCTTCAGTTAGCTTGACGCCTTTAGAAACTTCTCTTATCGTGTCGGCCACTATTAAGCGATGGTCTTCAGGAATAAGCTTGACTTGAATTGCTGTAATTTTGCCTTTTCTGCCTGGCTCGTATTTGTTCGGCAACATCACGCCAGGACGAGTGGTGGCCATCTGGGGGTTCTTCCAGGGTCCCAAAATTCTTGCTTTTAGACTTTCACCAAAACTAGGTCTGATGGCATAAAGGCAATTTGGATAAAGACCAATTTTGGATGGGTCAACTTTGTTTTTGTGCTCGTAAGGCCCGATATCAAGCTCAGTGCAGTCAGCAGTGAGTCCTGTGTCGAAGTGAGCTGAGATTCGCGGCGCTAGGTCGCGACCAGTTGTGGTAGAGCCAAGCAGGCATGTGTGGGGTGGTTCAGGTAGAGAATCGAGAAAGTCGATTACTACTCTTCTATACGGCAATGTTCGGTAGGAGAACAGCTCTTTGTCGTCTGCCACAAATACTTCGTCAGCTCCAGCCTCAATCAACTTTTGCGGTATGTCGCCTAAGTTGTAGCCGATCACTAGACATTTAAGATTGCGCTCCATTTTGTCGGCAAGAATTCGACCCGCACCAAGCAACTCAAGCGTTACCGGTTGTAGGTCACCTAAGATTTGCTCGGCAATGACGAGCACATCTCCCTTGGGACAAAAGGCTGATACGTCAGGCTGTTCACTCATTTCTTTGTCTACTTATTTACTTACTAGCACTAACTAAAAACTGATTGAGGTCGCTTGCTTTGACAACATCACTGACAAGCTCGTGCGCCGATTGTCCTTCGTGCATTGTGCAACTGCCACCGAGTTCGCCTACTTTTTCTGTCCAAGCAACAATTGTGGGAGAACCCTTAAGACCAGTGCGCTCAGGATCTGCACCGACGAGATCAAGGTCTATGGTGTGGATGAATTTTTTCATTTCTTCTTGGTCTCTTGCCAGACGCCTTACTTTCCAGGCCCCTCTAAACGACTTGTATTCAAGAGGATGGTAGGAATTGGCAACTGTAATCAAGAGAGGAGTTTCGGCCACAACTTTTTGGTAGCCGCCTTCGATAATTCGGCGAGCGTGCACTTTGCCGTCTTCCATATGGAAGTCTTCGCAGTAGGTCACCTGCGGGAGGCCCAAGCGTTCGGCTATTTGCGGCCCAACTTGAGCGGTGTCACCATCTGTAGTCTGAAGCCCACAGAAAATCAAATCGGGTTTGCCAATGTAGTTGAGCACCTTGTGAAGTGCATAAGCTGTCGCCAGGGTGTCAGATGCAGCCAATCTTCTGTCTGAAAGAAGGTAGGCGTCGTCGACGCCGTGTTCAAGGGTCTCTAGCAAGATTTCGACAGCCGGAGGCGGCCCCATAGAAATTGCTGTGACCTTGCCGCCATAAGTCCTCTTGGCGTGCAATGCCGCCTGCAAGGCGAAGCGGTCAAAAGGGTTGAGCATGCGTTTCGCTTTTGCTCTATCAATGGTGCCGTCAGGGTTGAGACCGGCCTTAGAACCAGTATCTGGAACCTGCTTCACCAAAACGTAAATGTTTAAACCGCCCGACATATTACCTTCTGGGTATCCTTAACTCAAAGATTCTACCTACATATGGCTGAAGCTTCCCTATTTGTTAATAAGAGATAGAGTCTACTTAACGAAAGCTCTTTATATCAGGGCTAGTTTGACTCTTTATTTCTTGTCGAAGGTCATTCTCAATGGTTTCTTTATATGGAAATCTTTATTACTTCAGATTATCCTTAGCTCACCTTGCAATTACCCTTTCCCTGTGAGCTTTCCAAGAGATGCCGGGAAATTCTAGAGAAAAATATGACTGCACATTCATTTACTAATTCCGCTACTAGTTCCCCTAAGTCTAAGCCCCTTCAGCTTTCGTTATCGGTCGCCTTAGCGCTGGTAAACAGTGCCTTCATTAGCACCTGCATTAGTACATTAATGGGTAGCTTTAGTTGTGCTGATGCTCAAGTGCAAGTAATCAAAATGGGGCGTGGCCAGGCCTCAACGAGTGATAAGGCTGCTTCAACAAGTTATGCGGCCGCGCCAGTGAGCAACACGGTCCAAGAAACTTCGCCTCTCACTCAATATAACCAGCTTGTTGAGCAATATTTTGATAGCGCCTTTGCCTTCGCTCCAAGCTGGGGCACACAAGTTGGCTTTCACAAATATGATCAGCTCTTAGAAGACTTATCGTCAGACTCTTTGAAAAGAAATGAGGCCACTCTCATTGATTATCAAAAAAAGTTTGCTAATCCTCTCTTTCGGCAATTGCCACGTGCAGAGCGTCTAGATTTATCTATGGTGCAGGCTAGTATTTCTGCCAATTTGCTCGACTTGCAAGAACTGCATTCACTCAACCGTGATCCTGATCGTTATCCATCTCTTATTGCTGATAGCGTTTTTTCTTTATCAAAGCGCAACTTTGCTCCTCTAGATGAACGGTTAGCGGCAGTCACTAGTCGCCTCGAAAAGGCGCCGGCCTTGCTAGCAGCTGGCCGAGAAAACATTCAACCAAATATAGTGCCACCTATATACGCGGAGGTTGCTCTAGAACAACTGCCTGGCACAATCGAGCTATTCAAAAGTACTATTCCAGCTATTTTTGCTACTGCTAATCCTCAGCTCAAAGAAAAATTTGCTAAGGCCAATGCCAAATTAATTGAAGAGCTAATCAGCTATCAAGCCTTTGTCAAAGAAAAAGTTTTGCCCAATGCCCATGGTCAGTTTGCCATCGGTGAAAAAGCTTATTGTAAGAAACTGGCCTTTGACGAGATGGAAGAAGAAAAGTTAGATGTAATTTTGGCTAATGGCTACAAAGAGTTGCGCCGACTGCAAGCGCGCTTTAAGAAAGTTGCTCATGAGATTGATCCGAAGGTCAGTGCTCTAGAGTGTTTCGAAAGTATAGCTAGCGATCACCCCCAACCAGACAAGCTGGTTTCTTCGACAGCCAATGTTTTAGATCGCATTGCTGCCTTTATTGACGAGAAGAAAATCGTCACCATTCCCTCTCAAGATAGAGTTACTGTAGCTGAAAGCCCTTCTTTTATGAGGGCGCTCACATTCGCTTCAATGGATACTCCTGGACCTTACGAAGATGCTGCTAAAGAGGCTTTCTATTACGTTACGCCTGTAGAAAGTAATTGGGATAAAAAACATATTGAAGAGCACATGCGCTTCTTTAGTTATGCCGACTTAATCAATACCAGTGTGCACGAAGCCTATCCTGGGCACTATGTGCAGTTTCTCTGGGTCAAGCATGCACCATCTAAAGTGCGCAAATTATTAGGCTGTTCCTCAAATGCTGAAGGCTGGGCTCATTACTGTGAACAGTTGATGGTCGAACAGGGTCTGCCAGCCTCGGGTGGCCCTAGCGGTGCTGATAAAACTGCAGCAGAGAAGAAATTAGAACAAGAGAAACTAGAGCTTGTACAGATTCATGATGCCTTGCTTCGCGTTTGTAGATATATAGTTGGTATCGAGATGCACACCCGTGGATTGCCTTACGAAAAGGGCCGTCAGTTCTTCATTAATGAAGGATATATGGAAAAAGCAAATGCTGAGCGTGAAACCAAGCGCGGTACTAAAGACCCGACCTACCTCGTCTACACCTTGGGTAAGCTCAAGATTATTGACTTAAAGGCCGAGTACAAAGCCAAGATGGGCTCTAAATATAATCAACAAGATTTTCATGACAGCGTTTTAAAATGTGGTTTTCCCCCTCTAAAAGTCGTCCGCACCGAAGTATTAGATTTAGATTTCCCAGTCAGCAAATAACTAAGACAGCAAATTTCTACGGAAACAAAACCAACAAGCTGTCGTCGACAGTTTTATGCAGCGAAGAATCTGATGAATAAGGGGATGTAATGAAGCATAAATCCAAAAATGTGGTTACCCAAGCTTTACTACTAATAGCCAGTTCAGCAGCTCTTGCTGGAGGTATAGTCGGCGCTATCGCCACTTTCCCCGGAACCGTATCTGGTGGGCAATCTGCTCATGCATTTAATCTCGGATTAGGCTGGAAGGCCAGTCTTGATGCTGGTCTAGAAGAAGCAAAAGATAAGAAGAAATATGTGCTAGCCGATGTTTACACCGATTGGTGTGGCTGGTGCAAAAAACTCGATAAAGATACCTTTCAAGACGAGCAGATGGTCAAGTATCTAAAGGGCAAGTTCGTTTGCGTTAAGCTCAACGCTGAAGGCTCTAAAGAAGGCCGTGCCGCTGCCAAAAAATATCACGTCCACGGATTTCCTTGCTCGTTGGTATTCAATACCGAAGGCAAATTCATCGGTCGCTTGAGTGGCTACATGGAGCCTGATAAATTCCAAAGCGCTTTAGAAGACCTAATTGCAAACCCGACAGCAAGCAGTGAAGACAGCGATAAATAGAACCGATTAGAACTTGAACGGTATTTGAATGCAAAAAAGGCTCACCGAAGTGAGCCTTTTGTTTATATATACGCCAGCCAGGTCTGTAGAGAGCAAGAGAGATAGAGAGCAAGAGAGAGTTTTAGTTTGGTTGAATCACTTGATACATGGTTTCAAGAGCTGATGGACCATTACCGCAGTTGCGAATGAAGTCTTGAGCCAGACAACGAATATTGTTCATATCTTTGAGATTAGGCATAAATCCGAAACGCATTGCCTTCGAATTTGCTAACAAATGTCTGACGAAGCGCAAACCGGCTTCGGTGGTTTCATTATTATCGGGGCCACCACTGCCCATCACAATAGTATCTACTACTGTATTTTCGATGGCACTCTCTATGGCATTTATTTGAGCGCTGACTCTGCTGTTGAGTTTGCCTAGGTCAAAGTCGATGTGTTCGAAAGATGCTGGATCGAAATTCATGGCTTGTTCCTTTTTTAAGATTGACTTGAATAATGAAGAAATTGTTGAGGTGATGCAATCACTGTAGGTGCCCAGAACATCCTTGGCAACTAAAGAAACGCTAAGGGACTATATCGGCAGTGAATTAGGGGGGTGAAAATACGGTAAATAGCACGTCAATCAACGGCTTGAGCTTTACAGGTGATGTGAAGTAAATTTGTTTGCGTTTCAATCTGTTAACTGAAAAGGCGTATTTCATGGCCGTATCTAATTTAAAAGAAGAGTCAAAAAGTGGACAACCTATGGAAGTAATGAAATGTTTGGTCAAAGAAGATCTTGACCAAGACGGCCTCACCTTAATGACCGCTCATCCTGAGCCTCAGATGAAACTTGATGAAGTCAAAATCAAAGTTCTTGCTACAGCTGTTTGTGGAACTGACAAAAGCATCTTCACTAGTGCTCAAAGCGAAGGTATTCGCAATGAGATGAAACGCTATATAGGAACAGCTAAATATTCACCGATAGTAGTTGGCCATGAATTCTGCGGCATTGTAGAAGCGGTTGGAGCTGGCGCCCAAGCTAGTAGCTTGGCTGCTCCCGACCATTTGCGTGTGCAAGTGGGAGACTATGTCACTGCTGAAATGCACCTTGCTTGCGGCCATTGTTTATTGTGCCGTACTGGTAGCGAACATATATGTACTTCTGTCAAAGTTAAAGGCGTACACCTTGATGGCTGCTTTGCCCGCGCAGTTACTGTGCCTTACAAAAATGTCATATTGCTAGGTAAAGACGGCGACACTTCTGTAATTCCTCCACGCATCGGTGCTTTACTCGATGCATTTGGCAATGCTGTTCACACCGTTTCAGAAGCTGATGTGCGCGGCAAATCTGTCGCTATTCTTGGTGCTGGCCCCTTGGGTTTGATGGCTGCTGCTCTGTGCAAAGACTTCGGTGCCTCGCGGATTTATCTAACAGAAGCAGCCGATGTTGAGCGCCGCTTCCAGTTAGCAACAGATTTTGGTGTCCGTCATTGCTTCGATGTGGGCAAAGGTTCAACTGAACTCTACGCCGCCGTTGATAAATACGAAACTGGTGCCAATGGCGTCGATGTAGTGCTCGAAATGTCTGGCTCGCCACCCGCATATACAGATGCTTTTAGAATTGTCCGCAATGGTGGCTTAGTTATTCTTCTTGGTATTGCTCGCAAACCGCTTGCCAGCTTTGATATCGCCAATGGTGTTATCTGGAAAGGCGTAACTGTTAAAGGCATTTTTGGCCGCCGTATGTTTGATACCTGGGAAACCATGCTCAACTTGTTGAAAGAAGACCACAATGGCTTGCAAGAACGTCTCTCGCGCATAATTGCTCCAGGTCTTTATCCGCTGGAAAACTATCAAGGTGCTTTTGAATCTTTGATTAGCGGCAAAGAAATGAAATTGGTCTTTAGTCCACAAGATAATAAATAAGGGGTGCACCATGAGCCAGAGCGTTGCTAAAAAGTTGGGAGTAAAATCACTTTACCAAGCTCTTGATCACGAGCTTGCCCAAGCCAAAGAAGCCCAAACATACAAATACGAAGTGCCAGTGGAAGGGCGTATGGGCGGAGTGGTGCAAGCAAATGG
The DNA here is from genome assembly GCA_038231015.1 of Candidatus Obscuribacterales bacterium. Lineage (GTDB taxonomy): Bacteria > Cyanobacteriota > Vampirovibrionia > Obscuribacterales > Obscuribacteraceae. The sequence continues at coordinate 45,842 of JBBRMD010000016.1, forward strand.
CCGCTCTCAAGTAATGCTCGCCTCGAACAATTATCTTGGTCTAGCCAATCATCCCCGTATAGTTGAAGCGGCGAAGAAAGGTCTAGATAAGTATGGATATGGTCTAGCCTCAGTGCGTTTCATTTGCGGCACCCAACCAATTCACCTTGAGCTAGAAGAGCGCATCGCCCGCTTTTTGGGTACTGAAGCGGCAATTTTGCATTCTTCGTGTTTTGCGGCCAATGAAGCATTTTTTGCTGCTTTATTAGGTGCTCAGCTTGGTGCAACTGATTATCGTGATGTAATGTATTCTGATGCACTCAATCATGCCAGTATCATTGATGGTATCAGGCTCTCGCGTATCGCTGTTAAGACCACCGATTTGAATGCTTACAAACACAACAATATTCAGCAGCTGCGAACTGCACTAGCCGCCGATAAAGCTAAAGATTATCGCCTTTCTGTAATCGCCACCGATGGTGTCTTCAGTATGGAAGGTGAATACGCCAATCTGCAAGAATTTGTAGAGATGGCCAAGACAAATGATGCATTGCTGTTCGTCGACGAATCACACTCAACTGGAGTGCTGGGTGCAACCGGTCGCGGCACCCCTGAGCACTGCGGTGTGCACGGCAAAATAGATGTTATCTCAGGTACCTTGGGCAAAGCCCTTGGTGGCGCAGCCGGTGGCTTTATCGCTGGCAAGAAACATTTGGTTGATTTTTTACGGCAGAAATCGAGACCGTATACTTTCTCAAATTCGTTGCCACCAGCCATTGTTGCTGCCGCAATTGAAGCTCTCAATATTTTAGAAGAAGATTCTAGTTTGGTTGAGAAACTACAGCAGAATACCCAGTACTTCAGAAAAGAAGTAAAACGACTAGGGTTCACCATCTTAGAAGGCATCCACCCAATAGTGCCGGTTATGGTCGGTGAAGCTGCTATTGCTATGGATATGTCTAACCAGCTTTTAGAGCAAGGAGTCTATGTGCGTGGCCTCTGGTACCCCGTTGTACCAAATGGCGAGGCTCGTCTGCGTGTGCAGATTTCTGCTGCTCATGAAGTTGAAGATCTCGACCGCGCACTATCGGCCTTTGCTAGTGTGGGCAAGAAACTAGGCGTGATTTAGAGCTAGTTTTACTTAACTTGCTCGATCATTACTTAACTTGCTCGGCCATCCACATGCCACCACCGTTGGTTTTGCCTTCTAAGCGAGTACCTTGATATTCTGCTTCGCTGACACTTTCAGCCTTGCCCCGAAATTCAAGAGTGCGCTCTGGTTTGCCTTTGGCTTTGCCGCTGGCTTTCACTGGCAAATATTTCACCCACATTTTTAAGTTGGGATAGGTATAAGTACCTTTGACTGTAAAAGCCTCTTTATTGGCTTTGTCCATGCCGTGGCCAGATATTTTGGCGCCGTCTTGTTCAAGATACATACTGGCATGCACGGTTTTGAACTCGAACTCGTATCCAGCGTCCCACTTGCCCGAGAGGTGTGGGCGACGGTTCGAGCCACCACTTTGAGGTGCCTCACCCTGTTGCTGTGCTGCCTGGGTGGGAGAGGCTGTAGCTCCTCCGCCATCAATTTGGGCGTCCCACTGGCCTTCTACTACCTGGCCGTTTTTGTTGACCTTGTAAGTTCCAGACATATAGGGGCCGCTGTAATCAGCAGTCTTGGCCATTTCAAAACTGCCTATATAAATGATTGGCGGCAAATTGGGGTTTTCGTCGACGTGATAGCGTTTGTGGAAAGTAATCGATTTGCCGTTTATCGACCCAGCATCGATGACGAAGTTGGTTTGAGTGCTGTCGTCTACGCCGATGCCCTGAAAAGAAGTGCCGTTTTGGCTTATGTTCATGTGCGCCGACTGGGTGTCTCCACCCACCGAGAATGATACTTGCCAGTTGCCTGCAACTGGAGTACTGGCGCCAGCGGTTGAGCCCCCTGGGCTGGTCTGCCCGGAGCTAGTGGGGATTTTGATAGTTTGACAGCTGGCTAAGGTCAGGGCAGTCAGAGTAATAGCTGTAAGGCTTAGTAAGGCTTGCCGTAAGGTTGCGACTGTCATCGATCCCAGTTTCCCTCTATCTAGTGTCTTGGTCTTCAGTACCTGAAAGTAGCAATTCTATAGCAAGAATGCTCGATTTCCCGTATTGGGCCCTATTTATCTGACTTCAGCGGTTTTATCTAGGTATTTTCGGGGCATGTATATTATTAATTCTTGTCATACCATGGGAAAAACACGAAGAAAAGCATGGGAGAAATACGTAGTCGCACGTTGACGAGGTATTTCCTGGCAATCAGAATAAGAAGACTTACCATTTCGCCCTTCCACATCTGCCCAAACGCCGCACTAGCGCTAATTATTAAAACGGTTAGTACTTTCAGGAGTTTCCCAAGGTCATGCCAGAAGCTGTAAAGCCTGCGACCGATAGCACCGCTAAACCAGCGGTTGAAACTGACGCCTCTAAAAAAGAGGCGGCTGCAGCTGCTGGCGCTTTAGATAAGATGAAAACTGAAGTAGCTGGCGCTACGGCACAACCGGGCGAAACAAATAAGACTGAAGCAGGTGCCAAGCCTGAAGCTGTTGAGAAGAAGCCCGAAGAGGCAGCTAAGAAACCAGAAGAAGAAAGTCTATTCAATCGTATTTACGATGGCGCGACCAGCTATGGCTTTGCTATATGGGCGGGAATTAAACCGGCAGATAAGTCGCATGACGTGCCAAAGATTGAAGTAGCCGCAAAGTCCAAAGCAGAGGCTTCTGGCGTTCTTGATCTTGGCGCTCCCATAGCTGGCTACGAAGCTAAGAAAACTGAAGCTGCCTTAGAGCTGAAGAAACCAGAGGCAGTCAATGCGGCTGAGCCCGCCAAGGAAGGCGGTGGTCTTTGGGGTTGGATTGGTGATAAAACCAGTGAAGCTGGTAAATGGATAACAGATACTTTTTGGGCCGAGAAAGCTGAGAAGGCTGACAAGATTCTGGATAGTTTTGATGAAATCAAACTTGACGGTTCGAAATATCAGTACAAGGCGATTTCTAATGATGATGGCCTCTACGAAATTCTGACTAAGAAGGATGATGGTGGTGTTTGCAAATTATCTGACACCAGCTGCACCCGTACATTTGGAGATATTCAGACAACCTACGACAGACAAACAAAGAATAGCCACATAGTCGATAGTGCTACAAAGACAACTTATGACGGTCTCGGCGATGGCTCAGGGATAATTAGTAAGGCTGACGGAACAAAATTTGGCAGAAGAGCGGATGGCACCTACTTCTCGGTTGTTAACGATCAGATTGCAAACATCGAAGGTGAGGCCGAAAAGAAAATCATCAGCCAAAAACTTGACGAGTTAGAGTCTATCTACCACCGCAATAGCAAGGCGGATGTTAATCGACCAGGTGAGGTACCTTGTGCAGGAAAACACAACACCGTCGAGCGCGGCGCCAACTATGACATTACGACTTCTCCTGATGGTAAGGTCAAATTTGGTCGGATCGCAGACAAGCAAGTTGCCATTTTTGAAGACAAGAGTTCATACGTATTTGATCCGAAAACCCATTTAGCTATTCACGTAGATGCGCACGGTAACATTTTAGAACGCGGCACCACAGAAGATATGGCCAAGAGGGTTCCTGGCTTGACGATTACACCGGATGGCCACATGACCATGGCCGGCAGTTCAGCTATGTTCAAGACTGATGCTGCGACAGGTCAGATAACAACAGAACAGACTGCCCTTAGTGGTAAGAAGATAGTCACAGTCAGCCCTGATGCCAACGGTGTTGAGACAACCAAGTTTATCGGCGCTGACGGTAAGGTCATGTCGCAGAGCGATATTAACGAGAAAGATCCGGCGCATTTCTTCGTTCAAAAAGATGCCAGCGGCAACGTACTGACTAACTATGACGTCAATACAAATACATATGCTGCTGCCGACAATTCGTTCAAATTCAGCGACAGCGGAACTGAGCTATTTGGTGGCCAGGTTTATGTAGATAGCTCTGGTGACGTCAGCTACTCAGATGGCGTTCGTCTATCTAATTCTTCACCAGGAGCCATTCAAGCTTCTGAAGCTGCTGCAACATCCGCTTCGGCTAATGCCTCAAGCGTGGCAAGTGCTTTGTCATCTAAGGCTGGTAATCCTGCCACTGTCACTGCAGGAGACTTGAGTGCTTGCTATGGTGCATATGGCAGTATTGTTGCTGCCATGAACGCTTGTTTGACTAGTGGAAATTTTGCCGGATTCGGCCAATGTTTAGCTGCCAAAGGCGCTTTAGAAAGTGCTATAGGAGTTATTGCACCCAAGCTGAATGCTATGGATGATGCCTCCAAAGCTGGCTTGAGCGGTTATGCTCTCAATGAGGTTGGTCAGAAAACTGGCGGTTCCACTAATTATCAAGCCATTGACGAAGTAATTTCCCGTCAAAATGGCACAAGCAGAACTGCTGCAAACTAGTTTTTGCTTTGTGGTTTATTTTGTAGGGCTAGTGTGGAATGTATCACCTGTCTAGCTAACCAAAAAGTAATTGGAGCACTAATGGCCATTCCCATGAACACCTCAGTGACCGTTCTCTTGATGAGCGGTGAGCAAATTGATGGTGAAGTTGCCATGGCCGATCAGGGCACCTACTTATGCCTTCGCCGAGAAAATGAGACTCTCTATCTGCCTTGGTCAGCAATTAAGGTTGTGCGTGGCCCAGCGCTGCCTGAGCGTGGTGTCGGCAGTGCCTTGAACAAATATAGTGTAAGTACCTAAGTAAACAAAATACAGAAATACACTAAGTTCCTAAGTGTTCATCCCATTTGTTCGTAAGCGAGTTTGCTTCAAACCACTGTTTGATGCGCAGGCGCACTCTGCTCTCCCTAAACTCTTTTAGCCGAGCTAGTTGATCAGGATGGCTCCCTAAGACTTTGTTGAACCCTGCAAGGGGGTGAGGGCTTTCAAAGGCCATATCGAGAATGGGTTGTAGACTCTTGTTTTCAATTGTCTTTTGAAAATCACGTAGATCGTCTTTGAGCTGATTCGGACCCGGTTTTGGCAAGTACAAATAGCGCTCCTTGTGCTTTTCAATTTCGTCAGTCAGTTGCTTGAGGTCGTAGAGGTTTTGGTGCACAAGTTTTACTGAACCATTTCTGGTATCAAGGTAGTAGTTGTTGTCTGGTGCATCATCTTGCCAGGCATGAATCAAGGCCGCTACATCGTAGACGAGCTCTTCTTTGAAGGTCGCTTCGTCTTCATCTAAATCGTCATTATCATCAACGAAATCGTCGTCAAAATCATCAAACTGTGATTGCGGTTTTCCTGAACTCACTTGAGCCTCACTATTGAGCTGACAAATTGGTATCGATTAAGCAGTGCAATGAATCACTGGAGCGGCCAATGACTTTGCTGTCCTTATCTAAAGCAAATACTCTCACAGGATAGACTGTGCCAGTTGAGGCACGGCCAACCTTTAAGAGTTCGTCGCTAGATTTTAGCACTAGGGTTCCTTTGGCGGGCATATGATCAACCGTTTTTGAGAGGGAATCAGGGTACTCGGCATTGTCAGCTTTAAATTTGCTATTGCCTGGTCCTATTTCAAATTTTACACCTGTGGCTGACTCGATTTTACTGGCATCGTAGTTCAGTATCAAACAATTATCTTTGCCATAAAGAGCTACCAGTCCCAGCTCTTTTAGATCAGGATAGTTGAAAGTAAAGGCAGCAAAGTGACGTTTGTTAGGGCTTTGTGTGAGGCTTGCTTGGGCTGTCAGCAGTGGCGCCGGTGGTGGCGTTGCTGGTGTAATTATTGACGATGGCGCCTGTGGTGCCACTACTGGTGCCACTACAGACGCTGTCGCTACTGGTTCTACCGCTTTCTCACTTAGCAGTTCGGCCTTTTCTCCGGCTATGCCAATAGATTTAAGAGCAACTCTTGCTCCAGCGGGAAAACCAAGCATGATGAAGCTGGGGAAGCCATTGGTCGTCCAGGCTGAGCTTCTCAGTGGGAAGTAATAGTGGTGATACTGATTGTCATTGGCGAAGGCATCCACCTGAGTTTTGCGGTCACGTGGTTCCCAGTCGATATTCCAGTTGGTTAACCAGTGAAGTTCAACCGGGGTGTGTGCCTTTAGTTGTGGTCCATCAATTTTTGCTTCCACATACAAATAGTCACCGAGTTCGGGGCTGAGGCCCTCGCAGTCTATGCGCAGGGCAGCCCCATTGGTATTGTTGCTTTCCAGTAGCAGATTCTCTTCTGTGCCATCTAGTTTGACGGCCCCGCGATAAAATTCTAGGGGCGGTGTGACGCGCTTGGCTATGTCTTTAGCAGCGAGGCTCTGAGCAAAGTTTTTGTTAGTAACAGTGAAATCGGTCTTGATCAAATCGACTAATTGATTTTCAAAATGAAACGAAATATTTCCAGCGCCAGCTGCTGCCGTCTTGTCTCTCAGCCAGTCTTTGAAAGCGCCAGCCGATAAGTTTTGACTGCGGGGAAGTTTTTCTGCTGTGTCAATTAAAATGGGCTCAAAGGGTGAAATGATTGGTGCAATACAGAGGCTCTGTGGTAGATTTCGTACAATTATGTAGGGGCTTCTTTCTTTCGAGCCAAGCAATTCAACTGATTTCGATAGCTTGGCCCAGAGCTTGCCTTGTGATTTATATGACGATACTTGCGTATGGGTTAATGGTATGACAAATAGCACTGTCACCACCACCAGAAGTAGGCTTAGACAAGCTTTGATGGCTCTGCCAGCTATGCTACTTTCTATTATTTTCAGGTCTAGCGAAAGTGGGCTTACTAAAGTTGTGGCAACGAGAAAACTGAAAGACGGCAAAATAGGATAGAGCCAGCGGCTACCAACCAATGTTTCGTGGTCTACCATCTCTTGATTTATTAGCAAATAGACCAGGCAAAAACTAAGTGCTACACCCAGGCGATTGCGGAAATGCAAACTTAGAACTAGTGCCAGCAGTGCGAAAATTAGCGGGGCAGGAATTAGCAAGTAGCTAAGTTTGAAGGTTTTGTTGTAGTTTTTGTTGATTGATCTGTTGATAGGAATTACAAGGGCACTGAGATTGCCTATTGGCTTGTTTACAGAAAAACCAGCAACTTCTTCTGTCTGACTTTCTCTGAGCGCTACCACTTTCGCTGGCAGACTGGTTGGCTTGCTTAGATAGGCAAAGCTTGAATAGAGCGCACCGATTAGGGCACCCGCTAAATAAATAACCAGTACGTACCGCAAATTCTGCTTTAGTTGAATTGACTTTCTTGTGGCTAAGAAAAGACAAATAGCAGGGAAGAACACTACGACAGCCAAATGAGCTGAGCAAAGCCCAGCAACCATGGCTAGAGCTCCAGCGCTTCCACTGACTATAATATTGCGCCTTTCGTTATCACTAGTTGCTAAACATAGAAGCAAGAAAGCCAGCAGGCTCAAAGTGGTGCCAAATTGGAGAGGAAATCCACCCAGCCATGATACTGCCTCTGGTGCGAGTGGGCTGAGGGCGAATAATAGTGCTGCAACGGTAGAGGTAGCTAGGCAGATAGAAGGCTCTGAATTGTCTTTGCCGAGTGTTTGCGCTTTTAGGCTGGCAAAAAGTAGCAGTAAGCTGTTCACTATATGTAGAGCCACTGCGCAAAAATGCATAAAGGCAATTTTGCCGCCGCTACATGCTGCAAATATTAGAGTAGCTAGATTGCCAAATGGTGATAAGGCATCGCGACTATCGCATCCACTAAAACCCATGTAAGCGAGGCCCTCGCCGCTGAAAATGCCTACCTTCGACAGGTCGCTCCACCAGGCTAGTAAGTAGTTCTCGTCGTACATGGGCGGCGCTGCCATGGTGGGCAAGTAGAGAATGAAGACCAGCGCCGCAATAATTACCCCTCCAACCAAGATGACAATCTTGGCAGGTGAGCTTAACTGAGCGGTTTGTTGCCGCGAACTTGAAATTGAACTTTCGGACATCGTTCTCCAGTATTTATTGAATCTAGTGAACAAACCTAGAATAAGCGGCTTTTACTTGCTTGTTTTCTGGCTCTTGTTCGTATGCTGTTTTTAGTTCTGCTTCGCCAGCTTTTCTGGCGCCAAGTTTTTCAATGAGGAGCATGCCTAACTGGTAGTGGGCATCAGTGTCAGCAAAGTTTAATTCAGTGGCTTTGCGCAAAAGCTTTTCAGCATCTTTATATTGCTTGGCTTCAGTGGCTGTCCAGCGGCCCATTGCGGTTAGATACGTCGAATTTAGCGGTTGTAGTGCGGTGGCGCGCTCGAGTAGTTTCTTTGCTTCTTCGCCCTTGTGGAACTCTTCCCAATTAAGAATAGCTAGTAGATAATTTGCGTTGGCATTATTTGGATCTGTTTCGATTGCCGCCTGGTATGCCAATCTAGCATCTCCCGGCTTGCCTAACTTTTCTAATAAAGTACCAAGTCTCTCATGGGCTAAAGAAAAACGTGGATCAATCGCTAAAGCGGCCCGAATTTCTTCTTCAGCGCTTTTGTAGTTTTTGAACAACAACTCTTGTACGCGAGCAATACCTAAGTGAGCAGAAGCGTTTTTGAGATTTACTTTGAGAGCCCGTTTATAGAGATCATCTGATTCGTTGTAGACTTTTTTATAGGAGACCAAGCAGTCTGCTAGTGCCACCATGGCTTGATCGTATTCAGGGTCCATCGCTATTGCTTTGCGATACTCGCGCTCCGCTTCTTCAATGCGACCGCGCTGATTGAGTAAGAAATTCGCGAATAGATAGTGTGGGGTTCCTTTGTCTGAGCCGAGTTCGATGCCTTTTTTTAGCTCGACTTCTGACTCTTCTAAACGCTTTTTGTCCAAAGCGAGAATGTTACCTAGTTCGCTGTGAATGCGAGCATTGGCCGGTGCCAGTTCAATCGCTCGGCGAATTTCTTTTTCTGCTTCAGCTAACTTGCCATTGGTGTCATAGAGTAAATGTCCAAGCGATAAGTGAGCCTCCCAGTCGTCGCCATCACTTTCAATAGCTTTGCGAAACAGCGTTTCACTTTCGCTTTTGTCGCGACTATGCTTCTCAAGTAAAAGGCCAAGATTGACTAGAGCTCTTGTGTTCAGGCTATTTAATTCTAGGGCTTTGCGATACTCTTGCTCTGCTTGATCGACCCGATTAAATTTGTGCTCGTTGATGTAACCCAGTAGATTGTGAGCCATCGAATTGAATGGATCTAGACTAATTGCCATTTGTACTTGGCGCAGTGACTCTTCGACGTTACCAGCTCGCAAATCAGCTAAGCTCAGCATCTCACGTCCGCGCGATGAGCTGTCGTCGTTCATCACTGCTCGACGTGCGGCATCAAGCATTTCTTTGCTACGACCCTGTTGGTCGTAGAGCTGGGCCAGAGTGATATAGCCTTCAATAGTGCCAGGGTTAGCTTTGGTGGCCAGTTCAAATTCGTGGATAGCATCCCAAGTCTTGTTCTGCTCAACTAGTTGATTGCCGAGGCGAACGTGCTCGACATAGGCAGAAAAATCAAGGGCACCGGCGCTGCCGATTGAGCGAGAGCCTGGAGCGGCAGAGGCTACCACACCATCGCCAGGTAGCGAAGTTGGTGCCTCTCTATTGACTGTTGGTGGCGTTGAAAGCATTAAGCTCGGTCCAGAGAAAACTCCGGCCATTACTGGTGTCTGCATCTCGCCTTTGTCTTTCAGCACAGTAGATTGCACTTTGCTGCGCATGTTGTTGAAAGCTTGCTCTATGTTGCTGCCGTTAGAACCTTCTTTTGAAGCAGTCTCTTTAAGTGCATCGATAAAGTAGCGAGTGAAATAGCTGTTATGCAAATCGTCCGATTCCCAGGCTTTTTGATCTGGGGCGCTTGAAGTTATCACCAGCGAGCCGACTCCCTGAGCTGCTGCATGGCTATCAACGTTTGTTCTGACAATACCTTTGTGGCCGAGTTGAGCACCGGCACCGCTGTAGCATGTATCTAGTACAAGGACAATGCGATTGGTGTGCACTCTTTCTTTGATCATGCGCAAAAGCTGGTTCATCTCGATACCAGTGGCAAATAGCTTGCGTACCTGAGTATCGTAAGCAACCACATAATTAACACCACGAATGTCGGCCCCAGCTGGCGAACCGTGTGTCGAAAGATAGATTACGACTAAATCTTTGGAGTTAGCAGCGTGAGGTAAAAAAGAGTCGCCTAAAGCGTCCATGATATTGATTTTTGTAGCATTGCGATCAAGTAAGAGGCGCACATGGTCTGGTTTGAATTTGCCTTGTGCTGGATCTACCAGATAGTCGTAAAAGTCGCGAGCGTCTTTGCTTGAGTATTTGAGTTTGGGAATACTTGGATCGACAAAATCTCCTATACCAATTACCACAGCCCATTTGTCTTCGATAGGAGCTGAGAGGTTGGGGCCGCCTGTTTTCGCTTGTGCTTGTAAAGGATAGCTCTGAAGCAGAATCACACTTGCTGCCAGCAGCCAAGTTAGTAGTGTGGTCGGCCAGTTGTTTCGATTACTCATTGGTTCAATAATTCTGTGGAGGGGCAAGGACAAATATATTCATATGATGAACAATCAAGGCGGTAGAGCGCATGAACGGTTTATCATAAGACGACAAATATGGTGGCAATGATTATTGTTTAATACAGCGACTGGCCAGTCCAGCCACAAGCTTCATATTCCAGCCGGTATTCGCTTTGAGTGCACCAGGTGCGCCAATTGCTGCCTTTCATGGCCCGTACCGTTGAATGAGGGGGACGTCAAGCGCTTAACTGATGCACTGCAATGTGCAGAGTCTGACTTGCCTGTCAGCTTGTTATCTTCTGCTGAGCGTCAGGCCGGTCTCGTTGGTTTTAGTCGGGCACTAGAAAAGCGGCCTGATGGCCGTTGCTCTTACTTGAACGACACAGCCTGTTCTCTCCAGGATTTGGCAAAGCCTGCTATGTGCCAGCTGTTTCCCTATTCTTTTATTGATACACCGGACGGTACTTTCGTTGGTCTCAGCTTTGCTAGCACTGGCGTATTGCACAATAGCGGCCGCCTATTGCAAGAACAAAGTGAGCAATTGGAAGGGGTTCTCAAACTCTTTCGCGAGCTTTTTCCTACTTTGCAGAACGAGACGACTGAAGCTTTTGACCATCTCAGATTGGCAGAAGGAATTACTCTAACCTTTGAGCAATTCAAGTCTATAGAAGCTCCGCTATTGAGTGAGCTAGAGCTTTTTAGCTCTAATTCTTCTACTGGCACTGCTTTAGATATATTAGGAAGTTTTAGTCACACTATCTCGCAGTTGGTGCCGAAAGAACAATGGCGCAGCCGCTTGCCGGGTACAGAGGCGCGCCCTCGCCAAATAGATTTTTATATTCTTGATGCTCTCGCCCAAGCGTATCTTGACCAGCAAGCAAAGCAACAATTGTTAGATGAAATGCAAATTGCTCAAGCGGTCTCAGGTAATTTGATGTCACCGCCACCTGGTTTTAAGCTCAAGCTACGAGGGGCGAGCTATTCAGCTGTTCAGTTTTTGGAAAATAAACTAGGGGCTTTAGACCAAGCCAGTGAAAATTTGCTTCTACGATTTCTCTATGTGCGCATTTTTTCTAAAATGTATTTCGGCCCAGGCTTTTCTGGCCTTTCTTTAATTGCTGGTATCGGCCATCTAACTTCTGTAATTGTCTTGATTCGCCTTGCTGCCAAAGCCCGAAAAATCTCAGCCTCGATCAGTGGAGTTGATAATCAAGAGGAAAATTTACTTTGGTTAGTTGAGACAATTCGTCAGATCGACAGCAAACTGACTAGTGCCAGATATGGTGCCAATACTCGAGCTATGCTTGAAATACTGTTTCTTGATTCTGAGCGTGTTCAGCGTCTAATAGATCTGGCCGCTTGAGATTGTCAACGAAAAAATGGGTAGAATTAGTTGAAGAAAGCAAGCAGAGAATCTTAAGGTATCATAGCCTCATGCCGGAAGTACCCGAAAACGTTCCTATCTATATTTCCTCCGATTACGCCGACGATGATGGCGCTGGCGGTGAGACTATAGTTAGCGCTTCTGCTTCGCGCGAGTCGTTATTAGAAGACCGCTCAGCTGCGACTTGGCAGCCCTACCTGCCGCCGCAAACTACGCCGGGCATAGCAAGTGATTCTCAATCACTTGGGGTCGATGGGCCTCTGTCAGATGATGCACCTAAAACTACTCTTGGTCCGATAACTAGTGGTTTTCTCAATAGACGCACGGTTCTCTGGCTAGTGGCTGCCACGGCTGTAAATCTTTTTGCCTTTGGCACTTGGGCTGGTTTCTATTTGATACCGCGAACCCCGGTAACTTCAAGTATTAAGCCTAGTTTGGGCAATCTGTTTGGAGATGGAAAGTCGGAGCATTCTGCTGTAAATGTAATGGCTGATGTGGCTGCTAAAGCGAACCCATCTGTGGTTACTATTGATATAAAGTTTGCACCAACCACCGCCAATGTCGACAGCTCTCGCCGAGTGATACCACCGGCAGAGGCATCGGGTCTTATAGTTCGTTCTGACGGCTATATTCTCACCAATTCACATGTTATTCATCGCGATAGCGAAATCAAAATAACATTGAATGATAAGCGCTCGTTTAATGCTCGTTTGATTGGTCGCGATGACTTCTCTGACTTGGCTGTAATTAAGATAGATGCCACTGATTTGCCTGTGCTTAAGTTTGCTGACTCGAAAACTGTTAAGCCAGGAGATTGGGCAATTGCTATCGGTTCGCCTCTGGGCTTCGATCACACTTTGACAGTTGGGGTTGTGAGCGCCATTAACCGTTCTCTGGCAGATTTTAAAAATCGGGTTGAATTGATTCAGCATGATGCCGCTTTAAACCTGGGTAATTCAGGTGGGCCTCTTCTCAATATCAATGGCGAGGTTATTGGCATCAATACAGCTGTGCGCAGTCAAGCTGTTTGTATTGGTTTTGCTACACCTTCAGACGTTGCATCTGACGTGGCACGGCGCCTAATCAGCGATGGTCAAATTCCCCGGGCCTATCTTGGCGTTTATATGGAAGATATAGATCCTGATCGCACTCGTTCTTTAACCTTGCCATCGCATCCGGTGGCAGTTAAGATTTCGCGTTTGGCTAGCGGCGGGCCTGCTGAAAAAGCTGGAATACTAGCTGGGGATACAATATCGAAGGTCAACGGTATCGCCGTTAAGTCAAAGAGAGAAGTGCGCGAGCTTACTCAGGCATTCAAGCCTGGAGAGCGGGTTAACATCGTAGTAGAACGTCAATCTCGCAGCATTCCTATCACAGTAGTAATTGGTGACTTGTCTAAAGATAGTCCAGAATTTTAGACAGTAAAATAGAGGAAGAAGCAAAATGATACTGTCTGAAAGAGACTGTCTTTCATGTCGAGGTGACGCTGCTCTAAGTTCATCGCAGTGTGAGCCGTTCTTGGCTGAGGTAAAGAGTTGGGAAATTGTCCAGGGAGTTTTGACTAAATCGTATAAATTCAAAAATTTTCGTGGTGCTATGAATTTTGCCACAGCAGTTGGTGAACTGGCTGACAAAGTAGATCATCATCCTGATTTGCATATTTCATGGGGCCAATTGAAAATAGAAATCTACACACACACAGTCAAAGGCCTGACTGAAGCAGATTTCGTTTTGGCTGCAAAAATTGATTTGCTAACTGCCTAGTGAGGCTTTGTCGCCATGTAGAAGACACCACCGGCAATCAATACTAGTATCAGGATGATTAGCCAGATTGGTACAGCCGGAATATTATACATTTCGGCTTTTTCTGGTGCTGGTCGCTTCAGGCCTTTGCCACCGGCACCACCGCCAGTGACAAGCGAATTGATGGGAGGCGCAGAAGCCGCAGGCCCACGTTTTTCTCCAGGACCCGGGATAGAATCAAGCTCACCCCACTTCTCACCATTTGACTCGTGAATTGGTTTTGGAGTAGGAGGTATTATTTCAGCTGTCGCCTTCGGTGTGGGAATGGCATCAAGGTCACCCCACTTTTTGCCGCCTGGGGCCTCAGCTTCGGTCGAATTTGCTGGAGGCGAAGCAGCAGCTTGTGCAGTTGGAGCAGCCGGAGCCGGAGCCTGAGCAGCAGGAGCAGGAGCAGCAGGAGCAGGAGCAGGAGCAGGAGCAGGAGCAGGTGAAGGAGCCGGAGCAGGAGCGGCTCCAGAACCGCCGATTGAATCGAGGTCACCCCATTTGTTGGCACTCTCACCATTGCCACCGTTGGTGGTAGCTTGAGAGGCCGCACTTTGTGGCTGCGGTACTAGGTTAGGGCGGGAGCCGGCAGTGACAGTCAGATGAATTTCACCAGTTGTTTCTTGGGCTCGGGCAATAGGGTTGCTTGCAGAATATGCTGTCGTGGCAGGAGCAGGAGCAGGAGCAGGAGCAGGAGCAGGAGCAGGAGCAGGAGCAGGAGCAGGAGCAGGAGCAGGAGCAGGAGCAGGTGCACCTGCTGAGCCTATTGAGTCTAAGTCTCCCCATTTACTCGCGCCTGGTGAATTTACCGGTGCCGGAGCAGGTGCGATGGCCGGAGCAAATGCAGTTGCTGGAGGCTGCGTAGCTGCTGGAGCGGGGGCATTAGAAGCTTGCAATTTGGCTACAACAATTTTTAGTTGATTAGCCCAGCTTTGTGGGTCGAGAAAATCAAGGGCGCCTAGGTTAACAGAGGCTCGCACCATGTCTGCATCTAGTGAACTCTGGCTTACAACCACAGGCAGTTGCGGATAGAGTTGACGAGTTTCTGCCAGTAGGTTTAGACCCTCAACTGGCTCATCATCAAGGTCAATCCAAAGTAGTTTGGTGCCCATCTGGATGGCTCGCTCGACTGCACCACTACCATCCGTTTTTGAGACGGTGGCAATATATCTCAAGCCTGGTTCGCCTTTAACCAGTCCTTCCAAAATTGCTTGCTTGGCTTCGTCGCCATCGCATACTAGCAAGGTAGGAATGCTCACGATTGAAATCCTTTCAGTAAATTAGTGCCCATAGTCTACACCTTATCGGCTACCACTTGCCGCCTGGGCGACATTGCTATCAAGAGGGAAGCCAAGCAGTCTGCCGCTAGTATCGAGCATGCGTTTGCGCATTTCGTCGACGGGCATGGTGTTTAATTCTACGTCTTTGTACATAGAAAGTAGCTGCATTGTCGACATCAAACTCAAATGTTTTTTGCTAGCAAATTCTTGCAAGGCTGGGCTAAAGTCTGGCTCGGAGCGTTCTGCCGGATGCTTATCGGACCAAGTCTGAGCAATCAAGATGCCCTTTGGTTCAGTTTCATATTCGTCCCAGAAAGAAATGACCGATTCTGCCAGTTGGGCAACTTCGGTGCGGTTGGCACCAGCAGGGCTGTGAACGATTCTGGCGATCGCTTCTACTTGATCACCGCGTGATAACCACAGTTCGTTAATATTGCTTCTTGACTGTTGGACTTGCCAACCAAGTCTGCTCAATACTTCTTGAGTACCACTCATAAGAGCAACATTTTCGCCTGTCAACAAGACCGCTTTGAGTGACTCTACAGCGCTAATTCTTGTTTCAACCGAACTTAGTCTTCCTTGCATTTGGCGAATTTGCTCTGCCATCTGACTGTGCTCATTTTTGAGTAGGTCAATAAAGGGGAAGGAGAAATCGTCGCACCAAGTCGAAGATACAGTCTTTGTCATTTCTTCCATCTTTTTAATAAGTTCCTTTGGCGGTATTGGTGTCGAAAGTTTTTCGATTGGTGGCTCTATATATGGTGCCTGTACTGCAGCGGTATTGACTGGCGGCATGCTAGCTGGATAATTGCCATCGCCATTAGTGCTAGGTGGAATGACGTTTAGGCTGCCAGTCTCTAGCTGTGAGGCACTCACAGGCATTGGTGGTTCAGGAACGAATGGAGGGGAAGTTGGTGCTGAGTATGCTGCTGGCGCCTCTTGCAGCGGTGCTTGAGCCAAAGGGGCTGGAGCTGCCGTAGGGGCGGGAACTTGAGTTGGGTCAGGGGCTGGAGCAGGAATTGGAGCTGGAGCAGGAATAGGAGCTGGAGCAGGAATAGGAGCTGGAGCTGGTGCAGGAATTGGAGCTGGAGCTGGTGCAGGAATAGGAGCTGGTGCAGGGATAGGAGCTTGCTCTTGAACTGGCATTGGTGCCGGGGGCGGAACAAATGTCTGAATTTCTGCTGAGGCGGCCACCGGGGCTGGCTCCATCGGTGCTGCTTCTTTTGGCATTGCTGCAGCAACAGGGGCCTGAGGTGCTACTGGCATCGGCGCTGGGGCTGGATTGATCGGATTCATCATCATTTGGGCTTCTTGCGCTGCCATTGGCATTTCTATAGCCTTGGCTAAGCGTGCCACTTCGGCCAAATCTTTGGCAGCTTGTTTTTGCTCTTCTTCAAATGAAGTGAAAGATGTGTTCATGGGCTCCTCGTAGGCGGCAACTGGTGTGGGCAAGCTATCAATTTTTTGTTCATTGTTGACTGGTGCATCTAATCTAGGAGCACCAAATCCATCAACTAGCGACCGCAGAGTTGAGCGAGCAGAATCATCACTCACTGCTGGTTTTGCTGGCGCGCCCATGAATATTTCTGGCTCGGGCATAGACTCCAAGCTAGTTTCAGCCATAGCTGGTTCTTGCAGTGATGGCACCTCGGCAACAGGCTGTTCTATTTCTGTAGACTCTGGTTTGTATTCGCGAATGGCCGGATCTTCTTCAGTTAAGAATTCGAATGTCTGTCTAAATTCTTCCATGGTTTTGGAAGCACGTTCTTCTTCCATTTTGCCTAATTCGCTTGCTGCTTCTTCAGCCAATAATCTGGCGGCCTTATCTTCAGCGACTGGGTCCAAGCCCCCTGCGGTGGGCTGTTTCTCTTCGGCCAACTGATAGCGGCCAGTTTCGAGCCAATTGCGATCGCCACCTTCAGTTGTGGGTCTCAGGGCAGAATCAAGATCACGCGAGGCCGCTTCAATTTCGGCTCTTTCAATTTCGGCAGCGCTCAGAGATGCTTTTGGTGCTTCGCTGTCTCTGGCAGTTGTATTGTCTACTCCGCCTGTCAAACCTGAGAGCATTCCATTAAGGCTGCTACCGGCTTCAAGCGATTCCATCAGACGTGAGGCTTCTGAGTTAGCACCGTCGGCTTCCATAGCCTGAGCTACTTGATTCTGAGATATTGGAGCCTGCGCTACTGGAGTAGACACAACGTCAGTTACTTCTGCAGCAGATTCTAAGAAATCATTGTCGGTGCCACCAAATTCGAGGCCTTTAAGAATGTCTGAGATTCGTTGTTTCGGATTTGCAGCATTGCCAGAATTAGGATCACGAGTTGCTGTTTCGATCTGATTGGCCTGTTCTACCAGCTGTCTAGCGGTCTCGGCGAACTGCGAAAGGTCCATCTCAGCAGTGGCTCTTTTTAGTTCGAAATTGTTTACCATGGCTACTTCTGGTGCTGCAGTACTAGCGGCTGGAGCAGCGAGTACTGGTTCCGAAGTGACATCAGTGGTCAGCTCGATAGCTTCCATTTCTTGGAAAGAATCTGGTTTTTGTTTAGAAGCTTCGGCTGAAACCGAGTTGAGAATATCTTCTGCTGTCAGCATTGGCGCTGATACTGGCGTAGCTTCTACTGCCTCTTTGGGCAACAAGGCTGATAGAAGAGATGGTTCGTTGAGAACAGCTGAAGAAGTGAACTCTTCATCATCGTCAAAAGGATCAAGATCATCGGAGGAGAAGAGTCCTTTAAGAGCACCTTTTGGTGCTGCTTTTGCAGAGACCGGTGCTTCGCTATTTTCTGTGGCCGCAGCGGTTGCTTCAGCTTCATCTGCCTTTTTCTGGTGATTGGCCGCTAGATTAGCCATGATTTCTTCTAAGCGTGCTTCGTCCATAGTGTGGTTAGGAACCTTTTCCGAATCTGGTGGAGGAATTTCTTCTTTTTCTGTAGCTTCTAAAACTGCTGTGTTGTCTTTGATGAAGCCCTTGTTAATTGCTTCTTGATACCATTTGTTGACGCAGACCATCAATACTCGGTCGAAGTCTGGAGAGTACGGTGCAGGTAAGAAGATTACTTTGCCGCCGTTATCGCCAGCCCAAAATTGCGCAGCAATACATTTTTTCTGAGCAGCGGTTGCTAGCACTGAATAATTGGATGAGAGAAAATCTGTCCGAATGATGGTGTTCCACTCAATACCAGATTGGTCCAGATACTCAGCCATTTCTGAAGTATTGCCTTCGTCGGTGGTCTCGATCACTCGACCGTGGCTAAGAGCGCTCATCTGGCGGCTGCCTGTGCCGTCTGGGCTCTTGCTGGCTGGAGCATAAACCGAGAGCCAATCATAGTTGTCGACAGATATACTTGGTCCGCCTAAGACAAATGGCCTACATAAGAAGTAGATTAAGAGTCCGCCTTGCGAGAGAAAGGGAATCAATTCTTCCAAACGCGAATCAGACTCATTTATAAGTTCTTGAATTAAAGCGTCATCCGGAACGTTAAGTTGGTTTACGCCTTCTTCAAGAAGTTGGTTTATTCTGCGGGTCGGTTCTGGTCCCTTGTCAAAAAGGTGAAGCAAACTGACTGGATTGGCAATGATTACTTGGTAATTGTCGAGTGATTTGGCCCGACCTAAATTGAGGTGCGATTCTTCGCCAAAACCAGGACAGTTTAGCCTTAGAACCTTCTCCCTCTCGATACTTTTCATCATCCTCACCTTTCCTAGCCAAGCCTCAGCCGATTCGCGTGAAATCGGGGGTACTCAGACTAACTCCCAATTTCATATACCCACAATTTCTCGCCCAAACCTTTGTCCTAATCAAATCAGGGGCCTTGGTTGTCAAGCCGATACAGCTGATAAATCAGAAAAAAAGAGACACTGTTAAGCAGTGTCTCTTGATTAGCAATTTTTGCTTTTAATTTATTCGAGTTCGGTATCAAGGCTGAAGGAAGCTTTGCTGAAAGGCTTTTCAACACAGTTGGTGAAAGCGTTTCTGCTGCCGTAGTAGCAGCCTTCGCCAGTGCCGACTATCATGCCGAAAGGCATACCCAATACTGCGCCCATCATCATTGGAGGAATGTGCTCTTTACCGCCGATTTTGTCAGCAAAGTTGCCGCTGAACTCAATTGAACGATTGGAAGCGCGACGAACAATTGCTACCGGAATGCCTACAGCTAAGCCTGAAGCCACGCTGGCTGCTCTAACAGGGAACATTACAGCATTTTTGGCGATTGATTTAGTCTCATCAGCCATCGCTGGGTTTACACCACAAGCGCTAGCGAACACGGCTAATAGAGCTAGTTTAGCAGCGCGTACTTTAAAACTGTTCACGTATTTTCCTCCACTCTAGTACTGGTTACATGCTTCTCGTCAATCGAAACTATCGATAATAGTGGGTCATAATAGCATTGCAATTGTTCAAAGAATGGCTAGTCCTGTAAGATCCTTGTATACTCAGCTGCCAAGCGAAGCTTTCTATATCTACTGTATGGCTACTGTAATCAAACAAAGACTATGACGAACAAAGACGAAGCAGCTAACCAACCCGTTAATCAATATCATCGCAAAGGCTTTGGTCTGAAAGATGTGGTTGAAGTTGAACTGAAGAAAGTATACGAATCAGACTTGATCGCCAAGTTGCGAGCCAGTGGCAATGTTATGACTGTCAACGGCATCACTATCAAATTGGCCGAAGCTTTTGGTTTTTGCTGGGGTGTAGACCGCGCTGTTTCTATGGCCTACGAAGCTCGTCAGCATTTCCCTGAACGAAGAATTTGGATTACCAATGAGATTATCCATAATCCGATCGTTAATCAGAATCTACGTGAGATGGGCATTGAGTTTTTAGAGACCGCTGAAGATGGTACTAAAGACATTGAGCGCATCGGTCAGGGCGACGTCGTTATTTTGCCGGCCTTTGGTGCTTCTATCGAAGAGTTGAAATTACTTGAACATCGCAAATGTGAAATAGTTGATACCACTTGCCCTTGGGTTTCAAGAGTGTGGAATCGTGTAGTCAACTACGACAAAAAAGAATTTACTGCCATCATCCACGGTAAGCCAGATCACGAAGAGACTGTAGCTACGGCCTCACGTGCCGGTATCTATTTGATAGTGCAAAACCTATCGCAAGCTGAATGGGTGAGCGACTACATTCTAAATGGCGGAAAGAAAGAAGAATTTCTTGCTCGTTTCGAAAAGGCAGTCTCGGCTAACTTTGACCCTGATGTCGATTTAAGTAAGATCGGGGTTGCTAACCAGACGACAATGTTTAAAGGCGAAACTGAACAAATCGGTAAGCTCTTTGAAAAAACTATTCTTACTAAGTATGGTCCTGCTTTACTGAACCAACATTTTCTCAGTCCCGGCGACACTATTTGCGACGCCACTCAAGAGCGTCAAGATGCCATGCTTAAATTGGTTGAAGAGAAGCTAGACCTTATGCTTGTGATTGGCGGATTTAACTCTTCAAACACCGGCCATTTGCAAGAAATAGCTCACAAGAGAGGTCTGCCTTCTTACCATATAGATGGGCCTGACTGTGTTGGTCCAGGCAACGTAATCAGATACAAGTCTGAACATGGTGACACTGAAACCAAAGAGTTGTTCTTCCCTGAAGTTGGCGATGTGACAGTTGGTGTCACTTCTGGTGCTTCTACTCCTGATCAAGTTGTAGCTGAAGTACTTGAGCGTTTGTTTGCTTTCCGAGCATAGGGCTCGAAGCCTTTTGATGTAGTATTTATTGATGATTAGCCCTGAAAAAGTAAAGACAGTGAATTTAAGTGGTCTTGGAAAATAACATTTTTATGCGGGCCCTGCGCCGCGAGCCAGTTGAGCGTACCCCCGTATGGCTCATGCGTCAGGCCGGACGCTATCAACCAGAGTACCGAGCCATTCGCGCCAAGATGAGTTTTCTAGAGCTTTGCCATAATTCTCAAGTGGCAGCTGAAGTTACGGTAATGGCTGTGGATATGCTGAAGGTAGATGCAGCCATCATTTTTGCCGATATTCTTTTGCCACTTCAAAATCTCAATGCCGGGCTTCATTTTGCTCAAGGCGATGGGCCTGTAATTGATAATCCAATTAGAATGGCAGCTGATGTGGATAAGCTTACAAAGTTTGATATAGAAGAAGGTTTGGGCTACGTTTTTGAAGCAATTAGGCTATTTGTGGCCGCACGACCGCTAGTACCATTGATTGGCTTTGCCGGCGCACCATTCACCCTGGCCTCTTATTTGATTGAAGGTGGTTCTTCGCGCAACTTTGAAAGAACCAAAGCATTTATGTATCGCGAGCCTCAAGCTTTTGCTAATCTAATGGCCATCTTGACTGAGGTCACTATTTCTTATTTGCTTGCTCAAGTGGCTGCCGGTGCTAATTGTCTAATGCTTTTCGATAGTTGGGTAGGAACTCTCAGTCGGGCCGACTATGAGACCAGCGTTTTGCCTTATTCTAAAAAAATATTTGCTGCTATCGATCAGGTTGCCCCTAGCATTCACTTTGGCACTGCTACTGGTGGCATGCTAGATTTGGTGGCCTCCGCTGGCTCAACTGTGGTTGGTGTAGATTGGCGTATGGACCTGGCTTCAGCCTGGCAAATGATTGGTGACAAAGCCGTTCAGGGAAACCTAGACCCGACCGTGCTATTAGGTGAAAGACCACTTATTAAAGAGCGCACCCAAGAAGTGTTACTTAAAGCTGGTGGACGCCCAGGTCATATCTTCAATCTCGGGCATGGTATCGGAAAAGATACCCCGGTCGACAACGTCAAATATCTAGTTGAATTGGTGCGCGAATTATCAACAAAATGATAAAGGTCGTTATTGTCGGCGGTGGCATCAGTGGCCTCACTTGTGCTTTTAAGCTTTCGCAGTCTGAACAATTTGCCCGTGGCCTTTTGCACATAACGGTGCTAGAGAGTAAGTCGCGCTGGGGTGGAATAATTGAGACTGCTTTAGTTGATGACTGTATTCTAGATGCTGGGCCTGATTCGTTTATTACCAATAAGCCCGGAATGCTCACACTCGCTCGTGAGCTAGGCATCGATTCTCGCATTGTCCCTGTCAATCAAGAAAACCGTGGTGCTTTGATTGTGAGCAAAGGCAAACTTGTGCCCTTACCAGCAGGTTTTGTCATGCTGGCACCCAGTAACCTAGCCAGTTTCTTTCAGAGCTCGGTCTTGAGTTGGCCAGGAAAATTGCGTAGTGTGCTTGACCTTTTATTGCCAGCTCGAAAAGATGGCGCCGACGAGAGTTTAGCTTCTTTTGTACGGCGCCGTTTTGGCCAAGAGCATTTAGACAGACTGGCTCAGCCAATGGTGGCTGGCATTTATGTTGGTGATGCAGAAAAGCTTTCGGCTGGTCATGCAGCAGCGCGTTTTGTCGCCATGGAGCGCACTGCAGGCAGTGTCATTCGTGGTTTGCAAGCTGAGAGCAAAGATTCAGGCGTCTCTTCTTCTAGTGTTAGTTCTAGTGCTAGTGGTGCGCGCTATAGTTTGTTTGCTAGCTTTGATCAGGGAATGTCGGTGGTAGTCGAAAGTTTATTAAAAGCTCTCACTCGCACCAACATCGATTTATTTCTCAACAGTGCGGTCACGTCAATTAAACAAGATACTCATTATCAAGTTAGCGCTGCTAGTAAGGTTTGGTCATGCGATCAATTGGTACTGGCTACTTCCGCTAAAATTTCAAGCATCTTGCTAACTAATGTAAATTCGAATTTGAGCTATCAATTGAGCCAAATTACCTCAGCTTCATCGGCTGTTTGTAACTTCATTTTCGAGCGTCAAGACATTGCTCATCCACTAAATGCTTTTGGTGTAGTGGTGCCTGAAGTCGAGATGCTTGAGCATAATCTTTCACTCCTTGCTATTGGCTTTGCTAGCGTCAAATTCAAACGTGCGCCTGAAAATAAAGTAGTAGTTCGGGCCTTTATGGGGGGAGTAAAGCGCCTTTCATTGCTCGAAAATGACGATCAACATTTGCTTGACTTGGCTTTATCTGATTTGGCTAAACTTATCGGTCTTTCTGGCCGTCCGCTGCACCAGACCGTGCACCGCTGGCCTGATTCTATGCCGCAGTATGACGTCGGTCATCAAAGCCTAATTAGCGAAATAGAAAATAGTTCATCAGCAACTACTCTGCACCTAGGCGGTGCTTATTTACATGGAGTAGGACTGCCTGATTGTGTTAGCAGCGGCTATAAGTGTGCTGAGAGCGTCATCGCCAGATGTGCTCAAGATATCAATAAATGAGATGGCAAGTTGCAACTTACTAAAATGCGTGTATAACTAATCTATGACTGTGCAGCCAAACTCTTCTAAAGCTGGTGCGGGGCGCGAAGCGTCCAACTCTGACAAGCAAGTAGAACGCAAGAATTCTTGGGTAACGGTCAAAGGCGGCCCTGTAATTGCCGTTATCGATATGGGTACTAACTCTTTTCATATGATTGTTTGTCAGGCTAGTCCTGATAAGGATCATTTTGAGGTTTTGGCTAAAGTAAAAGAGGCCGTTCCTTTCTTTCGCCGTTCCTTAACCGCTCATTATATTGATGAGCCTGCTATGCGCGCAGCAGCTCGCATTTTGCGCGATATGAGCAAGAAAGCGAAAGAGCGCGGTGCTAGCACTATTGTTGCTGTTGCCACATCAGCAGTGCGTGAATCAAAGAATGGCGAAGAGTGTCTGCGTCGAATTCGCCAAGAGCTAAAAATAGATGCGCGCATGGTCTCGGGCAAAGAAGAAGCGAGACTTATCTATTTAGGTGTGCTTTCTAGTCTGACTTCTGTGAAATCTAAGATGAAAGGTAGATTTTGCATCGTCGACATTGGTGGCGGTAGCACTGAGCTTATTGTTGGTGATCGCAGTCAGATTTACTTTGCTGAGTCTTACAAGCTTGGTGCAGCCAGGCTCTCTTCGCGCTTCTTTAAGCGCGGTGTGGTGACACGCGAGTATATTCGCGAATTGCATGATGAAGTTAGAGGAGTTCTGCGTCCTTCCGCCAATGGTATTGCCAATAGTGGTGGTTTTGAAACCTTGATTGGCACCTCCGGAACTATTCAGGCATTGGCTAAGCTAGATAGAGTGACATGTGGCACTCCCCATGCCGAATTAAACGGTTGGACGATCGCTATCGATCGATTAAGAGAACTAGTTTCTTATTTGGAGACTGCGGCCCTAAAAGGTGAGCGCCCGAAAGGTGTGAGTACAGATCGCAATGAAACTGTGCTGGCTGGTTCGATAGTTTTACTTGAATCGATGATCTCCCTTGGTGTCAAAGAATTATCGGTCTGCACCGCAGCTTTAAGAGAAGGGGTGGTGGTTGATCGCTTCTTGCAGACGGGATGGCTTGAAGCTGGTTTGACAGTCCATCGAGATCCGCGTTCTAAGAGTGTTCATAACCTCCTAGAAAAGTATCAAGGTACCCTTGAGCATGCTCAGCAGGTGGCCTATCTTTCCCAACTGCTTTTCACGCAGACACGGGGCATCTTGCATAATTACCCGGAAGACATCGGCCACTTGCTGTGGTCAGCAGCGATGCTGCACGACGTCGGCATGTTTATTGGTCGAAATGGCCACCACAAGCACTCTTACTACTTAATCAAGAATGCTGGACTGTTAGGGCACTCGGAAGAAGAAGTGGCACTGATTGCTAGTATCGCCCGCTATCATCGTGGCTCTGAGCCCAAGGTCACCCACGAAGCGTGGTATAGCCTTGATCTTGAAGGGCGTAAGATTGTCCACGATTTGGCTTCTTTCTTGCGGGTCGCAGAAGCCCTTGATCGCAGCCATAAGCAAGTTATAAAAGACCTGCGAGTAATTGTTAGTGCTTCTAATAAAGAGGGCAGTGGCAATCTCAGCCTCTTCCTCAATCTGCATGAGAATACCCATTGCCAGTCAGAGATTTGGGCTTTGAATGAGAAAAGGTCGTTCTTCGAAAACCATTTCCAGACCAAGCTTGAAGTGCTGGTCGATGCCGGAGTAGCTTTAGCTCAAGCTGATTAGCTTTAGCTTAGGCTGACTAGCTCTCGACGAATACTTTTTTGCTTACATGCTTTAGTGGGCTAGATTTTTCTTTGACTGCGCTAATTTGAGATTCAACGTTTCAGCGCTTTCTTTGACGTTTTTCAATCGTCGTTGCAGCTTCTTGGCCGTGAAGCCATTGATTACAGCCTTAGGAACAGGTACACCAAGATCTAGACTGGTAGATAGTTCTAGAGTTGTGCTCTTGCCATCGCTAGATGGTGTTAAGACCCAACTGCCTTCCATATGCTTGAAGCGGTCTGATTTGATTAGCTTGTAGTCAATGCGCTCAAGTGGTACTTCTTTGTTCTGCATTTCACAGACTGCCGAGCCAAAAACTGGTATAAGCACCATTTTCTGCTCTAAAGTATATTCGTGCTCACCCGGCACAATCACTTTGCTGTATGCCAGGTCAGGGTCATGCTTACGCTCTTCATGAACGGCCTGCCAAACTACTTCTTTAGGAGCGTCGATGTGAACCGAGGCTTTCACCACTTCTGGTTTTTCTTTTAGCTCAGTTGTTTCTTTAAGAACTGGCCTCGATTCAGGTTTAGCTAAGGCAGCTTGTGTAACAGCAAAGAAGCTGCCACAAGCCAGAACGAGAGTAATTTTGGTGATTTTTCTGCTAGTCACTATACATAGCTCTTTCTATAAACACAGGGTTGCAAAGAGTATAACACTGTCGCCTTTGGCTGGCTGATTAGAAGTTTTATACACCGATAGGGAAAAACTTTGGTACTAGACGGCGCCATTTCAGTTTGGCCGCATATTCTTTGTACTTTTCGCCAAAGGTTTTCACTAGCAGCTCTTCTTCGTATTTAGCGCGCCGCAACCAGAGTGGTGCCACGACAAATAAAGCGAAGCCGAGACTGAGAGGAGAAAGGGCCGCAATTGAGGCTCCCACCAGTGATTGAATAATGCCTGAATAGGCTGGATGCATAACAAAACGCAGCAGGCCTGAATCTTTAACTTCTTGCCCTTCTAAGAGTTCGGCATCGGTCGAGAAGGCTTCACCCAGTGAATACCAACCACCAATCATAAAGATAAAGCCAGTAAGCATCTCGGCAACACCTAACCAGGAGATCACGAGCAATGCTCCAGTCGGTTCTGCCGGCGACAGTGAAAACAACTGTTGACCTGGAAAACTAGGGATTTGGCCATTGTAGACGCCATAGCTCAATACTATCAATGCAACGTTTACGCCTGATAGCAGCTGGGGAGCCCGTTGAATCCAAAAGTTAGATTCATAGACAACTCCCTTGCCGCGGCGAGAAAAGCCTTTGTACAGAACAGGAAACGAGAGAGCACAGCCAATTGCTAGTAGACCAAGAACGGTCAACGTCGGCAGGTTGAAGATCATATTGTTTTTGCTCCCTTGAGTGTAAATACATCGTCGGCCAAGCCAACATTGCCTTTAAAGTTGTTCCAGATAGAGTGCGAACTCAGTTTACCGCCAATGTAGTCCCACCATTCAACTGGCAACATGCTTTTGGGGTCTATCGCCACACGCTTATAAATTTCTCCATCAAAATTGCTACCGTGATATACCTCAAGGAGATATACCTGAGCCGGAATAGTGATTGATTGAACGGTGTTCGTCGTCACTCGGGCCACGCACGAATCTTTCTCAATGAAG
This sequence comes from Candidatus Obscuribacterales bacterium, assembly GCA_038231015.1. Classification (GTDB taxonomy): domain Bacteria; phylum Cyanobacteriota; class Vampirovibrionia; order Obscuribacterales; family Obscuribacteraceae. The sequence continues at coordinate 72,390 of JBBRMD010000016.1, forward strand.
GTCTTTAGCGCCTGCGCCAACGAACTTAGATCAGAATCAACCATGGGGTAACCGTTGGCTGAGCGCAAGTAATCTGAAGTTGGAGGCAGATCAACCGTCATAAAACCAAGCGCCCCGCCCGGTTTAGCTTTAATTTTGCCACCACTACCCATTACTGCTATGGAGCCTTTACGAAAATTGCCAACTTCTTCAAGACGCATCATGCGTGGCTTTTTGAAGTAAAACTTGCCTTTCTCGATCTGCTTTTTACCTTTGTAATTGGTCATTTCGTATTCAAAGACATAGTCTTTGTAACTATCTGCAGCTTTTACCATGCGCTCGATAAAAGGTGCTCCAAGTGTATAATCGCCTTCAGCCTTAGGCATGTTTAGAGCGGGCCCAGAAGTGGTGCCAGCCTTCTGTTTGCTGGCAATTTTGACACTACTTGTAGTGTCGCTGCTCGCTTGGGCAGAAGTGTGGGAAAGACCTAAAGAGAGGGTGAGAGCGATAATGCTGAATAATCCGATTTTGCTTCTGCGCATGTTCATTTTAAAGTTAAGTTCCACGGTGTTCGTATTAATTGGTCTTGGCAGTCTTGTAGATTGTCTACAGGAATAATTTGAATTTTAGAGGTGAATTGTTTTTTGTTGATGACGCGCCTCATCGGGCTATGGTTCCATCGGATGAGGCATTTGTAAGTTAGTTAACTTTTTTGCTCATCGACGCTATCGCCGCTACTATTATCACTTGACATACTTCAAGACTCTATTTTCTTGCCAAGACTTTACTACATGGAGCACTTGCAGTAGTACGGGACAGGCAGGGATGTTAAACTTTTCATTCACTGCTCACTATAGATTTGGCTTCGTACCGACGATTGAAAGATTTAAACACTAGCTCTACACCACTGCCTCCCATTGCCGGTGCCGTTCATATAGCTCCTACGATCGAGTGGCACCGCACTTCAGATGATTTGCAGTTAGCTTGTCGCACCTGGAAAGGCAAAGTTGGTTTTCCTGTAATTGTCTACTTGCACGGCATTGAAGGCCACTCGCAGTGGTTTGAAAACACTGCTTCAGCCCTTAATCATCACGGAATGACCGTCTATGCGCCCGACCGCAGAGGCTCAGGTTTGAACCCCCGAGATCGCGGAAATCTTTCTAGTTACAAAACATATCTAGCTGATATTGAAGTTTTCTTGCGGAAAGTAAGTTTCGACCATTTAGGTCATTCTTTAATCGTCCTTGGAAATTGTTGGGGCGCCAAAGCTGCTTCTCTCATTTGCCAAAGTGACTATAAGCCGACTTCAGGACAAGAATTGAATTTGCCAATCGCTGGCTTGGTTCTTTGTAGCCCTGGGATTTACACCAAAATTGACTACGGTATGAACACTAAGTTACAGATTGCTTATGCGTCATTTGTCGATTCTGGACGCAATCGCAAATGGCCAATTCCACTTGAAATAGAGATGTTGACGAACAATCCTACTTTTCAGGGCTTTCTTAAACGCGATACATTGCGTTTAACTGAAGCCACTGCTAGCTTTTTTGTTGAGAGCTACAAATTAGGTAAGCTGGCTGAGAAAGCTTCACCGTCAATTGAAATGCCTCTCCTCGTTTTGCAAGCTGGCTCTGATTTAATTGTCGATGTCGATAAGCTTCAGGGCTGGTATGCCAAGGCCAAATCGACCACCAAAGACCTGCGCATCTTCCCCGACGCTTCGCATACGCTCGACTTTGACTCAACTTGGTTCAAAGAATATGTGCACGTGCTTAGTGAGTGGATTTTAGCTCAGTGTCCAGTTGTGACTTAATATGCTGATTCGCTCAATTATGTCGCAAGCTGTGAAGCTGCCTTTTCGCTTTTCCTTTGGTCATGCCCTTGCCAGCCGGAACTTTTCGCTCAACGTGCTAGTCAAAGTGCAAGTCGTACTTGAGGATGGGCGCGAATTGACTGGTTGGGGTGAATCGGTTCCACGTGAATATGTCACTGGTGAGTCTATCTCTAGTGCTTTAGCTGCTATCAACTATGCGTATGCTCCAGCTCTTAGTGGCCGTTTCTTTGCAAGCAAAGCTGATTTGTTGGCTGCTCTCGCTCAAATATTTGCCGACAATAATCTTGACCACAAACCTGGCGGTGCCTCGTTTTGTGCTTTAGAGTTGGCCTGTCTAGATGCCATGGCTAAAGCCAATGATCTTAAATTCTCTCAATTGCCTGCTCTCATTTCTCCTGCTAATGCTGATTTGTGGCAGCCTACTGAAGTGATGCGTTATGGTGGCGTAATTCCCTTTGGTAAAAAAGCTATTTTAAAGGTCATACTGGCTAGCTATAAGCAGTATGGATTTAAAACAGTAAAGCTAAAGGTGGGTGGTTCGCTCAACGAAGATGTTGCGCGAGTGAAATTAGCTCGGCAAATTTTGGGTGATCAAGCTATTTTGCGCGTAGATGCTAATTGCGCTTGGAGCTTAGAGCAAGCTAAATGGAGCTTGGCTGCATTGAGGCCATATGGAATTGCTTCCTGCGAGCAACCTCTAGAAGCAACTAACTTAGCCGGTCTCTCTGAGCTAACGGCCGTCGTACCTGAGAAAATTATGGTTGACGAATCTTTAACAACATTGGCTCAGGCAAATGACCTAATAGAACGCAAAGCCTGCAACGCTTTCAATATTCGTTTGTCTAAAGTAGGTGGATTAGTTAGCGCCATGAAAATGGTTGAACTCGCCAAACTCAATAATATTGAGTGTCACCTTGGTGCCCAAGTTGGTGAATCAGGAATTTTAGTGGCCGCACAAAGGCATTTGGCTCTAGCTTATCCAGATTTTGCCAATGTAGAAGGGGCGATGAATCTATTTCTTCTTAAGGGAGACTTGGTGAACGAGGCTATGACTGTGCCTTATGGTGCCACTGCTAAAGCTGGTTCAAAAGCTGGCTTAGGTGTAACCGTTAATGAAGGTTCGGTGGCGCGACACTCTTACGATTACAGCAGCGATTACAATCAAAATGTCTCAGCTAACGAGAAAAGAGAGTCGAATGCAACTCGGTAATTTAGACATTTTAGCTGGTCAAGCACTGCGGCGAGTGACACACATAAGGCGTTTTTACAAAGGCTTGAAAGAGCCGCGCGAGACTCAGTTAGATAAGCTCAAAGGTATTATTGAAACTAACAAAAATACAGCCTTTGGTCGTGACCATCACTTTGACCGCATCAACAGCTACGAAGATTTTAAAAATCATGTGCCCCAAAGTCGTTATGAAGACCTAGAGCCTTATATCGACAAGCTCCGCCATGGCGAGACGAATCAACTTACAGCTGAAGACCCTTTTATGTTTGCCACTACTAGTGGTACTACGGCGACACCGAAGTTTATTCCGATTACTGAAGCTCACCTGCGCGATTATACTCATGCTTTTCAGGTACACAACTATCATTTGGTGGTTGATTTTCCTAAGGGTGCTGCTGGTAAATTTCTCATCATTTCAAGCAACGATGAAGAAGGTCGCACGCCAGCGGGTCTGCCTTATGGTGCTGTTTCTGGAGTTCTCAATCGCCGGCAGCCTGACATTATTCGTCGTCACTTTGCTTTGCCTTATGAGCTGTGCAAGGTGAAAAATGTTGATGCCAAATACTATTTGCTTCTGCGTGCTGCTGTGGCCCAAGATGTTACCGCCCTCTTGGGCTGCAACCCTTCTAGCTTTATTCTGTTGGCCGAGCAAATGAAACTTAGAAGTGCAGAGCTTATCGAAGATATTGCTAAAGGCACTCTCAATTCGTTGGTTGATCAAATCGAGCCGGTCAATGCCAATGTGCGCCAGGCTTTCGATCGTTATCTTAGACCAGATCTGGCCCGTGCCAAAGAGCTAACGGCCTTGCTCGACAAGCATGGCAAGCTATTGCCCAAGCACGTTTGGCCTCGCATCAATATTTTGTCGCTCTGGAAAGGCGGGCCGATGTCTTTCTATTTGGAGAAGCTACCAGATTTATTTGGTCCGGTGCCTCAACGTGACTTTGGCTACATGGCCTCTGAAGGTCGTGGAACTGTCCCAATAGCCAATAATGGCTCGGCTGGCCCTCTGGCAGTGACTTCGCATTTCTTCGAATTTGTTGCTGAAGATCAGATTGATTCTGCTAATCCAATATTTTTACTGGCTGATCAGCTTATGGTGGGTGGCCGCTATTACATTTATTTTACGACTAATGCTGGGCTTTATCGCTATAACATCAACGATCTGATGGAGGTTGACAGCATTATTGCGGCCACACCTGTTTTGAAATTTGTGCGAAAAGGTGGCGGCGTTAGCTCTGTTACTGGCGAGAAGCTTACTGAAGAGCAAGTGCTGACAGCTCTTGAGCAGGCAGTGAATCAATTGGGCTTGCTTGAATTGAAGCATTTTACTGCTGAAGTAGCTTTGGAGATGCCACCATATTATCTTTGCTACGCTGAGACTGAGCGCGAATTGCCGCAGTCAGTAATTGATAGCTTTTTGCTGGCCTTCGATCAGTCTTTGCAAGCGCAAAACCCAGAATATGCAGACAAGAGAGCGACTAGAAGATTGGGCGAGCCTCGCCTCAAATATTTGCCGGCTGGCACCTACACTAGGCTGAGACAGCAAAGAGTGCACCAAGGTGCTCCCGAAGCTCAAGTGAAAATTCCGCTTTTAAGTGCCCAAGGCAATTTCTCTCACAGTTTGGAGACACTGGTAAATCTATGAATACGGAGCTGAAAACTATCGCAATAACCGGTGCGACTGGCCTGGTTGGCCGAGCTTTAGTAACCGATTTGAGTAAATCATTTGCCGTGGTAGCAGTAGCAAGAGATGTTGCCGCTCTGACTAAATTAGTTGAAGGGCAAAGTGAAGCTGTCGTCAAACCGACTTTTTGTGTAGCCGACGTGGCCGACTTAGGCGCTCTTGAAAAAGCTTTCAGTGGCGCAGATGTGGTTATTCATGCTGCTGGCTTTGTCGACCCCATGGCCGATCGTCAGTTGATTTTATCTATTAATACTGGTGGCACTGCCAATGCGTTAAAGGCTGCCGAAAAGGCCGGCATCAAGCAGTTTATTCATATCAGTTCGCTCTCGGTGATTACAGGTCAAGGCGACCAGTTTAACCTCGACGAATCAGCCCCTCTGCAGCTTTGTGGCGAGGCCTATGCCGATTCAAAAGTAGAAGCTGAAAAGCTTTTTGACGGGGCCAATTTTCACTATCGATTCGCTTACACAATTTTGCGCCCTGGCTTCATTTATGGCCCTGGCGAACGCTCTTGGTTGCCGCGGGTGAGCAAGGCAATTGCCAGCGGCCAGGCCATGCTTGTCGATGGCGGTAAAAGAGAGACCAATGTAGTTTATGTAGGAAACTTGGTTATTGCTGCTCGTGCGGCTATTTTGAACGAAAGCGCTTATGGCCAGGTTTTTAACATTACCGATGGTGAGAAAGTCAGCAAAAAGCAGCTGTTTGATGCCATTGCTGATGGCATCGGCATGCCAAGAGTGAAAAAAGATTTGCCTCGCTGGCTAGTCAAGCCTGTTTGTCAGCTCGTCAATGCCGCCACGGCAAATGCGAAAATGACGGCAGAGGCGCAGGCTAAGCTAGCTCGTTTCACACCGGCAGCTTTCCGCTTGGCTGCGGTAAACCAAGGTTTTAGTATTGCTAAAGCGGAGCGCATTCTAGACTATAATTCTAGCAAGCGCATATCTTTTAGAGACGGCATGGACATCACCATGAAGTCTTTCAATTCAAGCTCTGCTTGAAGTACAACTGAGAAGAGTAGAACCTATGAAAAATAGAACCGGAATACGCCGCGTTGGTAAAGCTGTCTCGCGCTTTACAGTTGACTATATGAGGCGTCATCGTCATCCAGTCAACGCTGCCCTCCATATTGTCGGCGTGCCAGCAGCTTTTTACGGCTTTTGGTTGATTTTGAGATCACTCTCGCTTTCTCGTCCACAAAGCTCTAACTTGGCTTCAGGCCTTGTTTATGTATTCTTTGGCTACCTTTTGCAATATCTTGGTCACCGCAGTCAAGGAAATGAAGTGGGCGAAGTGATTTTGCTCAAAAAAGTGAGCCGCGGACTTAGAGCGAGAATGAGTGGCAGCAATGTTTGGCAGTTATTGGGCGGAACTAGTCCTACTGCTAAGCTCACTGCTAGACCTACTGCTAGATCTACTGATAGTAGCAAGAAAGATAAAGCGAGCAATGGCCATCACAATGGCAATGGTCACAAGCAACCTTCGTTGACCAGTCATTCGTTGGTATGGTGGAGAAAAGCGTAACTGTGACTGCTGCTATTCGGGTTTTGGTCGATGGTGCTTCTGGCTATTTAGGCAATCATGTTGTGGCTGCTTTGCTCAGTCGTGGCTTGGCTGTAAATGCACTTGTGCGGCCGCAAGTAGCAGCTGCCGATCGTGATTTTCTGAAGAATGCCGGTGCCCAGGTATTCGCTGCCGACCTATCTGTGTTTCAACCTGAGCAGCCAACCGCTCAACGCCGTACCCTAGAAGAAGCTTTTGCTGGGGTGACCCATGCGGTTCACTTAATTGGCTCAATCGCTCCGGCTAAGAGTGAAAAATTTAGCCAGTTGCACCAAGAGCAAAGCCAAGCATTTGCTAGTTGGTGTGTCCGTGCACAAGAAAAAAGTCAATTTGTTAAGGCGGCAATGGTCACTGCCCTTGGTGCCGATCAAAGTGCTGCCAGTGAATATTTGCGTAGCAAGCGTGAAAGCGAGCTAGCTCTGGTCGCTGGTCTTGGGCAAGCCCATATCTCCTCAAGTATTTTTAGACCATCGCTAATCGTTGGTCGCTCAGTGGGCCGACGTGATAGTAAGTTAGTTAAGCGTTATCGAGAGCTGGCTAGAACAAGACCTTTTGTTCCTTTGATTAATGGTGGGCGCAATTTAGTGCAACCAGTCTTTGTCTGTGATTTAGCCGATGCTATCGTTGCCAGTTTAGTGGCTGGTCAAGGAGACCAAGCAGGCAATCAGATTTTTGAAATTGGTGGCGCACAACCGCTATCGATGAAAGAAGTTGTGCAGGCTCTGATGACTACACTCGATATCAAAAAAACATTTGTTGATATTCCACTCCCGTTAGCATTGACAGCCGCTAAATTAATGCAGCGCTTGCAAGAAGTGCCGCTCTTAAGCGCCGATCAAGTGCGCATGACTAGTTTTGATAATATTTGTCGAGATAATGCCTTGGTCTCTCTAATCGGTAGGGCACCCACAAGTCTGGCTGATGCTTTGGCTACTTATAAAAATTGGGATGGAGACTAATTGTGACCGGCCAATCTTCCCAACGGCGGGTTCTAGTCACCGGTGCTAGTGGCTTCATCGGTAGTCATTTGGTGCCCAAGCTAGCGGCCCAAGGCTTTGCTGTTAGTACTTTTGGGCGCACAAGCGGCAAGCCTCATTTTGAGTCTTTAGGTGTCGAACATATTTGCGGTGATGTCACCAATTATGAGCAGGTGCTAGCAGCCACAGCCAATAAAGATATTGTTTTTCATATGGCCGGTTTGGTCTCTTACCGCAGTGTTGACTTGGTGCGTCAACGGGTGGTCAACGTTGAAGGTACTCGCAACGTTATGCGGGCAGCCTTAGCTAATAACGTCGGTCGCGTAATTCATACAAGTTCTATCGCCGCTTTTGGCATTCCCCCTGAGGGCACCATTGGCGATGAAACAATCAGTTATAACTTGGAAGGCCTAGAGCTAAGTTATTGCGATACCAAGCACGAAGGCGAGCTAGTTGTTGAAGAGTATTTCAAGCAGGGTCTCAATGTGATCGCCCTTTGCCCCGGTATCATATTTGGTGAAGGTGATACTCATCCCCACCACCATTTCATTTTTAGAGCAATGTCTAAAGGTTTTATGCTTGGAGTTCCGCCAGGCGGCACGCCTTATTCAGATATCGTTGATGTGGTTGACGCTCATCTGAATGCCATTGATTTAGGCCGAGCTGGTGAAAGATATAGTTTGGTCTCGGCTAATCTGTCATATAAAGAGGCCGGCCAGCTCTTCGCTAGTATTTACGCATGTCGCCCGCCTCTGGTGGTGATGCCGCAGTCTTTCGTAATATTTGCTGGGAAATTTGCCGAAGAAATTTTGCCCATTTTTCATATTAAAACAGCATTGACCAGGCAAGTTGCTTATCTCTCGAACCACAAGATTTACTTTGACTGTAAGAAAGCAACTGCAGAGCTTAACTTCAAGCCCACGCCCTTTGGCGAGACCATTCGGCGGACGGCTTCTTACTATTTGCAAAGCTAAGTCTGATTGGCAGCGACAAGTATGAATTTGACGTGAACTATCCGTGAAGTAATTGTGAAGTATTTTTGGGGTAGTAGCAAACTGCAAAAGGTTTGTTAGACTCGGCTTTGTAGGGGTAAAATAAAGAAAGGATTTAGTTGCGCTTTGGGGCTAAGATAAGAAATTCAAGGTGACTGAGCTAAGGCCTAAGGGCTAAAGTTTTTTTCGTTAAAATTGTCTCGCTAAAATTGATTTGAATAAAGAGGTATTTCTTTTGGTCAGCAGTAGTATTGCTAGTTCTGGAGCGGTCGGCCAACCCAGCGATGGCCAGAGTGAATCAGCTGTAGCCCACAGCGGGCCTTACCCCTGGATTATTTCTCCAATTTTCGACTTCATGTTTGTCTTTGGCGGAGGAGCAATTGCCCTGCTCGTCCTTAATTACCTTTACCTCGGCTGGAAAGTTCCGGATGGAGTGATGACTAGCCCAGCTGCTTGGTGGCTCATGACTGTGGGCTTCCTCTCTCAACATATTTTTGCCGATTCGCACAACTCAGCGACCTACCTAAGAATCTGGGGTAGTGACGAAGACCGCGCTCGCTTTAAATTCCATCGCACTTGGCTGGCCTATTCGACCATTCCGATGTTCATAATGGGTTTGACCCTTCCTGGTCTGACTGGTGCTTTTGTCTATATCTATTTGATTACAGTTTATTGGCACTATGTCGCTCAATCTTTCGGTATCGCTCTGATTTATTGCTACAAACGTGGCTATATCTTCAACAACTTTGAGAAAGAAGTTTTCCGTTGGTTCATGTTCTCTATGGTTGGCTTCACCACCTTGCGGTTTCTTTCAATCAAGCAGAACAATTGGTTTGGTGTAGAGATACCTTTCTGGGGGCCAGTGCCTGAGGTGCTTATCTCTATATCTCGCTTTGTCTGTGTTGGTATGACCATTGCTTTTGTTGTGGTTTTAGCTCGCAAGTATTTTAGAGAAAACAAGTTTATGCCTTGGCCGTCGCTCACCATTGTTGCCACTGTGGCTGGCTTAGGCTTGACTCAAGATGCTGCCAATTCGATGTTTTGGTTCTACGTTCCCGGTTTCTTCCACGGCAGTCAATATCTAGCTGTCTGCATGGCCTACTACATTAAAGAAAGAGGCATGCCGCAAGGAATGGATACTTGGGGGATCACCAAAGCAGCCCTTGGTTCGCCTGGCATGAAATATCTAGGTCTCGTGGTTCTTTCTGGATGCTTCTTCTATGTTGGCATTCCTCATTTCTTTATGCAAATTGGTTTCAGCTATTCATTGGTAGCCGGACTGGTACTGGCTTGTGTTAATTATCACCACTTCGTCACCGATGCTGCTATTTGGCGCTTGCGTGACCCGCGTTGCCGCAAGATTCTACTAGCCTAAATTTAGAGTCTGTAGATTGGCAAAGAACTGACGGAGGCTGAAAGGCTTGGTTAGCACTACATTTCAATTTGATGGGGATGCTAAGCCAGCTCCAGACAAGACCGCCGAGAAAGCGGTTAATACCCGTTGGATAGTCAATCCGGTATTCGATACGGTCTTTGTCTTCGGTGGTGCTCTCTGGCTAATTTTTGCCTTGCAAATCTACTGGTTTCACTGGGATACTATTGACCCAGCGGCTGGTGGCGTAGCTGGTTCTACAGCCTATTTCTTACTCTTTGTCAGCACTTTTGGTTCATATCTTTTTGCTGATTCGCATACCATTGCCACCTATGTGCGCATTTACTCTACTGAAGAGAATCGCCAACGCTTTAAGCTCTACGCCTATTATTTGCCCTGGTGCTCAGCGCTGCTGTTCTCGCTTTGTTTGATCTATCCCAAGGCAGCGGGCTTCTGCGTCTATCTGCACTTGATGTGGGTCTTCCAGCATTATGTTGGCCAGACTTTCGGTATATCGCTTATCTACTGCTACAAGCGCGGCTACTTCTTCAAACCATGGGAGCGTGAGACTTACCGCTGGTTCATGCATTCGTTTTCGGCCTATGTAATTTCGCGAATCTTGTGCTACCGAGAGCTTTCGCCGGACGATTTATATGGCGTTAAGTTACCGTTCTACGGTTTGCCTTATCAGCTTGTCAGTGTCACTAAAATTGCCTTGATAGTGATGACCTTGGCCTTTGTTGGCATGATCATTCGCAAGTATTTTGTTGAGAAGAAACTTATACCGCTGCCCACCCTGTGTCTGATCTTCACTATCCTAGGAATCGGCTTGTCAACGGGCATGGCCAATTCGATAATATGGGTCTACGGTCCGTCATTCTTCCATGGTAGTCAGTATCTGGCAGTCTCTCTTGGTTTCTACTTGAAAGAAAAAGGCCTTGAAGAGGGCCGCATGGCTGAAGTCGGAAGACACTTGCTCAGCGAGTTCATAAGCCCTGCTGCCTTGAAATATTGGGGCATTGTGATTATGGCCGGAATCTTTGTCTACGTAGGTATTCCAAGCATTCTGCAGAACTACGGATATGGCTTTGTCTGGACGGCCACTGTGGTTCAGGCCTGCATCAACTTCCACCACTTTGTCACTGACGGCGCTATTTGGCGCTTGCGAGATTCAAAGTGCCGAGAAATCTTGCTTGCTTGAGGTGCTGTAGGGCAATAGCTGCTAAACTTTGTATCTTTCAAAGTGAGGATAGCTGGTGTCTGGGAAGAAATCTATTCTGTTCATTCTGGCTCTAATTGCAGTCGTTGCAGGCATGGTGTTTTACACCAAGGGCGTCATTGAAGAGAAAATGAAGTTCTACCCTGAGAAAGTGTTCGTTGCTGCATTTGATGAGCCTTATAGCCGTGCCACTGAGTTTGAGGGCAAACGCATTGACGGCACTCAATATGAGGTTTACCTGCACTTTAAGTACCCTCATGAAGCAAAGCCGTTAAATGAATCGCAGTACAAGACAGCCTGGGTTGGTGAAGCGCACGATTGGTTTGAAGGAATGATGCCAGGCAGCCCTGGTTTGCAAGAAATCAACAGACTGAAGTTTCGCAAGCGCATCACTAATGACAGAGTAAATGTCACTAACGAATGGCTCATTTACAATCCGCGTACCGATGACCACTATTATCGTATTTGGGGCACTGCTCGCTAATTTTTGTCTTTCTTTTGCTGGAGGGCTAATGCCTCAATTTCGTTCTGTTCTTTCATCTGCTTGTAGCGGGCTTGCCCTGCTTGTTTTGTTGGGTTTCGGCCTGACGGCTCAATCTGCAATAGCCGAAGACAATAGTACCTTTGAGTGTGGCCGCAATCTTTTCAAATCGGCCAAATATTCAGCTGCTTTGCCTTATCTAAAAAGCTCACAAGAGCTTTATTCATACGATAATCGCGCTTTCTATTACGAGGCCCTTTGTTACCATAAAATGGGGCAACTCAATGCAGCAATGGTTGCATACCAGAAAGTTATAGCTAAATTTCCAGATAGTGAAGCAGCAGACCTTTCTAAGCGTGCCATAGCAGGAATGACCGGAAAGCCCGTAGGCTCTGGGCAAGCTGTTGTCGGTGGAAGTTTGACCAAGCTAAAGGCAATTGCTGTAGATCAATTGCCTGTTCAAATGGTGCTCAAGGTCGCAGAGCAAGATGGTAAGCCAGTTGTTGATGCCCTTGTCTCTGGCACTAAAGTAAAATTTGTGGTTGATACCACTGTGCCGAATAGTGTCATTGGTGTCAATGTCGCTAAGCAAAGTAAATTGCCTGAATCTGCCATTAAAAGCAAAGACGAATACTATTTGCATGATATCAAATTAGATACCATGACCAGAGCGGCATTTCCTATTCAAATTTCAACTAAGCAGCCTGCTGTAGCCATTTTAGGCGCTGACTTCTTTGAATATTCAACTGTTTCCTTTGCCGCCGATAGTGATGCTAGCCCAGAGAAAACTGAAAAGCGTGGCACTCTAACGATCAAACGCATGGCCGGTATAAACAATCCATTTGAAACCGGTTTGAAGTTATTCAATGACGGCCGCTTTAAACAAGCCTATCCCTTGCTCAAAACCTCAACAGCCAATCGTCCTCGTGACCCTAGAGTTCTCTATTTACTGGCTGTCTGTAGCCAACGATTGAATAAAATGGATGAGGCGCGCACCAACTATCACAATGTTATGCAACGCTTCCCGAACACTGAAGCTAGTAGCTTGTCTAATTATGCCTTACTCTCGATTGAGCCTGGTTATGCGGCTCGCAGTCAGGCAGCTCAGACTAAGAGTGACAAGTACGCATTAATTGGTGGCATTCCCAAAGAAAACAAACGCCCAGAGTTTGAATACCCTTATGAGACAGAGAAGGGCTACATCAAGGTAACAGCCCAGGTCGACGGTCATAACGTTGAAATGTACTTGAACAGTAGCTACAGTCCTTGCATGTTTTCTACTGAGCAAGTTCGTCAAATTGATCCTTCCTACCTTGATACTATGAGCGAAGCTACCTCTAAACCTGTTGATCCTAATAATTCCAATAACTTGACAGAGACTTATTCTCGTGCGTTTAAGCTGCGCCGAGTGAAACTAGGTCGCATTGAAACTAGCAATGTCGCAGCTCAGGTGAGCGATAACACTAGTCGCACTGGTTACACTTGGGGAAATTTCGAACGCCCCATTCTTGGCAACAGTGCAATTCAGGGCTGGCGTTGGGAAGTTTTGCCCGCTAGGCGCATGCTAAGATTCACCCAGCAGTAAAAATCTTATAGAGCCTGGGCGCAGTTCTAAAAGAGATTATCTGCAGTCTAGAAAGAGATTAGCTGTAATAAGAAGCAAAAAGTGAAACGGCTACAAACTTCTACAATTTGTGCTGTTGGTTTGATTGCAATTTTTTCTTTGCGTATGCTCATATCGGTTTTGCTGCATCCCTTGCGCATCGGCTGGGACCCTGCCTTGCACTTGCAGTGTGCCCAGCTAATTGTTGCTGGGGGTTTGCCCTACATCGATATGTTTGACGTTAATCCGCCTTTGATCTGGTATCTAGACATGATGCCAGCGCTTTTAGCTTCGGCTATTAATATTCCAGTGACTCTGGCTTTTAATTTGTTCATGGTGTTCTTGCTCGCTCTCTCGTCTTCTCTTTGCGCCTACATTGCCTTAACTAAATTAGAGCGTAATGCCAGTTCAATACTAGTAAATCTAGGTCTCGTATTCGGGCTTCTCTATTTCAACTTCTTTTTGACTTTCGATTTCGGACAAAGAGAACAAATCTTTGTCTTGCTCTATTTTCCCTTTTTGTTTCTGCGCTTTGCTCGCTATCAACTAGCATCGATTGGCAGAAGAGAGGCAATTCTTGTCGGTCTATTGGCCAGCATTGGTATTTGTCTTAAGCACTATTTCTTACTCAATGCCGTTTGCGTTGAGTTATTTTTGCTGCTTGCTTCGCCCAAAAGAGGTTGGCGAAATTTGCTTGTTAGTGAAAATTTTGCCGCTCTCGGTTTTGCTTTGCTCTATCTGGCTCATTTCTTGTTTTTGCCCCAAGTCGCCAAAGATAATTACTTTGGCTTCCTTGTCCCGGCCTTTGCTGCTGGCTATCAGTTCTGGGATACATCGCTAGCAAGCAGTCTTGCTGCTCCAGATAAAAGAGGTGTTTTCTTCTTACTAACTTTCGGCGTTCTGCTCGCCCTTTCATTCTGCCGTCGCTATGCTTTATTGGGGTGTTGTGCTGTCTTTGCTTTTTCGGGTGTAGTGCCTTACTTGTTGCAGTTTAAGGGATGGGCCTATCAGGACATTCCTGCGTTTGCTGGAGCTGTTGTAATTGTCTGTGGTGGCATTGCTGCATTGATAGCTACGTTACTAGAGATAATCAGTAAAGAAAAGAGTGCGATACAAAGCTATTCGTCTGCTTTTTCGCTAACCGCTCTCACCCTGCTTGTATTGACTGCCGGTGTTTCAATAGTGAGTTCCCAAGACGAATTAAGCAAGGTCAGAGCTGAGCCAAATTTTGATTTAAAGACAATTGGCTATTCTGGCGATTCGCCTTACTCAGATATTGATTCTCCTTTTGCCACCATAATATTGGCCAATGCAAAACCACATGATGCCGTAATCTTCATCGGTAATGCTGTTGCACCGGGCTTTCCGCCGACCACTCAACTGCGTGTCAAACCAGGTTCGAGACATCTTCACTGCTGCATTCTTTCAGTGCTGCAATATATCAAAGATGTGCGCGATGTTACGCCCGAGAATACAAGGTTGCTCTCTTTTAAAGATCGCATAATCAAAGAGTATGTTGAAGATATCAAAAAGAACAAGCCTGTTTTGATATTCATTCAAAATGGCCCTGCGGCAGAGTATTTAGCTCCCTATAATTTTAACCAATACATCAGAAACTATAAAAAAATAGACGATGTAGCTGGTTTTACAGCCTATAAATTGATGCAGAGATAATCTAGAGATGAACAAACCTAGTTTTAACTTATTTATTAGCGCAGCAATTGCTCTTTCTCTGTTTGCTCTAACTGCTGGCCACTTTACTGTGCATCAGCTAGCTATGGCGCCCGAGCCAGCCATGCGCCTGTCATGCGGTATGCAAATCGCTTCTGGCGCGCGGCCCTATCTCGACTTTCTCGATAATTCTTCGCCCTTTGCTTTGTATCTAGCAAGCCTACCAGCCTTAATTTCTAAAATAATCTTTGTTCACCCAATTTGCATTACTAATTTGCTGGTGGTGGCACTGACCCTAATTTCGCTACTTATGCTTTTGGCCAGCAGTCGCGGTCGACCGCGGCTTAGACTGTTGCAATACTATCTGCCAGCCGTTTTTGCCGGGGTCGCTCTCACGCAGTACTATTTTCTTCAGTATTTTGCTTCAGAGAGTGTGCTCTTCTTTTTACTATTCTTGCCTTATTTGACCCAGCGCTATCTTTCATTAAGTGCAGCAGCAGCGAAAACTAAAAATGCTTTTTTGCCAATCTTGACTGGCTTTTGTGCTGCCTTGGCTCTTCTTCTCAACCCTATTTACCTGGCGGCTTTGTTATCTGTTGAATTCACCTGTCTATTCTCCCTGGGTGATCTGTCGCTCACGAAAATACGGCGACGCTATTTCACTACTGAACTCAAGGCTTGCTTAGTCAGTCTATTGTTGCTCTGCTTAGTTTTACTTTGTTTGGCACCGATGGTCGTGCGAGAGTATCTCGGGCCAATTTGTCAGATTAATCAATTGGCCTTTGAGTACTTTAACGACGATCTAGCTTTTGTTGGAAAGTCTCCTGACCGCAGAGATTTGGTCTATACCTTTGTTGTCTTCTTTGTTCTCTCTTTGCCGGTGGCCGGGCGTTGCTTGCTAACAAGGCTAATGTGTTTGATGGCGGCCTACGGATTTGGCTGTTTTGTTTTTTCAGCAACTTTGTTTACTGATAAGGGCATTTTGATGATTGGCTACTCATTGGTAGCCCTCTTGCTGGCGGCAGTTCGCTACGTGCGCTCTTACAAGCCAGCTAAGCGCTTTTTAGCCTCTCTTGTCAGTCTAGCTGAAGGCCAATTAGTGCCCAGGATATTGCAAGTCTTGTCAATCTGCACAATAGTCTGTTTCGTTGGTTCTTATTATGCCGCCAATAAAAGCACCACGGGCAATACCTTTTCACTTAAAGAGTTAGGCTATTATGGCTTTGGTCTTGAGCGTGATCTTTCATTTTTTAGTAAGACCGTTCGCCATGACAGTGCAGTGCGCGATCTCGTCTGGATCTATTCAGAGCAGGTTAGCCCAGCATTTCCTCTTTTGACTCAATTGAGACGCCACTCTGGTTATTTAGTTTGGGGCTTCCCTCTTCATACTCTAAAGATACTTCACCAACGCGGTACACCAGCTCAAATTGAGAAGTTGGCAAACTTTGAAGCAACTATGTTCAATCGTCTACGCATTGAGGCGCTTTCTCCCCATCCGCCCACCCTTGTCTTGATTGAAGATGGAGAAGTGCGAGACTTATTTAAGGCCAATGGTATCACTGCCATCATTGAACAAAATTACACATCTATCGATAGCTGCTCGCCTTTGAACGGTGATGAAATAGCTAGTCATGACCCCTACGAATATTTGGGATACAGGGTGTCTTTCTCGACCGATAAACTCAAGCTAGACAAGTAGTTGGCGAACTTCTTTATCGCGAATGCGCCAGATCAATGCATCTGAAAAATAGTGATGCATGTTTAGACAAGCCCAAATTACAGTCAGGCAAAGTGGTTCAGGTATACCGTTTTTTACGATTCCTTGAGGCACGCCAGTAGTGAGCAGATAACCTACTAATGCCAGAATAAAAATATAGCCCAATGAATGGGCTTTGAAAAACTCGCTAGACAAACTACCGCTTAACTTCTGACCGGCTTCTTTTGCTCGTTCTTTTATAAAGTATGAGTAGGTGACAGCCAAGTACTGACTCGAGTGATAGAAGGTCAGCCCTAGTAAGAAAAAGGCATCGCGTTGAGACATTGTCAGGGCTGCAACCGAAATGATTGTAAAAACGGCCGGCATTGGAAAAATCTCTTTAGTGCGGAGATAGCGCCAGACCAAAGCAGCTACCAAAGCGATACTAAGAAAAGAAAAGGAGACGCACGCCAGATACATTGGCCAGAAAGGCAGAGGGCCCCAGAACGGTACCTCAAGTCCGATGAAATTTGCCATATAGCCAAAAGCTGGCACTGTGAACATGCGTAAGATAACAAAGAACATGAGCGAGCGCAGTTGCCATTGCAAGAGGCCACGTTCAAGCTTGCTCAAGATGAATTTGCGCTTCATGCAGTAAATTAAGATGATACCGAAAGTTTGGGCAATGTAGTGTTGCACCACCCAAATTAGTGTAATTTTGGCCAGTACCTGCGCAAAACCTACGTTTTGCATGCCGAAATAGCCGGCTACTAGAAGTATGAGGCCCCAAACGATCACGATAACTCGCACGGCCTTAGGTGTCGTGCGACTTTTAAAAACTCTTACTAGAGTGGCTGGACCATGGGCTTCGCCGATAAGAAGCGTTCCCCAAAAAAGAACGCCAGCCAAAATAATCGAAGCATGAGAGTGGCCATCTGGTTTTACACCAAGAGCTTCTACTCCTGCTAAAAGCCACATCATGCCGCCACAGCAAAACAAATAGTCTAATGCTGGGTTGAGAATCCAGGGATGGTGGGCCTCTTCAGTAGCTTTAGCATCTTCTGAGGGAGTGGAATAATTGAAATCGGCAGTTCCTTGCATTACATACTATCCGTTTTATCTTCTCTTATGGCTCGCGGCAGACACGATTGAATGATTTATCAATTGTCTGAGCCCTAGCCTTATATTGGTTGGCAGCATTGCTGTCATCAAGATCGCGGCATGTGAGATACAAATTCCATAGTGTCGCTGCAGCCTTCGCTGATGAGCCCTGGTTGCCCTTATCGAGAATGGCTAGAGCTTGTTCAAGATAATCGCGCGAGACCTGAAACTCTTTTTTTCGTTCATCTGAATTAGCTTTTCCCATGCCAATGAGATAGTGCATCAGACCAATATTGTTTAAGTCTCGCACTATACGAGGGTCGTTGGCGGCCAGAAATTGCTGATCGTGCTTTAAGACGCTGTCATAGCAAACAAGCGCCGCACCTTGGTTGTCGAGGTTGCGATGGGCTCCTGCCAGGTGCATGCTAGCATCAGACCACTTTTGGTTATAGCCATTGTTAACCAGACCCCAAGTGAGCGCTAGTTGGTCTTGATAAATTTTGGCCGCTTCTTCAAATCTTTGTTGACTAGTGAGAGAAGCGGCATAAGCATCGCCAGCGGCTATTCGTTGCTCAGCCGTGCTAGAAGAGTTTTTCTCGACTGCGTCAAAGTTTTTCTGACTGACCATCGATTGATGCATTAAGGCATTGTCGTAGTTAGAGGCTTTCTCTTCTTCGATGGCTGCCCTTTGCTTCGGATAAGTGGCGCCTAAGACTCCTACAAAAATTGCCACTAAAAGGAGTATTTTAAATATAGTCGCTGTCATTGTGATAACCCGCTGCTGGAGCCAAGAATCAGTTTGCGATTAGCGGCTACTGCTTTGTAGATGAGTTCGGCAAAAAAGCTGATGATAGGAACAAATAGCACGGGAACTAGTGGCCAAAGAAGAGGAGTTTGCAGTGAAATGAAACGGAAAGCTTTGAAGCCTCCAAGCCAGCTGCCGTCACGTTTTTGTAGCAATATTTCTTTCTGAACTCTTTCTCTGTCAAGTTGATTTTTGGCTAATTCGTCATCGTTATCTTTGTCTGTAAAGTCTATAGGTTTTATGCGACCAAAAATATCTAGCCTATGAATAAGGCCGATGGTGCGCACGCAGAGTATGCAAGAGCCATCAAAAGCCAGTTTATAGGGTTCTCCGAAGCGCTCTCTAATTTTACTCTTGATCAAATTAAAGGTTTTGGTGATGTCTTCTGGATAGACGAAGAGCAAATAAGTGAAGAGAAACGACCACTCGAACATTGGTAAGTTCATGCAATATTCAATACCAAGATGCAAGCTTATTCCTATTGCCAGAACCCAGTAGCGAGCGGGGCGCCACCAGATAAGGGTGAAGAGAGCAAATTCTACAGCTAGGGTGCCCCATGTCAAAATCATGTACACCGGTAGTTGATCGAAGATGTGCGGAATGGGAAAACGCATAAGATCGTCATAGCGAACTGCATAATAAACGGCCGTGCCATCATTCCACATTCGGCCTTCCATCTTGCTATACCAAGTGTGGGCGTAGGCAATGCAGAGCTGTATTTGCAGCAATCTTTGCGCCCAAGGCGCTGATAACAGAGCACCGAAACCTGTCAGGCGCCAATCTTGGCGAGTGGCTTTTAGTAAATTATCTAGAGAGAGGGCATCGCCAGCATTTGACAAAGCCAAGCACATTGTGGCAAGGCGCAGATAGTTGTCTCCAGCATTTTGATTGAGTTGAAAATGAGCACCAAAAGACATCAATAGTAAGAAGGTCACCCAAGAGCTTAGGCGTGTACAGAGCCCTACAGTCATCATTACGGTGGCCGCTACCATCACCCAAAAGGCACCATAAATATATTTGTCGTCTGCTGGCAGAGCCGCCATCAAGTCAAAATAGTAGGAGCTATGCCAATAGAGACTCATCATGTCGTTTATTGGTACGAGTGAATTTTTGCCAAAATAAAGATCAAAATCTGGCAGCAAGTGCACCAGCATGTTTTCAAGCAGAATAACGCCAAACAAAATACGAAAGAGTGCCATCGCCACTGGTGACGTTGGTTCGAACCAGAATCTATTCCAGTTCTTAATTAAATCGTCTATCCATTTGTGTTGCGCTTCAGAGACTGGCTTGGCAGCTGGCACTTCAGTTGTAGCTAAATTAGGCGGAACGGTCATGGCTTACTCTACTTAAGATCATTTGGGTTAACTTCGTAGCTAAAGAGAACTTGCTTGCGAGTATGAAACGGTAATTCATCGCGGTAGCACCAATGTTCGGGGTCAGGCGGTGGCGTATTGGTCGAGTTGAGGAACATTGTGACACGCTCAGGCGGATTGGCCGGATCATTGTTTGCCCTAGCCAGATAGCGCGAAACGCTGGGTCGAAATTGAGCGTACGGCGGCCATGAAATATTGTCACCAAAGAGCTTTCGAAGCTTTTCGCGTTTGAACTTCGTAAGTAAATCCATTTTTTCCATGCGTGGAAATTCGTAGCACTTGATTGTGCCGTCTGAATATTCGATGAGAGCTGCTAGGTGATAATTGAGGTCGCGCACCTCGGGGCAAAAGAGTGCCCACCACTGGGTCCAACCCGTCGTCAACATGACTTGTCCGGTATAAGGGACAATCATGCTTTTTACTGGTATCCACTCAGGTAAGAGCCAGCTGCCAACCACTATAAAAAACGTCAAAAGGAAAGTTGATACTAGCGCCTTATGACCAGAGGTCAGCGAACCAGATGAGGATGAATAATTACAGGCTTCACGAAAGGAAAATTTTCGTGCGCTTGGAGATCTTGATTGCACTGTCCCCTCCAGCATTTCAGACTCTCAACTATCTGAATACATAGAACTTACCCAGAAGTAGAAGGTTGCTAATGGTCTACGAGCAAGTTTATCATTGAGTCTATGAAGCCAGACGTTCTAGTAATCAATGATTTGTATGTCGGATAATAATTCGAGCGCACTATCTTCGCTTGATAGCAAACTCACTTATGAGCAGGCTCTAGAACGCTCTCCGGTAGATGATCTGCGCCCATCGGCGTCTGGGCCAAAGCGGACCATGGCGCGCATTGCCTGCAGTTTGGTAATTATTGGTTTTCTTTCTTTAGCCACTATTGTTGGTGTGGCAGAGTTACCTGTGGTGCCTGAGCAGTACAAAGAAAATTTAATTTCTATGGGTGCTCCCATTGGTATGCGCCAGGGTTGGCGGGTGTTTTCGCCAGACTTACGGACAAGCAATTGGCATACTCTTTGTCTTGTCGAACTAAAAGATGGCACTCTCAAAGCAATTGAATTTCCGCGCATGGAAAAGCTTTCATTGATTGAACGTTTTATTCATGAAAAGCAGAGAAACATACTAGGCGATCGTATTACTAATCCTATTTATAAGCGCTTTAGGCCGATGATAGCGCGATATTATGCTCGGGCAAATGACGTTAGCCGCTCAAGTCGCTCAAATAAATCATCTAATTTGAATCAGCTTAGCTCAGATAGTGCGCCTGTAAGAGTGACTTTTATTTTTGCTTCAGCACCGATGCCAGACATTCATTCTTCTCATTGGGTTTATCGAGATGAGCTGCCTGAGCACACTTTTAAGCAAGTCTATTTCTCTTATCAAATCAAGCCTGAAGACTTAGACAAGTAGATCTAGTTATAGCTTTAGATCTAGATCTAGTTTTAGCTGCCGTTTGAGTCTTAGCTATTGATTTAAATCTAGTCGTTTTTTTCTTACAAAAACGAAAACCCTGGCGAGCAGTGCCAGGGTTTTCAGTTATTGCTCCGATTTTCGCTTTTCTAGCCGGGCGGTGTGTATGAACCCGTTGGACCAGAAGGACCACCAGGGCCAGAAGGACCGCCAGGACCGGAAGGACCACCAGGACCAGTAGGACCGGCAGGGCCAGCAGGACCACCAGGGCCACCAGGGCCGAATGGACCACCAGGACCGGATGCACCAGCAGGACCACCAGGGCCAGCTGGGCCGCCAGGACCGGAAGGACCGCCAGGACCGGAAGGACCACCAGGACCGGAAGGACCAGAAGGACCACCAGGACCAGAAGGACCACCAGGACCAGAAGGACCACCAGGGCCGGAAGGACCAGAAGGACCACCAGGACCAGAAGGACCGCCAGGGCCGGAAGGACCACCAGGGCCAGAAGGACCACCAGGGCCAGAAGGACCACCAGGGCCAGAAGGACCACCAGGGCCAGCAGGACCACCAGGACCTTTAGGACCAGAAGGACCGCCAGGGCCGGAAGGACCGCCAGGACCAGAAGGACCGCCAGGGCCAGAAGGACCGCCAGGGCCAGAAGGACCACCAGGGCCAGAAGGACCCTTAGGACCGCCAGGGCCAGAAGGACCACCAGGGCCAGAAGGACCACCAGGGCCAGAAGGACCACCAGGGCCGGAAGGACCGCCAGGGCCAGCAGGACCACCAGGACCAGCAGGACCCTTAGGACCGCCAGGGCCAGAAGGACCACCAGGGCCGGAAGGACCACCAGGACCAGAAGGACCACCAGGACCAGAAGGACCACCAGGACCAGCAGGACCACCAGGACCAGCAGGACCCTTAGGACCACCAGGGCCAGAAGGACCACCAGGGCCAGCAGGACCACCAGGGCCAGAAGGACCACCAGGACCAGCAGGACCACCAGGACCAACAGGACCAGAAGGCCCACCAGGACCGGAAGGACCAACAGGGCCGCCAGGACCAACAGGCCCCGAAGGCCCCCCAGCACCAGCAGGACCA
>JBBRMD010000017.1:0-84287 GCA_038231015.1 Candidatus Obscuribacterales bacterium
CCGCCCGTAGGTAGCGGTTTGCTGCGATCGAAAACACCAATATTGTCTAGGCCAAGAAAACCGCCTTCAAAAACATTCTTGCCAGCCGGGTCTTTGCGATTGATCCACCAGCTGTAGTTCACGATTAGTTTGGTGAAAGCATACTTGAGAAAGTCGATGTCACCTTTGCCATTATTGCGTTCTTTGTCTGCCAGATAAATCTCGATGGTGGCAAATGCATGCACTGGCGGATTGACGTCGCTGAAGTTCCACTCATAAGCAGGCAGCTGCCCATTTGGATGCTGATAATCGTTACGCAACATCAAGTCGAGCTGCTGTTTAGCGAACTCTGTATCAACAGTTCCCAGGGGTACTGTATGGAAAGCGAGATCCCAGGCTGCATACCATGGATATTCCCATTTGTCTGGCATAGAGATAACGTCATCGTTAAACATATGCTGCCAGTCAGCGTTTCTAACTTTGCTATATCCTTTATGTTCTTTTAGCCAGCGCTCGAGATCATAATAGAAGTATTGTTTTGACCAGAGCATGCCAGCCATGGCCTGGCGGAAGACTTTTGCTTTCTCGCCGTCTTCTATCATCTCTGGTGTATAGATAGCTTCATAAAAGTGATTGGCTTCGACAATTCTTTGCGCGAATATCTCTTCAGCTTTGGCAAATGGATCTTCAATAATATCTGGTGCTATATTAGAAAGCCGAAGCATCACTGTCTTAGAGCCAAGCCCTGGCACCATCATTTGGTAATGAGCAGAAGCTTTAGTACCAACTTTTTCTGGATTGCAAGTATTGGTCATGCCATTGACCACTAAGTTGTTGATACCGTCTTTGACAAACGGAGCCGTATTTGGCATGCCAAATAGCTTCTCGTGATTAGTATCGTTGTCACAGAAAAGTAGCGGTGTTTCCACTTCATCAAGACTGTCGCAGTATAGATAGTAATCTGCAAGAGACTCTTGGAAGAGAGGGTCAGTGTGATGGGCGTGCACCACTGTGTATTTTGCATGACTGAGTTGTTCTAAAACTGGCTTTTGGCTATGCTCACCATGCGACCAAGTATTGCGGAATAGTAGAGTTGGCAGCAGATGCAGCGGTGCATCATCCTTGCCGCGATTTTCAGCTGTAATTCTTACCAGAATGTCTTTCGGGCCAGCTTTGGCGTATTCGACGAAGACATCAAAATAGCGATTTTCGTCAAATATTTTGGTATCGAGTAACTCGTATTCTGGCTCTTGCCGGCTGCGGCCGCGATTGTTGTCGATTAACTGGCTGTACGGAAATGCCTGTTGCGGATACTTGTACAAGTACTTCATGTAGGAATGGCTAGGGGTGCTGTCAAGATAGAAGTAGTACTCTTTGACATCCTCGCCGTGATTGCCTTCGCTATTTGTTAGACCAAACAGGCGTTCTTTTAAGATCGGGTCGTGCTCATTCCATAAAGCTAGGCTAAAGCAGAGAACTTGGTGGTCGTCTGAGATGCCAGCCAGGCCGTCTTCGCCCCAGCGGTAGGCGCGAGAGCGTGAATGATCGTGGCTGAAGTAGCTCCAAGCATCACCGTCTTGGCTGTAGTCTTCACGCACGGTGCCCCATTGGCGTTCGCTTAGATATGGCCCCCATTTTTTCCAAGGTTCTTTACCTTGATGCGCCAGCTCGAGCCGTTCTACTTCGTGCTTTCCAACATTCATGCTCTTCATGTCTCCACAGACGTCATTATGAATTTAGTCGATGATAACTTATTGAAATCGATGATTTGCTGATGCCCCGGGCTTTGTGCCGAAATATCTCGAAGTAAACTGGCTACAAATCTAATGTAGATAAAGACTATAAAACTAGATGCAGATTTTGGGCCGAACTTTTGCCGGAACTTTTGCAGCCAACTCGCTGTCTTTATTATTTTGGCCAAGGAATCAAAATAGGTGTGAAATGCGACCCAATAGCTTTAGAAACAGTCTTATAGCCCTTACTATCGCCCTCAGTTTCAATATCTACAGCAATTCTTCACCGGCTCAGGCGAGAAGTGGCGACTTTGAAGTGAAGACCGGTCAAGGGGAAGAATTTACTGTGCAGCACAATCTTTTTGGCCGCAAGAGTTTTGTCGCTCAAGATCGACTCGGCAACAAGGTCGAGCGCAGCAAGGGTCTACTGGGTAACGATAAGACTGGCGTGCAAATCTTGGGCAATGGTTACGAAACTAAAAAAAGCATTTTTGGAAACAAGTCGACTAAGGTTAGTACCATTTTGGGAGATAAGGTCGAAACGAAGAAGTCTTGGTTTGGTTTAGGCAGACGAAAGACTACTGTCGATTTGTCAGGCACCACTAGCCTAATAAATTCTGCGTTGAGTAAAAGAAAAGGAGCAGCCGGAGCACCAAATGACTTGCTGCCCTCCGCTAATTTAAATTCTCAACCTGTTCCGAATGCTGAGACTATCGACAACAATGGTGCTGTAAGTAATAGCGCTGCTGCTGTAAACTGATATCTAATTAGTTTGCCAGAGGCAAGATTCAGTGCAGGTCGTTTCAAAATGTAAGATAGTGATCACTTCACTGCTCATATTGTCTCTATTTCAGGCTTTATCTAACTCAAGCTCAGCGGCAGATGCCACTAAAACAGTAACTGCACACTATCGCTATCCACTCTTGCCTGCCATCCAGACTCTTCCTACACCACTGCGGGTTTTGAAATTTCCCGATAAGCTCTCAGTCGGTGGTATTGCCGTTCTGAAAAAAGCCTATTTTGATGTTGACGATGTCGCTGACGATCTTTCAGAAAAAAAGATAAATCAAAAAGCCCAAGGCACCATCACTGTTCCTGCCAATAGATTTGTCGTATTTTTCCCCAATCACAACTACTTTGCTAACCCTCACATACTTGATGCCTTGCCAGCAAACAGCTTCGATCATGTGGTTTTTCGCTACATATCAATGGATGCCAGCGACTCTAAACTGGGCAATCCTGCTTTAGCGTACCTGGGTCGTTTCACCGGCCTGCGCTGCCTTGATTTACTAAGAGCCGAGATCAATGATGAGGGTCTAAAACCGTTAAAGACTCTGGTCAATCTTGAATATCTAGACTTGTTTTCTACTGAGGTCGACGGCACTTTTTTAAAGAGTCTGACGAATTTGAAAAAGTTGCGTTTCATTGGTGCCAATAATATTGGCTTTAAAAAGTCAGAGCTGCGCTATTTTTGCCAACTAGCTGGTTTGACTACTCTCAACCTCTCGCACAATAGGTTCCACGACCGCGATATCGAGGTTCTGGCCGGCTGCAAAAACCTAGTCACACTTGGTCTGGGCAACAATCCTGAAATCACCGATGGTGTCCTTAAGACCCTTGCCCAAATGCCAAAGCTGCGTAACATCGATTTGCGCGAAACTCAAATTAGTGAAAAGGCGCTTGCTAGCCTAGAACATCGCGGGGTGCATTTGCGCGGTAGAGTGCCTTCTAGGCCGGCAAACGTGCCACCGAGACATAAAGGTAGTGGTGGCATAGAAGAAATTTTCTCTCCATTTTCACGTGGCCGGGAACTTTAGACACTGTTCTCAGTCAGGTTTGAAGGACAACAGTCTATGCCTGATTTGCCAGGAGAGATTATGGACGAAGCATCACAAAATATACAGCTTCGGCAGCGCCTCAACAATGAATTTGGAGAAGTACAATCAGCCCAAATTCTAGATTTGTTCTGCAACACCGTCGGTGTCGAATTAGATAAGGTTAGAAATTCTGCCGAAGCGGAGAATCAACGTAAGCTCATGCACAATTCGCGAGGCCTACGGAGCGTCTGCCAATCTGTTTTTGTATATGAAATGGCTCTGACCTGTTCAGAGATTGAAGCTGCTGCAGAGAAGCTTGATTGGGCACTCATAGACAAATTGTTGGCCCGTCTTGATTCTGAATTTGAGAGTGTGCGTAACCAACATCAATAAATTTGAGAATCTAGTAAGTCTTACTTGCCGGCTTGCCAGTAGCGATGGCATGTTCTTGTTCTTTTACGAGGTTTGACATGGCGCTAAGAAAGCTCTCACCACCTTTGCTGTTAAGGTGCACCGTATCGTAGAAGTTGCTATCGTCGTAAGTTTTAGAATCTTGCAAGTCAACAAAAGGGACAGCTGCTTCAGAAGTTGCCTCTTTGACGAAGCTTCTGTATTGCTGGTAAAGATCTGCTGGCATCAGCTTGCGATTGTCATCTGTGAGTGGCATAGCCACAACGCAAAGTTTGATTTTACGCTCTGCGCATAGAGCAGTAAGAGCGCGGAAGCATTCTTTCTGCTTTTCGAATTGCTTAGCGTTAAAGCGTTTATACCGTTTGGCGTATTCTTCAATGCTCTGTTTCCACACGGCGTCGCGATCGCCGCCCAATAGGAAATTAGCCAAAGGATCAACACCAGATGCAGTGGCCGCGGCACTAGCATTAGTATCGCCAATATTACTTGCAGCTGTAATATTACTAGCTAAGACTGCACTGCCTGCTTGAAGTGGTACATGAGCCAATACTTTTTCGCCAAGTTTGGTTGTGAAGTCTTGCATTTTTGCTTGGTAACGGCCGCGCTTGCGATATAAAAAGACGCTGCGGTTCAAGACAAAATCGCCACGTTCGTCAAAGTTATTGAAGAATAGTTTGTTGATCTTTGGAAAATCTTTTGTCTCAACTAACGAATCAAACACCGAAGTCATTGCTAAACCACCGGTGGTGTCATCCATAAAGTCGCGTGGTGCTACTCCATATATGAGCACTTTCGGATGCTGCTTTTCGTTGAGAAGCTTTTCGGTAATTAAATAGGTATCTGAGACAAACTGTCCGGCTGTAGCAAGACTCACTACTGGGCAACCAGTAAGTTTTTCTAGATGGTTACTGGTGTGGTGCTGCATGCAGTCTTTGAAAAACTTGCCATGGGCGACATCAACGCTCCATAGGGGAGCCAAAATCAAAGACGAACCAATCAAGACAACTGGCTCGGCACCCGCCTGCTTCTGCAGCTCAGCAGTGGCTTCAGCCAGTGACTTCTGAATAGCGTCTTTCTTTGACTCGCCTGAGGCGCTCAGGCCGTTTCCGGCGAGGGCCAGGTTGATAGCCAGAAAAACAATTATTGCAGTGGCAGTTTTATTGATCTTCAAATAGTGATGCCCGCGATTGTCAGGAGGCTATTAAACCACACATCACCATTGAACAGATATAATCCGTTTAATTTAGGGCTCTATTGTGGCTTAGGCAGCTCTACTGAACGTTGACGGCGCCGCCTTGGTAGGCATAAATCAATAGCATACGACCACCGTGAGGGCCCACTGTCAATGCAGTCATTGATGTGAGCTGAAAGCGGTAGTTAGAATGCTCAATTATTGAGGCCGAAACGTCGTCGGCAGGGCATATTTCCTGCACAACCATAGTTGGGCTCTTGAGCCATTTTTTTAGCTTTGTATCAACCAGATCGGTTAGCTTAGGCATTTACTTATCCTTTTAATTAATGTTCTAGAAGGCTGCGGCGCCGGCTTCGGCCACAGCGTGGTCTTGATCGCCCGAACCACCACTGACGCCAATAGCGCCTACGACCTTGCCGTCTTTCTTCAGGGGTATTCCGCCTGCGAAAATCATGATTTTGCCATCGTTTGAGGCGTTGATACCAAAGAATTGGCCGCCAGATTGGCTGTGGGTCGCTAAGTCTTTGGTGGTGATGTCAAAAGCGCGTGATGTGTAGGCTTTTTTGATTGAAATGTCGATACTGCCCAGCCAGGCATTGTCCATACGCACGTGGGCAACTAGATTGCCACCAGCGTCGGCAACTGCAATGTTCATGGGCTGGCCGATTTCGGCTGCTTTAGCCTCGGCAGCGGCAATTATTTTTCTGGCAATTTCAAGTGTAACCATAAGACCTCAGACGCCTCTTCTAATGTATGCAGTAAGTTTATTCAGCAATTCAACAAAGTAACAAGTAAAAGGTACGCTAAGCCGGCATTTTTTTCCAGCGCAAACGATTTGTGGGCGAAGCTGTTGAAAACCAATACACTGAAAGCATGTGTGCAAAGAAACTGGTGCTTCTCAGTCTAATCTTGTCGCTGCTCTTGGTTGGCCTTGAGCCGGTAGAAGCACGACTGAATTTGCCTCCTGGCAGAACTTATAACTTAGAGCTGCAGTTTGCTGGCCAAGCGGTAACTGTCGAAGTTGACGGGCTCAAGGTCTCTCAAGCTGATTTGCGAGCCTATGTCAGCGATGCCGCCTTAGCCGTTGGCAAAATATACGGAAAGATACCGGTACGGCGCACTGTTATTAAAGTTGAAGCCACTGAGGGCGATAGTGTTGGTTTTGCCACCAGTACCTATGACGATAATGAAGACTGTGGCCTGATCGAAATTGCCATTGGACAGAACACCAGCCGAGCCACTTTAGACCACAGCTGGACCCTCACCCATGAGATGTTGCACCTTGGTTTTCCTATAGTTGAGCGTTCAAAGCGTTGGCTGGCTGAGGGCATTGCTACTTACGAAGAGCCGATTGGGCGGATGCGCATGGGCATGCTTAGCCCAGAAGAAGTCTGGGGTGACCTCGTGCACTATGGTCCGACTGGTTTACCAAAGGCCGAAGACGGCGGTCTCAATAGTAGTCATTCTTGGGGGCGAACCTATTGGGGCGGGGCTCTCTATTGCCTTCTTTGCGACATTGAAATTCGCCAAAAGACCGGTAATAAATATGGCCTTGAGCGTGCCTTGCGTGGTATTGCCAGCAGTGGTGGAACTTCGCGCTCAGATTGGAATGCCGCCCAAGCTCTCGCCGCTGGTGATAAGGCTTTAGGCCTAGATGTGCTTACTAAGCGCTATCAAAAAATGGCTTTTGCTCCAAGCTCTATCGACTTAGCAGTGCTCTGGCAGCAGCTAGGAATCAAGAAGACTCCCTTCGGTATTGTCTTTGACAATAGCGCACCGCTGGCCAAGATAAGGCAGGCCATTGAAGCTGGCAATGACTAAAATTGAATCGGGTCGTGAATAAATGAATAGCTGCGTGCAATCAAGAGAATAAGTGTGAGAGCACTTTATCTAACTCTTTGTGTAGCAAGAAATGGCCACGGTCAAGTACCAAATTTACTTGGGCTTGGGGCATATTGCGCTTTAGATAATCGGTCATAGTGCGCGGTAGCAGTCGGTCTTGTTCACCGTACCAAAGAGTGACATCACCTTTGATTTGGCTCACTTCAAAGCCCCAAGGCTGCGCGCAAGCTCGGTAGTCATCTACTACACCCATGCCACCTTGGCGAGTCGCTTCGATAATGAAGTCGGTCGCTTGGCTCAAAGTTAGTGCCTGGACAATGGCTTTATCATCGTCAGCTAGTTCATTTTCTAAAATCCATCTTAAAGTCTGAGGCGGGAGCTTTCCGCTAGCATCTAGGCTGGCTGCCAGCATGGGCTCGAAGGCTGGTGGGCAAGTGAAGAGCATGCGGTCGACTAAAAGACCAAGTTGCTCAATTTGCACCGGCGGCACAATTGGTGAGGCACCGCCAATAGTGCTAGTTTTGTTAAACCTATTGGGTAATTTATAAGCACAGACCCAAACATAGGGGCCGCCCAGTGACCAACCTAAAAGAGGCAAGCTCTCGATATTAAGGTGATTGAGCAGATTTTCCACATCCTCTGCCCAGTTAAGCAAATTACGCTTGGGTTGAGGTGATGATATGCCTGTGCCGGGTCGATCTGGTGCAATAATTTTGATGTTATTGTCACGGCAGTAGTCACTAGCAAATTCAATGTCTAGACGGCTGCTCACACCACCGTGAAAATAGAGCAGAGGCCTGCCTTCATCTGCACCATATTGAGCCCAACCTAGGCTGCGGCCATCAGGCAAAACTAATGTATAGTCTTGACGTTCAAGGGTAGGGCCAACCATTTTAGACCTCGTTAACTGTTGCTGTCCTTAGACTCAACATCGCTTGAATTAGAGTCTGATTTTGCTGCTGTGAAGTTGCGTAACCTAGCTGTCATGGCCTTACCGAAGTGGGCAATAATCTGTTTGACAGGATGGAAACCAAGCACGTTGTAGACATCGTAAATACGAACAAGCAAAAAGCGGGTTTTCATGCAACAGTAAACTTTCTCTTCGTGAGCACCAGGAAGCTCAGGCCTATACTTGCTTTTGTGTCGATAGAGATTTTTGAAATTGTAGAGATAGTTGGCTTTTTCAAAGGAGTATTTGAAGTGCGCGCTCAATAGTTTACTGTGTCGAAACTCTTCGCTATCGTCAACTTTGGCTAAAGGTGACAGTCCTAATGAAATTTCTTGCTTGCCTTCTGCTTTGAAAATTTCCATAGCTTCTAACAAAATGAAATCTACAACCGAATAAGAACGGTCGAGGTTACTGCGCAGATGATTGGCTATATAGCCCTTTACTTGACCATCTTCGTAGATGGGGTCAAAGATAATAAAGCCGACGACAACATCGTCTTTTAGTGCAACAAATTTACGCACATCTATTTCATCAACATAAACGATCGGACGCACAATAAATTGCATCTCGCTGT
Source organism: Candidatus Obscuribacterales bacterium (assembly GCA_038231015.1). Classification (GTDB taxonomy): domain Bacteria; phylum Cyanobacteriota; class Vampirovibrionia; order Obscuribacterales; family Obscuribacteraceae. The sequence goes on from JBBRMD010000017.1 coordinate 8,498, forward strand.
CACTCATGACTTTTTGCTTCATCCAGTCTTCACTGATTTTTCTAAAAGCCTTGCGCATATCGGGGTCAGACGAAAGCACTTCTTTGCAGACGAGATTGTCTTTTTTAGCGTTGTTGCGCGCCTGGCGCAGAGCCTGCTTCTTGTTGCCAGAAAGGCTAAAGTTCTGAATCTCAATTACAGTTTCGACGCCTAGCTCGTTTATTGAAAAACCACGCTCATTGAGAATTTCGGCAGTGGCTCGTGAGGCATGCAAGAAAATAGGATCTTTTTTGTCGAGAAGAAAAGCATCAAGAAAAGGGCGTAGATTTTCTTTGCTGCAAATGGGGTCGGCCAATACGCAGACAGAATCTTCACTATCAGTAAGCGGAACATAGGCACAATAACCCAATTTTTCATTCATGTAATATTTCATGCCTGCTTGCAGAGACGAATAGGCAAGCGAACCGCGACCATGTTGTTTTAGCTGGTCTATGCGAAAGGCGGCAGTTTTGGTGCCGGTTTGTAGTGTCTTCACTGCTGTTTGCAGAGCTTCTTGGCTGGTGGTCATCGACTGCGATAGACCAGGTGCCGCCTTCTTGATATTAAGACCTTTGCCTTTGATTCCTTTAAGCAAGTCCATATTCAATCCTCTTGTAGCTGCAACAATACTACTTCACTTTGACGCCAAAAGTTGGCTCGCTGTAATCTTTAGGTAGATATTGATCAGGAATAGTAGTGCGGTTGCCGTCGCGCAAAGTGGCATAGTGAGGCGACATAATCTCAATACCAGCTTTGTTAAACTGGTCTTGAATATTGCGGTGCAGGTCTGAATAAATGACAGCCATGATTTGTGGCTTGGCAGTGTAGGCATTGATTTCATAACTAACATAAAAGTCGTCAAGACTAGTTTGTAAAACAAATGGTGCGGGTTCAGCCAAAATACCTTCAGTGGCTTTTGCCGCTGATATAAGCGCTGCTTGCACTTCAGGCCATGGAGCATCGTAGCCAATGGTCACTGTTGTGTGCAGAATCAGGCCAGCATTAATCGATGAAGAGCTGTAGTTGATGATGTGGCTACCCAAAACCAGTGCATTTGGAATGGTTATGTATTCATGTTTGATTGTACGAATGCGTGTCGCTAGAAGTGTTTTCTCCACCACATCTCCTATGGCATCGGCAATTTTGACTCGGTCGCCGACTTTGAATGCTCCGGTATATGTGAGAAATACTCCCGCCACTAAATGTGATATTGCTCCGCTTGAACCTAACGAAAATAGTACGCCTAAGAAGATAGAAACTTGTTGAAATGCCGGTGAACCAGAACCAGGTAGATAGGGAAAAATTAGGACGAAGGCAAAAGCAATAACTAAAAAGCGAATGATCTTAAATGTGGGGTTGGCCCATTCAGGGTCGAAATTGGCAATGGCAATTGTGCCCCGACCAACTTCGGCGAAAATAAATTGAACAAAAGTTACTAGATAATATGTAGTTGCTGCAATCAGTAAGATGACAAAGATATTGGGGAGGTAAGCTAGTATTGCCGGTAGTGCCACGCTGACAACTGGCTGTACTACCCAGCCGACAATCTGATTGGCTATTTCTCTAGTTTCGGGGAAAAAGCTCAAGGCCAGTGGGATGAAGATACCTAGTAGCGACACTACTATCGCTACTCTAACAATTCTCAGTAACCCAACTAAAATGCCTGCTAAAGTATGATCCGAGACAAGCTCGGCATTTTGAATGCGAAACGACCTAATCTGTTTCCCCTTAGCTACTGCAATCCAACCGTAGAATTTTGGAAAGATCCAGTTTAAGAAGAGCAGAGAGGCAAACAGTGCGACGGCCGAAATAGCTGTTTGACCAGCTGCTAACAAGAGACTTCCCGGTCTATGAGATTCGATGCTTTTTAGTAGTGCTGCTTTAAGACTTGCCGCTTCTCTTTCGGCTAATTCTAAGCGGTTGTTTAAGCCTGCAGCTTTGGCATCAGAATCTGAGAAAAGCACCAAGGGTTCATTGCCGAGTGTAATTTCAGCAACATGGCGCTGATTGATCGCTTTTATTTCGTTAACTAAAGTGCGATAGTGCTCATCTCTCTTCGCAGCTCTAAGCCTATTTTGAATGTTCTCAATTCGCGACGCTATAGAATAGGGGCCGAGTCTATGGCGCAGTCTAAAAACCTCTTCTCCGTCGATTATCAGTGGCAAGCTGTCATCAAACTTCGGTTTTCCTTGGGCTGGCGCAGGAGACACTTCCGACTGTAGATCAATTAATAACTCATCCTCAGCTTTGTCTTCTATTTTTTCTGCGCTTTTCTCGGCTGTTGTACTCTGATCTGAAGCCACCTGATCATGATTTTGCTGCGCTAATGCTCCTTGCCAGTAACCATGACTACCAGCAAATAGGACAGTAACGAGAAAGCTTCTTATTAGAAGTAGCTTCCATTTGCAATTAACAGCTTTCATGACAAGTCTCCGCAAGATTTCTAATATTTGGTCAGGCTTGAATCTACGTCATCTGACCAACGCAGAATTCCACCAGTGAGGTTCAAAACGTTCTTGAATCCCTGGCTTCTGAGAAAACCAGCGCAACGATCTGAGCGTGCCCCGGAGCGACAATAAATGATTATCTCTTGCTCTTGCTGCTCAGCTAGCTCCTGAAAACGCTGGGGCAGTTCGCCCATAGGTATGTGAGCTGAGTTGTTAAGAGCGCAAATCTCTAATTCGTGAGCTTCTCTGATGTCAAGGACAAAAGGCTTTTCGCCTGCATCTAGGCGTTTTTTCAGCTCCAGCGGGGTTATTTCAAGTTTTGTTGTGTTTGCTTCCATCAGACCTTATCCTTTTCTATCTCGCATTAAGTATAATCTCAACTTAAAGTTCGCATTAGGAGGCGCAAGCGTGGCCAGATCATTAGAAGATGCCCTTAAGGAAGTCCTTGCAGATGACAATAAGGTCTCAAAATACGAGGCAAAAGTCATTCGTGAGTTGGTTATGGCTGACGGTGTAGTCTCAGAAGAAGAGAAAGCAGCTTTGCAAAAAGCTTTGGCGAATAACACATTCGACGAAGAAGCATTTGAGTTGTTGTCATCGATTCTGCTTAGATCACACATGAAAGACTAGTTCAAAGGTTCTGGTTTACTCCCAGAGCAATCTTTGAGCCAGGCTCGGCCCAATACCAAAGTATTTATTCAAGAGCTCGGGTTTTGTCTCGGTACCGATGACAAAACCCGGGCTTACGTATTTGTTCCAGGCTTCTTGAAAAGCCTTGCGGCCTTTTTCTGAGCGCGCCAGTAAATTTGGCACGGCATGATAACTGCCAACACGTGGCTCAGCTCTTCCGTTTATATATTTACGAAAGAAACGATCACTCTCCTCTTCGCTAACGATGTCGGCTAAAGCAAATTCGTACTTGGCAATTAGGTACGGCTGATTGGAGAGAGGAGCCAATACTTCTTTCAGTGAATGATTGAAATATTTGATTGTGTCACTGTCGGTAATATCTAAGAAAATTCGGTAGCTGCCGTCGCTGCGTGTGGTGGCATGGACATTTTCTTTACCAACTGTGAGTGGTATCAGTTTGATTTGCTGTAAAGCAGCAAGAACAGCATAAGAAATATCGAGCAAAGAAGATTCTTGTGAGTTGGGCTGACATAGCTCTTTCTTCATGCTGATAAACAGAGCTTTCCGCTTGGCCGTTGCCAGAGCCGATGCCGCAATAGTCGGTAATACAGCGGCCCAAACTAGAGGCCCCATGCCAGCTAAACAGAATGCTACCGCCGCTGATACCAGTGAACTAAGGCCTAAGTATTCGACCCACACTCCATTTAGGGCTGCGCGAATATAGCGAGCGTGATCTTTATACTCACTGTCATAGCGAATATGCGGTGGTGTGAGAGCAAGTTTGCGCAACTTAGCTACTTCAAGACATTCGAATAAGCGATTTTTATAGGGCTCGCCAATTTTCCAAAGGTCGTAAATCTGATCTCGTACAAGGGCTCGGTCAGCCATTTCTTGATTGAAGGTATCTATTGAGGCAAACACTTGGGCTGGTGTTAGTTCTGAAAAGGCTGGATGCACGTGTCCGACGCCACACTCAATTTGACCATCATCGCAAATGCCAAAATAGCCGTCATGCTTGCGCACAAAGCGCTGATAGTCATTCAAACCTTTCTCTAAACTGGGGGCGATACAGACTACGTCCCAGTTATTAGCTACTTTTCGGCCACCCAATGCATCATTTTGAATGCGGATAGAACGGCCGCGCAATTGTTTAACTGACACCGGAGAAGTGGTTGTGGTCAAATCAATTAGGGTATTGAGCGCCTGGCTATCCCAGCCTTCACCAAATAATCCACGGGTGCCAATTAAGCATTTGGTTATACCGCGCTCAAATAGACTGGTGCTTAAAGCCACATATAGTCGTGATTCCCATGATGAGGAAGTGGCCGAAAGCGAGCTGAAATGATCGCCATCTTTTGTAGTCATTGACAGTTCGAAGGTATAACCAGCGTCTTTGAGAAATTCTTGGGCGGCCTCTAAAAATTGATCTTTTATGCGGTTGTCGACAAGTAGGTGCGAACCAGTCACCATACACGGGTTGAGATAGAGTGATACTTGCGAGTTCAAGAGAATGCGCATGGCGGCAATGGCTCCGCCCGATTCTTGATTGAGTACTCCTTTTACGGCAGTGGCCGACATGCTTTCGAAGTCGGTAACAACCACGGCGCGCAGGCGATCTTGTAAAACGCGATATTCTATCGCTAAAATTTCTGCCACCGCCTTTGGTTTGGCTTCACTAAAGGCTAAGACTCGATCAACTGGTGAAGCTTGCTTTCGTAGGCCCTGTTCGGTAATGGCATAACCAAGTTTGCGTGTCGCCGATCTAATGCGCTCATAGAGTTTGTGCGATTTTTCGGAATTGCTAAGCTTGAGCTTTTGTGAAGCAAAGTCTTCAATGATAATCATCCAGTCTTCAAGAGTAGGCTGGGTAAGATGTTCTGAGAACTCCATTGCCCGTGGCTTTGGTAGCCCAAGCTTGTAAATTGCTCGCAGTAAGGCTGTGCCAATTGCGACATTCTTGGCAAAGAATAAGCTGAAGCCCTGCTCGCTTTCTATGCGCTGGCTGTAATCAAAAATGTACTGTGTTAGTGGCGGATACTTCTTTTTGGCAGGGACGCTATCAGGGTTAACTGTGCCATTTCCATTTTCAGTTTCTGTTCCATTTTTGGTTTCGGTGCCGTTTTTAGATGTGGTTCGGGCTCCCGAAATACTTAATTGACCTGTATGCAAGGTCGAATTGGCCACATCTTGTTCAAAAGAAAATGTCGCAGCGGCAGCCTCTATTGAAGGCACAGTAGCGCTTCCTAAATACTGGCTGCCACAAAGCTCTTCAATTAGTTGGTGAAACTCAAGATGTTGCTCTGATAGAAAATCAAATTCTTTCTTGGTGGGCTCGACAAAGTACACCAAATCTTGAAACGGTGCTAAGCCCTTTTCTCGCACAAGGGCTGGGGTCGGTACTTGATAGTCGATATCGCCCACCAGGTTGAGATAGCGCAATTCTTGACTGGCTGATTTTTTCTCAGGCGGTGTTCCGGTAAGGCCAATAATTACAGGATTGTCAAGGTGCTTGACCAAATGCTGCATGATGGCAGCCCAGTAATCTGTAAGGTGGTGACATTCATCGAAGAGCACTACCTTAAACTTCTGCCGTCTCAGTGTCTGAAGTAGCTCGATAGCATTAGGGTGGAGAACTTCGTTGAGGTCCATCTCTTCAGCCAGACGTTTGCGTAAGCGGCTGACATGGCGGGAAATCTCTTTTTGATAAGCCTTATGATTATTCTGGAAAATCTCCAGAATTCGTAGTTCAGCTTCGCCTGTACCACCAGAGCGGCCCTTGATTAGCTCTTTTACCCAAGCATTATGAGCTAACTTTTCTAGGTACTCTTGTTCGCGGCCCGGTGTAGAAAGAACCTGGTAGGTCAAGACCGTAATAGGCTTAAGGGGTTTATCGTTTTGGGTGCCGAGCAGCCCGTCTAGGCGAATTTTATTCTCTCCAGCGTTATCCTCGCTCTCAGAGGGCAAGAACAAATTGAGCTTTGCGCCCCACTGCGACTGAATTGTCGTGTTGGGGCATAAAATTAGTGCAGGGCACTTGAGAGTGCTAATCAGCTGTAAGCCAATAATGGTTTTGCCGGCTCCAGGCGGCGCGACAATGTGAATTTCGCGCTCACCTTGAGCCAGCTTGGTGTCAACTAGTTCTAATATTTCGCGCTGATAGCCCCGCATAGGGTAGCGAAACTGCAAGTCAAACAAGAGTGGTTCTTGAGCGGCTTGAAAATCGGCTGGCATCATCGACTTAGCTTTTGCGTCGGTTGAGAACATTGCCCTATTTTACTTACTTTTGTCGATAGTGCCGTAATTAGAGAAAAGTTCTAGGGCAAAATCTAGGGGTAATCTAAGGAAGAATCTAGGGAAAAGATCATCTGCGCTGGCTACAATATTTGAGTCAATACTCGTAGCTAGCAAACTCATGCTCGATTGTACGATACCAATGTGCGGTATCAGTTAATCTGCATTAACTAATCGATATCAATAAGCCGCCTTGTGGATATCTGTAATTCTAGGATTTAAATGGCATCTTCACCACTTCTACAAGCTTTGCCTCTTCTTCAAATTGAGTCGGTCGCCAAAATTTATGGCGAACACCAAGTAAAGGCCCTTAGCGAAGTCACAATAAATATAGAACGCGGCGAGTTCGTCTCTTTGATGGGTGCCAGCGGTTGCGGCAAGAGTACTCTTCTCAATTTGATTGCCGGCTTAGACAATGCCAGCAGTGGTCGCATAGTCTTTGATGGCGCCGACGTTACAAAACTCAGTGATGAGGCGGTGACAGCTCTGCGTGCTAAGAAAATTGGCTTTGTCTTTCAGTTTTTCAATTTGTTATCTACCCTCACTGTGGCAGAAAATGTTGCCTTGCCTCTAGAACTAGGTGGCCTAGGTAGCGCTTCTGAGAGAAAGCAGCGAGTCGTAGAGATGCTCAAGCAAGTTGGTATGGAAAGTCGTTTGAATTTTTATCCGGCTCAATTGTCTGGTGGAGAGATGCAGAGGGTGGCTATCGCTCGCGCTCTTGTGCACAAGCCTGAATTGATTGTGGCCGATGAGCCAACGGGCAATCTTGATTCAGAAAATGGCCTCAAGGTGCTCGATCTGCTCAAGCATTTGAACAAAAGCCTCAATCAAACCATCGTTATGGCGACGCATAGCGAAGAAGCTGGGGCTATTGGCGACCGCATAATTCGCATGAAAGATGGTTTGGTACTAAGCGATTCACGAGTTGAGCATCAAGTAGACGAGAAGAGAGAATAGAGAGTAGCCAATGTCTTTTGCCTTTACTCTTTTTGTTCGCTTTGTCGTTCGCGACGTTCGCCGTAACTATATTCGCACGCTGCTTACTGTCTTTGGTATTGCACTTGGTGTCAGTGTTTACCTAGCAATTAGCATTGCCAATAACACCGCTATCTCGCAGTTCAAGCAGACAGTCTCTCAGGTTTCTGGCAAGGCCAATATTGAGCTAATGTCGCTGGCTGGGCCGTCGGTTTCTGAAAATGTTTTATCTGATTTAGCAAACCTGAGAGCGCTTGGCGTTAAGTACACTCCAATTATCGATGAGCACCTGGTCTTTCTTGGCAAAGCAGACAGCCAGACTGAAATTAACAGTCAAATAAACAGTGAAATAGTCCAGCTCATTGGCATCGATATGCTAGCCGATTCTGATTTTAAGTCTTACCAATCAGACGCTGAAGATGAGACTGACGACTCTGGCAAGATTCGCGCTGAAGACACCGATTCAAAAGCTGATAGCGCAAACAACATAAGTGTGTTCACTCCCCGTGCAGTGCTCGTTGGAGGAAAGCTAGCACAACGCTATGGTTTGAAAAAGGGCAGCGAGTTTACCGTAATCGTCAACGACCAAAGAGAAAATTTATTGGTATCAGGAGTGCTCGGCACTTCTGGAATTGGTGGTGCTTACAGCGGCAATATTGTCGTGGCAGATATCGGATTGGCCCAGGACATTCTCAAATGGCCAGGAAAAGTCAGTCGCATTGATTTAATTGCCTCAGATGAGGCTTTGCCTCTGGTGCAAGAAAAACTTAAAGAGATTGTCACTAACGATGTTTTTGTGGCGACTCCTGATACTCGCTCAGAGCAAGCCGAGAAGATGGTGCGTTCTTTTGAATATAATCTTTTAGCCCTGACTTTCATAGCTTTGATGGTCGGCATGTTTTTGATTTACAACACAATGACTATCACTATATTGCGCCGCCGCCCTGAGATAGGCGTATTGCGCGCCCTTGGTGTCAGTCGTGGTACTGTGCAGAGCATATTCTTGTGGGAGGCTGTTTGCCTCGGTCTTATGGGCACCACTCTTGGTGTCGTCATGGGTGCTTTCATGGCTGATAATGCTTTGAAAGCCGTTGCTCAGACATTCCAATATTTCTATTTCAAAGTACCGCTGGAGAAAATCACAGTTGATCCCCTGCAGTATGCAGCGGCCTTCGCTATCGGCATGGGCTTGACTCTGATTGCCGCCTTGCCGCCCTTGCTTGAATCAACTACGGTTAATCCGGCTGAAGCTACCCGACGCGCCTCTCAAGAAAGTAAAGTGCGCCGCAGTACCTTGCCGCTCTTTCTTGTCGGGTCATTTCTGCTAGCTCTCTGTTATTGGTGCGCCCTGCAACCAGCACTTAACGGCTTCCCCTTCTTTGGTTATCTTGCTGCACTGCTCGCCATCATGGGCACCTCGTTTCTTGTTCCTCTTATATTGTCCAAAGCCTTGCCTGCCATTGCCAATATTTTTGCCCGAATCTTTGGGGTGGAAGGACGTATCGCTGCTGTTTCATTGCATGGAACCTTGGGGCGCACGGCTGTTGCTTGTGCATCATTAATGATTGGAATTGCCATGATGGTCAGTCTGGCTATCATGATTAGCAGCTTCAGAATGACAGTAACTCACTGGATAGACCAAAGCTTTGAGGCTGATCTTTGGTTGCAGTCGCAGGCTCGGGCCGCCGGCAATAAATTTGGACGCCTGCAAGAAGATGTCATCAATAGGGTTTCAAGTGTCGATGGGGTGGCCGCTGCAGAAGGTTACGTCGATCGCAGTATCAGTTATCAAGGTGTGAATGTCTTTCTAGCAGCCGCCGATTTTGATGTTCTCACCAAATACGGCAATCAACTTTTCTTATCTGGCGAGCCTAGCCATGCTGTTTGTGCCAGAGTAAAGGGCTTACATGCCATCATCTCAGAACCGCTCGCAGTGCGAAAGAATTTGAAGAAAGGCGACACAATCGAGCTGGATACACCAATGGGTAAGCGCCAGTTTTATGTTGAAGACGTTTTCTATGACTACACAAGTGACTTGGGCTACATAATCATTCCACGCGATGTCTACAAAAATTTGTACAGCGATAGTAGCATCTCAAATGTAGCTATTTATCTACAAAAAGGCGCCGACATCGAGAAAGTGCGCCAAGGAATTTTGAGCAATTTAAAAAGCAGCGCTCAGTCTAGTTCTCTGGTTGCTTTGTCTAGCACCAGTGAGCTGCGCAAAGAAGCAATTAGAATTTTCGACCGCACTTTTGCCATTACTTACGCACTGCATACTATTGCCGTGACTGTGGCCATGCTCTCAATCATGAATGCTCTTTTCGCCCTAACAATTGAGTCGCGCCGAGAGTTTGCTATCTTGCGCTACATCGGTGCCAAGCGCACCCAGCTGGCTAAAATAGTCTATTTGCAGGCGGCCATTTTGGGTACCTGCGGCAACTTGGGCGGAATCGGATTAGGCTACATTTTGTCGCTGTTGCTCATTCATGTGATCAATAAGCAGTCGTTCGGCTGGAGTGTTCAGTACTTCGTGCCTTACGATTTTATTTTGCAGTCAAGTACCCTAGTTATTCTCACATCAGTACTTTCTGGTATCTATCCTGCCCGCATGGCCGCTAGTACATTGGCACCTTCAGTGGTGCGCGATGAATAAATTTGACGTTCTATCGAGGAAAATAATAATGTCGAGAGCTTTGACTTCATTCATTCTTCTATGCTTTCTCACTTCTTTTCTCACTGCTCACGGTCTTCCTGCCATCGCCGCCACAAAAGTGTACAAGCAAGCTTTGCCAGGCTATCAGTATAAATTTCCTCAAGACCATTTCAGCCACGATCAGTTTCGCACCGAATGGTGGTATTACACCGGTCATCTAATGACCGAAGACAAGCGTCGCTTCGGCTATGAGCTTACTTTCTTCAGAACCGGCGCCGACAATGAGCCGACCAATAAGGAATCTCCCTGGAAGCTCGATAATTTTTATTTGGCTCACTTTGCGATAACCGATGAGAACGGCAAGAAGTTTCGCTACACCGAGAAACTCAACAGAAGCGGCCTCAAGCTCGCTGGTGCTCGGCAAGATGCATACTATGTATACAATGAGGGTTGGTCGGTAGAAAAAGTTGGTGAGCACTATCTGCTGCGTGCTGATTCACCTGAGTACTCGATTCACCTGGTGCTCGACTCATTAAAGAAACCAATTGTGCACGGCTCTAATGGTGTCAGTCAAAAGGCTTCATGTGTCGGCTGCGCTTCTCATTATTATTCGATGACTCGCCTGAAAACAGAAGGCACGCTTTTCATTGGCGACAAACCATATGCGGTGACCGGAACTAGCTGGATGGACCATGAGTTCGGCTCTAACCAGCTCACATCTGACCAGGCCGGTTGGGATTGGTACTCGATTCAGCTTGATGACAATCGCGAGTTGATGTTCTACTTGATGCGTCGCGGCGATGGTACCTTTGAAAAAGAATCGAGTGGCACCATAGTCAATGCTGACGGTAGTTTCAGGCATTTGAACTTAGCTGATTTCAGCGCCAAGCCAACTGGTACGTGGGTGTCAGCCAAGACTAAGGGCAAATATCCTATGGGTTGGAAGTTGTCAGTGCCCAGTGCAGCTGTTGAAATCGAGCTGACACCAAATATGGTTGATCAAGAACTTGTTACCGGTCGCTCAACTGCTGTGACCTACTGGGAAGGTTCGGTGTCGGTCAAAGGCAGCTCAAACGGCAAGAGTGTAGCTGGGCAAGGGTATGTAGAAATGACTGGCTACGCTGAGAAGTTCAAACAAAAGCTGTAACTTAATCACAAGCTTCTTTGGTAGGATAATCAGATTCGGGAACTAATGCCTGCGAAGCTAGTCTTCGAAAGCGAGTCTTGGTGGAAGTCAAGGTTTGCCGAGTTATTTGCTGAAAAACTGACTAGTAGGAAGAGAATATGACCGTTACTAATTCTGGGCAATCGTCGCCAAAATACGATGTTATTGCCTTAGAGCGCTTAGGCAATATTGCTTTTGATAAGCGCAACTGGTCAGAAGCCACTCGCCTGCTTTCAGAGTCACTCACTATTAGAGAAAAGAGCGCTGGTACCAAAGAGCCAGGTTATGGTCTAGCGCTAGACCGCTTGGCAGAGATTCACATGCAGCAAGGTAAGTACCAAGAAGCGTTAGTTTTACTTGAGAAGGCTTTGCCGATACTCGAATCTGCCTTCTATCCTGGTCATAGTTCTGTTGCCGCAATTGTCGAACATCAAGGTGATTGCTTCGTTATCCTTGGTAGGCTTGCTGAAGCTGAAGCTGCCTTCAAGCGCGCTTCTGATATCTTCACAACTTGTGTAACTTTAGAAAATCGTGTCACCCTTCGCTCGCTCTACAAGCTGGCCAAAGTCTATATTGCAGAGGAAAAGGCTGCCGAAGCTAAAGCGACCTTACAGAAGGGCCTTAAGTATGTCGACACGCCACTGGGGCCCATGGCTGAGTTTCGTTATCAGTTAGCTCTAGCTGCAATTCTGTTGAAAGAGGCTGGAGAAGCCCGCGATCTTCTTCACACCGCTGCCGCTGACTTCAAGCAGCGCGGCAATTACGGCAGAGTGGCTGACTGTTCTTCTGCTTTGGCTGATATTTGCCGTTTGGACAATGCTGAACTTGAAGCTGATGAGTGGATGCGCCAGTCGGCACTGTTTAGCCAGATGGCAGTCAATGCGCCTTATCCTGATGATATTTTTCTGGCGACCCTTTTGCGGGCTTAGTCTCGCGATCTAGACGGCGTTGTACAATAAAGAACCGATTGAGAATCATTGGTTAATTATTTGGTTCAATTGCCGTTAATGGGAACCGCACTAGCTCTAGGTCTGAGGCATGGCTTAGACTTAGACCATATTGCAGCCTTAGTTGATATTTGTGGTTCCTCGGGGCAAGATTCACAAATGCGAAAGAAAGGCCTTTGGCTTTCTCTCGCTTACGTCTTCGGTCATGCATTTGTCATTAGCTTGCTTGGTTTAGCTGCTATTTCATTTGCCGCTGTTTTACCAGTTTGGATTGACGCTGTCATGGAACGGGTGGTTGGGCTCACCCTTGTGATTCTCGGCCTGTACTTGCTCAACACCGTATTTGGGGCAAAGACTGCTGATTTTAAAATTAAGAGTGGTTGGTCTGCGCTTTACTCACACTTGCGACAGATCATAGCTAAACTAACCAAGCAACCCAAGCAACCCTTAGTCGAGGAACCTGCTCTCTCTTCTGGTGCTACCTTCTTCATTGGCATGCTGCACGGCATCGGCGCTGAGACTGCCACTCAAGTATTGCTTATGTCGGCAGTGGCTGGTGCAGATTCGCTTACCGCAATTGCCATGCTCGTATGCTTTGTGTTAGGTCTAGTCATTTCAAATTCTATTATTGCTTTTGTTTCGCTGGGTGGTTTTGGTACAGCTTCTAACTGGAGAGTTCTGTATCTTGTTGGCGGCGGATTGGCCGGTGCCTTCAGTCTTTTTATTGGCAGCAAATTCTTACTCGGCCTGCCAGAATGAAAAATTCAAAAATATTCAAATTGGCTCAATCATTGGTTGTAAGTTTACTTGTATCCGTGAACCTGGCTGCCTATGCTGGTTACAACATTTCTGGTGTAATAGACAAAACAGGGCACACGGTCGTGCCTTGTGTCTATCACCGAATTGATTATCTTGGGCATGGTTTCTTTTTTGCTCATCAGCTCAATCGGGTTCATCCGCTTCGAGACTCGAATAAAGGAATTGTTTTTGACTATGATGGCCATGCGGTGTCAGTAAAAGTACCACCAGATTGCTCATTGGCAGGTGCTTACTTGCCTGAAGAAAGGAAAGGCAACACTGCCACTAAACAGCTACCAGAAGGCACTGTGCTGAAGATAGCTAAGACAAGCGGTTATGGCCTATGCACGCCAAATGGAGAGCTTGTTCTACCTGCAGAATTTGGCTTTATTTCTGCTCCCAATCATGGTTGCTTTCCTGTTTGGACTGGTACACCAGGCATTGATATGCACCTTCAATTTATCTTCGACTCCAACACCGGCAAAAGAGTTGCAGCCGCGAAAGACACGCGGGTTTCAATTGTAGATTTTCCTCATGGAAATCTACTTCCATTTACTGTTGGTTCGGATCCTCTAAAAGCCGGTTATATGGCTAGAACAGGTGAGATTGTCATTCTGCCAAAGTTCGCATCTGCTAGACCATTCACAACCGATGGATTAGCTGTGGTGGCATATCAACGTGATGGCCAGCAAGCCTATATTGATAAAAGTGGAAAGGTGGTATCGCCTCTCTACACTAAAGCCGAAGATTTTGTGAATGGCTTTGCTGTAGTGGTGCCGGCAACTAATACCGATGGAAAGAAGTGCCTAGTAAACACTAAGTTTAATATTACATTGCTTGGACCGTATCAAGACCCGGTACCTATAACTAAGAATTCGTTTGCAGTTCGCAAAGACCCTGCTGATGTGTATGAAGTTGTGGACAGTTTCGGAAGACTTTTGTACAAGTTGCCTAACGGCGTCCAGTACGTAGAAGTGATCGGCAATGCTATCATTTGTGGTGTTGGTGGCACACCTGACGGCGATAAGCCAAATTCTGTTTTGTGGACGGTTCGGGCAAGATACTCAGTTGCTTTACTCAGAAAGTTTGGGCTGAGGCTAGTTTTGGCTTGTCTCCTGAGTTGAAGGAGATGCCTGATAAAACTTATCTTTGCGGCCTAAACGTTTTGATTTCAATTTGATAGGCATGTCTCGCGAGAAGGTGATTGAGCTGTTAGGAGCGCAAACAGGTCAGTTGCCAAATATATGGGAGTATTGGATAGCTTCTCAACCATGTCAGGTTGGAGGAGAAACTATCGAGCTTGATTTCAAGGACGACAAAGTTAGTGCTTGGCGCAAAGTTGCAATAACCGAAGCTGCTCGTACACTGGGCCCATGGATTACAACCAACATGGTTTTTCAGTCAGATGCGTCAAGCCCTTTGATAGCCAAGCCGAGCGCGCAGTAAGCTTCACTCAATTCAATTTGACGTTATTCAAGGCCAAATGTACTTTTTGTTCCGAAGCGACTAGTTGAACGATATCTTTTATGCGGAGATCTACTGATTTCTTTGTATTTTCGCGAGTAATCGCTGCGGCGAAGGGCAAATGTAAACCAGTGTCTACATACGAGTTGAGTGTAACTGCGGTTTGACCGGCAGCCAGGGCTTGCAGATGCCACTCACCTTCGAAAGCCGTGAATTTGTCTGAGCTAATCATCTTATACTCTATGCCCTTGCCAGGAATCTCATGCTCACTATAGCGACAGACAGCCTGACCAAGCACTGGAATCTTTGTAAAAGTCTCTTCTACGACGTAGTCAGAGCCCTGATTGGAGATCACCCGGCGGCGCGCCGAGTCGGCTCCTCGTTGGGTCTTGAGGGCAGCCCAAACCGCGGTCATAGGGGCATTAACTATTAAAGTTGCAGAAACAAAATGGGGATCTTGGGCTCTGACCGGCAATGCATTGAATAAAATCATGCTACAAATGATCGCCTTTAAAGTGTTCTTCATCAACTTCTTCTCTCTTTCTATAACCGCAGGTATGACAAGACGCCAACTGAGAGAAAAAGAGCCAAACTGGATCAAAATCATATTAGAGTGACAAAATTTGGAAAAAGATCGATTAATCCAGGCCATTGCCATAGTAGGTTTGCTCGCTACGATTTTCATTGCTTTCGTCTTTTTGAAGAAGGCCGTTAATCACCAGCGCTTGCAGGTAAGCTCGTCTACTGTGCAGGAAGGTTCGATGGTTCTGGTCTTTGCCTTGCATGATATCGAAAAAGGTCAAACTTTTCAAAACTCCGATGTGGAGCTAAAGAAAGTTGCAAATCATTTGTGCCCTCAAGACTGCGTCTGGAACCCCAAAATGGTATTGGGTAAAACTAGCCAGTGTGCCATTCTAAAAGGCACCATGTTGCGCACCACATTCTTTGGCATCGATCATAAAGAGTTGCCTGAATTTAGTACATCCAAATGGCCCTTTGTGAAGTTGCCTGAGGAAGAAACTCAGCAGTGACAGTAGCAGTTGTGCCGCCAAAGGCTTTATCTCAAATTTCTACAAAAATGCTTGCACAGTGATTCAGACTCAAGCGTTAGCATGGTTGTCTTAGTTCGAGTACGAGTCAAACAAATAATTAACACGAAGAACAATCTAAGAAAGAGGATTAACTCAATAATTAATTAGGTGCTGGAAAATATCACCATAAAAGCAGGTAGCTGGTTTAATATTGCTATGCCATGCTCGGTCGAGCTTGGCCAGCCCGAACGAACAGTCCTGATGACGATCCCAAGAGGGCCGAGCCACACTTGATCAAATACATCTTTTCCATTTTTCCGTTAATGATGGCATGTGCTGTACTGATCGGTTGGCAATGGGACATTGATTTTCTCAAACGACTAGTCGGGCAAACAGCGATGAATCCGATTTCCGCTGTACTGTTCTTGTTTCTCGGCCTTGAAACCGCACGTCTCTTGCGGCGCTCAAGTAACACTATGGCCAAGATACTTGGCTTGTCTTCGGTGTTTGTGGTGCTTGCCGTAAGCGCAGCAAAATTAGCAGACATTTGTTTTCACACGCAGATGCATTTTGACAGGCTCTTGTTTACACAAAAATTGTTGAGCGAAACAGTGCCTAATCAGATGGCGCCGAATTCGGCTCTCTGCTTTCTTATATTCGGCATTATCACTCTCATGCTGCGGTCCACATCGGCTCGCGTAATAACAGCGGCACAGGCACTCACAATCATCCCTGTATCGATCGGTTTAACGGCATTGATAGGCTATCTTTATTCAATCAAGGTCTTCTACGCCGTTACGATCTACATCCCAATGGCGCTTGCTACTGCACTATCATTTATTTCTGTGTCTTTCAGCGTATGGCAAGTTTTTCCGCAGATAGGTCTGGCTCAAGTAATTAATGATAAGGGTGTTGCAGGTCAGATGGCTCGCTTCTTGCTGCCAGCCTGTTTCATAATACCGGGCGCCATTGGTTGGTTACGGATTCTATTGACACGCTCAAACTTGGTGGATGTAGAGGTTGGCACAGCACTCACTATCACCCTCAGTTCAGCCTTGCTTATGATGCTTACTTTCTTCACAGCTAGACAGTTGTACATTGTCGACAGCAAGCGCAAGTTGGTGGAACAGCACCTTCTCGAGTTTTACGCGTTACTTGCTCATGAATTACGTTCACCGCTTACGTCTATCAATGGTTCTATCGCTCTCCTTACTGGTGGCATAGTCGAACCGGCATCAGAGCAAGCAACTGAAATGCTTCAGATCGCAGAAACAGAAACAGTCCGCATGCTGAGACTGATCAACGAACTCTTAGATTTGGAAAAAATTGAGAAAGGACACTGGCCTCTGAAAGTTACAGAAGTAGCGCCTGATCACGTTGTATCGGTTGCACTGACAGGAATTCAGGGCATGGCGAAAATGGCAAAAATCAATTTGCGTTCCAAAATAGCTTGCAAAGATCCTATTAAATGTGACGTCGATCGGCTTCAACAAGTGTTGATAAATTTGCTTTCTAACGCTATTAAATTCACGCCACCTCATGGCGAGGTTTTACTAGAGGTGGAGCCAGTAGACATGGGTGTCAAATTCTCGATTGTTGATACTGGTCCTGGAATCGCCAGCGATCAAATTGCCAAACTTTTTCAGAAGTTTGGACAGTTAGACACAATACCAACAGAATTTCGCAGTACTGGTCTAGGGCTGTCGATTGCCAAAGCAATTGTCGAACAGCACGGTGGTAAGATTGGCATCGTTAGTGAGTTGGGCAAAGGGTCCACCTTCTGGTTTACGCTGCCTAAGTGACATTTGCATCAATGTCAATTTCCCACCCTGCAGAACTACAAGCATTAGTGGCACCAGGCCATGAACAGGCATTGCTTGATCATCTCAAATGCAGAAGCTTTGATTACTTCCGCCATGAGCATAATCCCGCCAATGGTCTTGTCGCCGACAAAAACCAGCCTGGTGCTCCTGCGAGCATTGCTGTTCTAGGTATGGCACTGACTGCATATACCATCGCAGTTGAAAACAAATTCTTCACACGCACCGAAGCGATTGAACGCACTCTGGCAGCTTTACGCTTTCTCAAGTCAAGCCACCAAGGCGTAGAGGCCGACGCCACCGGATATAAAGGCTTCTATTATCATTTTCTTGATATGCAGAGTGGCAAACGAACGTGGCAATCTGAACTTTCAACGATTGATACGGCCATCCTCATGGCCGGTGTACTCATCGCTCTGAGCTACTTTGATGGAGACAATGCAGAAGAGAGAGAGCTGCGAGAAATCGCTGATTTTCTTTACCGCCGCGTTGAGTGGCCTTGGGCTTTAAATGGTGCTGCAACTTTCTCACACGGTTGGACACCAGAAAAGAAATTTCAAAAACACCGTTGGAATACAAACTACTCAGAAGCGCTGATCCTTTATGTACTAGCCCTCGGCTCTCCTTCCCACCCCATTGATGCAAAAGGCTATCACGAGTGGACTTCGACATTTCAGACCCTGAATATTTACGAGAGCGAATGTCTTCATGCAGGTCCATTTTTCATTCATCAGATGTCGCACTTGTGGATTGATTTTCGGGGAATTAAAGACGAATTCAATAAAAGAGTAGGATTCGATTATTTTGAAAATAGCAAACGGGCTACATTCATTCAAAGACAATATGCAATTGAAAATCCCAAGAATTTTCCGCACTATGGAGAGCATTGCTGGGGGCTCACAGCGAGCGATGGCCCAGGCCCCGTGCGCCGAACTATTAAAGGTGTAAAGCGTGTCTTCTACGATTATATTGCGCGCGGAGTGCCAGATGGTCCAGACGATGGCACCATTTCGCCATGGGCGGTTTTGGCGGCACTACCATTTGCACCAGATATAGTGCTTGAGACTATCCGCCACATGATTCAAAGCCTAGGCGAAAAAGGGCTATGCCAATATGGATTTGGCGCCAGCTATAATCCATCGTTTAAGCCGCCAAGTGTAGGGCCTGCAGGCCATACAGGCTGGACTTCTCCGTGGGTATTCGGATTAAATCAGGGCTCTACGCTTATAATGGTCCAAAACTATCAATCGCAATTACCTTGGTCAACAATGAAAAAATGCCCGTACTTACTTGCCGGCCTTCGCGCTGCTGGTTTTGCCGGCGGTTGGTTAGACAGTCACTAACTAATTACTGAGCGACGTCGTTGCCTGCAATGTCCGAAAATTGTGCGCGAAACTCTTGAAGTGTGACCTGGAACTTACCGGCGTACTTCTTGTCCTGTTTATTCCATGGATTTCGCATAGTTACCATTTTCGTGGCAGGATCATAGTCGACAACCCCATAAAAATGTTTTCCAGGTGGTGCTACGTTTGCATCACCTCCATAGACTATTTCTGAAATTACTCCGTTTTTGCCCACAATAATAGGCGTCTGATTTATTTTTGACTGCATCATCTTATTTTCTAACTGTTCATCTGTTAGACCAGAGATAGATTTTGAATAGCTATTTTTCCCCGTTAATAGATTTAAGGCTTCAGCGTTTCCACCTAAAATTGAGATGGCTCCTTGACCAGCGGCTTCGTTAGGCTGGTCTGAGCCAGTCAAATTAGAAATATTTCGGCGCGATACCGATTTGTTAACGTATTGGCCATATGCTGATTCGATTACTGTTGCCCAGTAACCGGTGCCAGCTACCGAATTGCGAGCGTAAATAAGTTGCTCTGCTTCTGTCGGTTTTTTCACTATGAGCTTTTCGTTAGGGGCACCAGGGAAGGTGACTGTATAGGTTCCATTGTCGTTGTCTACAATCATTTTCTCAATAGTTTTTCTACCCTCCTCGGTGGCTGCCATGCTTGTTAGCGAGCTCATTATATGGCAATCGCCAACTCCGCCCTGGCCAAAGTTCTCAGATCTAATTGCCTCTTTTGGTGAGAAATTTCCGTAAAGCGATTGTTCTGGTTGGCCGCTGACACTTATATTCGTATCGGCCACCGGATTTTTCCCTTTTGCTGCTAACACTTCTAAATCATTTCTGGTAAGCGATTTGTTCGACTCGGTATTAAGTACGCTGATGAAATCTCTTCCTAGCGCCAGGTCTTGGCTTGAGGCACTATCGATGATTTCATTTTGCTGAAGCTTGCCATCATGATTGGTGTCAATGATATCGAATCCTGCTAGCATCGCTTCTGCTGTCTGGCCTTTGCGAAAGTCATCAACACCGTCAATGGAAATTGGTGCAGTCGTCAATAGTCCTGTATTTTTATTAAATGAGGTGCGAAGCCCGGCGACAATTTTTGCGTCATCGCCCTTAAAATTGTCGTTGCTCATGGCGGCGATAGTTTCAGCGTCAGACAAAACGCCATTGCCGTCAGTATCTACTTGGGTGAAAACTCGCTTCAGGCGATTTTGAGATTCGGCTTCTATCTCTGGCGTGGCTTTGACGAAATCTCCATTAATGTTGCCCATGTCTTTTTTTAGCGAGTGGCCTATATAAGATTGATAGGCGCCAGCAATATCTTCATCGCTCATATTTTGATTTTTGAAGTCTGCCAGTAGGGCTTGGGCGGCCGTCTCATCTTTTGCGGTCAGAGCTTTGAACAGCTCAAATGACTTTTCTCTAGATGGTTCGGCGGTGCTTACAGAGATAACTTCGTCACTGCCTTCTGTTAGCTCAGCTGTGCGGCCTTGCGATGGATCGCCAAGCTCATTTGCTCGCACAGGGCGATTTTTTACGGTATAGCCTTTTCCGTCTGCGGTGAGCACCGTAAATTCTGATTTGCCTAGGCTTTTGCCATTAGAATCGTACAGAGCATATGAGTTTCCTTCTAGTTTTAAAACTTTGCCGTCGGCATGGTCCATCTCCACAAGCACGCCACCGGCATATTTATAAACGTCTTTGCCACCGTTGGCTTTCGTGCGCTCAGTTAAGACTCCGTCAGAATAGGTGCTGACTGTGCCATCGTCGAATGTGACCGTGCGAGTCTTGCCGTCGGCAGTCTCAGTAACCCGTTTTATCCAATCTGACTGAGCGCCGGTGGTCTTCTCGCTCTTATCAGTCTTCTCGATCTTCTGGGTCTTCTCGCTCTTCTCACCGATTTCGACTTTGGGTAAATGTTCGCTTTTTGCCCGGCCTGCCGCCCCTGCAGAAGCCGAGATTTGTCCATCAAGAGAATTGGCCATATTGACGTCGAATGTGTAAGCTGGCACATCAGTGCGGGGTTGCTCAAAATGTTCATAGCGGGTCATGGCAGGCCTCGTATTGGTAAGTGAGGCTAGATTGCCAGAAAGTTGTTGCTAAACTGTTAACCTTGGTTGGCAGATCGTATAGAAGGGAAACTTTTCTATCTGAGCTGTGTCCAGATAGCCATATAATTTAGACCAATCTATACAAAAAACTGAGGAAGCCATGTTTCTTGACTCGATGAAAACTCGCATAAGAGGAAAAAATCATCGTGTGCTTTACGCCGATGGAAAAGAAGAGAGCGTATTAAAGGCAGCAGCTATTTTAAGAGACGAGGGGCTCGCAACACCTGTTGTTATGAGCGATCCTGAAGAGCTAAATAAAATGGCCCAAAAGCTCAACATAGACTTGAAGGGAATAGATATTCACGACCCCAAAGACGATAAGAACTTCGATCAGTATGTCCACGAATATTGTGAACTGCGAAAGCATAAAGGGATGACTGAAAAAGAAGCTGAGAAGTTGATGGGTAAGCCGCACTTCTTCGGGGCCATGATGGTGCACATGGGTGCGGCAGATGGAATGGTCAGCGGACTTAGCGGTGATACTAAGCCATTCATTCCGGCTTTTCAGATTGTCGGACTGCGAGACGGCTTTAAGAGAGCATCGTCTGTTTTTGTTCTGGAATGGCCGGAAAGGCTTCTTTTCTTTGCAGATTGTTCGGTGAATATTGATCCTGATGCGCAAGGCCTGGCAGAAATTGCCTATGCGACCGTCGAAACTGTTCGCTGGCTAGGAGTTGAGCCCAGGGTGGCATTTTTGTCTTTTTCCACTCATGGTAGTGCAAAAGACCCCTCTTTGGACAAGATAAAGGAAGCAAAGGCTATTGCCATGAAAGAGATGCCTCATGCCATTATTGATGGTGAAATACAGTTTGATGCGGCGCTGTTACCCGAAGTCGCGCGGATAAAGACCCCTGATAGCCCCCTTCGCGAACAAGGCGCAAACGTCTTCATTTTTCCAGATCTTAATTCTGGCAACATAGCTTACAAAATCTCCGAGCGACTTGGTCGAGCTAGGGCGACAGGGCCAATGCTTCAGGGCTTGAAGAAGCCTATTAACGATGTCTCAAGAGGTTGCTCAGTTGAAGATCTTGCTAACGCTGGGGTGCTTACAGCTGCCCTGGCAAAATTAGATGATTGAATTGAACTTCTCGTCTGTGTAACTGACCAAGTAAGCAATTGCTGACCTCCCTGGTGATTCGGGCAAAGCTGTAAAAGGCATTCTCGGTGAAGATGGCTTCAAGAGCGAAGATCTTAGCCGGTTTTAGTCTCAAGTTCTTATATCAATCAATCTTGGAGCCATGATAAGATTCTATTCGTGAATAGTTCAAAATTAATGAGTGCGCCCGTGCCGCTGACGGTTTTGACTGGCTTTCTCGGAGCCGGTAAGACCACTTTGCTCAAGCGAATTTTGAGCGGCGATCATGGTTTACGCGTTGCTGTTCTTGTAAATGATTTTGGTGCAATTAACATCGATGCTGACCTGGTTGTTAGCGTTGATGAAAACATCATCAGTCTTGCAAACGGTTGTGTTTGCTGCTCTATTCGCGACGACTTAAGAGCTGTTATTGATGACTTGATTGCCTTGCCAGAGCCTCCTGAATACATTATTCTAGAAGCTAGTGGTATAGCCGATCCAGCCAGCATCGCTATTAGTTTCTCGATTGAAACCAGCGATACTAAAGTAAAACTCGACAGCATTATTTGTGTCATGGACGCTGAACAGGTGTTTGAAATACCAGAGCATATGCAGCTGAAGTTATGTCAAATTGCTTCTGCAGATCTTCTACTTTTAAACAAAATCGATCTTGTAGATGAGGCACAAATTCATAGAATAGACAAATGGTTGGACGAGAATTTTCATCTTCATAGAATAATCAAAACATCGCAGTGTGAAGTGCCGATGGAGGTTCTTCTCTCGTCTGGACGCTTCGATCCTGGGCATCATTATGATTGCGAAGAAGCGCACTGTTTCCATCGCGAACACGATACTACAGGTTTTAAATCCTGGTCATATGAGACACATTCGGCCCTGATAATAGGTGCACTAGAAGAAGTTGTTCGGAAATTGCCGGTCAACGTATACCGCTGCAAAGGAGTGTTGAACACTGTAGACACTCCCGATAGAAAAACCATTTTGCAGGTTGTCGGCAAGCGTGTTAGTTTTTCGGATGGTGGCAGTTGGAAGCAGACCGTGCCTACATCCAAAATTGTAGTGATCGCCGCTGATGGTCAGCTGGATGTGGCTGACTTGCAAGACCAATTTGATCGGTGTTTGGGCTGTCTATTCGCCTAGCAGATGTGTCTGTTTGCGTTTGTATTGTGCTAATCGTTTACCCCGATTTCAGTAAACTTGTACTTACCGTGGTCTTTGGCAAACACAAAAATCTGCTCGCCGCAAAAAATTAGAACACTATCTTTATCAGCAACCGGCTTTTCCTTCAGTAGGCACTTTCTCGTCGCTGATGGAAAAATCTTTTCAGACTGAGCAATGAACGAGGCGCGATTCAACTTTTTCTCGTCTAAACCATAAGGCAACTTGGTCATTGATGCCAGAGCATCCTTGTCGTTTTTCTGAAGCGCTGCTTTAAAATCCTGCCAGAAGTTCAGGAATTCTTTGTCGATGGTTGCGCCCTGTGCGGAGCTGCAGACGCTCACGCAAACACCAATTGTCATTAAGATCGATTTTAAATTCATTGTTCCTCCATGTCTCTTCCGGCATATTATATAATCGATGCAACAATTGCGTTGCAATAGCTCCAGCTACTTGCATCAAATTTTTTTCGGAGCTATCGACCATGACTGACAACGAGGAAGAAGCACTAGCGATCGCTCTAATAAGTTGGTGGATGAGTTAGCAAAGGGTAAGGCTATGGAGAAGATTCTTCGCAACGAACAGTATTGAGAGCAATGCTCTATCATTAGAGTATTATTGTGACATGGGCAAGATAGGACCGATATGACTGACATTCCAGAAAAAAGAAGACGCATGGGGGCTAGCGCCTACAAAGACCTCTTTGGCGATTTTCGCAATAGCGAAGAACCTGACCAAGCGCCTACAGTTATGAGTGGCGAGCGGCTGGCAGAGCTACTCATGAAAAACTTCAGCAAGATTGATCTGAATGGCAATGGAGTTTCACTTAGCGAACTCAAGCATGCTGATAAATTGCTGTTTGATTTTTCTACCGAAGAACTGCTCATGCTCAAAGTCTTAGAAAAGTATTTTGAAACTATCTGCAATTTAGCCGACGACGAACCCGGTCCTGATACCGTTATTAGTGCTTTAGATGTTGAGGTTCTAGCGCAGTTTCTCAAATTCTCTCATTTGACCATCGAACAATTACAAGAGTGGCGCAAGTTGGCTGATAAAGAGTAAGAAACCCGATGAAATCCAAACTGCTGTCACATTTAGTATTAGCAAGCACTCTTGCCGTTTTTTGTACAACGTCCGCTCTTGCTCGTGCGGAGATGTTTTCGGAATACTCGTTGGCGCAGGGAAAGCAGAAAGCAGAGCAAGAACACAAACTCTTGTTGATTGATTTCACCGCTTCGTGGTGCCCTCCGTGTAAGAAAATGGAATCTACCACATGGGCCGATGATGAGGTTCAAGGGTGGATCAAAGAAAATGCGATCGCCATTCAAATTGATGTAGATGAAGACAAGAAGACGACCTCAGCTTTAAAAGTTGAGGCCATGCCGACCATCGTTTTGTTCTCGGCCGAGGACCGTGCCTCCGAATTTGGTAGGCAGGTCGGTTTCATGAGCCCAGGAGAGTTGCTGCGCTGGCTGAAAGGGGCAAAGAGCGGCAAACGCGGCAACGAGAAAATAGGCGACGAGCAAGTCGGCGGCGAAATCGATAAAGAAGACTCAGGAAAAGCCAGCACTGACGACAGCGCTATTTGGCAGCGCATATCAGGGGCGCGGCAGCTGATGATGTCGCAAAAAAATGCAGAGGCTCTTGCTGAATACGTCTGGCTCTGGAATAACATAGAGAGGAGCGACGCGACTTTTGGCGAGCTGCGAATGAAAATGGTGCCTGTTGAAATGAAGCAGCTTAGTGCCAGCTATCCGGCCGCTAAAGGCAAATGGATTGAACTGCGTGATGCTGCCGAAAAGTCCGGCAATAGAGCCGATTGGATCATCCTCAACGGCATACTCGATGACAATGCCCGCACGCTAAGTTGGTTCGACAATGCAAAAGTCGATCCGAAAAATCTTGCGGTAATAACAAAAAATGGTTCTCACCTTGAACAAGTTTTGTTCTCTAACTGCAGATGGAACGACGCTACAAAATACTTGTATCCACAGCCCCTAACCAATATCGCAGAATATTACAAAGCCTCTGAGGCAATGAAAAAGCCGCGCCCCGATACAGAGGTCTCCAAAGACTTTGATCCTTTTCCAAGTATGATTCTTTTGGTATATGGTGCTTATATTGGTGCCAACAAAGAAGCTGAAGCGCAGAAAATTGCCGATGAATGTTTGCGCTTGGATGATACAGAGGCGATGCATAGCGCTCTAGACAACATGGCAAAGAGCATGCGAGTGGCGCGCACGGCCCAGAGTAAGAGCAGCAGCGCTAAATAGCCCTTCTCTTTTAAATTGATTTGGTTTTGTTCGCGCACTAAGGCTAATACTCCATATTTTGTCCAGGTGTTTTGCCGAAAATCGGTGCTAGTAAAACTCTATTCTTGTGAATGCAGACGAACTCTGCGAGGAAATTAAAACTTACTTCCAGCTCGGCCGTCGTCTTGATGAAGCCGGCTTGGTTTGTCTTTAGTATTGTGACACTGTAGCCTCCGGGCTCAGCTTCTACAACGCGGCACCAAAGATTTTCACCAGCGCGAAATCCAGAAGGAGGTCCGTCACCGGTGCCGCCGGCCGCAGCGCGAGGTGCTCTCATATTGCCCGACCTACATTCTCGGACAACAACGACAATAGCTTTTGCATCGCTATCTCCATCTCTAGCTTCTCCCTGTTATACCCGGTTTTGATTCCATGTCTATTAACCCTCACTTTCAGGCTAGAAAGATGTTGTCGTGTCTCTGAAACTTACTATCACAGCTTTTGTCGGCGATTTATGGGTTTCAAAAAACTTCTCCCAATCTTGAAAGAAATTGACTATCTGCGTATTGCCCAGAGAGCGCCGTGTTGTGACATCTTCGTCAACGGTTATTAGCCCCATAATTGGAATAGCTTTTATGTTTCCTAATCTAACTAGCTCAGAATCGACAATGACACCGGGGTAGCGTGTAAGAACATCTAATGGAATCAAGTGTAGTGGAACGGCAGTTTTCTTAAATAGCAGATTGTATCTGTAGAATTCTTCTGTTGTAAGTTCAGCCTTTTTGATTGCAGATTGAAAATACGAAGATCTTGATTCGAAGAAATCAATTCGAATCCTATTCTCGGCAATACTTGGTTGTATAGCTAATGCAAGACAACCAAGTATTGCCGATTGATCTGGAAATTCTACGCACTAACCCGCACCGTTATTCTTCGTCGGGCCAATCGCTTTCGCTCTTTCTTCCATTTTGATTGCTTCATCAACTCTGTGAGTTTTACGTAAGAGCACTGCGTAGTTGTTCAATCCGTCTGCAACGCGAGGATGATTTGGCCCTAGGGCCTTTTCGTTTATGGTCTGGGCGCGCTTGTAGTTCTTCTCGGCCTCATCATATTTGGCCTGATACAAGTACAAGGTACCAAGATTACTTAGGGTGTTTGCCACATCTGGATGGTCTGGTCCAAGTGCTTTCTCTTGTAAGGCAAGCGCATGAATCTGCAAAGACTCGGCCTCGTCAGCTCGTCCCTCTTTTGCATAAACTAAGGCCAAGTTGTTCAAAGCACTGGCGTATGCTGGATGCGATGGGCCAGCCGTTTTCTCAACTATTTTCACCGCATGTTGAAAGAAAGGTTCGGCTTCTTTGTATTTGCCCTGGTGCCTATAGAGCTCGCCGAGATTATTGAGACGCACTGCTACGTCAGGATGGTTCGGCCCTAGGGCCTTTTCCATTATTATGAGTGAGCGCTTGTAATAACTTTCTGCCTCATTGACGCGACCTTGGGCAACCGATAGAGAGCCCAAATTATTTAACGTTGTAGAAACATGAGTATCGTTTACGCCCAATACTTTCTCGCGAATCGCTAGTGCCCGCTTAAACAGAGGTTCTGCGTCTGCATATTTAGCCTGGCGCTGATAAAGCGAAGCTAAATTGTTGGCACTAGTGGCAGCGTTTAGACTTTCTCTGCCAGACTTCTCTGCCTCAACCAAGCCTTGTTTTAGCTTACTTTCAGCTTCGGGATAGTCTGCTCGGCGAAGAGCTTCAAGACCAGATTTGTTCAATGATTCCCACTGCGACTGACCGCAAGCAGACAGAGAACTAGAAGCGAAAAGAGAAGTTGCGCACAGCAGAGCAACATTCAAAATATTTGAAAAATGATGCGCCGGTCTTGGCCTTTGTTGATACATTATAGTGGTCACCTGTGTTGTTCGGTCGTTTGGCATGTATTCCATGAAGTAGCAAAAGGAGCCGGCCAGACGCTCTGATGGCTATTTCTTAGCTGCTTGCACCTGCAGCGGGCTTGGAAGTATAGGCGGGGTAGAATGTTCTGCTGCTATCGGCCTCAGCTCCAACTCACCAATTAGATACGAAGGTGTTATCAGCGTTCGCGTCACGCAATCATTCGGCTCTAGAATGTATGGCTTCGAATCATTGCCGACCGCTTGCACATCGCGAAAGGTGCGCAAAGATACGTAGGCAAACTCTAATCCCCGCACCAGCTCTCGATGACCATCGCTGAGAAATAGCTTATAGACAATCAACGGATCTGTCGGCTGCACCGATTGTGATGGCGTATCATAAGGCTGCTCCTCGAGATAGTCTGCCGATGGATACTCTCGCAATAGATAATTTTGTTTGATTCGCGATATCAAAAGTACATAGTCGAGACCGTCATCTTTAGCCATTTCTTTGGCCGTTGCCAAAACTTGATCTGGGCTTAGTGATTGTAAGCTCGACAAAGAAAGAATACTGAAAACACCATGACCACCTATTGAGTGTCCGTTACTGTGATTGAAATGCCGGGTGGGTATACGACTTTGGCAAAATGCCTTGAGCAGGCCGTTTTGCACCAGCTCTACACGCTGAGCTGGCATGCCTTCGTCGTCGAATTGGTATGCACCCAATAGCAAATTGCCGCTTGCATCTTTAGCATTTGGATCGTCAACCACCGAAAGTTGCTTAGACATTATTTTGCGACCGAGACGATTCTTCAAAGAATTGACGAAATCTTCACTGCCCATGTATTCTTCTGCGAAGCCGAAATTGGGTGCCATCACTTGTCCGAAAAGTTCAGCAGCAGCCTGATCTTCAAATATCACCGGTCCACAATAATCTTCGCCTACTGGTGCTACTCGCAGCTCGCTTAAGCGCTGAGCAAAAGTTTCGGTTTGTTGCTTTAGTTGGGCGAAGTCAGGCAATTTTGACTCATCTTGATTGGCCATCATTTCACAATCTTCCAAGGGCATACCGTCTGCTGCCTTGGCTGTGGCCCAGATGCGTACCGCATATTTGTTGTGTGAGTCACGCACCCTTGTGCCTTCGCTGTTAACAAACCAGCGATTAACTGTTCGAGCGATGAAAGACACTTTGGTCTTTTGCAAGGTCGGATAATTTTTAAAAATCGCTGAGAGCTCTTCAATTTGCTTCGACCACTTTTCTTCGTCGACAGATATGTTGTGCACTGGGGCCAGCGACACAACTGGCTTTTCTACAGTTTGATCAGCCAAGCGATCAACGACATTGTTACTAGTAAGATAGGCTTTTTTCCAGTCTAAAATACGCAGAGCATACTTGTACTCATTGTCAGTGTTGAGCCAGATTTTTCGCCGTATCGCTGAGTAATTGTTGTCCAAAGGTAAGAGATAAGACGTGTTGGTTCTATCTGAGGTAGGAAAGGAATTATCGAGAGCGTAGTCGCCAACTTTGATTAATGGGGTAAAGACGCGCTCTCGAAAATGATCGAAGACAGAAGGAGCGCCTAGGCAAGACGAAAAATTTGTTTCGTCAATTTCTTTTACTGCGTAAGAAATAAAATAAGGTGCTGGATGTTCGTCGATTTTTAGCTCTTTCATAGAGCGTTCCATTTCGTCAGTGACAGCCGACAAGATGACGTCGTCACTTTTTTTGTTGTTACTGGCAGACCTTGTTTGATAGTCGGATCACAAAGTATCGGAGCTTTCTCCGTTGAGCGTGCAATCCGTTTTGTTTCAATTGACTGAATGAGCAAACTAGGAGCTACTGCCGAGACTGGTACAGGGCCTGAGTCACGGCCGTATGTCCCGTTGAATACACATTTGTCATTGCCAGCTGCTACCACACGCTCAAGGGCAGCAAGTGGAGTACCAACTATTTCGGAGCCTCTAATAAGTTGATCTGGTCGGCCATCAACAAAGACTTTGTAGACTTTGAGTGGCTTCACAACATAAGTTTGGTCAGAGTCACTGCTTGTGTGGGTGTATCCACCAGTAATTTCGTCGAACAATAAACCGTATGATTTATGCTGCCTGATAGCTTCTTTGATAAGCATCGATCGCAATACTTGTGGTGAAACCTGCTTAGATTTATCGGCTTGGACAATGAGGTTACCTTGACGGCCAACCGGATTCCACCCTGGTGCACTGCGCCCATGTCCGTTTGATGCGTTGAAACCACGAACCAGAGTGCGACTAAGTAAAAAAGATGTGAGCACACCTTTTTTAGCCAGTGTCACTGGCTGTGCCACTACACCTTCATCATCATAGAGATAGTGACCATCCAAATTTTCACTGCCGACTTTAGCCACTGTGGGATCATCAATCACGGTGAGGAAGGCTGGCATAATAGTGGTGCCGAGTTTGCGAGAGAAAGTCTTGCCTTCATTTTCACTTTTTTGATGCACTGCTTCCACTCTATGACCAAAGGTCTCGTGGAAAAATACGGCAGCTGCTCGTCCAGACAAAATTGCTGGACCAACATATGGCTCTGCTATCGGCGCTTGGCGCAGTTGTTCTAAAGAGTCGGCCAGCTTTTCGACTTTTTTAGCTAGAGCCGCTTCGCTCGGTAAAAGAGAAGGATCGAGCACGTTTATAGAATCATATAAAGATAATTCCATGCCGTCTTTTGCCAGTGCCGAGGCCACGATTGAAATGTGATAACTGAAATGCTGTTCTACAATCTTAGAACCTTCGCTATTAACCATAAACCGTGTGGTTGGATCGGCAGTGAGCGTAACTTTGGAAGAAGTGAAATTTGGATGTTTTGAAAAGAGCTGCGACAAACGGCACACCCTCGCAGTCCATTCGTCGCGATCAAGAATCATATTTTTCAATGGTGGTTGATAGTTGTGCACCGGTTGGAATGAAAAATCATCAGACTTATCGTCTTCTGTCGACATCACTTCATTGTTCACCGTCAACTCTGAATATCTTCGCTGTGCAGCTTTGTATGCCTTGTCAGTGGTGATCCACAGGCACTGTTCAAGAGGAAGACCTGAGCCGTCATCGGGCAGAATGGAGCTCATTTTGCTTGATGATTCAGAGAAGGTCGGGGTCTCAGAGTCTTCGCCGCGTAAAAAATGGGTATTGTCAAAATGCCGATTTCCTACCCGTAGATCTACTGATAGTGTGCGCCATTTGCCGCCCCTGTTGTAATCGAGCAGGGCACCATAAGAAGCCGAGATTGAGTCCCAATTGCCTTCGTATAATCGGTAGGCAAGGTAGTAAAGTGGTGCTTTGCCGGCGTTCTTTAGACGACTGAGTGAGCGGTGCAGTTCGCTATCCAGGGAGGCAAGGATAGAAGCCGACGATTCGGAACTGCTTAATGTGGTTGGCGCTGTGGCAGCATTTTGGGTTGGCTCGGCGTGAACGCTGTCGCAACAAAATAACGCTAAAATCGCTAAAGCTAATAATTTCCTCAAACTATGGCCACCCTTAACAAAACCTAGGTGAATTGCTTACTTGACTGCCGGCCGGTTGCCGCCTTGAATTCTGAATCCGCACACTTTCCATTTACCATCTTCTTTTGTCATTCCACAGAATACGTCTGCCTTACCTTTTTCGAACTCGACTTGAGGAAGCACCAACTTAACTACTTCGGCACCGTCAATCTCGGACATTCCTTGAATTTTTAATTCTGGATATTTTTTGACTTTGCCCAAGGCAATTGATGATGCCTTGAATAGACCAGGTAGGAGCAAAGGGTTTTTCTTGAGATCTGCAGTCAGTTTGACACTGGCTGATTGTTCGATGACTTTTGAATCCCAGTTGTCTAGCGCGTTGTGCAAAAGGGCTTTCGCTTCAGTGGTAGCTAGAGCCGCCTTGTCATTTACAGTCTTGCGAATGTTCTCAGAATCAATATCGAAAGAGTCTAGCTGCCACTGGGTACCGTACCGAGAGACGGCTGCGGCAAATGTTGCGGGGCCTTTTTCGCAGACTAGCTTACTGGCATAGGTTGCGGTGTAGTTTGGCTTCTCGCTCGTTCCGATATTTACTGAAGTACGGGCATTTTTAGACTTAGGAACTTCGAACGATGTTAATGAACCAATTACAGTGGCGTACAAATCTGTTGCCTTCTGGACGTCTTTCTCGGTAACAGACTTGTTGACAACAGCCGCTAGCTTATCTGGCTTCCAGCTGCCCTTTTGATCTTCCAAAATGTGCGTAACAAACGCAGTGCCGTCAGCATCAGTCTTGCCTGTATCTAACTGCGAGCAACCAGCTACCAGAAGAACGGCAAACGCAGAAGAAAGTAATCGTGCGGCAGAGATGTTCATAATGAACCCCAGAATATAAGGTAAGCACAGTGTGCATTATGAATGCTTTTGCAAAGAAATTTTGATTCTCTAGTTGAAGCGACTGAAATAAATTATCACGATTATTGACTAAGTTTCAATTCTGGTCAATAATGTTCGAATGCCAGAAACAAAGTATTTTAAGGGGTAGGCATGGATTCTTCATTGATTAGCGCACTATTAGGTTCAACAATAGGGGGAGTGGCGAGCATCATTGCCACTTTCGTCACACAAGATTTTCTCGCTAAGAGAGCAGTTGTTGCCCGGGAGATTGTTGCCCGTGAGCGCCTCTACGCTCAGTTCATCAAAGAGGCCTCGAACCTATATTTCGATTCGCTAGACGGTAATTTAGATAACCCTGGTGGTTTGATTCCTTTCTTTTCATTGTTAGGCAGAATCAAAATTACTGGAAATGAGTCGGTTCAAGCGGCGGCAGAAGGAGTGGCAGCTTCGATTATCGAATCTTACAAGCGGCCATCAATTTCATTCAGCGAAATGCATCAAGAAATGCTTGAGCGATCTTCGCGAGGTGAAGTGGACGAGCCGTTTAAAGGGTTTACAGATGCTTGTCGGCACGAGCGTGATGAATTGAAAATCAAGGCGATGCTAATTCGTTAGCTTTGCAGATAGCCAAATAACTGGCCATGATATTCGAGTCTTTCGAATGCAAATTAGTGTGGTCATTAGACAAATTTGCTAACAGCAATGTTATTGCACCAGTCTGTATAATTCGATTTATGGAAAACCTAACCAGCTCACCGCGCAAAGCCAGAGCAACTGAACTAAGTGCTGATAGTGTCAAAAGCGAGCGCACCTGGTACGCCGGTGGTCATGCCTTTGTGCCATTGAGTAAAAAGTTTCCGCAACTTGCCAGTCAGTGGCATGCTACTAATAACGGCCAGTGGACGGCTGATGATTTTTCTACAGGGTCTGATGTCATTGCCTGGTGGCAGTGTGAAGGCGGGCCAGACCATGCCTGGCAAGCGGCTATTTTCTCCCGCACTGCCGGAAAAGGTTGCCCCTACTGCGCCAACAAACGAGTTTCGATCACCAATTCTCTTGCTGTACTTTTCCCACAAGTGGCGCAAGAATGGCATCCCACTCTCAATGAGGGCATCAGTGCAGCTGAAATTACCTGTCGGTCAAAGAAGAAGATCTGGTGGCTATGTCGCAATAACAGTGAACATCAATGGCAGGCTGAAGTTTCAAGAAGGGCCGATGGTAGCGGTTGCCCATATTGCACTAATCAGAGAGCCAGTCATGAGAATTGCCTGACCACTAAGTTTCCAGATATTGCCGCTCAGCTGCATCCAAGTAAAAATGGCACCGTCACTGGTGACTCATTAACCGCTGCCTCTAGTAAAAAAGTCTGGTGGCTCTGTCCTCAAGACAATCACGAATGGCAGGCCACCGTGGCCAATCGTACCAGTAAAAAATCGGGTTGCCCGCACTGCGTGTTGAATAGGCGCGTCTAGGCTCAAGGGCTGTACTGTATAATGCCAAGGTTGGTCAAAGGTATTGTTCATGGAAATTGTCTGCGAATCCGCTTTTCCTTTTCTCTCAGAAGCAGAATTGTTACTGATGTCGGCACTGGCAGTCAGTGAGCATTTCTCTGCCGGTGAGTATTTATTTAAAAGCGGGCAAGAAAAAGTCGATTTGTTTATTGTGCAACAGGGACAGGTCGATATAGTCAATCCTCGCTGCAATGACGAAGTTTTAGTTAGTCACAGGGTTGGACAATTTACTGGCGACATTGACCTGCTAACGCTCAGGCCTGCTCTAGTCTCAGCGGTGGCTGCCTGTAATAGTCAGGTTCTGCGAGTCAAGAACGATCATGTACGAGATGTTCTACTAAAGATTCCACAATTGTCAGAAAAGCTATTGACAGCTTTTCAGCTGCGGCGCGATATGCTCAGCAGGGCAAAAGATATCGGTTTGAAAGTAATGGGGCCGGCTATGTGCTCCGATACAAATATGATTCGCGAATTTTTGCACAAGAATTTTGTCCCTTTCACTTGGTACGACACTGGCAAAGAGAACGGAGATGATAACCAGGCCTACATTTGTAAGGATGGTGAGCCTTCTGTTACTTGTGCTGATGGCACTGTTCTAAGTAAGCCCACTTTGCGCCAGGTGGCCGTTGGTGCCGGGATATGGCAACATTGCCCCAACCAGGCAATAGATTTTGCAGTTATTGGTGCTGGGCCAGCCGGCCTTGCGGCAGCTGTTTATGCTGCTTCAGAGGGTCTTTCAACCTTAGTGATTGACAGTCTTGGGCCAGGTGGCCAATCTGGTGGGTCGTCAAAAATTGAAAATTTTATGGGTTTTCCTTCTGGAATTTCCGGTACCGATTTAGCTACCCGTGGCTCGTTGCAGCTGCTTAAATTCGGTGCTGAGATTGTCGCTCCGGTCACCGTAACTGATATCACTCCTGGTGCCACAGAGCACGATCATGTAAAGCTTACGCTTGATTGCGGAGCCGTCGTCAGCGCCATGGCTGTCCTAATCGCCAGTGGCGTAGTCTGGCGCAAACTAGAGGCCGAAAATGCTCAACGTTTTGAGCGCGCCGGTATTTATTATGCTTGCACCACAGTTGAGGCCATGCTTCACGATCGCAGTGATGTAGCTGTCGTAGGTGCGGGCAATTCTGCCGGCCAAGCTGCTACATTTTTAGCTGATTGCTGCCCTGATAGACAGGTACATTTGATTATTCGGGGTAAACTTGGCCCCAAAATGTCTGAGTATTTGTCTGCCCGAATTCGTGCTAATAGTCGCATTACGGTCCATGAAGAGACTGAAATTACAGAAGTGATTGGCGTCAATTTTATTGAATCGGTTTTGCTCAAAAAGAAAAGCGATGCTGGCACCAGTGAATCACTACTAGCGGTGTCAGCCATTTTTGTATTTATTGGCTCTCAGTCTTCGGCTGAGTGGATACCCAGTCTCGTTGCTCGTGACAGCGACGGATTCCTATTGACTGGTTCAGACATGGAAAAAGCCGGACATTGGCCGCTGACCTCTCGTGAGCCCTGTGCCCTTGAGACTTCTATGCCTCGGGTGCTGGCTGCTGGCGACATTCGCTCAGGCACAACAAAGAGAGTAGGCTTCGCCGTGGGCGATGGGTCTCACGCTGTCAGCTGTGTGCACCGCCTGCGTAGCATCGTCAGATAGTTTCTCTGGTAAAAGGTTCTTTGCTTGCACTCAAGGAATTGAGAGCTTTGCAGAATCGTTCGGCGGTCAGTGCTTAGTTGGCCACTAACAGTTCAAAGAATGGCCCTTGAGGAGCGATGAAAGTAATCAGAACTGGATTTGTGGCGTATCGGACCTGTGCGTGGGCTTGCAGCGTGACGAGAAGTAAGCTGTATGAGATTAGAGCATGATCGACGCCTTCTCTTCTGACTATGTACTCTGGTAAGAAATAGAGCATGTCTTTTTTGTTTCCGATGCACCAAGGTTTGCTCTCTAAGTCATTGACCTGAATTTCATTAGCCTGTCGTATTCTTGCTTGGGCAAACGGTTGGCGAAGAAAAAATGCATCTTCTCGTGCTAGGTTTTGGCACGCCGTGGATATCTGTTCAAACCTTGCCGCGACAGAGTCTGAGCAAGAATCTGTTGACTCTCGCGAGTACGAAAGTCTCGTTGGCTCCGCATTTTCCGGAGCGGGAGCTCGCAAAATTTGAGGCAAAACTAACACTAATAAGGCTAGGCTAGTAATCGTGCTGAGTGGACCACCTAGCAGTCCTGCCAGTGCCAACACAATAAAGAGAATGATAAAGACTTGCCGGCTAGACCGCTTGCCTTCAGCTTTTTCTGCGACCTTGCCTAGTTGCGTGAGCAGGTCCTGATCCTGATTGTTACCCTCCATGGTATTCCAATCAACCGTGCACGGTGACGCAATCATGACATTTTTCATTTGTCGCTCTTGATTCGACATGGTATTCACTGTGTATTCCGATGGACTCAAAAATCGCTTTTAGAAAACTTCAACCAAAGAATAGCTAGTGCTGCGACCACCTGCGGCATCCTGCTTTAGTATGCCACGTTCCACCAAGTCAATAATGTCGCGATGAGCAGTGTCTTGAGAACATTTGGCAAGTTTAGCCCATTTGGAAGAAGTGAGCTTGCCCTCAAAGTCATTGAGCAGTCTATTTAGCACATTACTTTGGCGCTCATTTATTGGAATTTTCGATTTTGCTGAACTTATTGAACTAACTGACACCGATTCCCAAAAATTCGCCTTGCGAAGAACCGAGTCATACACTCGCTGCGCTCCTGCTATTGCACGCCCTAGGCAAGCGAAATACCACTCTAGCCATGGAGTTACATCCATTGTGCCTTTCTGGGTTCGCTCAAGAATCTCGTAGTAAGCTTTTCTTTCTACCCGTATCTGCGCCGACATACTATAGAACCGCTCTGTAAGGTTCTCGGCGCGAGCAAGCGACAAGTCGGCGATTGCTCTGGCAACTCTTCCATTGCCATCGTCGAATGGATGGACAGTAACAAACCAAAGGTGGGCCAGGCCAGATTTCAATACTGGATCAATTTCTTGTACATTTTCAAACCAATCAATAAAGGCTGTCATTTCCTTTTCTAGTAGTGCTGCTGGTGGTGCTTCAAAGTGCACTTTCTCGTGGCCAATTGCACCAGACACTACTTGCATTGGGCCCGAGTGATCATCACGCCAGGCCCCGAGTTGAACATCAAACATTCCACTCATGCCGGTTGGAAATAACCCTGCGTGCCAGCCGAACAGCCGCGGCTGTGTTAAAGGCATATTGAAATTTTGGGTAGCATCGAGCAGCATTTCAACAACACCATCGACCTCTCTATCTGATGGCTTCAAAGCGGCGATCTCAATTCCCAATCGCCGAGCTAACGATGACCGCACAGCATCTGGATCTAATATTTGCCCTTCAATTGCGCTGGTTGTAAGAACGTCTTGAGTCAAAGTCTGAAGGTTTGCTTGTTGCCTAAATTTAAAGCCAAGTGCTTCCATGCGGCCAATCAGGCGCCCCTGCTCATGGCGAAGAGCCGCCAAAGGCTGGGCTAGAGCTTCGCTGCTCCATCTAAATTTGGGCCAATCCTCTCGTTGATGAATGTACACCGACTTTCTCCGCGCCCTTTGCGGAGATTATATCCCCACCTAGTCAGTAAAGCAAGTTAATCTCCGCAGCACGCGCGGAGATTGTGTCGGTTATTCTCCGCAGAAATTATCAACCCAAAGACTGCCCGCTGTTTCTTGGCAACAAGCGCTAGACTTGGAGTATACTGCCCCGCCTAGACAGATTCACGCAGTTTCAAAAGCGATGCCAATACACTCCAGCAAAACAATCGAACAATATAGTGAGCGGGCTCAAGAGTTCAGTGCGACCTACGAGTCGCTTACCTTTGAACAGGTGCATCAGGAATTGCTTGATTTAATGCCACAGAGAGGCAGCGCCGTTTTAGACGTTGGTGCTGGCAGCGGCAGAGACGCGTCTTGGTTCGCTCAGCGGGGTTGCGATGTGGTGGCGGTTGAACCTGCGCAAGGAATGATTGAGAGAGCGCGCAAAGGGCACACAGAGCCGCAAATTAATTGGTTGCAAGATAGCCTGCCTGACCTGACCCAAACAATCAAACTCGGGCTTTCTTTCGATCTGATTTTACTGAGTGCAGTATGGATGCATATTCGTCCCAACGAGAGACAAAGGGCTTTCCGAAAACTGGCAGCACTTCTTAGACCGGGCGGCTCGCTGATTATCTCTCTGCGCAGCGGCTCGTTTACTGACGGAAGAGAGAGTTACCCAGTAGCTCTTGGCGAACTAGAAAAGCTTGCACGTGATCGCGGCCTGGCGCTAGTGCGCCTTTGTCAGGTTGATGATCTGCGCAATCGTTCTGATGTCACTTGGCAGACTGTTTGTTTTCAATTGCCTGACGATGGCACAGACGCCCTGCCACTTTTGCGTCACATAATTATCAATGACAGCAAATCATCCACCTATAAATTGGCTCTGCTGCGAGTACTTGTGCGCATCGCCGATAGTGCTAATGGTATGGCGAAACACACTACAGAAGAAAACGTCTCAATACCACTGGGTCTGGTAGCACTTTATTGGCTCCGTGCCTACAAGCAGTTGATTGAATCGAGCATTCCTCAAAGACCTTCTGATATATCAGAGAAGGGTCTCGGTTTTGTCAATCAAGCCTTCCTCAATTTAAAACATCTTTCGCCCTACGACCTTCGTGTCGGCGCCACATTCACCGGCGCGGACGCCGTTAACTTGCATCAAGCCCTAATTGATGCGAAAGAGACGATTCGCAAAATGCCGACGCAATATATCACTTATCCAAATAGCACTGAGCCGATTTTCAAAACTAGCGGCGGTCGTCCGCTTCGGGGAAATGCTTTTACGCTCAACGAGAGCTATCTCGCAACTTTTGGCGAATTGACTGTGCCCAAGGCATTGTGGAACTCGATGAGCAGGTTTGCTTCGTGGATTGAACCGGCACTTGTCGGCGAATGGATTCGACTAATGCAGCAGTATTCGCTCAAACAAGAAAAGGAAATCACCTACGAGCAGCTGATGCAAGCGCTTGTTTGGCTAGACCCCGTGCGCGACACCCAGTTAGTTCGCAGCATTTCAGATGACATTCTAAGACTAGAAAAGCCATTGGTCTGTGTTTGGAGCGGTCAACCACTCAAGCTCGGCAACTATGACATTGATCACTGCTTCCCTTTTGCCGCTTGGCCCTGCGGTGACCTGTGGAATCTATTGCCGAGCAATAGAAAGATCAATCAGCAGCAAAAGCGCGACAAATTAGTATCAGCTAAATCGCTCGACGTTGCTAAAGAGCGAATGCTCGACTGGTGGCACCTGGCATTTTTAGAAGAAAGCAATGGTAATCTTCAACGCCGCTTTCTCAGTGAAGCTGCTGCGGCGTTGCCTATGCAAAATGCAGCAATTTATGGCAGCGAATCGAGCGCCATATTTAACGGTGTGGCGATAAAAAGAGCTACGCTCAAGAGTAATCTCCAATTGGATGATTGGGACTGTGAGTTTTAGAATGTTGGTAACTTGCCATCAATAGTGGTGTCTTAGTATGAACTGTGACATGAATGTCGCTAATAAATCTAGAAACTTATTTACGAGCCAACAGGTTACTTGCTTGTACTGGCTATTGATTGGTCTGTGGATCAGTGGCTTGGCTTCCGGTCGCTATTCGATAGGTGGCATCTGTTTGCCAGATGTTTGGGAAGTCACCCTGATTGCGCTTTTGCTTGCCCTTGATCTAGTTGTGTATTTTGGACCGGTGAGCAAATGGCGCACCGTGAGTCTCAGCTTGTTAGGAATACTAACTCTCTGTTCACCACTCATTGCAATTTTGGGTGCAATGTGTAGTCCGGCTAAGGTGGTAACTGAATCTTTAGTTGTTGAGGGATTGGAATTCAAATTGGTCTCCAGCTTCGACATGAGCTACGAGACAGCTGACGGCGGGAATATTTCGTTGATAGTGGAACGATCATTTCTGAATGGATTTTTGAAAGAAAGTAAAACACTTTTGTTTGTGAAGCCAGCATTTGACATGGGGAACAAAATTATTGAAAGAGATAACGCGATAAGCATCAGCATTGCTGCTTTTGAGACGAGACCAGCTATTGTCCGCGGTTATCCACTAGACTGGAATACTTTGGCTAATCAGAATATTGAAAATATTGCTGCCGCTCGCGAGAGCTTATAAAACTTAAGCAGACCTTTGCCCAGAAGTTCGTTTATCTTGAACGTCGAAAACTTTCATGGCAGGTAGCTCTGTTAAAGCAGTGACCAAACGCTCATCTCAGACGACTGCTATGATGGAAATTACTGTCGCTGGAGAAGAAGCCTATGGCAACAAACTTTCTTGTCCGAGCTAGGGTCGACGACTTCATGTTTATACTGCTGCTAACGGCTGGTTGCTACCGAATTTGCTTTCACAAGCTTTGCACGATGAAACTGCTGCACTGAGAAGCTTTCCGCTTGTGATTGTGACAGAGCCTAGGTGTTCCTAATTTTAGGAAATTCGGTCATGCCACCAAGCTACAAGAAGCCGGTGAGCTGGCTTTCGACACTAAAAAAACGCCGAATGGTATCGAAATTCATCATATGGAGTTCCTCACTGACGTTTCTATTCGGGTCATGCGCAGAGATGAACAGCCGGTTTTAAGACCAACCTGGCGAATTACCGTATTTAAAGGTTCAGAAATATACTGGCCTGTTCTAGTCGATGGTGATACCAGAAGCGGTGAACCAGAATACCTCTAATATTTAGAGTTGCGTGCTGGCTCTTAGTTCTTCTATTGAATCAAGGCAGTCAAAATTCACTCTCTCGAATTTTACGCTGGTGGAATAAAGAATGGGATTACCGAGAAAATTCAAAAACAATTTAGCAAAAACGTGATCACTCTTTACCCCAATTTCTGACAGTCTGCTGGCCATCCCTGCTGAAACATTATTGGTAAGTACACTGTGATGCTCTAAAAGTGTCATGTTCGCGACATCCACATGTATGAGATCAGTTGCATGAGTCAGTTTAGATTTTGAGCTCAGAATTGTCACACTAGTATCATGATCAATATTTTCAATTTTGTATGGAAGATATTGTTGCCAGAGATTGTCACTTATTGGACAAAATAGTAAGCGGGAAACAATTAGTGAAGCTCCAGCCGAAGCAGCTCCAATGATTGTGAGCGCAAAATGAAGGTCGCGAACATCTGTCCATTTACCAGCTCTTAAGAACTGAACAGATCCTTTCTGCGAACGAACTGTACTATTGCCAACGGCTAAACCTTCTCTCTCTTCAGAACATTGAAACCATAGATCATTTGGTCGGATAAACTTTTTACAAAATCTGACTGAAATGTCTCTATCCGTCGCAACACCTTCATCGCTGTACGAAGTACATTCATTGTACTTTTTGACCAGCTCGAAGATGATCTCTGAAGGCTCTAGTTCCATGATTTCATAGTATCACGCGTGCTGGTCCATTGCCTGCGAGCGAGTAAGGCAGTTTAAATTCTCAATCTCTTTTTTGACCTAACTGAAATCGCCGAATAATTCCAAGAGCCGCGGCAACCTCGCGCTCTAAAAACTCCGATGTAGTTTCGTTGCAAGTTATATAGATTGTTGTATTGCAATATTCGGTCATCAAAGTGATTTTAATTGTAGACTAATGCTTAGATGGACAGTTGGTTTGGGCAAATAGTCTTGAACTTCTTGATACGATGAAAATATAGGAGTATGCGCGTTGCGAGAGAGCACGATTACCAAAGAGTTACGACGCGGCAACATTAATATGCTGATTGTCGGTCTCTGCCTCGCTATATCTAGTGGTGCCTTTCTTGTCCTTACTGCCCGCACTAACATCAATGATGTTCTGGGGCCCGTTGCAATGACACCAGATGAAGTGATTAATGTAAAAGACCCATCCAAGCTTCTTCGTTACTACATCAGCACTCGCGGCTCAAAAGTAAGCGACACTGTCTGGCAGGAAAGACGTGAAGTCTTTGACCGAGCCACTCAGAAGACAGTTCCCACTTCTGTGGTTAACGAAATTCAGATGATGCAGCTCGCAGACAAAGTTGTGCTAATTAGAAGAACGAGGAACTCGAACGACCCAAGCATAGCAGGAGCATTGATAAATACCCCTAGTGATCTAGAAGAGCTAAGCAACAAGCTCAGGCAAGATCCAAAACTTAAAACGCAATTGTTACCTCTGCTAATTGATTCAACACGGTTTAATTGGAGTAGCTACTTCTTCATTCTAGTCTTCATCCCGTTATTCATCGGTGGAATTATACTTATTCATAAATCTATCTCTCGCTTGTTCGACAAATTTCAGAATCCTAATATTAGTTCGCTAAGCCGCTTTGGCGACCCGCAGGCTGTCCTCTCCGAAATCGAAGAAGAACTAAGTAAGGGCGAAAGCGTATTTCGCTGCTCGATGCTTTGGCTTACGAAAAACTGGCTGGTAACGAGCAAATTGACTGGCTTAGAAATAAGAAACGTAAAAGAACTTGTTTGGTTCTACCCACAAGTTACTAGCCATCGCGTTTACGGCGTCGTACATGTCGGCAAGTCTAACGACCTGATAATTTGCGATAGCAGTGGTAGATATACACAGGTTTATCTTCCGTCCGATGACTTTGACTATATAGGTGAAAGCTTACGCGAGCGAGCACCATGGGCTTTCTCTGGTTTTGAATTGGAAAGAGAGCAAAGGTGGCAAAAGAAAAATCGAGCCGCAATGATAGCCGAAGTCGAGAAGCGTCGATTGGCATTGCAGAATAAGGAAAATTAGCAAATGCTCCGAATTGGAGCCCTTGGAATTGATGCTCTTGGCATTCGGTAATGCTGCTAAGATAACTGCAATTCATTCCGCAGCTAACGACCATGAAAATTCTTATCGTAGAAGACGACATCACCATAGCCCGCCCATTGATTGAAGATCTGCAACATCAGCATCTTGTCGTCAACCACGCTGTTAATGGAGAACAGGCTTGG
This sequence comes from Candidatus Obscuribacterales bacterium, assembly GCA_038231015.1. Lineage (GTDB taxonomy): Bacteria > Cyanobacteriota > Vampirovibrionia > Obscuribacterales > Obscuribacteraceae. Next base: position 50,489 of record JBBRMD010000017.1, read on the forward strand.
GAGATGCATCGTAGCGAAGAATACGATTTGATTTTGCTTGATTGGATGTTGCCGAAATTGAGCGGTATTGAACTGTGCACTCGACTGCGCGAGAGCGGCTACAGCGGCTCAATTCTTATGTTGACAGCTCGAGGTGACAAACACGAACGCATTCTTGGGCTCGACTCTGGGGCCGACGATTACATAGTCAAACCTTGTGACATAGACGAGCTAGGAGCGCGTGTAAGAGCGCTTTTGCGTCGCGGCCGCTCATTGACATTCATTTGGCAGTGCGGTGCTCTGTCTGTAGATACACGTGCCTGCAAAGTAACTTATGAAGGCAATATCGTCGATGTCACACCAACTGAATATCGTCTGCTAATGAACTTCTTACGCAATCCCGAGAGGACTTTCAGCAAACATGACTTGATTGATCGACTCTGGTCATTCGATGATGCACCTAGCGAAGCCGTGATTAAAACCCATATCATGAGTCTGCGCCAGAAGCTGACAGCAGCTGGTTGCAATGCCAATTTGATTAGCACGGTTTATGGATTTGGATACAAATTGAATGCCGAATTCCGATAGAACTGAACTGCGACTCACACTGCTAAATATTGCGGTATTCGCTGCAGTGCTGGCTACGTTCTCCTTCTGTGTTTATGCTATTTTTGTGGACAAACTAGAAGAAGACACTCGCTCAGATTTGCGTCATTTAGCAGATGCTGTAATCGCATCAATTGATTTTGATGAAGACAAAAGCCGCAACCCGGGCTCAGCCGAACCAGATCTAATTGCCAGCGATATGCCCGCTAGCTCAGCTAAACTGCTGAACGCCCTCAAGTTGCAATGGTTTGACTACCAAGGTCAATTCAAGTTAGAAAAAGGCACATTCCCTCTAAATCTGCCTCTAGTGCGAAAAGAGAATTTCATTCAGCAGGCAAATCCGCGAGGAATAGTCTTTACGAAAGTGGCGATGGCTGATGGTGTTTTACTCGGATATGTTCGTGTTGCTCAACCTTTAGATAAACAAGATCGAGCTATAGAAAATCTGAGAATAGGTTTGATGCTAGGTACTTTAGCTGCTTTATTTGTCAGTGGAGCTGGCATGGCTATTCTGGTGCCGCAGTCAATTGCCCCTCTGCGGCGCACTATGAAGCAATTGCGCCAGTTTAGCTCTGATGCATCGCACGAATTGCGCACTCCGCTCATGGCTATTTGCACCAATAGTAAGGTTGCGCTCAAGTATCCAGAGGGAATGCGCGATGGAGACTTAGAAAAATTTGAAGCGATTCAACAATCTAGCTTGCGTATGCAGCGTCTTGTGGAAGACCTCCTACTTCTCAGTCAGGCAGAAAGAGCAAGCAATCTAGCAAAGCCAAAGAGTGTAGGAAAGCCAAAGAGTGAAGCTAAGTCGAAGAATGACCTAGCAAATCCTTGTACAGTTGCTCGTTTGGTCATTGGCGAATTGAGCTGGCTCAGCGAACGTCAGCAAATTACAATCGAGAATGAGACTGAAGAGAATAGTTCAGCCGATCTTATTGCTGATATTTCTGCCGATCACCTCGGCCGCGTGATTTCTAATTTACTAGAGAATGCCCTGCGATACTCGCCACCAGGCAGCAGTGTCAAAATATGGCAAGAGAATTCTGGCAATTCTGTCACGATTTTTGTCCAAGACAACGGCCCTGGTATCAATGCAGTCGATCAGAAGCGAATATTTGACCGCTTTTGGCGGGCAGATAAGGCTCGTGCTCACGACCAACAGGCTGGGCAGGGTTTGGGATTGGCCATAGCCAAAGAGTTGGTGGAAAGCTGTGGCGGCTCCATTGCTGTAAAAAGCTCAGGAGCGGGCACCTGCTTTAGTATAAAGTTACCCCTAGCTTAATAATAGTCTTCAAAAACCTGATATTTACCAGATGCTTACCAGTGGGGAGTAACCTCATAATGGTAAGCCTGTCCGCAATCTTAGCTGAGTAATGAATCTGTCCCTTCGCCTTTACATGGTTATGGTCGCGCTTGGATGTCAGTTTTCTGTGACCATGGCTCAAGCGGAAGTGCCCCCGCTTAAACCAAGCATAATGTTGAACGAAAAACTTAGTATGGCCCAAGCGCTCAATGTTGGCTTGAGTGACAGCCCCCGCACGGCCTCTGCTCGAGCTCTGTTAGGGATAACTAAAGCAGCTTTGGTGCAGGCAAATGTAATGCCAAATCCGGGCGTTTACATAGACAACCAGTATAAATTTACCTACAAAATCGGCGCCTCAATGATCGTTGAACCACCATGGCGACTGGTTTTTCGCAGAGCTGCTGCGCGAACTCAAATTGGCCAGACTAATCTTGAAATTACTCGCACTCTCTGGCTCTTTCGCGGCGAAGTTCGCCGCTCTTATGTAGAAGCCGTGATAGCCCGCGAAATGCTATTGGTTCGGAAGCAGTTTCTTGATTTGATGAAGCGACTGCTGACTATCTCTAAAGAGCGCTTTGATAAGGGTGACGTGCCACGACTTGATATCTATCGAGCCGATTTGGCCGTGGTGCAAGCTGAAATTCAAGCTGAACAGGCCGAGATCATGGTCACTCAAACAACTGAACAGCTGAATGTACTGTTGGCCCGAGAGAAAGATTACTATGAGCCAATGGCACTATCAGCAGTGGCAGATGATTTGCTGGCCAATGCCGCTCAGTTTGACAGTGAGTCGAAACTGCATGCTTTAGCTATGTCAAATCGTCTGGAGCTTAAAATAGTAGAGCAACAGAGAGTTGTAAATGACGCTAACCTAAAGGTTGCAAGGGGAAACATTCTACCGGCCCCCAGATTTACCGTTGGTCGCATGACTGAAGACCATATCAATAGTAGATTGAACAGGCAGACTGCCTTTTTTCAGGCCCTGATTGATTTGCCAGTACTAGATCGGCAGCAGGGAATTATTGCCCGTGCCAAGGCAACTGGCACACAACTTAGCCTTGAAGTATTGTCACAGCGCAATATCATCTCAGGTCAGGTCTATCTGGCTTTTCGGCGGTTGAGAAGTGCACTAGTCAGAATTGAACGTAGCCAAAAGCGCGCCCTTCCTCTATCTGACTCCATTTCGAACGCTGCTGACTTGAGCTATCGCATGGGGCAAACTGACATTAATAGCGCTCTGGTGGCTCAGCAAGACAATATATTAGTGCGCACTCAATACCTCGATTCATTGCTAGCTTATGAGCTGGCATTGAATGATCTGGAGCAAGCCGTTGGCATACCTTTGCAATAGTCTATTTAAAAGTAAACGAATCTTAGGCACCATCTTGGTGGCCTCTGCAGTGCCTCTGCTATTCCTGCAAGGGTGTATGCAGACTTTAGAGAAGTCCGATTCACAAATTAAGACCCCTGAAGTCTCTAAGTCAACTGCAACCACTGACAGCAAAGCTGTGGCAGAAGGCGCGACTGAAGAACATCATGTCAATCTACCTACGATGGTGGTAAGGCGCACGGTGGTGCCGTCTACTATTGATTTTCCCGGCAAAGTGAGTGCCTTGCCTGACCATTCAGTCTCTGTCAGTCCAGATATTGTCGGCAAAATTGCGCAGATTATGGTTATTCCCGGTCAATTTGTTCGCAAAGGGCAGCTTGTCGCTACACTCAATGATCGTCAGTTGCAGGCCCAGATAATCTTGGCCAAGGCACCGCAAAAGGTAGCATTGAATGCGGTGGCACAAGCAAAAATCAGTCTTGATTTGGCCGACAAAAATTTGGCAAGATCAGAAGCCCTTTTCGAAAAAGATATTCTTGCCCAGAAAGACGTAGTAACAGCAAAGAGTCAGTCGCAGCTTGCCAAAGCACAGGTGGAGGCAGCCGAGGCCAAAGTCGCTGAAACTATGGTAGCTCCTGTAAATCTTAATACTCAACTGGCCTTTACCAGAGTCTACAGCCCAATTAATGGTGTGGTGGCACATCGGTATCTCAATGTCGGCAGTGCTGCCGATCCTAATACGCCAATTGTTCACATCGTTGATCTGAGCCAAGTGATGGTCAATGCCAGTATGCCTGCAGATTCATCGGTTAATCCACATAAAGGACAAATTGCCAATATCACCACTGTGGCCGAACCAGGCATCAAGTATCTTGGCAAAATCGAATCTATTAGTCCAATGGTTGATCAAGCCAGCAACACAATTTCCATTGAAATACTGACCAGCAATGATCACAACCGTCTTAAAGAGGGGCAGCAGGTAAAGGTTTCAATCTCAACCGCTTCAGCCCAAGCAGTATTGGTTCCAGAGAGTGCCCTTGTGCCAGGTCATGATGACCCGTCCGAATATTTTGTCTACGTGGTACGAAATGGCAAGTTAAACCTGAAGAAAGTAAGTACAGGTCAAAAGCTCGGTAACAAAATTCCAGTCGTAGGTGGAATCAGCGATGGCGACGAGATCATCACGTCAGGGGGCTACGGTGTTCCTGAAGGCTCGATTCTAGATAGAGAGGCGCCATGAGTCGTGCCCTGCTCAATTTGCTTCTCAAGCAAAGCAGAGCTGTCTACTTTATTCTCTTTGTCCTCACTATATTTGGAGTGATCTCCTTTCACTCTTTACCGAGCGACGTTTATCCGGAGCTGGCATTTCCTCGAATAGCCGTAATTGCATCGGCTGGCGACATGGAGCCTGATAGAGTATTGCTTAGTGTGACACGTCCTCTTGAGGCAGCTGCTAGCCAAGTATATCGGGTCCGCTGGATTCGCTCTAAAACCATCCGCGGTGCCAGTGAATTGTCAGTAGAATTTCAACCAGGCACTAATATGAACTTCGCCTGGCAACAAATGCAAGCGCGTATTGCTGAGGTGCGAACTACTCTGCCTGCGGCAACTTCGATAATAGTAGAGCCGGTCACTCCAGCAATCTTTCCCGTTCTCAATTACAACGTCACATCAGATACATTGTCAGCGGCTGATCTTTACAACGCCGTTAAGTTTCAGATTGAACCTCAGATTGTTCAAGTGCCGGGAGTAGCCAGAGCGATCACCCAAGCTGGAAAAATACCAGAGATTTCCGTGCAGCTCGATCCTGAAAAGCTTCGCAGTAACAGGCTAAGCGTTAGCGATGTTGCTGCTGCACTCAGCCGCACAAATCAGGTAGATGTACTCGGAAGAGTGAACGCACATTATCAACAGAATCTGATCGTTGGACCTGGCGAAGCCACGAGCTTAACAGATCTTGGTGGTATGGTCATTTCGCGTAGCGGCGCTGAGCCAGTTTTCTTGCGTGACATCGCCACGCTTTCTAATGCTTACAAAGATCCGGTAAGCATCATCAATGCCGATGGTAAAGAAGGGATTGTACTTAATATTTTCCGTCAACCAAGTAGCAACCTGATTGCAGTGGCTGACGGAATTGCCAGCGAAATTGAGAGCTTGAAAGCCAGTTTGCCTCCCGGTATCACTATTAAGAAGGCTTACGATGAATCGCGTTTGGTCAGGCAAGCCCTCGAATCAATCTTGCATGAGATCGCAATAGGTATTGTCTTAATCGTCATGATTCTCTTTCTCTTCTTGCGCTCATTGAAGAGCACCTTGATTGCGACCATAACTATTCCACTTTGTGCAGCCGCCTCTTTTGCCGCCATGGCCCTCCTTGGTCAGAGTCTAAACTTAATGTCGCTGGGTGGCTTGGCTATTGCACTTGGTCTTGTCATTGACGACGCCATTGTAATTGTTGAAAACATGCACCGTCAGCTTTCCAGTGGGCTCTCGCCGCGCGACGCGGCTGTGGCAGCGGTAAGCGAGCTTGCTGGCCCTGTTACAAGCTCGACTGCCACCACTCTGGTAGTATTTTTGCCGCTAGGATTAATCTCTGGTGTAACAGGTCAGTTTTTTTCGGCACTGACAGTCACTCTAGCAAGTGCTGTGGCTTTCTCGTTATTTCTAGCATTGTTTGTCATTCCTGTTCTCAGTGCTCAATGGCTAAGGGCGCAAGAAGAATTAGTCGATAAGCCAGCAGCCTCAGTTACATCTAATCGGAAGAACTGGTACAAAAACTTTCTCAGGATGATGCTGCATCAACCTCTGATAGCTTCATTAGTGTCAGCTTCTATCATATGTGGCAGCGTATTTCTATTTAATAAAGTAGGCACCGATTTTCTTCCGGTTATGGATGAAGGCAGCTATGTTCTCGACTATTTGATGCCAGCAGGTACTTCGCTTGAGCAAACAAACAGTGTCTGCCAGCGCATTGAAAAGGTGTTGCTCAAGACTCCAGAAGTGGCAGCCTGGACAAGGCGCACGGGCTCTGAACTTGGTCTATTTGCCACTCAACCCAATAAGGGCGATATTCTAGTTGTATTAAGTGGGCATGATGAGCGCAAGCGCACTACCATTGAAGTTATGGATGAACAGCGCGAGCGCATTGCCGCTGCCATACCTGAAGTTGAAACTGAATTTCACCCAATCTTGGCTGACCAGCTCAATGACCTTGCCGGAGCAGGAAATCCTGTCAAAGTAAGAATATTTGGCGAAGATCCTCGCTCTATCAGAGGCGTTGCCGCCGAAGTGGAAGAGAAAATGCTCAAAGTAAAAGGCCTCGTCGATGTCGCCTTAACCAGTCAAGATTTCTCTCCACAATTCAATATTCACGTCGATCCCTTTCGCTCCGCAAAGCTGGTGCTGAATCCGTTAGATGTCACTGACCAAGTACGTGATTCAATATTAGGCAAAGTCGCCACACAAGTGAAGCAGGGCGATCGTTTCGTTGACGTGCGTGTTCGACTACCTAACAGTATTCGAGATAATGCAGAGCAGATTTCGCGCCTATCAATTTTAGGGAAAAATGGCATTTGCCTTCCTCTTGATGCCATAGCAGAGGTTAAGCAGACTCGCGGTGAATCGGAAATATTGCGCGAACACCAGCAGCGCTATGTTGCCGTAGAAGCCAGTGTTGATGGGCGCGATTTAGGTTCGACTATTGCAGAATTGAAAAAAGATCTAGCAGAAATTAAACTACCTGCAGGAGTTTCAATAAGTGTGGGCGGAATTTATTTGAGCCAGCAAGAAACCTTTGGCCAACTGTTAATGGTTTTGCTTCTTGCCACCACTCTCGTTTATTTGATGATGGTAATTCAGTTTCGCTCACTTCTGCAGCCCTTGGCTATACTTGCAGTGCTACCGCTGGGGCTATTAGGCGTAGAACTGGCGCTCATAGGTACAAACACACCGCTCAATGTTTCATCTTTTATGGGGTTGATTTTGCTTGTAGGTCTGGTGGTGAAAAATGGCATAATCTTGCTTGAGTATTCAAATCGATTACAGTCGCAAGGAATGTCATTAGACGAGTCATTAATTGAAGCTGGTGCAGTTAGGCTACGACCAATCATGATGACTACATTGTGCACTTTGCTTGCCCTCTTACCGCTTTGGCTTGGTAAAGGAGCTGGCGCCGAATTGCATCGACCTTTAGCAATCACCGTAATTGGTGGTCTCTCACTCTCGACTATTTTTACCTTGGTATTTGTTCCGTTACTCAATCGTTTAATTATGCGCAGAAAGCAGATCACAACCAAAGCATAAGGACAAAGTAACCAAAAGAATAGAGGAACAACGGTATCACTATGACAGCACACACCGGCGTGACGACAGTTACGCACTTCATTCACAAAAATTTTCTGCCATTGCTATTGGCCACGTACATGTTTGCCGCCCTCATGCCGGCAGTGGGTTTGGCTATGCGTCATGTATCTTTTGGCGACGTTACCTTGCCCCGGCTTGGTCAGACCCACATGTCGCTTTCTCTGGTGATGCTCTCGTTCCTTCTCTTTAACGCTGGCCTAGGTATCAAGACAAAAGAATTGCTAGATTTGCGCAAAAAGCCAAGACTCTTGCTCGTTGGCTTCTTAGCCAACATGCTTATACCGATTTTTATCAGCTTTTGTCTGCGTGGTGCTATGACTTACTGGCACAGCAGCGACGAAGTACAAAATCTCATGGTCGGTTTAGCATTCATCATTGCTATGCCGATTGCCGGTTCATCAGCAGCTTGGGCGCAAAACGCCAATGGCAATCTCAGCCTCAGCTTGGGATTGATTTTATTGTCTACAGTTCTCAGCCCAGTGACTACTCCACTAGTTTTACACCTATTCTCTTTCATGACCCAGGGTGATTACGCTGAAGATCTGCATGAAATTGCCCAGCAAGGCACGAATGCATTTCTTTGTCTGACTGTTGTGTTTCCATCACTGGCTGGAATGGCATTCCATTACATTGCTGGCGAAGAGCGCACTGCAAAAATAAAGCCATTTCTCAAACTAGCAAATTTCATAGTATTGCTTCTGCTCAACTACTCTAACGCCAGCACAAGTCTGCCACAAGTAGTGGCACATCCCGATTGGGACTTGCTCATTTTAATTCTCGCTACAACGACTCTTATTTGCTCTGTGGCATTCTACGCTGGGTGGTTGGTATCATGGGCCTTTAAAACAGACCAGTCAGACAAAGCAGCCCTAATGTTTAGTCTAGGCATGAACAATAATGGTACGGGTCTGGTGCTAGCTGCAACGGCTTTGGCTGACCATCCAGCTGTAATGCTTCCGATGATTTTTTATACGCTTGTGCAGCAAGTAATAGCTGCCATAATCGATTTGAAAATATTCAAAGCTGAAGAATAATGATTATAAATTAGATGCTTTAGCCCTGGCCGCGTGCGATAACAATTGGATAGTGACCTGATACTTCAAGCCCCTTGGGTTGCTCGCGGCCAAATCTGGGTAGATTGGAGCAAGAAGTGATGCTCATGTCGTGGTCGCTATAGTGGTGCACTATGTCTAATCTGATGCAAGTACCAGATGGTAGTTCAAATCCTCAAGGCGGCAAAACGCCTATATCGACAGCTGCACGAATTTTTATCGGTATATTGGTAGTGTTCAGTCTTATTGTTGGCATTAGTGCTGGTGCGCTTTTTGCCAGCTTTTTAACTCATTCGTTGGGGTCGCCGCCGAGAGTGGTTCCGACGCGCGAGCTAGTTTAAACAAGGCGTTAGCATCAGATCCCGATAACGCCGTGGTTAAGCTGCTGTTGCTTCGACTCGATAAAAAGGCTGGAGAAACCCAAGAGTAGCTCACACATACAATTAGGCGCTGTTTAGGCGCCCAAAACCCGTAAGCAATGAATCTAAGAAGCCTATTCACTCGACTCTTTATCTTGCTTCAGTTCTTGTTCTTGCACTGGCTCGTTGTCTATTAAGTCATCGTTAGGGCTGACGGCCACGTGTTCGCCGCCGCTCAGGCCCTGCTTTATCTCAACTTCGCTGCCAAAGTCGCGGCCGATATCAATCGGTTGATATTTTGCTTTGCCGTCTTTGACGACAATTACATATTGGCCGTTTGGTCTGGTTACTAGAGTCGTACCGGGCACGCGAATCCATTTGCCTTCACGGGCACCAGTGAGCTTGATTTCGGCATACATACCGGGCAAGAGAGAGCGGTCCTGGTTGTCGATTTGAATTTCTGTTTGCCTAGTTCGTGTGCTTGGGTCGAGGGCGCCACTGACGTTTGTGACAACTCCATTGAATTTGCGATTAGCAAATTCAGGTACCGTAATCTCGGCCGATTGACCGGCTTTTAAATACCGTGCGACCCGCTGAGGAGCGCTAACATAGACTCTTAGTCTGTCGATGCGAGCTAGTTGGTACAGTTCTAGATTATTCGACTGGCTGCCCTTGGTAATCAAGGCACCTGGGTCGACTTTGCGAAGAGTAATGATGCCGTCAAACGGTGCTAAAACTTTTTGGAATGACTGTTCTACTTCTATGCGTTTGACTTGCGCCTGCTTAGCTTTTACTTCAGCCAATGACTCTTCTATCTGCGATTGGGCCGCCACTATTTTTGCTTCTGAAGCTCTCTCATCGGCATCTTGGGCTTTCAACTCAGCTGATGTGGTATCAAGAAAACGTACTTTCTCATCACGTGCTTGCAAACTAACGGCACCGCGGCTAGCTAAGTTTGTCCAGCGTGTGGCAGTCACTGTGGCATAGTCAACGTTGGCTTTTGCCTTCACCACATTGGCCTGAGCTGTGGCTTTCTGCGCTACTGCTTCTTTCAATTGCGCCCTAGTTTGGCTTACCGTAGCTTTGGCGCGCATCAAGTCTGCTCGTGCTTGTTCTAATTCTTGGTCAACAGTTGGAGTGTCAATCACTGCTAGAAGTTGGCCTTTTTTTACAAGGTCGCCGATGTCAACCATGCGGCCAGTTAAGTAGCCGTCTACCCGGGCGTAGATAGTTGTGTATTGGATTGCTCCAACGTTGGCTGGTAATACTAACTTTTCGTTTTCGTTGGCAAGTTTTGCAATGATAGTGCGCACCACAGGCAATGCACCGCTGGTTTCGCTGGTGGCTTTGTCGAGATCTTTCTTACGCTCAAAGCGCGGAACCAGACCCAATACCAGAAGCACAGCAATAATTGCCACCACTACTATGACGACAATGATTAGTTTGCCGAGGCCTTGACTGTTGCGGCTGCTCATAAATTTGCTTCTAGAAATATTGCTAGTTTTGCTTAGAGCGTTTCTACTAGTGATCACTTTGGCCTCTTTCTCAGTAAAGAAAACATCAGGGGTACAAAAAGCAGAGTTGAGAATGTCGCCACTGTTAAGCCGCCAATAACGGCCCTGCCGATTGGAGCATTCATTGAGCCGCCTTGGCCGCCACCAATTGCCATTGGTATCATGCCGATAATCATGGCTGTGGCTGTCATCATTACTGGTCTAAAACGTTGATAGCCTGCATTGAGCGCGGCGTGCCAGGCGTCCATCTCTTTGTCTTCAGCCAACTGTTCATTGGCAAAAGTTACCATCAAAATTGAGTTAGCTGATGCTACGCCCACGGTCATGATGGTGCCCATCAGTGCTGGAATGGAGAAACTTGTCTGGCTGACAAAAAGGCTCCAGAGAATGCCTGTGAAGGCCCCAGGAATAGCCATCAAAATGATTACTGGATCAAGCCAGCTTTGGAAGTTAATTACTAATAGTAGATAGACAAGTAGCAAGGCAAAAACTAAGCCAAAGATGAGGGCGGCAAAGGCCGACTTCATGCTGTTTACTTGACCACCCATAACTAAAAATGAGCCGCGCGGTAGGTCTTTTTCGTACTTGGCCAAGATTTTTTCAATCTCAGCCGATACACCGCCGAGGTCTCTTTGCTGGCAGGCAGCGTAGACGTCGAAGACCGGTTGGGCATTGAGGTGGCTCACCACTGCTGGTGTGCCCGCTCTATCGAAGGTGGCCACGTTTGTCAGCAGTGGGGGTTGCATAAAAATAGGTGCTTGAGTTTGCCCAGCAGCTTGGGCCGCTGCTTTGCCTGTCGAATTTGAAGAAGTAACTGCGGTGATGCGCATGTCATCAAGGCTCGATATCTTATATTGAGGAGTTTGAGCCGCTAAGTTGTAGTTAACGCCGTTAGCCGTATTGAGCCAGAAATTAGGTGCAGTCTGAAAACTTGAACTGAGCGAGACCAAGAAAGAATTAGAGACGTCGCGCTGAGTGAGGCCCATTTGATTGGCTCTGGTGCGGTCGACTGACCAGATAAACTGTGGAGCGTTGACGACCTGGTGCAAGCAGACATCGGCTGCTCCTCTCACTTTTGCCACGTCGCGTTTGATTTTTTGGGCAAGTTCAAAGTTCTTGTCATGATCTAAGCCAATAATGCGAATGTCAATCGGTGCTGGTAGCCCAGCATTAAGAATCTGGGTGACAATATCTGCTGGTTGGAAGTAGTAGATAACAGAAGGGAAATCATGGGTGAGCATCCGTCTGATTTCTTTTTGATAGTAAACAGTTGGGTGGCTGCGCTCTTCGGCTAAAGTTACGAGAATCTCGCCGTCTGCTTCTGAGATAGTCTGGCTATCAGAAAAGGCGTAATTGACTCCGCTCACTGGCATGCCAATGTTGTCGGTAATTAGTTTTACTTCGTCTTCAGGAATGAGCTTGCGAATGGCTGCTTCAATCTTTTTGTAGAGTCTTTCTGTTTCTTCAACCCGTGTACCAGGCCGAGCGTTGACGTGCAGTCTCAATTGTCCAGCGTCGATAGTAGGGAAAAAGTCTTGCCCTATCAAAGGTAAGAGCAAGAGCGAACATGTATAGAAGACTAAGAAAATCGATACAGAGAGCCTGGGGTGATTAAGGCCCTGTTCTAGCACATGCTTGTACTGTTCTCTGAGAAACTCGAAGCCTTCGTCTATTACTAAATAGATAGAGCGGAAGAAGCCTGGTTTCTTCTTGTTTAAAGGTTCTCCATTCTCGTCTTTTCCAGCTTGATGGTCTTTTGCACCAGACTCATGTTCATGGGCTAGCAAATGTTTGCTCATGAGAGGAACAATTGTTCGAGAGAGGCCATACGAAGCAAGCATGGCGTATACAACGGCCATAGCTAATGGAACAAAAAGAGAGCGCGATGGTTCAGTTAAGAAGACCACTGGAACGAAAACAATACATATTGATAGCGTTGATACCATGGCCGGTGTAGCTACTTGCTGTGCTCCATCAAGAATGGCTGTGACAATATCTTTGCCCATGGCCATGTTGCGGTGCACGTTTTCTACTTCTACGGTGGCATCATCTACCAACATTCCAACTGCTAGAGCTAAGCCACCCAAAGTCATCGAGTTAATTGTTTGGCCAGTAATATGCAGTCCGATAATCGATGCCATCATAGCTAGTGGAATACTAGTGGCAACAATCAGTGTACTGCGCCAACTGCCTAGCAAGGCAAGCATCATCAAGGCAGTCAGGCCAGCGGCTGTGATTGCTTCGCGAATAACATCATTTACACAGTCTCGCACAAATATAGATTGGTCGACCAATATCTCAATGTTGCACGCAGCTGGCACAATTTGTTTTACGCGAGGCAAAACTTGTTTGACGTTTTCTACCACTGCCAGTGTTGAAGCTGAGCCGTTCTTCAATATATTGAATAGAACCGCCCGTCTGCCGTTCTGATTGACTATATTGATTTGCGGCTGGTAGCCGTCGTGTACAAAAGCAACATCGCGTACAAAGACCACTGCGCCCTTAACTGATTTAATCGGAATGTTATTCAGTTCGCTAATTTTCTCGGGCACATTATTCAAAGTCATAATGTACTCGTAAGGGCCAAGCTTGGCTGTACCTGACGGTGCAATAATGCTCTGAGTATTGATGGCCTTAGTGACGTCATTGGCTGATACTCCGCAGGCTACGAGAGCCTGTGGGTTAAGGTCAATCATTACTTGGCGGTATTTGCCACCATACGGAAAGGGAATTGTTGCCCCTTGCACTGTGGCTAGCTGGTTGCGCACGAAGTTGTTGGCGATGTCGAAGAGTTCGGCTTCGGTCATGGTTTTGCTGTTGATACCAAGCTGCAAGACTGGCACGTCTGTGGCACTAGATACAGTGACAAATGGTGGGGTAATACCAGCAGGTAAATATTCGAGTACAGCGTTACCCATGGCCGTTACCATGGCCACAGCTTCACCAATGTCGGTGCCTTTATGCAGATATACTTTTATGATCGACATGCCCGAAAGTGAAGTCGACTCAATGTGTTCAATGCCGTTAACTGTTGATGTCAGCCAACGTTCAGTCACCGTGGTGATCAAATTCTCGATGTTGTAAGGTGACATGCCTGTGTAGGTCCAGACACAGCTGACAATCGGAATATCAATAGAGGGAAAGATATCCACAGCCATCTGCTTGATTGACATGACGCCAAAAAGAGCAATGGCGAGAGCCATAACAATAAATGTGTGAGGCCGTTTAAGTGCTAGCTCAACTATCCACATGGGTTGACCCCGTGGTTTTTTTAGTTTTTTCTTTTCTCGCTAGACTAAAAATCAAAGGCACGAAAATTAGAGTCGATAGAGTCGCCACAAGCAGGCCGCCAATTACAGCACGTCCGATTGGGGCATTTTGAGAACCGCCCTGACCACCACCAATCGCCATCGGAATCATGCCGATAATCATAGCGGTCGCCGTCATGATAACAGGTCTGAAGCGCTGATAACCGGCACTCAATGCCGCTCCCTTGGCATCCATGTCGCTGTGTTCGGCTAGCTGTTCTTTGGCAAAAGTAATCATCAAAATCGAGTTGGCCGAGGCCACACCCATGGTCATAATTGTGCCCATTAGAGCGGGAATAGAGAAGGTGGTCTGGGTGACAAAGAGGCTCCAGAGAATGCCTGAGAGCGCGCCTGGAATGGCCATGAGAATTATTAGAGGGTCGCTCCATGACTGAAAGTTCATTACTAGCAAGAAATAAACTAGCAAGAGTGCGAAAGCTAAACCGGCAATGAGGGCGATGAATGCTAGCTGCATGCTCATTACTTGGCCGCCGATAAAAATGAAAGTGCCACTATGAGGAGGCAGCGCTGCTTTGGCTTTGTCGACTATCACTTTGATATCTTTGGCCACACCGCCCAAGTCGCGCCCTTGGCAAGCGGCGTAGATATCGAAGACCGGTTGAACATTTAAGTGATTAGCAACAGCGGCCGTTTGCGCCCGACTTACGGTCGCTAGATTCATCAGTAGCTGTGCTTGCCTCGGGGTTTCTTCGGCACCTGTTAGAGCCGGTGTAACCGACATCAAAGAAAGATCATTCATGTTTGACAGTAATCGCTGTGGGGTTTGCGCTGCCAGGTTATAGGCAATGCCGTTCTTTGAGTTTAACCAGAAATTTGGATTGGTTTGAAAGCTTGAACTCAGACTTGTCGTGAAAGCATTTGATATGTCTTCCTGCGTGACACCAACTTCTTCAGCTCTCACTCTGTCAACTTGCCATTTTAAATGCGGTGCATCAACAACTTGGTGCAAGCAAACATCGGCTGCACCGGGCACGCGCTCAACTTCTCGCTTGATTTTCTTGGCTATCTCATAGTTTCTCTCTCGGTGCATACCAAGCACCCGAATATCAATCGGGGCAGGTAGTCCGGCATTGAGAATCTGTGTAACGATGTCGCCAGGCTGGAAGTAGCAGGCCAGGTTGCGAAACTGCTGTTGCATCATTTTGCGAACGAGGCGCTCATAGTAGCCTGTATTGTGGGCACGTTTTTCTTTGAGCGTGACAATGATCTCACCGTCGGCCTCGCTCACTGTCTGGCTATCAGAGTAAGCGTAGTTGATACCACTCATTGGTAGGCCAATATTTTGCGAAACTGATTCGATTTCTTCAGCTGGAATTGTCTGGCGAATTGCCTTTTCAACTTTATTAAATATGCGCTCGGTCTCTTCTACTCTAGTGCCTGAGTGGGCACACACGTGAAGGCGTAAGGCGCCGCCGTCAATGGCCGGAAAATAGTCTTCGCCAATTTGTGGCAGCATGGCAAAGGACAGCACATAGAAAGCAAGAAAGCCAAACAGAGTTGCCTTAGGGTGGTCGAGTGCGGTAATGAGTATCTTTTGATATTGCTCGCGCAAGGCTTCAAAGTTTTTGTCGATCAATTTGTGCATGGCAATGAAGGGAGTAACCCAAGTCAGTTTTTCTTTTGTTGGACTAGCTGGGTTTTCTGGACTTTCTAGATTTGATTGTTCATTTTTTGTTTCGTGTTCGTGGGCCAGCAAATGCTTCGACATCAGTGGAACGATTGTGCGAGAAAGGCCATAAGAGGCCAGCATGGCAAAGGTAACGGCCATTCCGAGCGGTACGAACAGTGACTTAGATGGTTCAGTCAAAAACAGCAATGGCACAAAAACAATACAGATAGAAAGAGTCGAAACAAGAGCCGGAAGAGCGACCTGTTCGGCGCCGTCGAGAATGGCTTTTTCGATATCTTTGCCCATGGCCATGTTGCGGTGCACATTTTCTACTTCTACTGTGGCGTCGTCGACCAGCATGCCAACTGCCAAAGCAAGACCCCCTAGGGTCATTGAATTGATGGTTTGTCCAGCTAAGTTCAAACCAATGATAGAAGCGAGTATCGCTAGCGGAATTGAAGTAGCCACAATCAACGTACTTCGCCAACTGCCAAGCAGAGCCAACATCATGATGGCGGTGAGTAAACCAGCTGTGAGAGCTTCTTTGAAGACCTCAGAAACGCATTCGCGCACAAAGAGCGATTGGTCTACTAATATTTCAATCTCACAGGCGGCCGGTACAATTGATTTAATTCTCGGAAGTATTTCTTTTACTCCCTGCACCACTGATAGTGTCGAGGAATTGCCGCTTTTAAGTACATTGAAGAGTAAGCCGCGCTTGCCGTCTAGGTTTACCACGTTGAGCTGAGGCTGGTAGCCGTCATGAACCTGGGCGACATCTTTGAGAAATACCACAGCTCCTTTGACGGTTTTGATGGGGACGTCATTGAGTAGAGCCAAAGTTTTAGGCATATTATTGAGTACCATGATGTACTCGAAGCTGCCTAGTTTAGCGGTGCCGTCTGGAGAGACAATATTTTGATCGTTGATTGCTTGAATGACATCATGGGCCGATAAGCCAGTTGCTCGCATCATCTGTGGGTCAAGGTCGACCATCACTTGGCGATACTTGCCACCATACGGAAATGGTATTAGCGCCCCTTTTACAGTGGCAAGCTGGGTTCTAACAAGATTATTGGCAATATCAAATAACTCAGCCTCTGACATTGTCTTACTATGAATAGCCAGTTGGATTACCGGCACATCGGTGGCGGATGATCTGGTAACAAAGGGCGGGCTGATACCGCGCGGCAATTGTCTAAGGATGGCCGTACCGACAGATGAAACCATCGCCACCGATTCGCCTACCGGTGTGCCTTTCTGTAGATAGATCTTGATGATACTCATGCCCGACAGCGAGCTTGATTCCATGCGCTGAATGCCGTTGATGGTAGAGGTCAGAGCCCGTTCGGTTACTGTGGTAACCAGGTTCTCCATGAAATATGGAGACATGCCTGTATAGGTCCAAACACAACTAACCACGGGAGTATCAATGGTTGGGAAGATGTCGATAGGCATCTTATATATCGACAAGCCGCCAAAGATGATGATCGATATTGCTAGTACTATAAAGGTATAACCCTGGCGCAGAGCCAGTCTAACAATCCACATCTGCTATCTCATCACTTTGATGAATTTAGTTTACCATTATGGGTTGTGGCTCTAAGCTTGTGCTTTTTGCTGTTTACTCTTAGGGTAGACAACGCAACATACTCTGATTAACTACCGTTACTCCACTCTTCTCACTTGACGACATTGCCTTCTCGCCGCCTAGCTCCTATTTCCAAATATCTTTTAATAAGCGCTTTACTGACGTCAAGTACTAGTTCTGCCTTCGCCCAACCTGGCGGAAGTCAAGGTATCGCCAAAGACAATTCTTCTTTAGATTCGGCAGCTCCTGTTTTGCGCGGCTCACCTGTACCGACTGCTAGACCTGCTGGCATTGGCGAAAATTCAGCAGAAGAATTGCCGAAGCTGCGTGGTCTTGGTGCAGAAAATGCAGCAGCAAGAGACAGCATTGATTCGCTCGCCAATGAAGTGACTAATAGCACGGGCAGTATATTTGTCGATGCTGAGCGAGTTTTTGTTAAACCGCCAGTTCTCCAATCACTTATAACCTTGAACGAAGGTTCGCCTTTGAGTATCGACGCTAATCAGTCTATCGATGTCACTTTGCGCGATGTCCTTAATTCTGCTTTGTCGAACAACTTGCCTATCAAGATCTCGCAGACGAACAATCAAGAAAAGAAATGGAATTATATTCAAGCTCTTTCTGGTTTTTTGCCGTCCATCACCAACGATATTAGTTACCAGCGTCTTGATGGTAATTATGTTAGTCCGGCCGGTTTAGCTATTGGTATTCATAACCCATACTTGACGATGGCCAGTGGCTTTCAACAGTATTTGTTTAAAGGTGGTGGCATTCTTTATACTGCCAAACAAAATCAAGCTCGCTACCGCGCTTCTAAATTTGAGTTGTCTGGCACAGTCAATGATATGCTCCTTGATTCTGCTGAGCGTTATTACGAAGTGGTGCGTAACGATGTGCTTTTGCAAATCAGAGTTAAAGCGGTTGAAGTCTCCAAAACTCTTTTGGTAGTCAATCAAGATCTCTTTGACAATGGCGTCAATACTGAGTTAGATGTGTTGCAAGCTAAGTATCAATTGTCGGCTGACCGGCAGCATTTGATCAGGCAGCAGGTAGCTAGGCGTAAATCGGCAGTGAAACTTGCCACTCTTTTAAATATAGACCAAGGCACTGATCTCACTATTAGAAATAGAATGGTGGCAAAGGCACGCTTGATTGATTCGGCTTTGCGACCAGCCGATTTGTTGAAAATAGCTATTGATAAAAGACCAGAACTTAAAAAGTATGAACAGTTGCGCCAAGCGGCCAAAGCCGCAGTTAAGGTCGCTCGCTCATCTCTCTTACCATCTGTGGCCGTTACCGGTGCTGTGATTGGCTCGGGCTCTTATGCAACCAATGCATCGCTCAGCAGCTTGCAAACGCAACAGACGTCGCTTAGCAGTTCTGGTGCCTCTGTCGGTGGAATTAGCTCTGCTGGCGGTCTGCCTCTGGCCTCTGGTGGAAGCGGACCGGCACCCTGGACCATGCGATCACTGTTCACTATTGGTGTTGATATGCAGTGGAACCTCGGCGGCCTAGGTCTGCAAGAAGTGGCTCAGGTGCGAGCCAAGCAGTGGGAAGCACGGCGCGTACAGCTAGAGTTTAACCGTGAGCTGATGAAGGTCTGTCAAGAAGTGCGCGACTCATACTTAGCTAGTGTTAGTACCGAGAATCTAATTATTGAAACCACTGCTGCTGTGAAGTATGCAGAAGAAGGCTTGAGGTTAGCTGAGTTGCGCTTCAAAGAAGGCGTCGGCACATACTTAGATGTTATCAACGCTCAAAAGTCTTATACCGATTCATTGATAGACAAAGCTAATGCCATCATTGAATTTGACCAAGCCCAAGCCAAACTCTTGCATGCCATAGGCTGCCTCAATGTCGACACGTTGACTGCTGCCGCGCCTTTAAACAAAGCTCCACTTTAGCGGTAGTTCTAACGTATTCGGTTGAGCACTTCTAAGAAGACAAAGCTAAATGTGATGCCCAGTAGAAAGACGCTCAGGACAATGTGCCAGATGAGTGCAGCTTGACGCTCAGTAAGCGAACGCACAATGCCGATGCGACTTAGTACATAGTAAAGTAAAGCAGCCAGTGCCAAAGTTGAGACTACCAGACGGGCCCAGCCACCGACGGTGACTGCTATGGTGAGACCGATGCAGGTGGCCGGCACTAATAGAGATGAAAGCTTGTCTTCCTCTCTGATGCTACGCCCTTGCGTTTCTATTGATTTGCCGAGGTGTCGAGCTGTTTCGTTGAGGTTTTCAAAGAATCCGAGTCTTTCGACTTTTGTTGCTTTGGCTTCGACTTCGTCTGTCATTGCTCCCTCTTCTTTCTTGGGTTGTGCTCAACTAATTGTTCTGACTTTAAGTAACTCGTATGACTACAAATAACTCGTATGACTAATTCGTTCCCCTAAACGCCAATTAATACACCCTATTATCAGCAGCTCAGGCCTCTGAAGATGGGCAAAGCTCATTGACAGGGCAATTAGCACAATTGGGCTTGCGGGCGAAACAGAGGCGTCGGCCGTGCCAAATAATTGTAATCGAAAGCTTTGACCAATCTTGATTGGGGAAAAGTTTTTGCAAATCAAGTTCAATTTTGTAGGGGTCGGTTTGTTTCGTGAAGCCAAGGCGTCTTGATAGTCTCTGCACATGTGTATCGACACTCCAGCCTGATACTCCATGAGCAACACCAAGCACGACATTGGCAGTCTTGCGACCTACCCCTGGAAGTTCGGTCAAAAGCTCATGTTGGGTTGGCACCAAGCCTTTGTGCTTGCTCATGATTGCTTGAGCACAGGCCTGGATATTCTTAGCTTTGGCGTTGAAGAAGCCACTGGCCTTAATTAGCTTCTTAATGTGTTCAATGTCAGCTTCGGCGAGCTCTCTAGCTGTCGGATAATATTTAAAAAGCTCAGCACAGACTTTGTTGATTGTGACGTCTGTGCTTTGAGCCGAGAGCACAACTGCTATTAGAAGCTGAAAGTCAGTTTCGTAGTTGAGTTCGCAGTCAGCCTCAGGGTAAGTGTGGCAAAGAATATCGACAATGCGTTGGGCTTTCGCCTTGGGCACCAACGTCACTTTCTCCGGCCCTTTAACTTTGCTTTTAGTGGCTGGTTTTGGTTTACTGACGGCTTTCGATTTGCTTGTAACTTCTTTCGTGCTTTTGCTACTAGCCTTCACTCTTCACCTCGAGCACTTGGGCCCCGCTTTCAATAGTGCTGGCTACCCAAAGATCGATAGGGTCATATTTGGTGGCGCAAGCAATTTCATTGACCTGGCAGTAGTCTTCATAAAAATCAGCTTTGAGCTTCTCTGCCGCCTCGCGGTTAGCGGTTACAGCAAATATTGTCGGTCCGCTACCAGTCATGTGGCAGCCGATGGCACCGAGTTTGATGAAAGTCTGCTTGATGTCTTTTAATTCTTGATAGTGAGGAAAGACAACTTGCTCAAAGTCGTTGCCGAAAGCTTTGAGGGCCTCTGCGAGGTTGCCCTCTGCCAAAGCTTGGCTAGCAAAAGCGCTGGGTAGAGTTTCGGTCATATAGCGGTCTCTGAGCTTTTCAGCAAGGTGGAATATCTCTGGAGTCTCGTCGTAGGCTCCGTACACCCAAGGTGTGGCAATGGAGAGATTGCGCGGTTTGGCAATCACTAGAGCAATTGCATTTTCGTTAGGTAGGTGGTCGCTAAGCTTGTCACCACGGCCAGTGCCTACTCGTAAGCCCCCAGAAAGACAGAAGGGCACATCAGCACCTAGTTTGCCGCCAAGCTCAAGTAGCTGGGCGTTGCTTAGCTCGCCCTTGAAATATTGATTCATGGCAAGCAGAGTGGCTGCTGCATTGGCTGAGCCGCCAGCAAGGCCAGCGCCTATTGGGATTTTCTTGACTATAGAAACGTCGACTTTTAAGCTTACTGGTTTTTCAATAGTTGAGAGATAAATGCGAATTGCTTTAGCAATTAGATTATCGCTACCTAGTGGAAAATTATCTTGTTGAATTGCCCCTAGATTATTGGCAATCGAAATGTTGATGGCGGGCTCGCGGCTTGGCTCGAAGCTAAAGGTGAGGGTGTCACACAAGTCGATAGCGGTCATCAGCGACCGTACTTCATGGTAGCCATCATCGAGTAAGCCTAATACCTCAAATGTAAGATTGACCTTGGCTGGTGCAGTTACTTCAATTGAGGTTTTAGTGTTCATGTCAACTCGCTGTCTTCTTTTGGTCTACGTGCTTGAATAGCATCAGCTAAAAGGGCAAAAGTTGTGAGCGGCAGATTCTCTGCTCTGGCTGATGGAGCAACTTTTAGCTCTTCGAATATTTCAGACAAAGTATCTTGGCTTAATTGGGTGAAGGCTAAATTGTTGCGCAACATTTTTCGGCGCTCTCTGAAGCCACCAGCTATTACTTTGCGTAAGAAGAGAGCATCATTCACTTTTACACTAGGCTTCAATAGTCTAGTCATCTGCACTACGGCTGATTCTACATCTGGCTGCGGCACGAACAGCTCTTTGCCTACAGACATGATCATCTTGCAGACACTATAGTAGTTTCCTAATAGTGTCAGTTGACCATAGGTCTTGCTCCCAGGCATGGCTGAGAGGCGCAGAGCTACTTCTCTTTGTATAGTCATGGTCAGGCTTTCAACTGAAGATAGCCAGGGCTGGGGTTCGCCAATCTCTCCAAATACATGGGTGATGATTGGCGTAGTAATTTGGTAAGGTACGTTTCCGACTATTTTTATCTTGGCGCCTGCTGCTACCGCCGCTGGTGCAATGGTACTGATATCAAAGTCTAAGAAATCAGCATGAATGATAGTTAGATTTGGCTGCTTCAGTTCTTGAAGTTGTTCAACCATTTCGCGGTCAAGTTCGATGGCGTAAATATGGGCGCCACTCTTGAGCAATTCTTGCGTTAAGAAGCCAAGTCCAGGGCCAATCTCAATGACAATATCAGAAGTCGTTAAGTTAAGGCTTTCGACTATCTTGCTTAAAACAGACGGTTCAATTAAGAAGTTCTGGCCAAGGCGTTTCTTTGCTCTTACTTTTGAAGCTTTCTTTAAAAGTAGATCTCTGGTTGATGATGACAATTGGATATTTCCGTTTCAGAATTATTCTTTAGAACTTTGCCTCAGAACTTTTCGCTAAGACTTCTCGCTAAAATTTTTCGCTGTTCATAGACGGCAGACCTTGCTCGGTTGTCTTTTTGCCGTTACTGTTTTTCAGATTATTGTGAGTCGCTGATTGTTGATCACGAGTCTCTCCATTAGCTTCTTTCGACTCTTTGCGAATGAGGCGCAGTTTGATAATGCGATGGCGATCAGATTCAAGAACTCGAAGCACGAAGGTTTCAGATTCTATTTCGTCTCCAGGAACAGGCTCGCGACCTAGTGAACCAAAGACGTGCCCGCCAATTGTATTGAACTCTTCGTCTTCTATTTCTAGTTCGAGTTTTTCGTTAGCTTCTTCAAGAGTTAGTTTAGCGTCGAGCACATAGGTGCCATCTGCTTCGGCGTGAATGAATTCTTCGACTATTTCGTGCTCGTCAGCAATGTCGCCAACTAGTTCTTCAAGCAAATCTTCTAGGGTGACAATACCTTGGGTGCCACCGTATTCATCCATTACAACTGCCATATGGGTTTTGGTCAGTTTAAATTCGGTAAGCAAGTCTTTAAGATTCTTGTTCTCTGGCACAATCAAAATGTTGCGGGTAAATTCGCGCACATGCGAGTTCTCTTTGTGCTCTACCATGGCTCTCAGACCGTCTCTGATGTGCACCATACCAAAGATGTTATCCATGTCTTCTTCAAAGACTGGAATTCGAGAATGTCCCCATTTAAGAGCTTCTTGCACAAATTCGCGAATAGTGGCAGTGGCCGAAACGCATACCAAGTCGATTCTGGGAGTCATAACTTCAGAGGCGATGGTGTCAGAGAAGTCAAAGACGCTGTGCAGCATCTCTTCTTCGTCTGGCTCTAAGACGCCTTCGTCATGTGAAGCTGTCACTAACATCTTCAGTTCTTCTTCTGAGTGAACTGAATGTATAGAAGGAGGATCTTTGATCTTGAGAAGCTTGACGACAATCTCAGTGGTCTTTTGCAGAATAACCAAGAAAGGAGAAGTAAGAAGGCACCAGAAATGCATCGGATAAACAGTAAATAGAATTACTGTTTCAGCCCGGCTGTACGTGAGCATCTTCGGCAAAAGCTCGCCGCCTACAGTTTGAATGTAAGCAGTCAAGGTGAAGGCAAAGGCAAATGATAGAAGCGCAAGAGTCTTTAGTGACGACTCAGGCAAGCTTGCTTGCACGCCTAAGTTACGAGTCCACGCTGAGATATTCTCGGCTAAAGCACTTTCACCGGCAGCACCAAGGAGCAGAGTGGCAATGGTTATACCAAGCTGACAGGCCGATATGAAGCGTTCCGGATTTTGCAGATATATTTGCACTTTCTTGGCGAACAAATTGTCGCGTTCAGCTAATTGGTCTATGCGTGTGCGCCGCACACGAACAAGAGCCATCTCAGCCGCCACAAAGAAAGCGTTGAAGAAAATTAAAACTGGTATCCATGCAATTTGGTACAAAATAAATCCAGACATCGCTAGCTGCGCTGTCCGTCTCCTTTCTTACCGAATGCAAAACTGCTGAACAAACAATTTAAAGGTCCCGGAAGAGGGTCGTCTGACTCTTTAACGGTGCCACTATTGTTGCTACTGCTGCTGCTACTTTGCGAATCTTCCATCGTTACTTTAGTCTTTTCTACCGACGCGTTTAGATACGAACAATTCGATCGTATCACATGGTTATTTTCATTATGCCCATGCATCTTGCGACTATACCTGATAATCGCGTGTAGTCAAGTGGTTCTATCTTGCCTCGTGGCGCCCTTGGTTTAGGTTATCAAGAAATAATTCACGTTGAGTTTTGCTAAACCCTCTTTGTGACATAATCTTGGGCTTGAGGCGATGTTTAAGAGAAGTTCTGACTAATCGCTGTTTGAGGATTTATGAGAATTAATAAAGCTTGCGTCTTGCTCTCAGCACCTGTTCTTGTGGCCACACTTTTACATTCTGGTGCCTTAGGCATGTCGCCTGAGACGCTTAATGCTAGTGCTGGCGAAACTTCTAAGAAAGTGGTTAAAGCAAAAGCCGCTAGCAAAATTCAAGAAGTCGACAATTCAGGGCGCAAATTAGCCTTGTCCATTCCTGGTCTTGGCACTGCCAATATCAGCCTCACTCCTGAAATAAAGCATGCTGCAACCAACCCCGTCAGCAAACCAGCAGCAGCCAAAAATTCTTATCCATATTCAATTAGCCGCACCGGTAACAACATCACGGTGAAGGTGCCTGAAACTGTCGATGAAGCTTTCGACTATGCCCATCTCGCTTCTAAGCAAGTCGGTAAGCTAGCTAATGAAGGCGGTACGCAGCTGACAAACTTTGCTAAATGGATTGGCATTTATATCAAGCAGCTCAGTCACACTGCCACTGTAACCCCTGCCGGTTATCCCTATCTAAACTCGCAGCCAGTGCAAACTCCCACCCAGATTGCCGCTGGTCACAAGCTCTATTTGACCAGCGAAGGTCGCTTGAAGACCGTGGTGCAACGCTAAGTTTTTAGAGAGCGCTTTTAGCGATAGCTTTTGGCGAAGAGTCAATCTGATTGATGTAGGCCCAAGTTTGGCCAATCATTCTGGTGCTTATGATTTGGGCTAAGAAGTAACAGAATGGCGTAAAAAGTGCGCCTATCAGGGTCATGGGCGGAATTACTAAGGCCATTACAGTTAGGGCCGAACCGGCAAGCCAGACAGAGGCTAGCTCTACTGGTGCTTTGGCGATGCGTCTCAAGGTCTTTCTCCAGGCAAAGCCAGCGGCCATGCGCTCTTCTTCAGCAAAGTTAGCCATTAAGACTGTCAGAAAGAAGTTTTGGGCCACCGCAATGAAGAACACGCCCAAAAAAGTCGATTCAGACCAGAGCAGAAAGTTTGGCTTCGATATATGCGCGACGTCAAAGCTGGCGCCAATAATCAGGCTTATGGCGAAGGTTGATAGGGCGAAAAAGAAGAACCCGGCGGCAATTGAAAGCCACGAGAGCCCCGAAATTAACAAATCAAGCCAATCACCCCAGTTCGGTAATTTTTCCAAATCGCCTGCCGCTGTGCTTCTTAGGGTGCGCAACAGATAACCTGTCGAGAGAGCCCATAGAACAAAGCAAATTGGTGTGAAGGCTGGATTGAAGAGAAAAGCACCTAAGGCGGTGTAATTGATAAAGCCGCCTATAGTAGTCTTCAGAGGCCATTCCGGGTCTTTGAAGATGGCTTTATAACTATTTGCTAGGTCGAACGTGGTGGGAGAATTCATTGACAGTCATCATCTCATGAAGCTTGGCTAGAGTGTTTTGGTCGGTCATATTGAAAGAAACTGGCGAAACCGTTATGTAGCCGTTGGCTAGGGCCCATACATCTGATAATTCTGACTCACCCTCTTCGATGGCACAGCCTGAAAGCCAGTAGTAGTCGCGGCCATTGGGATCATGTCGCCGTTCAAAGAAATCTTTGTATTGGCGCTTGCCAAGTTCTGTAACTCGCACTCCTTTGAGCTCTTCGGGTTGGCAGGCCGGAACATTGACATTGAATAGGCCGCGGCTGGGCATTGGTGCCTTTGGTAGAACCCGTAAAAAGTCGACAATGAATTCAGCAGCCAGGTTAAAGGCCACTTGCTCATTTTTCTGGGCGCTCACGGCAATGCTGGGAAATCCCGAGAAGGCCGCTTCCATTGCTGCCGCCACCGTGCCTGAATAGAGCACATCAGAGCCAAGATTTGGTCCAGAGTTGATTCCTGAAATAATTACTTCTGGTGGTTGCGGAAGAAGCTGTTTGACAGCCAATTTGACACAGTCAGAAGGAGTACCAGTGGTAGACCATGCGGCTTTGATTCCGCCTGCAAGGTCAACGACTTCTACTCGTAATGGTTTGTGGAGGGTGACCGAATGACCCGTGGCGCTTCTTTGTCTGTCTGGCGCAACGACGTATACTTCGTGCTCAGCGGCCGCTAATACTCTAGCTAGAGTGCCCAGGCCTGGCGCGAATACCCCATCGTCGTTTGAAATTAAAATTCTCACTGATACCTTCTATAAATTGAACAGCTTGATGCGTCAGAGTAAATTATAGTTTGCTGCTATCCTATATATGCTCGCTGAAAGGCCCATAAGCCTATAACGGTGAGCATTTTCTAATAGAATTTTTAGTTTGTCCCCTCTCTTGGATTATTAGCCAATGTTGGATTCTGTATTTGAGCGTTCAAGCGATTCACTTTTGCAAGTATTGCAGCTTGCTTTAGATGAGTGCATAAACTTCGAACACAACTATATCTGTACCGATCATATTCTTGCTGCCCTAGCAACCGAATATGGTGGTGTTGCTAATGAAGCTCTAGCGACAATGAAAATTGACGAAGACTCTGTCAGCAAAGAATTGGAAAACCAAGTGAAGGGTAAGACCGAATCTGAATTGCCATTTTCAGGTCGACCAGATCTTTCTTCAGGCCTGCCTTCTGTCAGTTTGCCTGTTGTCGCCACTAGTGCCGGTGGCGCTACGGCTAGCTTTAGTGAAACAAGAAAAGCTTACGGCTTGAGCGATCTCACTGTGCAATCATTGCACCGTGCCTATGAGTACGCCTTGTTCTTTGGCCTAAACTTTATCAACCCTGAGCATTTGCTTCTGGGTATTATGGATGCTCGTGAATCGACTGCTGTCAAAATGATTGAAGAGCTTGGTGGCAACATTGATTATTTGCGCCGCCAAATTATGCAGCTGATGGCTAAGAGCTTGAACACTGGCACTAGCAATGCCGAAGTGCCTGGTCTTAACCGCGCTGTAGTCAATGGCTTAAAAGAGTTGATCGATAAGCATTACCGCGCTGTCAGCACCCTGCAAGGCCTCTCAGTTCGCAGTCGTCACGCTCTCACATCTCTACCGCCCCGTAGCGAGATTGTGCACATGGTGTGTACTGGTTACTTCCCTGATTTTCTTCTCAATCAAATCGCCTTCAGACGTTATTTGCTTGAAGAAACTTTGGCGCAACTGAATTT
This sequence comes from Candidatus Obscuribacterales bacterium, assembly GCA_038231015.1. Taxonomy (GTDB): domain Bacteria; phylum Cyanobacteriota; class Vampirovibrionia; order Obscuribacterales; family Obscuribacteraceae. The sequence goes on from JBBRMD010000017.1 coordinate 77,583, forward strand.
GCGTGTTGGTAATTTAGACAAAGAGTTGATTGCCACCATTGTCTCGTCTGCTGCTCAAAGTTTGAGACAAGAAGTGCGTTCATCAATTGAGTTTATGCTCAGCAATGAGTATCGTTTATTTAGTCAGATGCTTGATGAAGCTGAACACGATTTGATCGGTTCGGTAGTAGAAGATCTTTGGTGGGCTCACGGCGAAGAGATTGCGCTTAATGATCTTTTTGCTGATGCACTAGATGACCATAGAAGAAAGCATTTGCTCAATTTGCAAAAGCGCCGACTCGAGATTTCAGAGAGATTGAACAAGCTCAAGGGCCGTCTCGATGAAACCATTCGCCAATGCTTTGTTAAACGATCTGTTTCAGCTAGCTAGCAATGTCTGTATATTTTGAAGTTTATGAAATCGTCAAGGGTATCCCTCGCGGGCGTGTCTTGTCTTATGGATTGATTTCAAATTTGATCTCTAAGCGCCTCAGTGCGCAAGGTGTTGGCTGGGCTTTGCGTGCTCTTTCAAGCGATAAGAGCGATAAAAAATATCATTCTGGCAATGTGCCTTGGCACAGAGTCGTCAACGCGGCAGGTGGAGTAAGCACCACTCGCAATACCGAAATGCCGCCTGATCTACAACAGAGTTTGCTTGAGTCTGAAGGAATTGAGTTCAACATAGAGGGCAAGTTAGATATGCAAAAACATTTGTGGACAGAGCGCTTGACGGCATTAGTTGGCTTATCGCTTGCACTCTGCGCGTCTCTAGTGTTTGCTTCGGCCCTGCCGGCACACTCTAGGCCTACCCCAGAGCAAGCTTTACAAGAATTGAAGAGCGGTAATAAAAGATATTTGACTGGTAAGACTAATCATTTTACTGTCGATGTTCTTAGGCGCGAAATTACCGCTGCTAACGGTCAAAAACCGGTGGCGATTGTTTTAGGTTGCTCTGATTCTAGAGTGCCAGTAGAAATGGTCTTTGATCAGGGTTTAGCCGAATTATTTGTGGTGAGAGTAGCTGGCAATGTCTGCGCAACCTCAGAATTAGCTTCAATCGAGTATGGTGTCAAATATCTTGGTATTCCATTAGTAATTGTTCTGGGCCACACCGAATGTGGTGCGGTAAAGGCGGCTGTTGATAGTGCTGTCAACGGTGCACTTCTACCTGGTAACTTGCCAACAATCATGAGCAAGATTGCACCAGCTGTAGCCTCAGCGCGCCGCAGCCATCCTAATGAAAAAGGTAACCAACTTGTCTACTCTTCAGCTGTGGCCAATGTTTGGTTGTCGGCCAGTGATATGCTCAGTAACAGCACAATTGTCAAAGAAGCAGTCTATTCTGGCAAAGTAAAAATTGTTGGAGCAATGCGCGACATCAAGAGCGGCACCATCACTTTTCTTGGTGAGTATCCGCAACCAGCACGTTTGATCACGAAGTAAGAATAATAGAGCAGCTACTCGTTCTATTAATACTGCTGCTGCTTTATTTTATTTGAGAATAAAAGGACATTTTTGGCAAAAGGCTTTCGCTATGAAGACTGGCAGCTCTTCTATGTCTAGGCCTTCTTGAACGCGGCAACGCAAGGTGTTTCCGCATTGAGGACATTCGTGTTCTTTCACACCTTTTAAAATTGAGTCAGAAAGATCAGCCAATATGGCAGCGTAGGCGACAGGGTCATCACTTTCTTCAAGGCGAGGTCTTGTCTCAGCTTCTTGAATTATGTAGGGGTCGACTGCCAAAGCTCTGGCTAAAAGTTGTCTATCTGTTGAAGAAAGCCAAGTTTCTAGACCAGATTCGATATCTTCGATGCGCTCTTTGGTAAAACGTGAGTCTTGTGCTAAATCTCTCACAGTGAGATTCTTTCGCTCGCGCAGTTCAGCGATACGGCGAGCGAGTGATTTAGGCAATTCTTTAGAGGCATCAGCTGAGGCATCAGAATGAGCATCTTTGGGCTTGCGGTTATTTTTCTGATTCACTGTTTTGCTTTCCGATTGATCGACATGTCTAGTAAAGTATAGCGCTACTATCAATCTCTTCTTTGATCTCTGATTCCCTTCTTCACTGGTTTTGTCATATGCTCGACTTCATGAAGATTTCTCAGCTGGTGGCCCAAATTGGTGCCGACGCCGTTGTCGAAAAGCAAGACTATGAGCGAATTTTAGCCAGTGCGCTTAGTGCCTTTTCTGGGGCCGCTAAAGATAGCGAAAAGTTTGAGCAGAAGCTCTCTGAAAATGCGCCATGGGTGCTTTGGCCAACTGCCCGCCCCCTTGAACCAGTCGGGCATCGAGAAACTGTGGCAGCCCTCAATACAGCGAATCAACCCTGGACTGTTGTGGCTGTAGATGGTTCGCAGATAATGCCTTCGCATCATGAAGTGCACAATTGCTATCTGCTCAATGCCGGCGTCGCTCGTATTTCTTATGGACTGCCGCTGGCGCCTCTTCTCTACACTGAGCCTCGTTTGCACGCCAGACCAGATGATCTTTATCCGCTTGTCGACCGCCGCCGAGTGCATATCGATGAGCTATATGTTTCACTCGAGCGCGGTCTCTTTGAACTTGAACTTTTGACCGAGACCGCTTGCCAGGCTGCAGCCCAAGGGCCAACCTTGGCCATGTACGACGGCTCACTTATACCCTGGTCGGTGGAGAAAATGAGTAGCAGCTATCAAGAGACCTTCTTTGCTCGCCAAGACGAAATGATTGCTCGCTTACGCTTGGCCAAAGTTCCTATTGTTGGCTATTTAAGTCACAGTCGTAGCAGCGATTTGGTCAATTGTTTGCGAGTCTCGATTTGTCCCTACGAGATAAGTCACTGTCGCGACCACTGCGGCAGCCTTAACGAAGAAGAATTTCCCTGCTCTAAGGTTTGGCCCCTAGGCGATCGTGGTCTCTTTGATCGCATACTTTCTATCAATCAGCGCTCTAGCGTTTTTGCTAGTGGTGCTTCTGTGACAAAGTTGATGCCAGCAAGTGACCGCAGTTGTTTTGTTTACTGGCGCGGTGCCAGCGAAGTGGCCAGAATTGAAATGCCACGCTGGGTTTTTGACGACAAAGAGCTTTTTCAGTTTGCTCTGCAAGGTGTGCGCACCCAGGTTGAAAAAGGACAAGGATATCCAGTAGCTTTAGCTGAAGCCCATCACTTGGCTGTGATCAAAGGTCCTGAGCGAGAAAGGTTCTTTGAATTAGTAACTAATCAGATGATTAGCCTGGGTGTGGGAAATATTCGTGTCAGCCCCAAAGAAAGCCAGAAGCGCAGTGGCTTCGTCTAGTTAAAGTTCTGGATATAGCCTTTGGTGCAGTTTTAGATATTAATTTAGATAGACTTTTGATATCTGAATTGCTAAATTAATGAAGTGGAGTTTATCTTTGGGGATCACCCCATTGAGAACGGGCCAACGCTGAACTATTCTCTTGGCAAGTCGAAATTGGCATAAGTTTTTGAATGGCGGGTGTGAAATTTGATTTCTAATGTACTGCTTCTCGTTAAAAGCCTTAGTTCAACAGTTTCTCGGGCGAAGAGTGGTTTGATACTGCCCAATTTTATTGATATTGACCGCAACAAGCAGCGGCTTTCTCGAATGAGAGCCCAGAGCCATCAAGCTTTCAACCTTAACGATGCTCGTCGCCTGGCTGATGCCGATCGTGAAGACAATGTCTTGTGTCGTGAACGCCAAAAAGAAGCGATGATGCACTGGTTTGGCGATACTCGCCGTAGTGAAGTCGAAGCAATCGAATCGCGTATTAATGACATTGACCGGGGCCGCCGGGCTGGTATGCCTTTGATTGAACCGCTGCCTTCAATCGAAGACAGCTTCTTGGCTTGGACCAACGAAGATGAGTACCTATTTGACTCTTCCATCAAAGAGTCGTGGCGAGATTTCGACGACGACCAAACCGGTTTGGTTTTGGCTTCACCTTATTCGCTCGATGACGACTTAGAAATCGATGCTGATTTGTTGGTTGAAATTCTCGCTCATGAAGACAACAGAAGACCTGTCTTCGAAGAATCGGCTGCGCCTGTTAGAGCCAATTCTAGTTTCTGGGTCGAGTAAAATTTAAGACTAGTAAAGTCTAGTTCTAGGAATCTGAGAGAATAATGCAAGATTTGACCGCTCCCACAGCCAAGCTTCCTACGTTGAACACAGGAAGATGCACTATTCGCTTGGCTCAACAAGAAGATGTGGCTGCCATAATTACCTACCTGAGAGAGAACAGCACTCGCCTGGCCGATGGCGGCCCTGCTTGGCCAAGTGACTACCTCACCACTGAGTATTGGGAAGCCCAAGTAAAGCGCAATCTAGTTGATTTTCATGATGATGTGGCCATACGTTTCTTTCTCTTTGACCGCGCGAATCCGACTGTTGTAGTGGGCTCAGCTAACCTTAACAACATCGTTCGCAGTGCTGCTCAGTACTGTAATTTGGGCTATTCGATTGCCCATGATCGCGAAGGAAAGCACATGATGAAAGAGGCCCTGCAATCAGTGATTGCCTACGGCTTCTCTGCTCTTAACTTGCACCGAATTATGGCTAATTATCAACCTTCCAATCAACGGAGTGGATGGCTCTTACGCAGTCTAGGGTTCAGTGTTGAGGGCTATGCTCGTGATTATTTGTTTATCAATGGCAAATGGTGTGACCACATCCTGACATCGATGCTCAACCCTAATTGGACATCCCGCGACTGACCCTGCCAATTGAGTGAGTAAAGCCTCTTGTGAACGCTTGTGACTTGCGGGATAGAAGTTGGAACAATCCCATTTTTATCCTGTTAAGATTATCTCTGGTGGTTCAGAGTAATAGTGTTAGCCACTTTGAGTAGATTTTAGAGGTGACAATGTCAGCTGTTATTGAAAATAGAATTTTCACCGGCCATCCCTTAGCTGACATCGCTGAAAAGGTTTATACCGGCAAGCGCATCAGCCGTGAAGACGCCATTCGCCTCTACGAATCTGACGACCTAGTAGCCATTGGTGCTCTTGGTGAATACGCTCGTCGCGTCAAAGCCGAGCCTGGCCAAGAAAACTATGTTTATTACATTCACAATATGCACCTTAACCCAACCAATTTTTGTGTTGAGACTTGCCGTTTCTGTTCATATGCCAACCCTGAAGAAAGGGGCAAAGCCTACACTTGGGGCGTTGACCGCGTACTCGAAGAAGCCGGCAAAGGCGCTGCTTTAGGCATCAATGAAATACACATGGTAGGTGGTCTTAACCCTGCCTGTGACTTGGCCTACTACGAAGAAGTGCTGCAACAGCTCAAAGCCAAGTTTCCCAACATACACATGAAGGCTTTTACAGCCGTTGAAATAGAGTATCTAGCAAATCTTGATGGTATTAGCTACGAAGAAGTTTTGCAGCGCCTGATAGCTTGCGGGCTCGGCTCAATGCCAGGAGGCGGCGCCGAAATCTTTGATGATGCGGTGCGTGAACGCATGGCCGTCAAGAAAACTCCCGCTCCAATTTACTTGGAAATTCATGGAATTGCTCACAAGCTTGGTATCAAATCTAATGCCACCATGCTTACCGGTATTAGCGAAAGCATCGAGAACAAAGTAGACCATATGTTGCTTCTGCGCGAGCAGCAAGACAAGACTGGTGGCTTCCAGTGCTTTATACCGTTGAAATGCTATTACGATGGCACCAATATTCAAGATGAAGTAACTGAACCAACTCCATCTGACTTGCTCAAAGATGTTGCCATCTCAAGAATACTGCTCGACAACTTCCCACATATCAAAGCCTACTGGATTCAATTAGGAGTGCAATTAGCTCAGCTAGCCCTTTCATTCGGTGCTGATGATATGGACGGCACTATTATGGAAGAGAAGATTACCCACGCTGCTGGTGCTAAAACGCCTTTGCAGTTGGCTCAAGAAAAGATGGAACAGCTAATTGCTTCTTCTGGTTACAAACCAGTGGTGCGTGACACTGTCTACAACATTCGCCAAGTTTCAGAGCTAGAACCGGCCAAAATTTCTGAGAGTTTTGCCGAGAGACTTAGCGCTCTAGTAAACGACTAACTACAGAATAACTTGACCGATAGCGCCTTTGCGCTCAATCATAAGCTGCAGAGATTGACCTGGTCTTTTGCCGTTCATTATTTGCTGAAATTGATTGACGCTTTTAATTACTTCACCGTCAATTGCGCGGATGACATCGCCCCGTTGTAAGCCGCCTCTAGCTGCTCTAGAAGCGATACCAATGGTGGTGACAAGCACGCCTGACTTATTGCTCTTGGCTAAGATGCCAAAGGCTGCAGATGGAGGCGGAGCATTCTTATCTCCGCCCAGCAAACCGTTTCCGTTGCTGTTCTGGTTGTTGTTGTTGTTGCTATTGCTATTGTTCTGATTATTGTTGTTCTGGTTGTTGTTGTTATTGCGCGACTGATTTTGATTGCGTTGAGAATTTTGATTCTGGTTCTGATTCTGGCTTTGATCTTGATTCTGATTTTGCCAGGCACGTTCGGCGTTTAGGCGCTCGCTTTCTTCAGCTTGCAAATTGCCTTCAAGCTGAGCGACAGCCTTTTGATAATTTTGATCTTCAGGCTTAAGCTTGCGGGCTTGCCTGAAGAAATCTAAGGCTTGCACTGGGCTTTTCATCGCTAAATAAATCGTGGCGATATTGTATTTGACAAGAGCTTGATTGGGCGCTTTGCGATCTAGTTGCTTGTAGAGGTCAAGGGCTGAAATAAACTCGCCGCGTCTATAGGCTCCCGA